>NZ_JBVJPV010000004.1:0-418855 GCF_055609245.1 Streptomyces sp. NPDC036813 | reverse complement strand
GTGGGGGCGCCCCACCCGGGGGCCCCGGCCGGCGGGGGCCCCACGCCCCCCCCCCCCCCCGGGGCGGGGGCTACTTGGGGGGGGGGGGGCGGGGGGCGCGGGGGGGGGGGGGCCCCCCCCCGGCCCCCCCCCGCCCCCGTGTTCGGGCACCCGCCGTGCCCGGTCCCACGCCCGCGCACCGCTCTTGTGCAGGTCCGCGGCGGGCACCGCCCGTCGCACTCGGGCACATCCGGGCAGCATCGGCCGTGCAACAGACCTGGTCAGCGCCCGGCACCGGCTGTAGAACTTCCCCCATGGGCCCGAACGGGCACCGCGGCGAGGGAGGTGGGCCGGTCATGACCACGAGAAGTGCGGAAGAACGCCAACGGGAGATCGTGCGGGCCGCCCGCGCCACCGGGTCGGTCGACGTCACCGCGCTCGCCGCCGAACTGGGCGTGGCCAAGGAGACCGTACGACGGGATCTGCGCGCCCTGGAGGACCACGGGCTGGTCCGCCGCACCCACGGTGGGGCCTACCCGGTGGAGAGCGCCGGCTTCGAGACGACGCTCGCCTTCCGCGCCACCAGCCACGTGCCCGAGAAGCGCCGGATCGCGGCCGCCGCGGCCGAGCTGCTCGGGGACGCCGAGACGGTCTTCGTCGACGAGGGCTTCACCCCGCAGCTCATCGCCGAGGCCCTCCCCCGGGACCGGCCGCTGACCGTCGTCACCGCGTCCCTGCCGGTCGCGGGCGCACTCGCCGAGGCCCCGGACACGTCGGTGCTGCTGCTCGGCGGGCGGGTCCGCTCCGGCACCCTCGCCACGGTCGACCACTGGACGACGAAGATGCTCGCCGGGTTCGTGCTCGACCTCGCCTACATCGGCGCCAACGGCATCTCCCGCGAGTACGGCCTGACCACGCCCGACCCGGCGGTCGGCGAGGTCAAGGCGCAGGCGATGCGCGCCGCGCGGCGCTGCGTCTTCGCGGGCGTGCACACCAAGTTCGGAGCGGTCAGTTTCTGCCGGTTCGCCGAGGTCGGCGCGCTGGAGGCGATCGTGACGAGCACCCAGCTCCCGGCGGCCGAGGCCCACCGCTACTCCCTGCTGGGCCCGCAGGTCGTCCGGGTCTGATCCACGCCAAGTCCCCACGGGGACGCCGCCTTGGCCGCGGCGCCCCTTATCTCCCCATACCTCCAGGAGCGATCCATGCGCACCCCGAGCCGACGGAGGCCGCGAGCCGCGCTCGCCACGGCCGCCGCAGGGATGCTGCTCGCCCCGCTGTTGTCCGGCTGCTGGGCCGGCGCGGGCGGGTCCGGTTCCGGCGGCGACTCCCTCAACGTCCTGATGGTCAACAACCCGCAGATGGTGGAACTCCAGAAGCTGACCGCCGCCCACTTCACCCGCGAGACCGGCATCAAGGTCAACTTCACCGTCCTGCCGGAGAACGACGTCCGCGACAAGATCAGCCAGGACTTCGCCAACCAGGCCGGCCAGTACGACGTGGCGACCCTGTCCAACTACGAGATACCGATCTACGCCCGCAACGGCTGGCTGCACGAGATGGACTCCTACGCCGCCGATGACCCGGCGTACGACGAGAAGGACGTCCTGCGGCCCATCGCCGAGTCCCTCACCGGCGACGACGGCAAGCGCTACGGCCAGCCCTTCTACGGCGAGTCGTCCTTCCTGATGTACCGCAAGGACGTGTTCGCGGCCAAGGGCCTGACCATGCCCGCCCACCCCACCTGGCAGCAGGTCGCCGACCTCGCGGCGAAGGCGGACGGCGCCGAGCCGGGCATGAAGGGCATCTGCCTGCGCGGACTGCCCGGCTGGGGCGAGCTGACGGCGCCCCTGACGACGGTCGTGAACACCTTCGGCGGCACCTGGTTCGACAAGGACTGGACGGCGCGGCTCGACTCCCCCGCCTTTACGAAGGCGACGAGGTTCTATGTCGACCTCGTCCGTGCGCACGGCGAGTCCGGCGCCGCCCAGTCCGGTTTCGCGGAGTGCCTGAACAACATGACCCAGGGCAAGGTCGCCATGTGGTACGACGCCACGTCGGCGGCCGGTTCCCTGGAGGCCGCGAACTCCCCCGTGAAGGGCAAGATCGGCTACGCCCCCGCACCCGTGGAGCGCACCAGGTCCGCCGGCTGGCTCTACACCTGGGCATGGGGCATCCAGAAGGCCTCCCGCAACTCCGACAAGGCGTGGAAGTTCGTCTCCTGGGCGTCGGGCAAGGGCTACGAGCAACTGGTCGGCAAGGAGTCCGGCTGGTCGAACGTCCCGGCCGGCAAGCGCGCGTCGACGTACACCAACCCGGCCTACGTCCAGGAGGCCGCCGCCTTCCAGGAGATGACCCGCGAGGCCATCGAGTCCGCCCGCCCCCGCGACCCCGGTGTGCAGCCGCGCCCGGCGCCCGGCATCCAGTTCGTCGGCATCCCCGAGTTCACCGACCTCGGCACCAAGGTCTCCCAGGAGATCAGCGCGGCCATCGCCGGACGCCAGTCCGTCGAGACGGCCCTGAGGAAGTCCCAGCAGCTCGCCGAGCGCATCGCGAAGGAGTACGAGGGACGATGACCGCCACGACCACCACGCCCCTGACGGCAGCCCCCGTCCAAGCGGTACGGCAGCCCTCCGCCCGGCTGCGCGCGTGGGCCACCCGCGCCCCGCTGCTGCCCGCCCTGGTCTTCATGATCGCCGTGACCCAGCTGCCGTTCGTGGCCACGCTGGTGATCTCCTTCTTCGACTGGAACGCCCTCTACCCCACGGCCCGCCGCTTCTCCGGCCTCGACAACTACCGCCAGGTCCTCACCGACGCGGGCCTGCGCCACTCGGTGTGGACGACGGTGCTGCTGACGGCGGCCGTGGTGCTGGTGAGCCTGGTCCTGGGCCTCGCCCTCGCACTGCTGCTGGACCGCAGATTCCGTGGCCGGGGCGTGGTGCGCACCCTGCTGATCGCGCCGTTCCTGATCGTGCCGGTGGCGGCGGCCCTGCTGTGGAAGCACGTGCTGTACAACCCCGAGTACGGCCTGCTCAACGGCCTGTTGCACTACGTCGGCGGCCCGCAGCCGGACTGGATCTCGGGCACCCCGCTGCTCGCGGTCGAGGCGTCCCTGGTGTGGCAGTGGACCCCGTTCATGATGCTGATCCTGCTGGCCGGGCTGCAGAGCCGCGACCCGGAGCAGCTGGAGGCCGCCCGCGTGGACGGCGCGAACAACTGGCAGGTCTTCCGCCACCTCACGCTGCCGCACCTGCGCCGCTACCTCGAACTGGGCGCCCTGCTCGGCTCGATCTACATCGTGCAGAACTTCGACGCGGTCTTCACGATCACGTCCGGCGGACTCGGCACGGCCAACCTGCCCTACACCGTCTACCAGAGCTTCTACCAGGCCCACGAGAACGGCCTCGCCTCCGCCGCGGGCGTCCTGGTCGTCATCGGCTCGATTCTCATCGCGACCCTCGCGCTGCGCGTGGTGTCGTCCCTGTTCCGTGAGGAGGTGGCGCGCTCATGACCGCCGTACTGCGCCGAGGTGGCCTGGGTCTGCTGGCCTGGCTGGCCGGGATCGTGTTCTTCCTGCCCGTCGCGTGGATGGCGCTGACGTCCCTGCACTCCGAGCAGGACGCGGCGACCAACCCGCCGTCCTTCGCCGCGTCTCTGACGCTGGACGGCTACCGCGAGTTCTTCGGCGCGGGCAGCGGCGCGAGCCCCTGGCCGGCGCTGATCAACTCGGTGGTGGCGTCGGTGGCCTCCACGGCGCTGGTGCTGCTGCTGGCGCTGCCGGCGGCGTACGCGCTGTCGATCCGGCGGGTGCGCAAGTGGACGGACGTGCTGTTCTTTTTCCTGTCCACCAAGATGCTGCCCGCCGTGGCGGGCCTGCTGCCGGTGTACCTCTTCGCCAGGAACGCGGGACTGCTGGACAACATCTGGCTGCTGGTCGTCCTGTACACCTCGATGAACCTGCCGATCGCGGTATGGATGATGCAGTCCTTCCTCGCCGAGGTCCCGGTCGCGGTCATCGAGGCGGCGCGCGTGGACGGGGCCCGTCTCCCGGTGATCCTCGCGCGGGTGGTCGCCCCGATCGCCCTGCCCGGTATCGCGGCGACCGCGCTGATCTGCTTCATCTTCAGCTGGAACGAGCTGCTGTTCGCCCGGGTGCTCACCGGTGTCGTCGCCGAGACCGCGCCCGTCTTCCTGACCGGCTTCATCACCAGCCAGGGACTGTTCCTGGCGAAGGTGTGCGCCGCGTCGCTCGTCGTCTCCCTGCCGGTGCTCGCCGCGGGGTTCGCCGCCCAGGACAAACTCGTCCAGGGCCTGTCGTTGGGAGCTGTGAAATGAAGGCCGCCGTCATCGAGTCCGTGGGCCGTGCCGTCGTCACCGAGGTCCCGGACCCGACGCCGGGCCCGCGCGAGGTCGTCGTCGAGGTGGCGGCCTGCGGTCTGTGCGGTACGGATCTGCACATCCTGCAGGGCGAGTTCGCGCCGAAGCTGCCGATCGTGCCGGGGCACGAGTTCGCCGGGACGGTCGTCGCCGTGGGCCGCCAGGTCACGGAGGTCGCGGAGGGCGACCGGGTCGCCGTGGACCCCTCTCTCTACTGCTACGAGTGCCGCTACTGCCGCAGCGGCCACAACAACCTGTGCGAACGGTGGGCGGCGATCGGCGTGACGACGGCGGGCGGTGCGGCGCAGTTCGCTCTGGCCCCGGTCGCCAACTGCGTGAAGCTGCCCGAGCATGTGCGCACGCAGGACGCGGCGCTGGTGGAGCCGCTGTCGTGCGCCGTGCGCGGCTACGACGTGCTGCGCGCCCGCCTCGGCGCGCACGTGCTGATCTACGGCTCCGGCACGATGGGCCTGATGATGCTGGAGCTGGCCAAGCGGACGGGCGCGGCGAGCGTGGACATGGTGGACGTGAACCCGGCCCGCCTCGAGACGGCCCGCCGGCTGGGCGTGTCCGCGTCGGCCGCGAGCGCCGACGAGCTGGACCGCCCGCAGGGCTGGGACGTGGTCGTGGACGCGACGGGCAACGCCGCCGCGATCCAGGACGGTCTGGGCCGGGTGGCGAAGGCGGGCACGTTCCTGCAGTTCGGGGTGGCCGACTACGCGACGCGGGTGACGATCGACCCGTACCGCGTCTACAACCAGGAGATCACGATCACCGGGTCCATGGCGGTCCTGCACAGCTTCGAACGAGCGGCGGAGCTCTTCGCCGGCGGCGTCCTCGACCCGGAGATCTTCATCAGCGACCGGCTGCCGCTGGAGGGGTACCCGCAGGCGCTGGAGCAGTTCGCGGCGGGGGTGGGGCGCAAGATCGTGGTGGTGCCGTAAGCCATTCGGCGGGTAAGGGAACGGTAAAGCGGTGTCATTCGTTCACCCGGCATGACAGCTATGACCCCTGGCTCGAACATCCCTCTGCCGGCCGCGCGCGTGACGGTGGACGTCGCCGCCCCGGTGCGGCTCGACGTGTCGGGCCTGCTGCTCACCTCCGACGGCAAGGTGCGCTCCGACGACGACTTCATCTTCTACAACCAGCCGGCCGGCCCGGGCGTGACGTACCGCTCGGGCGGCGGCACGGCCCCGGACGCGATCACGGTCGACACGACCGCGCTGCCGCCGGGTATCGAGAAGGTGGTCGTCACCGCCAGCCCGGACGCCGCCGGGCAGACCTTCCAGGGCATCGAGCCGACGGCCACGCTGCGCAACGCGGACGACGGCTCGGTCCTGGCCACCTTCACACCCCCGCAGCTGGGCACCGAGACGGCCCTGGTCGTGGTGGAGATCTATCAGCGCGGCGGCCAGTGGAAGGCCCGCGCCGTCGGCCAGGGGTACGCCGACGGCCTGGCCGGCATCGCCACGGACTTCGGCGTGACGGTGGAGGAGCCCGCCCCGGCCGCGGCCCCGCCGCAGCCGGCGACACCGCCGCAGCCCGTGACGCCTCCGGCCCCCGTGCAGACCCCGGCCGCGCCGCCCGCTCCCCCGGCCGCACCCCCGGCCCCCGCGCCGGGCGCCGGGAAGATCAACCTCGACAAGGGCCGGGTCAGCCTGCAGAAGAACCAGACCGTCTCCCTGGTCAAGGGCGGCCGCCCGCTGCTCTCGCAGGTCAAGATGGGCCTCGGCTGGGAGCCCGCGTTCCGCGGCGCGGACATCGACCTCGACGCGTCCGTCATCGCCTACGGCCCGCAGCGCAACCACCTCGACAGCTGCTACTTCGGCAAGCTGTCCATCCTGAACGGCGCGGTGAAGCACTCCGGCGACAACCTCACCGGTGAGGGCGCGGGCGACGACGAGGTGATCGTGGTCGACCTCGGCCGCCTCCCCCAGGACGTCACCGGCCTGGTCTTCACGGTCAACTCCTTCTCCGGCCAGAAGTTCACCGAGGTCGCCAAGGCCTACTGCCGCCTGATGGACGCGGCCACCGGCGAGGAGCTGGTCCGCTTCGACCTCACCCACGCCGAGGCGCAGACCGGTGTGATGATGGCCAAGCTCATCCGCCAGTTCTCGGGCGAGTGGGAGATGACGGCGATCGGCGACTTCGTGAAGGCCCGCACGGTCCGCAACATGGTCAAGCCGGCGGCCCAGGCGCTGTAGTCACAAGGCCCGCACGGGCGCCCCGTCGGCAACGGGGCGCCCCGGGCCCGGGTCACCTCCCGGGCCGCAGCCCCTCCGTCAGCACCGACAGATACCGCCGGATCTGCCCGCCCTCCGGGTCCGCCAGTTCCGAGGCCGTCGCGACGCCGTGGGCCAGCCGCAGCAGATCCACCGGCCCGACATCCCCCCGCAGCGTCCCTTCCGCCCGCGCCGCCTCCACCAGTCGCGCCGCCGCGGCCTTCATCGACGTGCCGCACACGGTCAGCGCGGAAGCACTGCCGTCCGTGACGGCCGACCCCAGCAGGGCCTTCAGCCCGCGCACCTGGATCGTGCCCACGCAGAGCTCGTACAGCCACTCCACGAGCGCCTCGCCCGGCGGCAGCTCCCGCGCGATCTCGTCGGCCCGTGCCGCCATCGCCTCGACGCGGTCCACGTACGCGGCCTCCAGCAGCGCCTGCCGCGTCGGGAAGTGCCGGTACAGCGTGCCGGAGCCGACACCCGCGCGCTTGGCGATGTCGTCGAGCGACGCGCCCTCCCCATGCTCGGCGAAGGCCTGTGCCGCCGCCTTCAGCAACCGCTCGTAGTTGCGCCGAGCGTCCGCGCGCATGGGCTTGACCTGCGTCATCCAGAAACTCCTTGGACATCCGGAGAGCCTCTCCGCATCTTAGCGAGAGCTGAGCGGAGACAGTCCAGGTTGTCGTTCGGGGCACCGTCGTGCGCCCGTGCTGCCCGCATGCTCCACCACCCCGCCCGGGGACACCGGACGGGGCAGCTGCGGAAGAAGCTCAGTGAACGGCCGGCTGCCCGGTCCACGGCCAGTCGGCGTCGGCACCGGCCTCCAGCAGCGGGACCATACGGAACGCCGCGTCCGTGAGGCCGCCGAAGGTGTGCCGGTTGCCCTGCCCGGACGGGCCGTGGGCCGCCCGGTGACCGGCCAGGTTCCAGGTGTAGACGGGAACGTGCGCCGGCACCTGCTCGGTGGGGTCGCCGTGCCGGCTCGCTGCGTACTGCTCGTCGGTGACGATCAGCACCCGGTCGTGGCGCCGGTAGTGGCGGCGCACCGCCTCGACCGTGTCGGTGCCGCCCAGGTCGCCGAAACGGCCCAGGACGTTCAGCACCGACTCGCCCTTGCGGAACGGCACCAGGTCGCTCGACGTCCCGAACTCGACGAGGTCCGCGTGCTGCGCGCGCAGCGCGAGCGCCGTGCCGAACACCGCCGCCGCGTCGGCCCGGGTGAGCTCCGAGCGGTCGGACAGCCGCGACCAGAACATCGAGCCCGATCGGTCGACGAGCACCAGCGTCCGGCCCGGCAGCGCGGGCACTTTGGCCAGCGAGTGGCGCAGTGCCTGCTCCAGCGGGTAGGCCCAGCGCAGCGACGGCGCGTGCCGGTGGGCGGCGAGGTAGCGGAAGGGGAACTGCCGCGAGCGCGCCACTTCCAGCGGGTCACTGATCCGGGCCGCCACGCGCGCCGCGACCTCGTCCGAGACGCCGGCCTCGTCGAAGTTGCGCAGGTTGCGCACCAGCGCCATCGTGCCCATGGACGGGATCACGGCCTCCCAGGCCGCCCGGTCCATCGGGCCCCGCAGCCATCCCGCCAGCGCCTCCCAGGTCATCCCGGCCGCCGCCAGCCGCTCGGCGCCGCCGGCCGACGTCACCACCGCGCGCCGCTCCTGCACCGGCAGCTCCATCAGCGCGCGGTGCGCGGTGAGGACGCGGTCACCGGCGGGCGGTACGGCCGTGTCGGGGTGGTGCCTGCGGTCCAGCGCGTACCGGAACAGCTCGCCCTGCCCGGGCTTGTCCGGGTCCGGCGTCGCGTGCACAAGGTTGAGGATGTCGCCGAAGCGGTAGCCCTTGGTGGCGGTGTCGTACTTCAGCAGCGCCTTGCCGGTGTACAGCCGGCGTACGGCGTCGGCGATGCCGCGCTTGACGGGCTTGGGCACGGCTCGGCCGTACGTCGCGGTCCAGTAGGCCAGCAGTTCGCCGGGCTCGTCCGGGCGCCGCAGGACGGAGTCCACGACCTGCCGGTTCGACGGGCCGTCGGTGGCGCCGGCGTCCGGGCGCGCCTTCACGTACTCGGCGGCGCCCACGACCGCGGCCGTACGGATGCCGCCCTCGCCGCGCAGCCAGCCGAGCAGGCCGGCCGTCCAGGAGGGGTCGGTGACGGCGAGCTCGCGCACCAGCCGGGCGAACCGGTCGTCGCGCTCCGCGCCGGACTCGTAGAAGGTCTGCTGGGAGACGAGGTTCGACACCGCGAGCAGAAAGAGTTCGGAGCGCGCGTCGCGCTCGTGGCCCCGGCCGCCCTCGTAGGTGCGCAGGACGCGGCCGGTGGAGGTGACGCGGGAGACGGGCTGTGCCTTGGCGGTACGCGTGTTGAATCGCGCCATGATGAATTCCCCCGAATTCTGTGGCATTTCGGAGGGAGGCGCGGCAGATGGAGGGTGCCCGAGTTCTCAGTCGGCGACGGAAGAAAAACAGCTGCTCCATCCGCTGAGCTACAGCACCCCGAAGGTGCCGGCGGGATTCGAACCCGCGACCCGCTGACCGAAGTATCCGCTGCCTGCGCACCGGGCACCCACCGTGAGCTGCGCCTCCCGAGATCAGGTCGACTGCGGCATCGGATTCTTTTGGGAGAAGAAGTAGCCGCTGTCATCGCACCGGGAGGTGCGCTGCGTTGTGATCTCACTGTAGGAGGCACAGCTCGGGGCGTGCGAACGAATTAACGGCCGCCTCGGCGGGGGTGGTTACCGCTTCTGACGCTTCCAGGGCCCGGTGATCGCCAGCATGATGCCCGGCTCCTGGATGTTGGCGAAGAGGGTCTTGCCGTCGGGCGAGAAGGTGACGCCGGTGAACTCGCTGTACTCGGGCTTCTCGGCCGTGCCGTTGTTGAGCTCGTTGCGGGCGATGGGGTAGGTGCGGCCGCTCTCGGTGGCGCCGAACAGGTGCTGCACGCCCTCGCCGTCCTCGGCGATCACCAGACCGCCGTAGGGGGAGACGGTGATGTTGTCGGGGCCGTCGAAGTTTCCGTCCTTCGCCGGGTCCGGGTTCACGCCGAGCAGCACCTTCAGGGTGAGGGTGCGCCGCTTGGGGTCGTAGAACCAGACCTGTCCGTCGTGCTGGACCGGGCTCTCCGCGCGGGCGAAGGAGGAGACGATGTAGGCGCCGCCGTCACCCCACCACATACCCTCCAGCTTGCGGGCGCGGGTGATCTGGCCGGCGGTGAACTGCTTGCGCACGGACACGGTCTTCGCGTCGCGGTCGGGCACGTCGACCCAGTCCACGCCGTAGACCGTGCCGGTCTTCGTGGCGCGGGAGAGGTCGTCGACGAACTGGCCGCCGGAGTCGAAGCACTTGAACGCCTGGAGCACGCCGGCGTCGTCGGCGAGGGTGCGCAGCTTGCCGCGGCCGTGCTCGAAGCCCTCCGGCGGGGTCCAGCGGTAGAGCAGGCCGTTGGGGCCGGAGGCGTCCTCGGTGAGGTAGGCGTGGCCGCGCTTGGGGTCGATGACGACGGCCTCGTGAGCGTAGCGGCCCAGCGCCTTGATGGGCTTGGGGTCGCGGTTGGCCCGGCGGTCCTCGGGGTCGACCTCGAAGACGTAGCCGTGGTCCTTGGTCATGCCGTTCTGGCCGGCCTTGTCCTCGGTCTCCTCGCAGGTCAGCCAGGTGTCCCAGGGGGTGCGGCCGCCGGCGCAGTTGGTCGAGGTGCCGGCGATGCCGACCCACTCGGCGACGTGGTCGCGGCGCACCTCGACGACCGTGCAGCCACCGGAGGCGGCGGGGTCGTAGACGAGGCCCTCGGTGAGCGGCACCGGGTACTTCCAGTTCGCCCGGGGGCCCTTGAGCTCGTGGTTGTTCACCAGCAGGGTCGCGCCGCGCGGGCCGTCGAAGGTGGCGGTGCCGTCGTGGTTGGACGGGGTGGACTCGCCGGACTCCAGCGTGGTCTTCCCGCTGTAGGTGATGACGCGGTAGGAGAAACCGGCGGGCAGGGCCAGGATGCCCTTGGGGTCGGGCAGGAGCGGGCCGTAGCCGACCCCGTGGTGAGCGTCCGCCGACGCCTCGCCCGCGGTCTCGGTGTCGGCGAAGGCGAGGGCGTTGGGCGCGCTGGCCAGGGCACCGACCGTGCCGGCCAGGGCGACCCCGGCACCGGTAGCCGCGGTGTTCCTGCCGAAGTCCCTGCGGGTGAGCGACATGCGTGTCTCCTGAGACGGGTGGATGTGCCGTGGAGGGTGGCGGACCTCTGAGTCGGCGCCACCGTCGCGCCCGCGACTGAACGGGGGTTGAACACGGGGCATCATGAGCGGGTCGGCTTCCATGAATCCGTACGGCGCGTCCCATGAATCGGTATGGATCCACCCATGATCCCACCGGAAGCGGGTGTGACGCGCGGCGTGCGCCGGTGGCGGGCCGCTCCTCGGCGAGTCCACCCGCGAACCGGCACCGCGACACCCCGGCTCCCGCCGGCGGCCGCCCACGCTCCCCTCGGCGCCACGGTGCTCCCGCGGTGGCCCCGCGGAGTCCCGGCCGGCCTCACCCGCATTCCCTGCCAGGGCCCGCCCGGGCGGCCTCACCCGCACCCCCCGACGGGGCGCGCGAGCACCCCCTACAGCCCCACCCGCACTCCCCGATGCGGGCCGCCCAGCACTCATTGATGCGGGCCGCCCGAGCGCGCGTACCCGCACCTTCCTACCGCCGCGCACCTGCTCCGCTGAACCCCGCAGCCCTGCACCGCCGCGCACGCCGGGAGGCACAGCGGGGCCCCCGGCGCGTCAAGCGGCGGGGGCCCCGTGATGCGATGCCGGAGGCGCCGGTGCGGTGCGAGCAGGGCGCCGATGCGATGCCGGAGGCGCCGGTGCGGTGCGAGCAGGGCGCCGATGCGATGCCGGAGGCGCCGGTGCGGTGCGAGCAGGGCGCCGATGCGGTGCCGGAGGCGCCGGTGCGGGTGCGAGCCGGGCGCCGATGCGGTGCCGGCAGGCGCTGGTGCCGGCAGGCGCTGGTGCCGGCAGGCGCTCAGCCTCCGTGGGCCGACCGGGCCTTGAACGCGGCCTTCCGCGCCTCCTTGGCCACCTTCTTGTCCGGGTGCAGCCGGCCCATCGCTTCCAGTACGTCGGCGGTGGCGGGGTGGTCGACGCGCCAGGCCGCGGCGAAGAAGCCGTCGTGCTGGGCGGCCAGTCCCTCCACCAGGCCCTGGAGCTCCTCCGAGTTGCCCTCGGCGGCGAGCTGGGCGGCCACGGTGTCGATGGTCAGCCAGAAGATCAGGTCAGGAGAGGGCGCGGGCACGTCCTGCGCACCGTGCTCGGTGAGCCAGACCCGGGCCAGTCCGCCCAGCTCCGCGTCGTCCAGCACCTCGCGCAGGGCCGGCTCGGCGGCCGTACCGACGAGGGACAGCGCCTCCTGGCAGCGCAGCCGCCGCAGCGGTGCGCCGGCGTCGCTGCCGCGCGCGGCGGCCAGCAACTCCCGCGCGGCGGCGAGGGGTTCGCGCCGGGCCAGCCACTGCTCGGTCTCCGCGCGGGCGGCCAGCGGGCCGTAGTGGGCGGTGCCGTCCAGCAGCGCGTCGGCGCCCTTGTCGGTGAGGTCGCCGACGGCCGGCGCCGTGAACCCGGCCTCCAGCAGCCGCGCCCGCAGCCCGTACAGGCCGAGCGGGGTGAGCCGGACCATGCCGTAGCGGGCGACGTCGGTGTCGTCGACGGGCGCGGCGGGCTCCTCGTCGGCGTCCGCCATCAGGGCCTCGTCCACCGGCTGGTACTCGACCAGTCCGACCGGCTCCAGCAGCCGGAACTGGTCGTCGAGGCGCATCATCGCGTCCGAGACCTGCTCCAGCATGTCGTTGGTGGGCTCACCCATGTCGCCGGGCACGATCATCGACGCGGCGAGCGCGGGCAGCGGCACCGGCCCGTCGCCTGGCCCGTCCTCGTTCACGGTGAGCAGATAGAGGTTGCCGAGGACGCCGTCCAGGAAGGCGGCCTCCGCCTCGGGGTCCCAGTCCAGCTGCGAGAAGTCGACCTCCCCGCCCTCGTCGAGCGCGTCGACCAGGTCGTCCAGGTCGGGCACGCTCGCGTCCGCGATCACCGTCTCCAGGGCGCCGAGCCAGAGGCCGAGCACGTCCTGCGGCGAGCCGGTGAGCAGCGCCAGGTCCGGCCCGGCGGCCACGGTGCCGGCCTCCTCGTCGGTGATCTCCACGAGCCCGGTGTCGACGGCGACCCGCCAGGCCTCGCTCGCGTACGCCGCCGCGTCGTCGCCGGCCAGCCCGAGCGCCTCGGCGGCACCTGGCAGCTGCTCCTCCACCAGGCCGCCCCCGGCGTCCACGCGGGTGTCGGGCCCGGCCCAGCGGGCGAGTTTCGCGGCCCGGGCGAGCAGCGGCGTGGACAGGGCGTCCCGCGCCAGCTCCGCTTCCGGGGTCAGCCGCACCGGGGGCAGGGGGGAGCTGTCTGACATGGGCTGGTTCTCCTAGGACGCGATGTGCCACTCTGCCCGTTCAGCCTAGACGGGTTTCCACCCATGCCGCCCGGTTCATCTCCCCGCCGCCCGCCGTACATGGCCGAAACCTTGACAACTGCCCCGGCCAGGCTGGAAATTGACGCGCGTAGAAGGAAGGGAACGACCGTTCACCGTCTTCTACGCGCGTCATGCGCCGCCCGCACCACCCTCGTCCCGGCGCCTTTGTCACGTCCCCGGAGGGAATCCCTTGCCGAGCAAGTCGTCCGCGCGTCTCGCCGCGCTCACCGTCGCCGCCGTGTGCTCCGCGGCGTCCACCGTCGTCCTCAGCTCCACCGCCCACGCGGACTCGGTGCGCATCCACGACATCCAGGGCACGACCCGGACCTCCCCCTACGCGGGCCAGAAGGTCACGGATGTGGCCGGAATCATCACGGGCATACGCACCTACGGCTCGTCCAAGGGCTTCTGGATCCAGGACCCGAACGCGGACGACAACCCCGCGACCAGTGAGGGCGTCTTCGTCTTCACCAGCTCCACGCCCAAGGGTGTCGCCGTCGGCGACGCGGTGAAGGTGTCCGGCACGGTCTCCGAGTACGTCCCCGGCGGCACGTCCTCCGGCAACCAGTCGATCACCGAGATCACCAAGCCGGCGGTGACCGTCGTCTCCGGCGGCAACGCGGTCCCGGCCCCCGTGGTCGTGGACGCCGACTCCGTCCCGGACGCGTACGCGCCCGCCGGGGACAGCGCCGCGAGCAACTCGATCAACGGCCTGGTGCTGCGGCCCGCGCAGTACGCCCTGGACTACTACGAGTCCCTGGAGGGCATGAACGTCCAGGTCGCCGACGCTCGTGTGGTCGGCGCCAGCGACCCGTACACCGAGCTGTGGGTGACGGTGAAGCCGGACGAGCACGCCACGCGCCGCGGCGGCACGGTCTACGGCTCCTACGACTCCCAGAACACGGGCCGCCTGCAGATCCAGTCCCTGGGCGCCACCGCCGACTTCCCCGCGGCGAACGTCGGCGACACCCTCACCGGTGCCACCACCGGCCCGCTCGACTACAACCAGTTCGGCGGCTACACCCTCGTCGCGAGCAGCCTCGGCACGCTGGAGAGCGGCGGCCTGGAGCGCGAGACCACGCGCAAGCAGCACAACGGCGAACTGGCCGTCGCCACCTACAACGTGGAGAACCTCGACCCGTCCGACGGCACCTTCGCCGCGCACGCCTCCGCGATCGTGAACAACCTCAAGTCGCCCGACATCGTGTCCCTGGAGGAGATCCAGGACAACAACGGCGCCAAGGACGACGGCACCACCGCCGCGGACGTGACGGTGAACAAGCTGATCGACGCGATCGTCGCGGCCGGCGGCCCGCGCTACGACTGGCGCTCCATCGACCCGGCCAACGACACCGACGGCGGCGAGCCCGGCGGCAACATCCGCCAGGTGTTCCTGTTCAACCCGGAGCGGGTGTCGTTCACCGACCGCCCCGGCGGCGACGCGAGCACCGCGGTCGGCGTGACCCGCGAGCACGGCAAGGCGGCGCTGACCGTCTCCCCGGGCCGGATCGACCCGGCGTCCGACGCCTGGAAGTCCAGCCGCAAGCCGCTGGCCGGCGAGTTCGTCTTCCGCGGCCGCACGGTCTTCGTGATCGCCAACCACTTCAACTCCAAGGGTGGCGACCAGGGGCTGACCTCCCAGTACCAGCCGCCGGTGCGCAGCTCCGAGACGCAGCGCCACCGGCAGGCGGCTGAGGTCAACACCTTCGTCAAGAGCCTGCTCGCGGTGCAGAAGAACGCGGACGTCATCGCGCTCGGCGACCTCAACGACTTCGAGTTCTCCGACACCGCGAAGATCCTCGAGGGCGACGGCGAGCTGTGGTCGGCGATCAAGTCGCTGCCCAGGAGCGAGCGGTACACGTACGACTACCAGGGCAACGCGCAGGTGCTCGACCAGATCCTGATCAGCCCGGCGATCCGGCGCGGCTGCGACTTCGAGTACGACAGCGTGCACCTGAACTCGGAGTTCCACGACCAGATCAGCGACCACGACCCGCAGGTGCTGCGCTTCCACCCGTAGCCCAGCGCGCCGGTCTCCTCTCCAGGTCAGGCGGGGAGGAGGCCGAGGGCGTGCTCGTAGCGGGCGGGGGTGAAGCCCTTGACGCCCGGGTACGTGCGCACCCGCTCCCACTGCTCGGTGGGCGCGCCGATGCCTTCGCCGGGAGCGGCCAGCACCTCGTCGTAGGCGCGCTCGCTCTCCCACTCGGCGTAGTTGAGGACGTGGCCGCCGTCCGTGCTGAGGTGGAAGTGGGCGGAGATCAGACCCCGGTGGCCGACGGGGTCGTCCTCGAGGGCCTTGAGCACCAGGTCGGCCCAGTGGGCCCGCTCGTCGGCGGCGGACGGGTCGAAGTCGATCCGCACGGCCACGATCAGACCCGGCACCCGCGTGTCGCCCACGGCGCGCTCACGGCTGCGGTGATGCCGGTAGCGGTCGAGGCGCACCCGCTCGATGCCCGGCACTGCCGTGTCGATCTCGTCCACCCGCTCCTGGCGCCGCGTGCGCACGAAAGCCTCGTACTCCTGCTCGCCCGTCCACTGCGAGTGGTGCATCACCGTGGAGCCGTCGCGGCCGGTGTAGACGTGGTAGCTCAGCAGGCCGTCGGCCGGCCAGGGCTGCCGCTCCCAGGTACGCGCGATCGCCTCCACGGTCAGCTGCTGGCGCTCGGGCGTGCCGACCCGCCAGATGCTGAAGAACGGCGCGCCCACGCGCGGGTCGGTCAGCTGGGGGTGGGCGTCGGTACGGCGGGTCATGACGGCCTCCGGTGATCGGCAGCGGATGCGTGCAGAGATCACCTTTCAACCTCAAGCGCTGTTGAGGTCAACCCCGCGGGGGGAAGACGCGCCGCGGCCCGGGCCGGACGTCCACCGGCCCGGGCCGCGACCCGACCGCCAGGCGGTCTTCGGTTACTTCATGTGCCGGTACGCCCGCCAGACCCGCCAGGCCCCGGCCGCGGTCAGCACCGCCAGAGTGGCCCAGGCGACTCCCGGATGGCGCCGTCCGGTCACCCAGACGGTCCGCACCGGCCGCGGGAGCTGCTGCTCGGCGGTGTGCCGGCGCTCCTGGACCGTGTGACCCACGTGGGTCGCCCGCTCCTGGACGGTGTGCCCGGCGTGGGACGCCTTGTCCTGGACCGTGTGGCCCATGTGGGACGCCCGCTCCTGGACCGTGTGGCCGACGTGGGACGCCTTGTCCTGGACCGCGTGGCCCATGTGGGACGCCTTGTCCTGGACCACGTGTCCGGCCTGCGCGGCGCTGCTGCGCAGCTGGACCGTCATGGCGCCGGCCTTGTCGCGCAGATCGGCGGCACGGGCCCGGGCCCGCCCCTTCACGTCCGCCTTCGCGGCCAGTTCCTCGACCGTCGCCCCGAGCTGGCTGCGTGTCTCGGCGATCTGGTCCCGCAACTCGTCGGGGCCCTTTGCTCCCCGGGCCGCCTTGCCGGAGGAGCCGTTCCTCGCGTCCGTCATCGATGCGCCCTTTCCCTGATCTCCTCGACATCGGCCCTGACGCTGCCGAGCGCCTCCTTCGGCGCGGGCGGCGCGGCACGGCGCAGCTGGGCGCGGCCGGCGACGGCCAGCAGGCCGGCGACCGCGAACAGCAGCACCGTCACGGTCAGCGCGGCGGCCCACACGGGCAGCGCCAGCGAGAGCGCGGCGATCGCCGTGCCCGCGGCGGCGAGCAGCCCGGCGTAGGCGAAGGCCCCGGCGCCGCCCAGCAGTCCGCCACCGCGTCCGGCGCGCCGGCCCTTCTCGGCCAGTTCCTCCTTGGCCAGGCCGATCTCCTGCCGAACCAGGCGGGAGAGCTGTTCGGTGGCCTGCCCGACGAGCTCGCCGACGGAGTGGTGTGCGGTGTCGTGCGGAGCCCGGCGCTCCTCGTGCACGGGCCGGGTGTCCAAGGTCCCGGTCACGGTGTTCCGCCTCCTCTCGGTCACGGAAACTCCCGGGTACCCTGACCGGCCGTCACTAGACGGGCCACGCGGAACGCCCGGCGTCCCCGGGTCCGGGCGCAGAAGAGCCCCGGCGTCCGGCGTCACCGAGCCCCGACCGTGTCGGCCACGACGACGCCGCGCCGTCGGTCCCGGCCGGCGCTGCGGCGCACTCCCGGAGCCCCGGGACCGTCATTGGACGGGCCGCGCCGAACGCCCGGCGTCCCGGGGTCCGGGCGCAGGGCACCCCGGCGTCCGGCGTCACCGAGCCCGACCGGGTCCGCCGCGCCGTCCGTCCCCGCTGTTCCTGCGGCGCTATCCCTGCGGCGCGCTCCCGGTGCCCCGGTCTCCGAGCCGGGCCAGCTGGGTCTGGAACCAGTCGAGCCGGGCCTGCAACAGGGCCGCCTCCGCGACGAGTTCGGGCACGTCGAGGCCCTCGCCGCTCTCCTGGTGGATCCCTCCGCCGGCCGCGGCCGCCACGCGCAGCCCCTCTCCGGCCAGCCGGGCGAAGGCGGCGAGCGACAGGGACGTACGCGCCCGGACGCAGCCCGCACAGGAGGGGGCCAGCGCGCGCCATCCGGGCCGGCCCCAGCCGGCGTCGGCCAGCGCCACGGCGGGGGCGCCGCAGGCACAGGGACCGACGGTCGCCGTACGCACCCGCTGGCGGGCGCTGCGGAAACCGCGCTCGAAGCGGATGTAGGCGCCGAGGACCGACACGTGGAGCAGAACGGCGGCCCGGTGTTCGGCCGTGCTGAGCAGGGCCTCGGCGTCGGCGCGCTCGTGCACGCTGTGGAAGCCGCAGTCGCACAGCCGGGCGGGCGGCCGGTGCCGGCGGCCGTAGACGCAGGACGCGTCGGCCAGGACGCCGTACGGGAGCGCCCCGCCGAGCGATACCCCGGTGAACCCGGCCCGGGTGCCGTCCTGGGAGAGCACCGGGTGGGCGATCTTGTATCCGGTCGGCGGCTCGGACGGGCGCTCCTGCGGGAGCCGCAGCCTCATCGGGCGGCGGGCACCTCTTCGGGCACGGAGACCTCCACGTCCGTGATCTCCTGGGTGGGTTCGGGTTCCTCGTCGCGGATCTGCGGCTCTTCCTCCGCGACGCCGGTGGCCAGTGCCTTGCCGAGCTTCATGACGCCTCCATGAGCGGTGGGTGCATGACCGTCCTGAATGCCATGGTGACTCATGAGAGGCCGGCTTGGACATAGGGCGGTCCTCGGGCGCCGGTCGCCTCGGCCACGGCGACGCGGACCTGCGGCGCAGGAGTCGATCAGGTGCTGATCGACATCTCCACAGCGAAGCAGTCCGAAGCAGTCCCGAAGCATTCCTTACTCATACCTCGTAGAAGATTTAAGTGGAGCTTCACGATCGACCTGCCGACACTGCTTCCATGACCTACGCAGCCTCCTCGGCCCCTCCCTTCGGCCGCGCACTGTGCGCGATGATCACGCCCTTCACCGAGGAGGGCGCCCTCGACGTGGCCGGCGCGCAACGGCTGGCCGCGCATCTGGTGGCGGAGGGCTGCGAGGGCCTGGTGCTCTCCGGCACGACGGGGGAATCGCCGACGACGAGCGACGCGGAGAAGGCGGAGCTGATCCGCGCGGTGCGCGAGGCGGTGGGCGAGCGGGCGTCGATCGTCGCCGGGGTCGGCACCGCGGACACCCGGCACACCGTCGCCCTGGCCCTGGAGGCGGAGAAGGCGGGCGCGGACGGCGTGCTGGTGGTCACGCCGTACTACAGCCGGCCGCCCCAGGACGCGATCGAGGCTCACTTCCTAAAGGTGGCGGACGCGACCGCCCTGCCGGTGATGCTGTACGACATCCCGGCCCGCGCCGGCACCCGCATCGCACCCCAGACGATGCTCCGCCTCGCCGAGCACCCCCGGATCGTCGCGGTGAAGGACTGCTCCTACGACTTCCTCGGCACCCAGAAGGTCCTCGCCACGACGGACCTGGCGTACTACGCCGGCTGCGACGAGCACAACCTCGCCCTGTACGCGGTGGGCGCGGCGGGCTGCGTCAGCACGGTCGCGAACGCGGCCCCCCGCCACATCCGCGCGGTCCTGGACGCCTTCGACTCGGGCGACACGGCACGGGCGACCTGGCTCCAGCACCGCCTGACGCCCCTGATCGACCGGATGATGTCGGCGGACCTCCCCGGCACGGTCACCGCGAAGGCCCTCCTGACCACCCTCGACCTCCCGGCGGGCCCGGCCCGCCCCCCGCTGCGCCCGGCAGACGCGGATACGACGGCCACCCTGCGGGCGGCCTACGACCACCTCGTCACGGGCTGCCCCGTTCCGTAGGGTTCCCCCATGGTGACTGCGACCGTCCGTGAGTGGCGCGACGAGGAAGGCTGGGGCGTACTCGACTCCCCCGAAACCCCCGGCGGCTGCTGGGCCCACTTCTCCCACATCGCCATGGAAGGCTTCCGCACCCTCTCACCGGGCCAACGCGTGGACCTGCACTGGGAGGCCCCGGGCTTCGAACAGGACGGCTACGCCTACCGGGCACTGAGCATCGTCCCCCACCCCGCCTGACGACGACGAGCGCCCTCCCACCCACCGGCGGAAGGGCGCTCGGGCACGCGTGCTGCCTCAGTTGTGGCTGTGCAGAATGTCGTTCAGGCCGCCCCAGACCGCGTTGTTCGGGCGGGCCTCGACCGCGCCGGTCACGGAGTTGCGGCGGAAGAGGATGTTGGAGGCGCCGTTCAGGTCGCGGGCCTTGACGATCTGGCCGTCGGGCATGGTGACGCGGGTGCCGGCGGTGACGTAGAGGCCCGCCTCGACCACGCACTCGTCGCCCAGGGCGATACCGACGCCGGCCTCGGCGCCGATCAGGCAGCGCTCGCCGATGGAGATGATCACGTTGCCGCCGCCGGACAGCGTGCCCATCGTGGAGGCGCCGCCGCCGATGTCCGAGCCGTCGCCGATGACGACGCCCGCGGAGATGCGGCCCTCGACCATCGACGTGCCGAGCGTGCCGGCGTTGAAGTTGACGAAGCCCTCGTGCATGACCGTGGTGCCCTCGGCGAGGTGCGCGCCCAGGCGGACGCGGTCCGCGTCGGCGATGCGCACGCCCTTCGGCGCGACGTAGTCCGTCATGCGCGGGAACTTGTCGATCGAGGTGACCTGGAGGTGCAGGCCCTCGGCGCGGGCGTTCAGGCGCACCTTCTCGACGTCGTCCACGGCGACCGGGCCGAGCGAGGTCCAGGCGACGTTGGCGAGGTGGCCGAAGATACCGTCCAGGCTCTGGCCGTGCGGCTTGACCAGGCGGTGCGAGAGCAGGTGCAGGCGCAGGTAGACGTCGTGCGCGTCGATCGGCTTCTCGTCCAGGGAGGCGATGACCGTGCGGACCGCGACCACCTCGACGCCACGGCGGGCGTCCGGGCCGATCGCCGCGGTGGCGCCGCCGCCCAGCAGCTGCGCGGCCTGCTCGGCGCTGAGCCGCTCGGTGCCGGCGGGGCCGGGCTGCTCGACCAGCTCGGGCGCGGGGAACCAGGTGTCGAGAACGGTGCCGTCGGAGGCGATGGTGGCAAGGCCGGCGGCGACGGCGCCGGTGGTGCGAGAAGCAGTCGAGTCGGTCATGAGGGCAACCTAACCGGCCAGGGGCCACGGAGGCCAACCAGCAGGCCGTTGTCTCAGGTGGCGGGCGGTGGACCGTGGGCCGAGTCGGCACTTCGCCGGGATGACCCCTTCAGCCGCACGCCGCCGCAGCACACCGGCGGTCGGCCTCAGATCAGCGGACCGCGGCGCCGCCCCTCGACCTGCGCGGCGGCCACCGGCGAGGCCGCCGCCACCCCCGTCGGCAAGTCCCCGCCGACCCGGCGCACACGGCCCCGTTCCAGCCGTCCCCCCGCCACCACCGCCACCGCTGCCACCGCCGCGGCGCTCGCGCACCACGGCCACAGCCACCCCGGCGCCGCCTGGTACAGCGCGCCGCCGAGCGGGGCGGCCAGGACCACGCCCGTGATGGACGCACCGGCGTACAGCGACTGGAAGCGGCCCTGGACGTGCGCCGGGGCGCGGTCGGCGACGTAGGCCGTGGCGGGGGTCTTGTAGAGCAGCTCCCCGAGGGTCAGCAGGCTCATCATCGCCACGGCGGTCCCGGTGCCCGCGCCCGCGAGCAGCGCGCCGTACCCCGCCGCCACCAGCAGCAGCCCCGCCGCCACGACCGGCAGCGGTGAGCGGCGGCGCAGGGCGAGTGCCGCGGGCAGTTCCAGGCAGAGCAGCACTCCGCCGTTGACGGCGAGCAGGGCGCCGTAGACACCGGTGTCCAGACCGTGGTCGGCGAGGTAGACGGGGAAGGTCGTGTACTGCTGCCGGTAGACGACGTCCACCACCACGATCGCCCCGAGCAGCACCAGGACCGCCGGGCGTGCCCGCAGCGCCGCCCACAGGCCCTCCCCGGCGGGCGCCTTCACGATGTCGCCCCCCGTCCGCCGCCGCACCCGCACCGCTGCCGGGATCACCCGCGCCGTCCAGGCCGCCAGCCCCACACTTCCGAGCCCGTCGGCGACGTACAGCCAGTCGTACGACCACCGGGTCGCCACCAGCGCGCCGAGCAGCGGGCCGACCGTGAACCCTCCGTTGCCCGCCGCCCGCATCACCGCGAACGCCTGCCGCCGCGCCCCCTCCGGCACGATCACCGCGACCAGCGCGGAGCCGGCGGCACGCTGCGCCCCGGCGGCGTACTGGGCGAGCGGCAGCGCGGCGTACAGCGCGGGCGTCGGCAGCACGGGGACGGCGGCCAGCAGCAGCCCGCCCGTGGCGGCGGAGACGAGGAGGGCCGGCCGGTGCCCGAACCGGTCCCCGAACCAGCCGCCCGTGAAGTTGCCGGCGAGCAGCCCCACTCCCCCGGCGCCGGCGAGCAGGCCCGCCTGGCCGGGGCCGAGGCCGCGGGGGCCGGTCAGATAGAGGAAGAGGTAAGCGAAGGTGACGCTCACGGTCATGTTCACGAAGGTTCCGGCGGCCAGCAGCCACACCGCGCGCGGAACGTCCCTCAGGCCTCGCACCGGCCCCACCCCCGAGTCAGTTTCTTTTGGGAACTGACTATGTCAGCATGGCAGCCTCGGGTCAACGACGACCGGTGGACGAAGAGGTGGAGGGTCATGGCCCGCAGAACGAGCCTGGAGGAATCCACCTGCGCCATCGCCCAGGCGCTGGACGTGGTCGGCGACTGGTGGACCCTGCTGATCGTGCGCGACACCGCCCGCGGCGTGCACCGCTTCGACGAGCTCCAGCGCGAGCTGGGCATGTCCCGCAAGGTGCTCACCGAACGGCTGCGGCTGCTCGTGGAGGCGGACGTCCTGGCCCGGGTCCCCTATCAGCAGCGCCCGGTGCGCCACGAGTACCGGCTCACCCCGCGCGGCCGCGCCCTGCTGCCCGTGCTGGTCGCCCTGCAGGACTGGGGCGACGCCTGGGTGCTGGGCGACGGCACCACCTCGGCCACGGCCGAGGAGGCATCGGCGGAGGCCCGCCGGGTGCACGAACTGCTCGGCACGCGCATCCCAGGGCTGACCCTCTTCGACGACACCGGCGCACCCCGCGACCCGGTCGCCGCGGACACCCCGTTCACGGTGCTGTACTGCTTCCCCGGTGCCTACGCCCGCGCGGACGCCTATCCGCCGGGCTGGTCGGAGATCCCCGGTGCGCCCGGCTGCACCCTGGAGTCCTGCACCTACCGCGACCGGCTCGCCGACTTCACCGCCGCGGGCGCCACGGTCTACGGAGTGTCCGCCCAACGCCCGGACGAGCAGCGGGCGTTCGCCGAGAAGGAGAAGCTGGGCCAGCGCCTGCTGTCGGACGCCGACCTGGACCTGGTCACCGCGCTGCGGCTGCCGACGTTCCGCGCGGCGGGCGCGAGCCGGCTCAAGCGTCTGACGCTGGTGGTGGACCGGGAGCGGATCGTCCGGCACGTGCAGTACCCGGTGAGCGACATCGCGGGCGGCGTGGAGGCGGCACTGACCGCCGTCAGCGGGCCGGCGGCCACGCGGGGATGAGCTGACGCCGGGGCCTCACGCGGCCCCGCAGACCGCCGCCAGCGAGCCGGCGGCCACGCGGCCAGGAACATACGCCAGGGCTCACGCGGCCCCGCGAACGCCACCATCAGCGAGCCGGCGGCCACGCCGCGACGACGTACGCGAGGGCCTCGGGCGCGGCCCCGCGGACCACCGTCAGCGAGCCGGCGGCTACGCGGCGAGGAACGTACGCCGGGGCCTCCGGCGCGGCCCCGCAGGCCGCCGTCAGCGGACCGGAGGGCGCCCGGGTATGACGCGCGCCAGCACCTCACGGGCGTAGCGCTCGTCGTATACCGCGTCTGTGAGCAGCACCTGCAGGCATATGCCGTCCATCAGTGCCACCAGCGCTCGCGCCGTGACCTCGTCGGTACGGCGGGCGAGCAGCTCGACGAGGCTCTTCACCCACTCGGCGGCGACCGGACGCAGCGCGGGCCGGCGCAGGGCGGCGAGATAGAGCTCGTACTCCAGCTCGACACCGGAGCGTTCACCGGCCAGCCACTCGCCGAGCAGAGCGGCGAGTTCGGCGGCCAGGTCGGTGCGGGTGTCCGTCACGCCGCCGCGCGCCGCGAGCAGGTCGCCGAAGCCCTCGGTGGACTGCCGCAGCGCGGCCACCATCAGCTCGTCCAGGCTCGCGAAGTGGTACGTCGTGGAGCCGAGCGGGACATCCGCCTCGGCCGCGACGCTGCGGTGACTCAGGCCGGCCAGCCCCTTCTCACCGACGACCCTGAGAGCCGCGTCGATGATCCGCTGCCGGCGTTCGGGATCGTACCGGCGGGCCATCAGTGGGCGCCGCCGAGATTGAGCACGGCCACACCCAGGATGATCAGCACGATCCCGGCGATCTTGGCCGGGCCCAGCCCCTCCCCGAAGAAGATGAGCCCGATCGCCGCGATGCTCGCGGTGCCCAGCCCGGACCAGATCGCATAGGCGGTGCCGACCGACACCGTCTTCAGGGTCTGGGCGAGCAGGACGAAGGACAGGGCGTATCCCACCGCGGTCAGCACGGAGGGCCACAGCCGGCTGAAGCCGTCGCTGTACTTCAGGGCCGTGGTCGCGGCCACCTCGGCGGCGATGGCGGCTACGAGCGTGAGGTATCCCATGTGTACGACCGTACACAACGCGGCCGCGCCGGGGCGGGAGAAGGCACGAAAAAGGGCGACACCCGAGGGTGTCGCCCTTTCGCGGTCCGGTGACCGTCAGACGTTGAAGCCGAGCGCCCGCAACTGCTCGCGGCCGTCGTCGGTGATCTTGTCCGGGCCCCACGGCGGCATCCAGACCCAGTTGATGCGCAACTCGTTGACCAGGCCGTCCGTGGCGGACTTCGCCTGGTCCTCGATGACATCGGTCAGCGGGCAGGCCGCCGACGTCAGGGTCATGTCGATCGTCGCGATGTTCGCGTCGTCGATGTGGATGCCGTAGATCAGGCCGAGGTTGACGACGTCGATGCCCAGCTCGGGGTCGACGACGTCGTACAGCGCCTCGCGGAGTTCCTCCTCCGAGGCCGGCTTCATCTCAGCGGTCTCGCTCATGCCGTCTTCCTTTCGGCGTCGGCGCCACCCAGTGCCTGGGCCGTCGCGTCCTTCCACGCCATCCAGCTGAGGAGGGCGCACTTGACCCGGGCCGGGTACTTGGACACCCCGGCGAACGCGACCGCGTCCTCCAGGAGGTCCTCCATCGCGTCGTCGGGCTCGAGCTTGCCCTTGGACTGCATCAGCTCCAGGAAGGTCTCCTGGATCTTCTGCGCCTCGGACAGCTCCTTGCCCACCAGCAGCTCGTTCAGGACGGAGGCGCTGGCCTGGCTGATGGAGCAGCCCTGGCCCTCGTACGACACGTCCGTGACCTTGGTGCCGTCGTACTTCACGCGGAGCGTGATCTCGTCGCCGCACGTCGGGTTCACGTGGTGGACCTCGGCGTCGCCGTCCCGCAAGCCCCGCCCGTGCGGGTTCTTGTAGTGGTCCAGGATGACTTCCTGGTACATCGAGTCCAGCTTCACGGTCTTGAATTCACGCCCCTCAGCCGAAGAAGTTCCGTACGTGCTCCAGACCGTCGACCAGAGCGTCGATCTCGGCCGGCGTGGAGTACAGATAGAACGACGCTCGCGTGGTCGCAGGAATTCCGTAGCGCAGGCAGACGGGCCGCGCGCAGTGGTGGCCCACGCGCACCGCGATGCCCTGCTCGTCCAGGACCTGGCCCACGTCGTGCGGGTGGATGTCGCCGAGCGTGAACGAGATCGCCGCGCCGCGGTCCTCGGCCGTGGTCGGGCCGATGATCCTGAGGTCCGGGACCTGCGTCAGACGCTGCACCGCGTACTCGGTCAGCGCGTGCTCATGGGCGAGGATCTTGTCCATGCCGATCGAGTTGAGGTAATCGATGGCCGCGCCGAGACCGACCGCCTGGGCGATCGGGGGCGTGCCCGCCTCGAACTTGTGCGGCGCCGGGGCGTACGTCGAGGAGTGCATCGAGACGGTCTCGATCATCTCGCCGCCGCCGAGGAAGGGGGGCAGGTCCTCCAGCAGCTCCTGGCGGCCCCACAGCACGCCGATGCCGGTCGGGCCGCACATCTTGTGGCCGGTGAAGGCCACGAAGTCGGCCTGCAGCGCCTGCACGTCCAGCGGCATGTGCGGCGCGGCCTGGGAGGCGTCGATGCACACGAGGGCGCCGACCTCCTGGGCGCGGCGCACGATCGCCTCGACCGGGTTGAGCGTGCCCAGGATGTTGGAGACCAGCACGAAGGAGACGATCTTCGTCTTCTCGGTGATGACCTCGTCGATGTCGGACAGGTCGAGCCGGCCGTCGTCGGTGAGGCCGAACCACTTCAGCTTCGCGCCCGTGCGCTGCGCCAGCAGCTGCCACGGCACGATGTTGGAGTGGTGCTCCATCTCCGTGATGACGATCTCGGTCTCGTGGTCCACCCGGTAGGGCTCGTCGGCCCAGCCGAGCATGTTGGCCACGAGGTTGAGCGACTCGGAGGCGTTCTTGGTGAAGATCACCTCGTCGCGACTCGGCGCGTTGATGAACTCCGCGACCTTGTCACGCGCACCCTCGTAGAGCGCCGTGGCCTCCTCGGCGAGGACGTGCACGCCTCGGTGGACGTTGGCGTTGTGCTGCTCGTAGTACTCGGCGAGTACGTCGAGGACCTGGCGCGGCGTCTGGGAGGTCGCCGCGTTGTCCAGGTACACCAGCTTCTTGCCGTCGTGGATCACCCGGTCCAGGATCGGGAAGTCCTTACGGAGCGCCTCGGTGTCGAGGAGGCCCGGCAGCTGTGTCACGCGGATGCGCCACCCTTCACGTACTTGTCGTAGCCCTCGGCCTCGAGCTGATCGGCGAGCTCGGCGCCGCCGGACTCGACGATGCGGCCGCCGGCGAACACGTGGACGTGGTCCGGCTTGATGTAGCGCAGGATGCGCGTGTAGTGCGTGATCAGCAGGGTGCCGACCTCGCCCGTCTCGCGGACGCGGTTGACGCCCTCGGACACGATCCGCAGAGCGTCGACGTCCAGGCCGGAGTCGGTCTCGTCGAGGATCGCGACCTTCGGCTTGAGCAGCTCGAGCTGGAGGATCTCGTGGCGCTTCTTCTCACCGCCGGAGAAGCCCTCGTTGACGTTGCGCTCGGCGAAGGAGGGGTCCATGTTGAGGCGCTCCATGGCCTCCTTGACCTCCTTCACCCAGGTGCGCAGCTTCGGGGCCTCGCCGCGCATCGCGGTGGCGGAGGTGCGCAGGAAGTTGGAGACCGAGACGCCGGGAACCTCGACCGGGTACTGCATCGCCAGGAACAGGCCCGCGCGGGCGCGCTCGTCGACGGACATCTCCAGGACGTCCTCGCCGTCGAGGGTGACGGTGCCGCCGGTGATCGTGTACTTCGGGTGACCCGCGAGCGAGTAGGCGAGGGTCGACTTGCCCGAGCCGTTGGGGCCCATGATGGCGTGCGTCTCGCCCTGCTTCACGGTGAGGTCGACACCCTTGAGGATTTCCTTCGTGCCGTTCTCGACCTCGACGGTGACGTGCAGGTCTCGGATTTCAAGCGTTGCCATGGGTGCCTCAGGACTCCTGGGAGAGGGAGACGAGCACGTCGTCCCCTTCGATCTTTACGGGGTATACGGGGACGGGACGCGTCGCCGGAAGACTGTCGGGCTTGCCGGAGCGCAGGTCGAAGCGCGAGCCGTGCAACCAGCACTCGATGTGGCAGTCGTCGACCTCTCCCTCGGAGAGGGAGACGTTCGCGTGCGAGCAGATGTCGTGGATCGCGTAGACGTCGCCCTCGGTCCGCACGATGGACAGGGGCGTGCCGTCGAGTTCCACCCGTTTCGGGGTGTCCTCCTCCAGCTCGCTGACGCCGCAGGCGCGTACGAAGGTCATGCGACCGCGGCCTCCAGCTCCTGCTCGATCTTCGCGATCAGGCGCTCCTCGATGTCCGCGACGCCGATCTGCTGGACCAGCTCGGCGAAGAAGCCGCGCACGACCAGGCGGCGGGCCTCGTGCTCCGGGATGCCGCGCGCCATCAGGTAGAAGAGCTGCTCGTCGTCGAAGCGGCCGGTGGCGGAGGCATGGCCGGCGCCGACGATCTCGCCGGTCTCGATCTCCAGGTTCGGCACGGAGTCGACCCGGGCGCCGTCGGTGAGGACCAGGTTGCGGTTCATCTCGTACGTGTCCGTGCCCTCGGCCCTGGCCTCGATGAGCACGTCGCCGATCCACACCGCGTGCGCGTCGTCGCCCTGGAGCGCGCCCTTGTAGACGGCGTTGGACTTGCAGTGCGGCACGTTGTGGTCGACCAGCAGGCGGTGCTCCTGGTGCTGGCCGGCGTCGGTGAAGTACAGGCCGAACAGCTCGGCCTCGCCGCCGGGGCCGGCGTAGGTCACGCGCGGGTGCAGACGGACGACGTCGCCGCCGAAGGTGACGACGACCGACTTGAAGGAGGCGTCGCGGCCGACGAGGGCGTTGTGCTGGGCCACGTGCACGGCCTTGTCGTCCCAGTCCTGCACGGAGACGACGGTCAGCTTGGCGCCGTCACCGAGGAGGTAGTCGACGTTGGCGGCGAGCACCGCGTCACCGGTGTGGTCGATGACCACGACGGCCTCGGCGAACGCGCCCAGCTCGATGACCTGGTGACCGAAGGCGGTGCCGCCCTCACCGTGCACCGCGATGCGGATCGGCTCGGTGAGGACGGTCTCCTTGGGCACGGTCACGACCGAGGCCTTCTCGAAGGACGAGTACGCCTGGGCGGCGACGCGGTCCACCGGCGTGCCCGCCTTGCCGAGCCGCGCGTCGTCGCGGCCGACGGTCTCGACGGTGACGCCCTCGGGGGCCTGCACGTCGACCTTCACACCGTCGCCGGTGGCGGTGGCGGTGCCGTCGTGCAGCCCGCGCAGGCGCTCCAGCGGGGTGAACCGCCACTCCTCCTCACGGCCGTGCGGGACCGGGAAGTCCGCGACGTCGAAGGAGGGCGGGGCGCTCATGCGGGTGGCGACGGTGGACTCCCCGGCCACCGCGATGGCGCCGGAGGTCGTCGACCCCACGGGGATGTTCTGGGCCTCAGCCATGGCTGTCGTAGTGCTCGCTTTCCGTTACGTGTAGGGCTTGATGGTCAGGGGCGGCGGCGGTCAGCCGACCGCGCCCTCCATCTGCAGCTCGATCAGCCGGTTGAGCTCCAGCGCGTACTCCATGGGCAGCTCCTTGGCGATCGGCTCGACGAAGCCGCGCACGATCATCGCCATCGCCTCGTCCTCGGCGAGGCCACGGCTCATCAGGTAGAAGAGCTGGTCCTCGGAGACCTTGGAGACGGTGGCCTCGTGGCCCATGGAGACGTCGTCCTCGCGGACGTCGACGTAGGGGTACGTGTCCGACCGGGAGATCGTGTCCACGAGCAGCGCGTCGCACAGCACGTTGGACTTCGACCCGGCGGCGCCCTCACCGATCTCGATCAGACCGCGGTAGGACGTACGGCCGCCACCGCGCGCCACCGACTTGGAGACGATGTTGGACGAGGTGTTCGGCGCCATGTGGACCATCTTGGCGCCGGCGTCCTGGTGCTGGCCCTCGCCGGCGAAGGCGATGGACAGGGTCTCGCCCTTGGCGTGCTCACCCATCAGGTAGACGGCCGGGTACTTCATCGTCACCTTGGAGCCGATGTTGCCGTCGACCCACTCCATGGTCGCGCCCTCGTAGGCCACGGCGCGCTTGGTGACCAGGTTGTAGACGTTGTTCGACCAGTTCTGGATGGTCGTGTAGCGGCAGCGGGCGTTCTTCTTGACGATGATCTCGACGACCGCGGAGTGCAGCGAGTCCGACTTGTAGATCGGGGCCGTACAACCCTCGACGTAGTGCACGTAGGCGCCCTCGTCGACGATGATCAGGGTCCGCTCGAACTGGCCCATGTTCTCGGTGTTGATCCGGAAGTAGGCCTGGAGCGGGATCTCCACGTGCACGCCCTTCGGCACGTAGATGAAGGAGCCGCCGGACCACACGGCGCTGTTCAGCGACGCGAACTTGTTGTCCCCGACCGGGATCACCGTGCCGAAGTACTCCTTGAAGAGCTCCGGGTGCTCCTTCAGGGCGGTGTCGGTGTCGAGGAAGATGACGCCCTGCTCCTCCAGGTCCTCGCGGATCTGGTGGTAGACGACCTCCGACTCGTACTGGGCGGCGACACCGGCGACGAGGCGCTTCTTCTCGGCCTCCGGGATGCCCAGCTTGTCGTAGGTGTTCTTGATGTCCTCGGGCAGGTCCTCCCAGGACTCCGCCTGCTTCTCCGTGGAGCGCACGAAGTACTTGATGTTGTCGAAGTCGATCCCCGACAGGTCCGAGCCCCAGTTCGGCATGGGCTTCTTCTCGAAGAGCCTGAGGCCCTTGAGGCGAAGCTTCGTCATCCACTCCGGCTCGTCCTTCTTGGACGAGATGTCACGGACGACGTCCTCGTTCAGACCACGCTTCGCCGACGCACCGGCCTCGTCGCGGTCGGCCCAGCCGTATTCGTACTTGCCCAGGCCCTCGAGCTCAGGGTGGGCAGTCTCCGTGGGGAGAGTCATGCGGGGTTCCTCCCGGCCGTGCTTGCAGATGCGTTAGGGGAAATCGTGGGGTCGTTCCTGGGGATGAACGTCGTGCAGACGCCGTCGCCGTGGGCGATCGTCGCGAGCCGCTGCACATGCGTACCGAGGAGCTCGGCGAAAAATTCCGTCTCGGCCTCGCACAGCTGCGGGAACTGCTCGGCGACGTGGGCGACCGGGCAGTGGTGCTGACACAGCTGCTCGCCGACGGGCGCGCTCCGCGCGGTAGCAGCGTACCCGTCGCCGCTCAGGGCCTTGGCCAGCGCTTCGGTCCGCTTCTCCGGGGCCGCTGCCTCGACCGCCTCGCGGTAGGCGCCGGCCTGCGCGGCGATCCTGGCCCGGGCGAACGCGGCGACGGCGTCGCGGCCGCCCTCCTGCTGCGCGATCCAGCGCAGGGCGTCGGCGGCGAGCTTGTCGTAGGACTGGTCGAAGGCGTCCCGGCCGCAGTCGGTGAGCGCGAAGACCTTCGCGGGGCGCCCGCGCGTGCGCGTGCCGTACACGCGCTGCTCGCGTGCCTCCACGACGTCGTCGGCGACGAGCGCGTCCAGGTGGCGTCGTACCGCGGCCTGGGTCAGGCCCAGCCGGGCGGCCAGCTCGGCGACGGTCGACGGGCCGTGGTCCAGGATCGACCGCGCGACCCGGTTGCGCGTGGAGCGCTCCCCGGTCGCGAACTCCTCCTGCGGGGTCCCCGTGGGGGTCTCCCGAGCCTCGCCGACGTTTTTCACAACGCCATTGTTGCGTAATTCCTCGGAGCGTGACAAGCGGCGTCCGAACGGGCGGATGGTGCCCTGCGTCACTTAGGCATACCTAATGTGACCTGCGGAAACGATCTTTGATCGATCAAACGGGTGGCGTCCGCCCAGGTCATGGGCAAGACTGCGGACCCATGCCGACACCGCCTCCGACCGGCCCACTGGTCACACGGGACACACTGGCCACACAGCTGCGGCACCTGGGCGTGGAGCCCGGCGAGACGCTCCTCGTCCACTCCTCCCTCAGTTCCCTCGGCTGGGTGAACGGCGGCCCGGTCGCGGCGGTGCGGGGGCTGCTCGACGCCCTCGGCCCCACCGGCACGCTCGTGGTCCCCACCCAGAGCGGCGACCTGTCCGACCCGGCCCTGTGGAGCAGTCCGCCGGTGCCCCGCGAGTGGTGGGACACCATCCGCGCCACGATGCCGTCCTACGACCCGCTGGTGACCCCCAGCCGAGGGGTCGGTGTGATCCCGGAGACCGTCCGCACCTGGCCCGGCGCACTGCGCAGCGCCCACCCGCAGACGTCGTTCGCGGCGGTGGGCCCGCGGGCGGCGGAGATCACCGGGGGCCACGCGCCCGACTGCCGGCTCGGGGAGAACAGCCCGCTGGCGAAGCTGGAGCGGCTCGGCGCGCGGGTGCTCCTGCTCGGCGCGGGCTACGACTCCTGCACCGCCTTCCACCTCGCCGAGTACCGCATCCCCTCCCCCCTGACCGAGGTCGGCCGCCCCGCGCCGGGCGAGGGCTGGGAGACGGTGATCGAGGTGTCCATCACCTCCGACCGTTTCGACGAACTCGGCCACGACTTCGAACGGGACCGCCCGGTCGTGCGCGGGCGGGTCGGCGCGGCCGAGGCCCGCCTGTTCCCGGTCGCGGACGCGGTCGCCTACGCGGAACGCTGGCTGGCGATCCACCGGCCGCGCGAGGAGGAGATCCCCCGCCGGCCCGGGTGAGACGGCAGGGCGAGAGGGCAGTTCGGCACCCGCGCGTCCGCGGGCGTTCCCGGCTCCCTAGACTCGGGTGCCATGCGAGATGAGCCCGCCCACCCGTCTCCCGACCACCACCCCTCCCGGAGACGCTTCGCGTCACACCCGCTTATCGAGGTCCAGGCCCTGGTGAAGCGGTACGGCACGAAGACCGCGGTGGACGGCCTCGACCTGGTGGCCCGGGCAGGCGTGACCGCCGTCCTCGGTCCCAACGGCGCCGGGAAGACGACCACGGTCGAGACCTGCGAGGGGTACCGGAAGCCGGACGCCGGCACGGTGCGTGTCCTGGGGCTCGACCCGGTCGGAGACTCCGCCGCCCTGCGGCCCCGGATCGGCGTGATGCTCCAGTCCGGCGGCGTCTACTCCGGCGCGCGCGCCGACGAGATGCTGCGGCACATGGCCAAGCTGCACGCCCACCCGCTGGACGTGGACGCGCTCATCGAACGGCTCGGCCTCGGCTCCTGCGGCCGGACGGGTTACCGGCGACTGTCCGGCGGCCAGCAGCAGCGGCTCGCGCTCGCCATGGCCGTCGTCGGCCGCCCCGAGCTGGTCTTCCTGGACGAGCCGACCGCCGGTCTCGACCCGCAGGCCCGCCGGGCCACCTGGGACCTCGTGCGCGACCTGCGCGCCGACGGCGTCTCCGTGATCCTCACCACGCACCACATGGACGAGGCCGAGCAGCTCGCCGACGACGTCGCGATCATCGACGCCGGCAAGGTGATCGCGCAGGGCTCCCCGGAGGAGCTGTGCCGCGGCGGCGCCGAGAACACCCTGCGCTTCTCCGGCCGCCCCGGCCTCGACGTCGCCTCCCTGCTCAAGGCTCTCCCGGCCGACTGCTCGGCCGCCGAGCTGACCCCCGGCTCGTACCGGGTGAACGGCAAGGTCGACCCGCAACTGCTGGCCACCGTCACCTCCTGGTGCGCCCAGCACGGAGTGATGCCGGACAAGATCTCCGTCGAGCGGCACACCCTCGAAGACGTTTTCCTGGAGCTCACGGGCAAGGAGCTGCGCGCATGACTGCGGTCACCACCGAGACCGGCCGGGGGTCCGGGGGTCGCCCCCCGGGACGGCACAGCCTGGAACCGACCGGCAAGGAGCTGCGCTCGTGACCGCCACCGGCACCTACGCCCCGAACCCCGGGGCGGCGCCGCTGTCCCGCATGATCGCGGCCCAGGCGGCGCTGGAGACCCGCATGCTGCTGCGCAACGGCGAACAGCTGCTGCTCACCGTGATCATCCCCACCCTGCTGCTGGCGCTCTTCAGCTCCGTCGACATCGTCGACACCGGCGCGGGCAAGGCCGTCGACTTCCTCGCCCCCGGCATCCTGGCCCTCGCCGTGATGTCGACGGCGTTCACCGGGCAGGCCATCGCGACGGGCTTCGAACGGCGCTACGGCGTCCTGAAGCGGCTGGCGTCCTCGCCGCTGCCCCGCTGGGCGCTGATGACCGCGAAGACGGCGTCCGTGCTGGTCACCGAGGTGCTCCAGGTGATCCTGCTGACGGCGATCGCGTTCGCGCTGGGCTGGTCGCCGCACGGCAACCCGTTCGCCGTGCTGCTCCTGCTGATCGTCGGCACGGCCGCCTTCTCCGGGCTCGGCCTGCTGATGGCCGGCACACTCAAGGCCGAGGCCACGCTGGCCGCCGCCAACCTCGTCTTCCTGCTGCTGCTCGTCGGCGGCGGCGTGATCGTGCCGTTGGACAAGTTCCCCTCCGGCGTCCAGGACGTGCTGGCGCTGCTGCCCGTCTCCGCCCTGTCCGACGGCCTGCGGGACGTGCTCCAGCACGGTGCCGGCATGCCCTGGGGCGACCTCGGGATCCTCGCCGTGTGGGCGGTCGTGGGGCTCGCGGCCGCGGGGAAGTTCTTCCGCTGGGAGTAGGTCGCGATGGACCCTCGTGAAAGCGTGCACAAGCAGGCGCCTACCATGGAGCCCGTGCCCAAGCTGACCCGCGCCGACGCCACCGCGGCCGTGCGCAACCCGCTCGCCTTCATCGCCGCACGCTGGACGCCGACCCCGAGGACGGTCCAGCGGGCGGCCCTGTCCGCCCTCGTGATGGCCGTGATCATCGTGGTCACCGGCGGTGCCGTCCGGCTGACCAGCTCCGGACTCGGCTGCCCCACCTGGCCCAAGTGCACCGACGACTCGCTCACCGCGACCAGCGCGATGGGCTTCCACGGCGCCATCGAGTTCGGCAACCGCATGCTGACGTACGTGCTGTGCGCCGCCGTCGGCTGGGCGATCATCGCCGCCCGTGCCCAGAAGCCGTGGCGGCGTGGCCTGACCCGGCTGGGCTGGGCCCAGTTCTGGATCGTCATGGGCAACGCCGTGCTCGGCGGCATCGTCGTGCTCGTCGGCCTCAACCCGTACACGGTCGCGGCACACTTCCTGCTCTCCACCGCGCTCATCGCGGTGGCGACGGTGATGTGGCAGCGCACCCGTGAGGGCGACGGGGCGCCCCGGCCGCTGGTCGGCAAGTCCGTCCAGCAGCTGGTGTGGTTCCTGGTGGTCGCCTCCGTGCTGCTGATCGCGGTGGGCACGGTCGTGACCGGCGCCGGTCCGCACGCGGGTGACTCCAGCGAGGTGGACCGCATCCCCGTGGACTGGGAGGCCGTCGCCAAGCTGCACGCCGTCCTGGCGTGGATCGTGGTCACGCTGACCTTCGCGCTGTGGTTCGTGCTCAAGGCGGTCGACGCGCCCAAGGGCCCGCCGGCGCGGACGCGGGATCTGTTCCTGATCCTGCTGGCGCAGGGTGTGATCGGCTACGTCCAGTACTTCACCAAGCTCCCGGAGCTGCTGGTCGCCCTGCACATGCTCGGCTCGGCGCTGGTGTGGATCGGGGTGCTGCGGGTCCTGCTGGCCCTGCGGGAGCGCCCGGAGGCCGCGAATGCGGACCTGCCCGGGCCGTCGGCCGAGGCGAAGCTCGCCAAGGCCTGAGACTTCCGGCTCACCCCGGCTCGTGGCCGGGGCGGGTCACCCCAGCCCGTACACCCGCCGTGCGTTCCCCGACGCCAGCATGACCGCCACCCGTTGGGCGTCCTCCAGGGACCAGGCACCCTCGGTGACCCAGCCGCCCAGTACGCGGGCGAGGGCGTCGCGGAACAGGCGGGCCGCGACCACGTGCAGCTCCGGCAGCCCCCGGGCTCCGCTGGAGAAGAGGATCTTGCCGAAGGGTGCCAGTTCCAGCACCTCGGCGAGCACACTCGCCGCGCGGGCACCGGTGCGCACCAGCGCGGCGCCCGCGTCGGCGTAGACGTGCGGGAAGACACCGGCGAGGTGGGCGGCGTGCCGGTGGTAGGGGTAGCCGTGCAGCAGGATCAGGTCGGTGCCGAGGCCCGCGGTCGCCCGGACGAAGTCCGTCAGCAGCACCGGATCGGTGCGGTCGGTGCGCTGCCCCGGCTCCCCGAGCCCCGCGTGCAGCTGGAGCGGCAGCCCGGAGGCCACCGCGATCCACAGCAGGTGCCGTAACAGCACCGGGTCGCTCAGCTCGCCCCCGGCCCGGCGCCCGGCCAGCCAGCGCCCGGCGGCGCCGCGCACCTGCCCCGGGCCGGGCGGTTCCGGCGCGAGTGCGAGACCGTGCCGTACCCCTGCCACGGAGGTGAAGGCGACGGCGTGCGCGGCGGCGCCGTGCACCGACTCGGCGAGGTTGGCCAGGAAGGACTCCACGGTCCCGGAGGTGTCGGCGACCTGCTCCGCGAGCAGCTCGAGACGCACGATCTCGTGGGCGTCGGCGTCCCCGGCCGTGGCCATCTCGGCAGGGCCGGTCAGGTCGCCGGGCAGCCCCGTGTCGACGAGGTACGTGGTGATGCCGCTGCCGCGCAGCAGCCGACGGCCGGCCTCCAGCACGCCCAGCTCACGGCGGCGGGCGAGATAGCGGGCCGGCGGGCAGTGCGGTTCCAGGCCGAGCAGGGGCGGACACCAGCGGCGTACGGCGAAGCCGGTCTGGGTGTCGAAGAGGGTGGTGCCGGGCGCGGGTGGTCCCTCGGTGCGGGCCAGCTGGGCCTCGAAGGTGCCGAGGCCCAGCTCCGTTCTCAGTACGCCGTGGCAGTACTGGTCCACCAGGGACGGCGTTTCGATCATTCCGGCTCCCCGTAGGACGCGGGTCTTACCCGTCCTAACGGGTGAACCGGGGGCGAGGTGATGCTCAGCCGCCGATCTGAATGCCGGCCATCCGCTTCCACTCGTACGACCCGGTCTTCACCTTGGCCGCGAACTCGCCGTCGAAGGACTCGTGGGCCGGGATGCCGGACTTCTCCACGGCCTTCTCGGCGATCTCGTAGGAGGGGGCCACCAGGTCGCCCCAGCCGCCGTCCTCGCCCACCAGGACGATCCGCGCGCCGCGCTCGCCGATGTAGGCCACCTGGCCCTCGGCGCCGCCGTGCGCCTTGGAGAAGGCGCTGATCCGCCGGGCGAGCTTGTCCGCCGTGCGCTCGGCCTTCGCGTCAACCTGCTGCGTGTCTGCCATGGTCAGGATGCTACTCAGCGGTAGATCGAACGGCGACGGGCGGGGTGCGTGGCATACACCACGCACCCCGCCCGAAATGTCCTCAATGCCGCGTTTACCGCAGGAAGGGATCCACCGCCACCGCCACGAACAGCAGCGAGACGTACGTGATGGACCAGTGGAACAGTCGCATCTCCTTCAGCTTCGCGCCCGTCACCTCGGCCTTCGCCCGGTTCTGCAGCGCGTGCGCCTCCCACAGCCACCAGCCGCCGGAGGCCAGTGCCACCGCCGTGTAGAACCAGCCGGTGTAGCCCAGCGGGGTCAGCAGCAGCGAGACCGCCACCATCACCCAGCTGTAGAGCACGATCTGCTTCGCGACGACCTTGTTGGAGGCGACGACCGGCAGCATCGGCACGCCCACGCGGGCGTAGTCCTCCTTGACCTTCATCGACAGCGGCCAGTAGTGCGGCGGCGTCCAGAAGAAGATGACCAGGAAGAGGATGACCGGCGCCCAGGACAGCGAGTCCTTCACCGCCGTCCAGCCGATCAGCACCGGCATGCAGCCGGCGATGCCGCCCCACACGATGTTCTGCGCGGTGCGGCGCTTGAGGATCATCGTGTAGACGACCACGTAGAAGAGGAGCGCGCCGAGGGAGAGCCAGGCGCTGAGCCAGTTCACGGTGAGGCCGAACAGCAGCGTCGAGACCACCGCCAGGGTGATGCCGAAGGCCAGGCACTCCGGGGGGCTCACCATGCCGGTGACCAGCGGACGCTGCGACGTGCGGTCCATCAGCGCGTCGATGTCGCGGTCGATGTACATGTTGAGCGCGTTGGCGCCGCCGGCGGACAGGTAGCCGCCCAGGCAGGTGAGCAGCACCAGCTTGAGGTCGGGCACCCCCTGCTGCGCCAGGAACATCACCGGGACGGTGGTGATGAGCAGCAGCTCGATGATCCGCGGCTTGGTCAGCGCCACGAACGCCTTGACACGGGCCCCGAACGGCCGGTGGGTCGGGCGCTCCCCTAGCACCCCCGCTGGACGGGATTCAACGGCCGTCACGAACACCCCTGACAGAGACATCCCAGCAAGCCTCCCCGTGTGAAGTGGCGGTAAAGGCTCGCGCGTACCACGCCACTTTAGACGTTGCCCATACCCCGGCCTTCGCGGGGGTGGGGTCGTGTTGGCGGGACGTGATCGTTCCGGGCCTCGGCGGCTCCGGCGACCGCCCCGCGCCGGTGATCGTTCCCGGCCCCTCCGATCCGTTTGCGGAATGCGTTCTTCCGCGCATACCGAAGCTCGATTGAGCGGTCAGATGAGCGCCTCCGTATTCATGTGCTGAATGCCTTACGGCCCAGTCGACAGGCGGATCGCACTCAGTCCCGGCAGTCTGTAATGACGGGGAAAAACGCACGTCTTTACGGGGGTAGGCTCGACAGCGGCCGGTGGGCGCCCAGTGCACCGGCGACCGGTGGGCACACGCCCGACCAGACCGGTATTCGACATGTGGAGAGGAGCCCTGAAAAGGGTGAGCACCAAGCCGACCACCACAGACTTCGAGTGGACCGAACTGGACCAGCGGGCCGTGGACACCGCCCGCGTCCTGGCCGCCGACGCCGTACAGAAGGTCGGCAACGGCCATCCCGGCACGGCGATGAGCCTGGCTCCGGCCGCCTACACCCTCTTCCAGAAGGTGATGCGGCACGACCCCGCCGACGCGGACTGGGTCGGGCGTGACCGCTTCGTGCTGTCCGCCGGACACTCCTCCCTGACCCTCTACACCCAGCTCTACCTGGCCGGCTTCGGCCTGGAGCTGGACGACCTGAAGTCGTTCCGCACCTGGGGCTCCAAGACCCCGGGTCACCCGGAGTACGGCCACACGACCGGCGTGGAGACCACCACCGGCCCGCTCGGCCAGGGTGTCGCCAACGCGGTCGGCATGGCGATGGCCTCCCGCTACGAGCGCGGTCTGTTCGACCCGGAGGCCGCCCCCGGCACCTCCCCGTTCGACCACTTCATCTACTGCATCGCCGGTGACGGCTGTCTGCAGGAGGGCATCTCCGCCGAGGCGTCCTCGCTGGCCGGCCACCAGAAGCTCGGCAACCTGATCCTGCTGTGGGACGACAACCACATCTCGATCGAGGGCGACACCGAGACGGCCGTCTCCGAGGACACCGTCAAGCGGTACGAGGCGTACGGCTGGCACGTGCAGCGTGTGGAGGCCAAGGCCGACGGCGACCTGGACCCGGAGGCGATCTTCGCCGCGATCCAGGAGGCCAAGGCGGTCACCGACCGGCCCTCCTTCATCGCCATGCGCTCGATCATCGCCTGGCCCGCCCCGAACGCGCAGAACACCGAGGCCGCCCACGGCTCGGCGCTCGGCGACGACGAGGTCGCGGCCACCAAGCGCGTCCTCGGCTTCGACCCGGAGCAGAGCTTCGAGGTCGCCGACGAGGTCATCGAGCACACCCGGCAGGCTCTCGAGCGCGGCCGCCAGTTCAAGGCGGAGTGGGAGAAGTCCTTCCAGGAGTGGCGGGACACCAACGCCGAACGCGCGGCCGAGTTCGACCGCATCGCCAAGGGCGAGCTGCCCACCGGCTGGGAGGAGAAGCTCCCGGTCTTCGAGACGGACAAGGGTGTCGCCACCCGCGCCGCCTCCGGCAAGGTGCTGCAGGCGCTCGGCGCGGTGATCCCGGAGCTGTGGGGCGGCTCGGCCGACCTCGCCGGCTCCAACAACACGACGATCGACAAGACGTCGTCGTTCCTGCCCGCGGGCAACCCGCTGCCGGAGGCCGACCCGTACGGCCGCACCATCCACTTCGGCATCCGCGAGCACGCGATGGCCGCCGAGATGAACGGCATCGCCCTGCACGGCAACACCCGCATCTACGGCGGCACCTTCCTGGTGTTCTCCGACTACATGCGCAACGCGGTGCGCCTGTCGGCCCTGATGCACCTGCCGGTGACGTACGTGTGGACGCACGACTCCATCGGTCTCGGCGAGGACGGCCCGACCCACCAGCCGGTCGAGCACCTCGCCTCGCTGCGCGCGATCCCGGGCCTGAACATCGTCCGCCCGGCCGACGCCAACGAGACCGCCATCGCCTGGCGCGAGATCCTCAAGCGCTGGACGAAGGAGTTCGGCAAGGGCCAGCCGCACGGCCTGGTCCTCACCCGCCAGGGTGTGCCGACCTACGAGCCGAACGACGACGCGGCCCGTGGTGGCTATGTGCTGTTCGAGGCCGAAGGCGGCGACGCGCAGGTTCTGCTGATCGCGACCGGCTCCGAGGTGCACGTGGCCGTCGAGGCGCGCGAGCAGCTCCAGGCCGCGGGCGTCCCCACGCGGGTCGTGTCCATGCCGTCGGTGGAGTGGTTCGAGCAGCAGGACCAGGGGTACCGGGACAGCGTGCTGCCCCCGTCCGTGAAGGCTCGTGTCGCCGTGGAGGCCGGTGTGGGTCTCACGTGGCACAAGTACGTCGGGGACGCCGGCCGCATCGTTTCCCTGGAGCACTTCGGTGCTTCCGCGGACGGCAAGCTGCTCTTCCGGGAGTTCGGCTTCACTGCCGAGAACGTGGCCGCCAAGGCCCGGGAATCCCTCGAAGCCGCCCAGCGCTGACGCTCACATACGACACGTAGGAGATGTAATTTCCATGACAGACGCACTCAAGCGCCTCTCCGACGAAGGCGTCGCGATCTGGCTGGACGACCTGTCGCGCAAGCGGATCACGTCCGGCAACCTGGCCGAGCTGATCGACGAGCAGCACGTCGTGGGCGTCACCACCAACCCGACGATCTTCCAGAAGGCGATCTCCGGGGGCGACGGCTACGACCAGCAGCTGTCCGACCTCGCCGCCCGCAAGGTCACCGTCGAAGAGGCCATCCGCATGATCACCACGGCGGACGTCCGGGACGCCGCCGACATCCTGCGCCCCGTCTTCGACGCGACCGACGGCCAGGACGGCCGGGTCTCCATCGAGGTCGACCCGCGCCTCGCGCACGACACCAAGGCGACCGTCGCCGAGGCCAAGCAGCTCGCCTGGCTGGTGGACCGCCCGAACACGTTGATCAAGATCCCGGCCACCCGGGCGGGCATCCCGGCGATCACCGAGGTCATCGGCCTCGGTATCAGCGTCAACGTCACGCTGATCTTCTCGCTGGAGCGCTACCGCGAGGTCATGGACGCCTACCTCGCCGGCCTGGAGAAAGCCAAGGAGCGCGGCCTGGACCTGAAGCAGATCCGCTCCGTGGCGTCCTTCTTCGTGTCCCGTGTGGACACCGAGATCGACAAGCGGATCGACGCGCTGGGCACCGACGAGGCCAAGGCGCTGCGCGGCAAGGCCGCCATCGCCAACGCCCGCCTGGCCTACCAGGCGTACGAGGAGGTCTTCTCCTCGGACCGCTGGAAGGCGCTGGAGAAGGCGGGCGCGCGCACGCAGCGTCCGCTGTGGGCCTCCACCGGCGTGAAGGACAAGGCGTACAAGGACACCATGTACGTCGACGAGCTGGTCGCGCCGAACACCGTGAACACGATGCCGGAGGCCACGCTCTTCGCCACCGAGGAGCACGGCGAGATCACCGGCAACACCGTCGCCGGCACCTACGAGCAGGCCCGCGCCGACCTCGACGCGGTGGAGAAGCTCGGCATCGCGTACAACGACGTGGTGCAGCTGCTGGAGGACGAGGGCGTCGAGAAGTTCGAGGCGTCCTGGAACGACCTGCTCAAGTCGACGCAGGCGGAGCTCGAGCGCCTGGCTCCCTCGGAGGGCTGACACTTTGTCAAGCAGCAACCCGCTGCTCACGGGCAGCAACCCGCTGCGTGACCCCGCAGACCGACGGCTCCCGCGTATCGCGGGGCCGTCGGGTCTGGTCATTTTCGGCGTCACGGGCGATCTGTCGCGTAAAAAGCTGATGCCGGCCGTCTACGACCTCGCCAACCGGGGTCTGCTGCCGCCGGGCTTCTCGCTGGTCGGCTTCGCCCGGCGCGACTGGGAGCACGAGGACTTCGCCCAGGTCGTGCACGACGCCGTCAAGGAACACTCCCGCACGCCGTTCCGCGAGGAGGTCTGGCAGCAGCTCATCCAGGGCATGCGGTTCGTCCAGGGCACCTTCGACGACGACGAGGCCTTCGAGCGGCTGCGCGGCACGATCGAGGAACTGGACAAGGCGCAGGGCACGGGCGGGAACTTCGCCTTCTACCTGTCGGTGCCGCCGAAGTCCTTCCCCGTCGTGATCCAGCAGCTGAAGAAGCACGGGCTGGCGGACCAGAGCCGGGGCTCGTGGCGGCGCGCGGTCATCGAGAAGCCCTTCGGCCACGACCTGAGGTCGGCCGAGGAGCTCAACGCGATCGTGCACGAGGTCTTCGCCTCGGACCAGGTGTTCCGCATCGACCACTATCTGGGCAAGGAGACCGTCCAGAACATCCTGGCGCTGCGCTTCGCGAACCAGATGTTCGAGCCGATCTGGAACCGGTCCTACGTCGACCACGTCCAGATCACGATGGCCGAGGACATCGGCATCGGCGGCCGCGCCGGCTACTACGACGGCATCGGCGCCGCGCGGGACGTCATCCAGAACCACCTGCTGCAGCTGCTCGCGCTGACCGCGATGGAGGAGCCCGCCTCCTTCGGCGCGGACGCGCTGGCGGCGGAGAAGACCAAGGTGCTCGGCGCGGTCCGGCTGCCCAAGGACCTGGGCCGCGACACCGTGCGCGCCCAGTACACGGCCGGCTGGCAGGGCGGCGCACAGGCGGTCGGCTACCTGGAGGAGGAGGGCATCGACCCCGGCTCCACCACCGACACCTACGCCGCGATCAAGCTCGGCATCGACAACCGCCGCTGGGCGGGAGTCCCCTTCTATCTGCGCACCGGCAAGCGGCTGGGCCGCCGGGTCACCGAGATCGCGGTCGTCTTCCAGCGCGCTCCCCACTCCCCCTTCGACACCACGGCGACGGAGGAGCTGGGCCAGAACGCGATCGTCATCCGCGTCCAGCCCGACGAGGGCGTGACGGTCCGCTTCGGCTCGAAGGTGCCGGGCACCTCGATGGAGATCCGGGACGTGTCCATGGACTTCGCCTACGGCGAGTCCTTCACGGAGTCCAGCCCGGAGGCGTACGAGCGTCTGATCCTGGACGTGCTGCTCGGCGACGCCAACCTCTTCCCGCGCACGGAGGAGGTCGAGCTGTCCTGGAAGATCCTCGACCCGATCGAGGAGTACTGGGCGGCCCACGGCAGGCCGGCGCAGTACGAGGCCGGTACCTGGGGCCCGGCCGAGGCCGACGAGATGCTGGAGCGCGACGGACGGAGCTGGCGCCGGCCATGAGGATAGACCTGACGGACACCACGGCCAGCAAGGTCAACAAGGCACTCGTGCAGGGCCGCCGCGCCATCGGCACGCCGGCCGTCGGCATGGTGCTGACCCTGGTCATCGTCACCGACGAGGAGAACGCCTACGACGCCCTGAAGGCGGCCAGTGACGCGTCGCGCGAGCACCCCTCGCGCACGCTGGTCGTCATCAAGAGGGTTTCGCGCACCCCGCGCGACCGCACCCAGTCCCGCCTGGACGCCGAGGTACGGGTGGGCGCGGAGGCGGGCACCGGCGAGACGGTCGTCCTGCGGCTGTACGGCGAGGTCGTCGACCAGGCCCAGTCGGTCGTCCTGCCGCTGCTGCTCCCCGACGCCCCGGTCGTCGTGTGGTGGCCGGTGAACGCCCCGCTCGACCCGGCGAACGACCCGCTCGGCGCGCTGGCGCAGCGCCGGGTGACGGACTCCTACGCGGCGGAGGAGCCGGTACGGGAGCTGGCGGCGCGCGCCCGGGCGTACGCGCCCGGCGACACCGACCTGGCCTGGACCCGGCTCACGCCGTGGCGCTCGATGCTGGCGGCGGCGCTGGACCAGGTCACGTGCAAGGTCCAGGCCGTCGAGGTGGAGGGCGAGGAGTTCAACCCGAGCTGCGAACTGCTGGCGATGTGGCTCGCGGACCGGCTGGACGTTCCGGTGAAGCGGTCGCTGTCGGCGGGCCCGGGTCTGACCGCGGTCCGGATGGACACGGACTGCGGTCCGATCAAGCTGGACCGCGCGGACGGCACGCTGGCGACGCTGTCGGTCCAGGGCCAGCCGAACCGGGCGGTGGCGCTGAAGCGCCGGGAGACCTCCGAGCTGATCGCGGAGGAGCTGCGCCGGCTGGATCCGGACGACACGTACGCGTCCGCGCTGCGGTTCGGGGTGGAGAAGCTGACCGCCGCCCCGGCCTCCGAGGAGCCGGCTGCCGCCGAGGAGACCGCTGCCTCGGCAGAGCCGTCCGAGGAGCCCACCGCGGACGCCGAGTCCCCGCAGTCCCCCGAGGACGCCGAGTCCGCCACGGACGCCGTCGCCGTCGAGACCCCCGTGGAGGAGGCCGCGAAGGCGCCCGCGAAGAAGGCGGCGGCCAAGTCGGCCAGGAAGTCCCCGGCGAGGAAGGCGGCGGCGAAGTGAGCACTCCGCAGCTGGTCGTGCACCACGACAAGGAGCTGATGGCGCAGGCCGCCGCGGCCCGCCTCATCACCAAGATCGTGGACGCCCAGACGTCCCGCGGCTCGGCGTCGGTCGTCCTCACCGGCGGCCGCAACGGCAACGGCGTCCTCGCGGCGCTCGCCGCCGCACCGGCCCGGGACGCGATCGACTGGGCCCGCCTCGACCTGTGGTGGGGTGACGAGCGGTTCCTGCCCGAGGGCGATCCGGAGCGCAACGTCACCCAGGCGCGCGAGGCCCTGCTGGACGCCGTACCGCTGGATCCGAAGCGGGTGCACGCCATGCCCGCCTCGGACGGGCCGTACGGCACCGACGCGGACGCGGCGGCCGCCGCCTACGCGGAGGAGCTGGCGCGGGCGGCGGGTCCGGAGAACCACGGCCCGGTCCCGGTGTTCGACGTGCTGCTGCTGGGCGTCGGCCCGGACGCGCACGTGGCGTCGCTGTTCCCGGAGCTGCCCGGCGTGCGGGAGACCGAGCGCACGGTGGTCGGGGTGCACGGCTCGCCCAAGCCGCCGCCGACCCGGATCTCCCTGACGCTGCCGGCGATCCGGGCGGCCCGGGAGGTGTGGCTGCTGGCGGCCGGCGAGGACAAGGCGCAGGCCGCGGCGATGGCGCTGTCGGGCGCGGGTGAGATCCAGGCCCCGGCCGCGGGTGCCCGGGGTCGCGCCCGCACCCTGTGGCTGCTGGACACGGCGGCGGCAGCGCAGCTGCCGAGGTCGCTGTACCCGCCGGCGTCGCCGTGAGCGGGGTTTCCTGACGCGGGGCGCCGGGCGGACCGAGCAATCGGCCCGCCCGGCGTCTTTTGCGTGTGGGCACGGCAGTTGCCGGCTACGTGGTCGGTGCCTGGCCCCGTGGATGGGTGCGTGCCCTGCCCTGCACCCGGTGACCTGCTGAATCAGGGCGGTCGAATGAACCCCGGAGGCCGAAGCCCCCTTCAGGGACCGTTCCTTCAGGGGGCTCGGCCGACCGCCGGTGGCCGGCTACTTCACCGACCCGGCCATCACACCCTGCACGAAGTGCCGCTGGAAGGCGAAGAACACCACCACGGGCACGATCAGGGACAGGAACGCGCCGGGCGCCAGCACGTCGATGTTGCTGCCGAACTGCCGTATCTGCGACTGGAGTTGCACGGTCAACGGCTGCGATGAGCTGTCCGCGAAGAGCAGCGCCACCAGCATGTCGTTCCACACCCACAGGAACTGGAAGATGGCCAGCGACGCGATCGCCGGGCGCCCCACCGGCAGGACGAGGCGGATGAAGATGCGCCACTCGCTGCCGCCGTCCATCCGGGCCGCCTCCAGCATCTCCTTGGGCATCTCGGCGAAGTAGTTGCGCAGCAGGAACACGGCGAACGGCAGGCCGTAGGCGACGTGGAAGAGGACGACACCGGGGATGGTGCCGAACAGGCCCAGCTGGCCGAAGAGTTTGGCGACCGGCAGCAGGCCGATCTGCACCGGCACCACCAGCAGGGCCACCACGAGCAGGAACAGCGGCTCGCGCAGCGGGAAGTCCAGCCAGGCGAAGGCGTATCCGGCGAGCGCGGCGAGGACGACGACCAGGACGGTCGTCGGCACCGAGATCGCCACGGTGTTCCAGAACGCCTGGGTGATACCCGCGTTCTTCAGCAGTGCCGAGTAGTTGTCGAAGGAGAGCTGTCCGGGGCTGGCGAACACCGTCCACCAGCCGCCCTTGGCGGTGTCGGAGGCGGACCTGAGGGAGGACAGGAACAGTCCCGCGAGCGGGGTCACCCACACCAGGGCGATCACCACCAGGAAGGCCTGCACCACGGCGTTGCCGAGGCCTCGCCTGACCGCGTTCATCGCTGACTCCTTCTGAAGCGGCGGACGTTGAAGACCATCGCGGGGATGACCAGGAGCAGCAGCAGGACGCCGAGGGCGCTGCCGAGGCCCTGGTTGTTGCCGCCGCCGAAGGACACCAGCCACATCTGGGTGGCGAGCACGGTCGCGTCCTCCTGCACCGGTCCCGGCGCGATGATGTAGACGAGGTCGAACACCTTCATCACGTTGATGACGAGGGTGACGAAGACGACCGTGAGGACCGGCGCGAGCAGCGGCACGGTGATCCGGCGGAAGATCTGCCACTCGTTCGCGCCGTCCATCCGCGCCGCCTCCAGCGCGTCGCGGGGCAGCGTGGACAGACCCGCGCCGATGAGGACCATCGCGAAGCCGGTCCAGATCCACAGGTACGCCCCGATGATCGCCGGCGTGACCAGGGTCGGTCCGAGCCAGGAGACGCCCTGGTAGGGCGGGGCGAAGTTCGCCTTCGGCAGCTTCAGCGTGTACGTGCCGTCGTCGAGCCCGGTCAGGCGGAAGGAGCCGTCGGATCCGGTCGTGGCGCTCGCGACCGTGTGCCCGTCGCGGACCGCCTCGACCTTCATCCCGGGCAGACCGCTCTCCTTGGGGTCGACCTTGCCCTGCTGCCCTCCCCCGCCGGGTGTGAAGTCGAGATAGACCACGCCGCGCACCTCGTCGGCCGCTGCCGTGCGGGCGGCGGCCCCGTAGGCGGGACGGACGTCCTTCGGGAGGTCCCCCGGGAGGACGCCGACCAGGCCCAGCGCCGCGGACTGGCCCGGCCGGACTCCGGCGGTCGTCAGGTAGGAGCCGTCCCGCCCCTGCTCGAGGCCCTGGCCGTCCCGGATGCGGGCCGTCGGATAGGACGAGGTGCCCGTGAAGGCGTCGTGGACGGACACCACGGCCGCGTTGAGGACGCCCTTGTCGGGGTCCTCGTCGTAGGCGAGGCGGAAGATGATGCCGGCGGCGAGGAAGGACACGGCCATCGGCATGAACAGCAGCAGCTTGAAGGCGGTGGCCCAGCGGACCTTCTCCACCAGCACGGCCAGGATCAGGCCGAGCCCGGTGAGCAGCGCGGGGGCCACCACCACCCAGATCGTGGTGTTGCGGATGGCCTTCAGGGTCGCGGGGTCGCGGAACATCTCGGTGTAGTTGTCGCCGCCGACGAAGCGGGTGCCGGAGGCGTCGAAGAAGCTGCGGCCGACGGAGAACAGCACCGGGTAGACGACGAGCGCGCCGAGCAGCAGCAGGGCGGGGAAGACGAACAGCAGGGCGATGATCCGCCCGCGCCGCTTGAGTCGCCGGGCGCGGTCGGCGGGCGGCGCGTTGCGGGGCGGGCTCGCCTCTTGGGTGAGGGTGGCGGTCATCGGTGATCAGCCCTGGTACGCCTTGGCCGCCGCGGCCTCGAGCTTGGCGGCGGTGCCCTGCGGGTCCGACGGGTCGCGCAGGAAGTCCTGGAGCAGCTTCCACTCGCCGACGCCCTTGGTGCCGCCGAAGGAGGCCGGTGCCTGGTCGGACATGTCGAAGCGGACCGAGTCACCGGCGGCGACCAGCGACTTGGCGGTGGCGCGGGTGACGTCGTCGCCGTAACTGGCGAGGTCGAGCTTCTTGTTCGGGGACAGGAAGCCGCCCGCCTTCGCCCACACGGCCGCCGCCTCCGGCGTGGCCAGGTACTCCAGCAGCTTCATACCGGCGTCGGCGTTCTTGCCGTCCTTCAGGACGACGGCCGCGTCGCCGCCGCTGACGACCGGGGCCTTGCCGCCGTCGACCGCGGGGAAGGGGAAGAAGTCGGCGTCCGTGCCGATGTTCTTGCCGAACTGGTCGTGCGCGACACCGGCCACGAAGTCGCCCTCGTAGACCATGCCGGCCTGGGGCTTGGGTCCGAACACCTTCTCCACCGAACCGGGGAAGTCGGTGTTCAGGGCCTCCTTCTGGCCGCCGGCGATGAGCTGCTTGTCCTTGAAGAGCTTGCCGAGCGTCTGCAGCGCCTTGACCACGCTGGCGTCGGTCCACTTCAGCTTGTGGGCGGCGAGGGCGTCGTACTTCTCGGGTCCGGCCTGGGAGAGGTAGATGTTCTCGAACCAGTCGGTGAGGGTCCAGCCGTCCTGTCCGGCGACCGCGAACGCGGCGAGCCCGGAGTCGGAGACGGTGTGCCCGGCCTTCAGCATGTCGTCGTACGTGGTCGGCGGCTTGACGCCGGCCTGGGTGAGCGCGGCGGGGCTGTACCAGACGGTGGACTTGTGGGCGGCCTTGAAGTACAGGCCGTACAGCGTGCCGTCGACGCTGCCGTACGTCTTCCACACGGGCGCGTAGTCGGCGGCGACGGTCTGCTGAGCGGTCTGCGACAGCGGCTTGAGCCAGCCCTTCTTCGCGAACTGCTGGAGCACGCCGACCTGCGGGACCATCACGACGTCGGGGGCGTTGCCGCCCTCGATCTTGCTGCCGACGACGGTGGAGACGTTGTCGCCGGTGGAGACGAACTGCGTCTTGGCGCCGGTCTTCTCGCTGAACGCGTCCAGCACCTTCTGGAAGTTCTTCTGCTCGCTGCCCGACCAGACACCGGCGACGGTGACGGTCTTGCCGCTGAGCGCCTTGTCGCCGCCGCCGGCGGAGACCGGCGTGCTGCCGCCGCAGGCGGTGGCGCCGAGCGCGAGAACGAGGGCGGTGCAGCCGGTGAGCAGGGTGGTACGTCGCATCATCGTTGATGTCCCTTCGAGGGGTGGTGTGACGGGCGGGCTCAGAGGTCGGCGATCCACCAGGCGGCCGTGGAGCCGGGCAGTTCGCCGGGGACGGGACACGGGCCGCTGGACAGCAGCGGGGTGCCGGGCGCCGGTGCGGCGGTCGGCGCGGTGGTGAAGTTCACGGCGCAGACCAGGCCGTCGCCGCGGGTGAAGGCGAGCACGCCGGGCGGGGTGTCCAGCCAGCGCAGCTCGCCCTCGCCCAGCTGCGGCAGCTGGCGGCGCAGTTGCAGGCCGTCGCGGTAGAGGTGCCAGAAGGAGCGGGTGTCGGCCAGCGCCCGGTCGGTGGCGTACTCGGCGAAGTAGTCCGGCTGCGGCAGCCAGGGCTTGGCCGTCTCGGCGCCGGAGGTGAAGCCGAACGGGGAGGCCTGCCCCGACCAGGGCAGCGGCACCCGGCATCCGTCGCGGATGCGGGCCCGGCTGCCGGTGCGGCGGAAGATCGGGTCGGTGAGCACGTCGTCGGGCAGGTCGACGACCTCGGGCAGGCCCAGCTCCTCGCCCTGGTAGATGTAGGCGGCGCCGGGCAGGGCCAGCATCAGCAGCGCGGCGGCGCGGGCGCGGGCGGCGCCGAGGCCGCTGCCGTGCGGGGTGGGTTCGCCGTAGCGGGTGACGGTGCGGACCTGGTCGTGGTTGTTGAGGACCCAGGTGACCGTGGAGCCGGTGCCGGCGATGTCCTGCATGGCCTCGGAGATGACCTTGCGGAAGGCGTCGGCGTCCCAGGGGGCGCCGAGCAGGTCGAAGAAGAAGGCCTGGTGCAGCTCGTCGGGGCGCACGTACCGCGCGTGTTCGCGGGCGGTGGGCACGGAGACCTCGCCGACGAGGAGGCGTTCGCGCCCGTCGCGCTCGGCGTACTCCTCGCAGACGGAGCGCCAGTGCCGCCACACGTCGTGCACCTCGGGCTGGTTCCACGCGAGCGGGTTGACCGAGTCGCGGGTGCGGGCGTCGGCCTCCGGGTCGTCGGAGTCGGGCAGCTCGGGGTGTTTGTACAGGCCTGCGGCGACATCGATGCGGAAGCCGTCGACGCCGCGGTCCAGCCAGAACCGCAGGACCCGGTCGAACTCGGCGGTGATCTCGGGGTTGCGCCAGTTCCAGTCGGGCTGCTCGGGCGTGAACATGTGGAGGTACCACTGGCCGGGCCGCCCGTCCGCCTCGGTGACGCGGGTCCACGCCGGGCCGCCGAACATGGCGTGCCAGTTGTTGGGCGGCTCGCTGCCGTCGGGGCCGCGGCCGTCGGCGAAGTGGAAGCGGGCGCGGGCCGGGCTGCCGGGCGCGCTCGCCAGCGCCTCGCGGAACCACGGGTGCTCGCTGGAGCAGTGGTTCGGGACGATGTCCAGCAGGACCTTGATGCCGAGGCGCCGGGCGGCCGCGGTCAACAGGTCGAACTCGGCGAGGTCGCCGAAGAGCGGGTCGACGTCGCAGTAGTCGGCGACGTCGTAGCCGTGGTCGTGCTGCGGCGAGGGGTAGAAGGGGCTCAGCCAGATCCCGTCCACGCCGAGCTTCTTCAGGTACGGCAGTCCGGCTCGCACGCCCGCGAGATCACCGATGCCGTCGCCGGTGCTGTCCAGGAAGCTGCGGACATACACCTGGTAGATCACCGCGTCACGCCACCAGCGGTACTTACTCAACATGCATGCATGTTAGGTAGCCATGTCGCGGGAGTGTCAATGAAAAGAACAGAAGCTACTGCGAAGTTGGAGCGACAAAATGGGATGACTCAGGGCATTCTGCAAGCAGATGAGATGTCCGCGTTACCTAACAGGTAACTATCGACGGGAGGTGGCGGCCAGCTCTCGGGCCAGTCGCCGTACCGCGGCCGCGGGCGTCTGGCGTCCGGTCAGCGCGTCGTGCACGACCGCCTGCACCACCAGGCTGACCTGGTCGTAGTGCGGGCTCTTGGGGCGCGGCGCGGCGTTCAGCACACTCATCCGCAGGGTCGGCAGATAGGGGAACCGCCGCACGAGGGCCGGATCGTCGTAGAGATCGGCGCGAACGGGCGGCAGCGCGCCTTGCGTGAGGACCTGGCGCTGGACGCGCTCGCTGGTCAGATACGCGATCAGGCGCTCGGCGGACTCCGGATGCCGGGCGTGGGCGTTCACGGCCAGGTTGGACCCGCCGAGCACGCTGGTGCCGGGACCGTCGGGCCCCGGCAGCGGTACGACGCCGATCTTCCCGGCGACCCTGGAACCGGGGGCGGAGGCGACGGCGTAGGCGTAGGGCCAGTTGCGCAGGAAGAGCAGCCGGCCGTCCTGGAAGGCCTGCTTGGACTCCTCCTCCTTGTAGGTCAGCGCCGCCTTCGGGATCCAGCCCTCACGCAGGCCGCGCACCAGGAAGCCGATGCCCTCGCGGGCGGCCGCGGAGTCCACGGTGACCCGGGCGCCCTCGTCGCCGAGGATCGTGCCGCCGGCCGAGTAGACCGCCTCGGCCGCGTTCACCGTCAGCCCCTCGTAGGGCAGGAACTGGCCGGCGTACCCGTCGAGGCCGTACTTCGGCGCGACCGTCTTCGCGTCGCGTTCCAGCTCGGCCCAGGTGCGCGGGGGCGGCAGGCCCTCCTTGGCGAGGACGTCCTTGCGGTACAGCAGCAGGCCGGCGTTGGTCACGTACGGCACGGCGTACAGCCGGCCGTCGTAGGTGGCCGTGTCCACTACCGGGGGCAGGAAGGTGTGCAGCGGGAAGCGGGCACGCGGCAGCGGGGCGATCCAGCCGGCCGCGGCGAACTCCGAGGTCCAGTCGACGTCGATGTTGAGCACGTCGAAGCGGCCGCGGTCGCCGCCGCGCAGGTCGGTGACCATCTGGGCGCGGGTCTCGTCGGCGGAGTCGGGCAGCTCGACGAGAGTGACCCTCTCGCCGGGATGACTGTCGTTCCAGCCCTTCAGAAGGGGGCCGAGGTAGCCGGTGAGGTCCCCGGCCGTGGCCAGGGTGAGCGGCCCTCGGTCACCCGCGGCCCCCTCGTCGGCGCGGGCTCCGGAGGCGACGTAACCGGTGAGTACGACGGCGAGAACGAGGAGGCCCCTACCGGCGGCACGTATCCACCGCATAGGTTCCTCCCTGTACACCGGCCACGGGCATCCTCGCCCGGGGTCAGAGGCCATGTATACCTGTTAGGTAATGCGCGATACTAGGGCCTGGAGCACATTGGACGAGACAGGAGGACCTGCGGCGTGCGCCTGCCCCTCCTGGCACTTCTGGCCCGTGGTCCGGCCCACGGCTACGAGCTGAAGCAGGACCTTGAGCAACTGCTGGGCTCCGCGTACCCTCAGCCGAACATCGGCCAGATCTATGTGACCCTCGGCCGCCTCGAGAAGCAAGGGCTGATCGAGGGCGAGGAGGTCGAGCAGTCCAGTCGGCCGAACAAGAAGATCTACCACCTCACCGACGCCGGCCGGGAGTCGCTGAACACCTGGTTCGAGGACACCGAGGACGAGCCTCGGGTGCGTGACGAGTTCTTCATGAAGCTCGCGCTCGCCCCGCAGACCGGACTCGCCGACCAGATCGCCCTCATCAACCGCCAGCGGCGCCAGTACCTCAACACCATGCGGAGCCTGTCGAAGCTGGCGGCGTCGGAGAGCCGGGAGAACCGCATCGCCCATCTGCTGATCGAGGGCGCGATGCTGCATCTGCAGGCCGACCTGGACTGGCTGGAACGGTGCCAGGAAGAACTGGAGGAGCTGGAGTGAGCGAGAGCACGCAGACTTCGGCTCCCGTGCTGCGCGCCGAAGGCCTGGTGAAGACCCACCACGGCGAGGGCGCCCCCGCGCATGCCGTGCGCGGCGTCGACCTGAGCGTCGCGGCCGGTGAGTTCGTGGCCGTCACGGGCCCGTCCGGCGCCGGCAAGTCGACACTGCTGCACCTGCTGGGCGGGCTCCAGCGGCCGGACCAGGGCACCGTCTGGCTGGGCGAGGCCCGCACGGACACCTGGAGCGAGGCCCGCTGGGCGGTGGAACGGCGCAAGCGCATCGGCATCGTCTTCCAGTTCTTCAACCTGGTGTCCAACCTGTCGGTCGCCGACAACGTCGAGCTGCCCGCGCTGCTCGCCGGAGTGCCGCCGAAGCGGGCCCGCGCCGAGCGGGAGGAACTGCTGGCCGAGCTGGGGCTCGCCGGCAAGGAGCGCAGCATGCCGGGTGAGCTGTCCGGCGGCCAGCAGCAGCGCGTCGCGCTGGCCCGGGCCCTGGTCAACCACCCGCCACTGCTGCTGGCCGACGAGCCCGCCGGCAGTCTGGACAGCAAGGGCACCCGTGAGGTGATGCGGCTGCTGTCCCGCTTCCACCAGCGCGGCCAGACGATCGTGCTGGTCACCCATGACGCCCGGCTGGCGAGCGCCGCGGACCGGGTGATCAGCTTCTTCGACGGCCGGATCGTGGACGACGCGACCCTGGACGCTGCGCCGCCGGCCCGTGGCCGCGGCGCGTCGGGCGTACTGGAGCTGACGGAATGAGCCCGGTGAGCGGACTCCTCACGGATGCGGGCGGAGCGAGGGCGCGAGCCGGGCTCCCCCCTGGGGCCGCCCGAGGGCTTGCCGGACTGCGGGCTGCCGCGACCAGAGAGCGAGCCGGACTGCGGGCTGCCGGAGCGAGGGGCTGAGGGCGGTGCGAGCGACTCTGCGCTGGGCGCACTCCGATCTGCGCGCGCACCGCGGCGAGGCCCTGTTCATCGTGCTGGCCACCGCCGGGATCGTCGCGTCGCTGCTGCTGGCCACGGCCCTGTTCGGGTACGCCACCAACCCCTGGCAGCGGGTCTTCACCCAGTCCCGCGGCGCCCACGTGTGGCTGCACACCACCGCCACGGCCGACACCCACCGGCTCACCGCACTCGACGGTGTCGCCTCCGTCGCCGGCCCCTACGCCACCGAGTCGGTCACCGTCGCCGCCCGCGGCACCCGCGCCGCTGTCGAACTGCGTGCCACGGACGGCCGCCCCGCGGTGGGCCGCCCGCTGATCACCTCCGGGCAGTGGCTGCGGCCCGCGGACCCCGACGGCGTGGTGCTGGAGAGCCGGCTCGCCCACGCGCTGCTGGCGGAACCCGGGGACACGCTGACCGTGCCCGGGACGCACCGCACGCTCACCGTCGTCGGCATCGCCGACAGCGCCGAACCCGGTTACCGCCCCGGGGAGCGGCCCGGCCTGGTCTGGGCGCCGCCGGCCGCGGTCCACGCCCCGTACGGCCGGGTCGTCGGGCTGCGGCTGACCGACCCGGGCGACACGGATTACGCCGTGCAGCGGGCCGTGACCGCGCTGGGCGCCGGCACGGTCGGCGAGGTCGCCACCTGGCAGCAGGCGCGGGCCGAGGCCCAGGGCGACACCCGGCTGCTCGGCCAGGTGCTCGGGCTCTTCGGCCTGGGCGCGCTGCTCGCCGCCGGCCTGGCGGTGCACGGCGCGCTGGCCACCCGGATCCGCGGCCATCTGCGGGACATCTCGGTGCTGAAGGCGATCGGCTTCACGCCCGCCCAGGTGGTACGGATCTTCCTGCTCCAGCACGTGGCCTACGCCCTGCTCGGCGCGGTGGCCGCGGCCGCGCTGGTGCAGGGCCTCGGCAGTGGCGTGCCGGGCCGGCTGGGTGACGCGGTCGGGGTGTGGCAGGGCCTGCCCGGTCATACGGCGGCGCTGGCCGGGGTGCCGGTCGCGGCGGTGCTGTTCATCGCCGCGGTCACGGGTCTCGCGGCCTGGCGCGCCGGCAGGGTCCCGCCGGTGCCGGTACCGCGCCCGGCGGCCCCGGCGTCCGGCCGGCTGTCGGGCCCGGTCCGCCGGGCCCTGGGTGTTGGCATGCCGCCCGGCCTCGTGCTGGGCTGGCACCGCGCGTTCACCCGGGGCCCGCGCGGCGCGGCGACGATCGCCCGCCTGACCCTGCCGCTGCTGCTGATCGTGGTGGCGCTGGGCGCCTGGACGACCATCGACCGTTTCCACACCGCCCCCGAGCGGATGGGCCTGCCGGCCGCGCTGACCGTCCGCACGGACGCCGGCATGTCCGACACCGCCACGCGGGCGCTGCTCGCCCGCACCCCGCAGGTCGCCGCGGCCTACCCGGGAGTCGAGGTGGCGGCTCTGGTCCCCGGCCAGACGGCGACGATCGCGCTGCGCGGCCTGGGCACCCATGACTCGCCCTACCCGTACCCCCTCGCCGAGGGCCGCGCCGCGCGGGGCCCGGACGAGGCGGTGGCCGGTCAGGGCCTGCTGGACCTGCTGGACGTCCGCGTCGGCGACTGGGTCCGGATGACCGTCGGCGACCAGCCGCAGATCCTGCACATCGTGGGCCGCAGCATCGAGCCGGAGAACGCCGGCCGGGTCATCTCCACCTCGTTGGACACCCTGCGCGAGAACGACCCCGACCTGCGCCCGAGCCTGTACCAGCTCCGGCTGCGCGAGGGCGCCGACCCCGGCGCGGTCGCCGCCTCGCTGACGGCGGCGGCCCGCGGCCACCTGGACGTCCACCGGGTGACGAACCCCGCCGACGGGCTGTCGCCGCTGCGCGGTGTGGTCGCGGGCCTGATCGCGATCCTGGCCCTCATCGGGGTCGTCGAACTGCTCACCGCGATCGGTGCCACGGTCCGCGAGAGCGAGCGGGACCTGCTCGCGCTGAAGGCGATCGGCCTCTCCCCGCGTCAGATCACGGCGATCACCGTGACGGCGACCGCCCTCACCACGCTCACCGCGGTGGCGGCGGCGCTGGCCCTGGGCGTCCCCCTGTCCCACTGGCTGGTCGACACCCAGGGCACGACGAGCGGCATCGGCGCGGGCATCGCCCAGACCCCCTCGGCGACGGTCCTGCTCCTGCTGACGCTGACCGCGACGGCGGGCGCCGTCGCCCTGGCCGCGCTCCCGGCGGCACGCGCGGCGCGCCGGCGCCTGGCGGACACGTTGAGCGCGGTGGCGTAAGGATCACGGCCGCCGGGCCCCGACGCGGCCGGGGGCCTCGGCGGCGCAAGGACTACGGCCTCCGCCGCCGACGCGGCCCGGACTCAGCGCCCGCGCAGCGCTCGGTACGTGGACACCAGGGTCTTCGTCGACGCGTCCAGGCCCGCCACGTCCGCTCCCTGCGTCAGCGCCGGCTCGATCCGCTTGGCGAGGACCTTGCCCAGCTCCACGCCCCACTGGTCGAAGGAGTCGATGTTCCAGATCGCGCCCTGCACGAACACCTTGTGCTCGTAGAGCGCGACCAGCTGTCCCAGCACCGACGGCGTCAGCTCGCGCGCGAGGATCGTGGTCGTCGGGTGGTTGCCCCGGAACGTCTTGTGGGCCACGAGTTCCTCCGGCACCCCTTCCGCACGCACCTCCTCGGGCGTCTTGCCGAAGGCCAGCGCCTGCGTCTGGGCGAAGAAGTTGGCCATCAGCAGGTCGTGCTGCGCCTTGAGGCGGTCGCTCAGCTCCGCCACCGGCTCGGCGAACCCGATGAAGTCCGCCGGGATCAGCTTGGTGCCCTGGTGGATCAACTGGTAGTACGCGTGCTGCCCGTTGGTGCCGGGTGTTCCCCACACCACCGGGCCCGTCTGCCACTGCACCGGCTGCCCGTCGCGCCCCACCGACTTGCCGTTGGACTCCATGTCCAGCTGCTGCAGATATGCCGTGAACCTGGACAGGTAGTGCGAGTACGGCAGCACCGCGTGCGACTCGGCCCCGTGGAAGTTGCCGTACCAGATGCCCAGCAGGCCCAGCAGCAGCGGCACGTTGGCCTCGGGCGGCGCCGTGCGGAAGTGGTCGTCGACGACGCGGAAGCCGTCGAGCATCTCCCGGAAGCGGTCCGGGCCGATGGCGATCATCAGCGACAGGCCGATCGCGGAGTCGTAGGAGTAGCGTCCGCCGACCCAGTCCCAGAATTCGAACATGTTGGCCGTGTCGATGCCGAACGCGGCGACCTTCTCGGCGTTCGTCGACAGCGCGACGAAGTGCCGGGCGACCGCGGCCTCGTCACCGAGCGCGCCCAGCAGCCAGGCCCGCGCGGACGTGGCGTTGGTGATCGTCTCGATCGTGGTGAACGTCTTGGAGGCGATGATGAACAGCGTCTCGGCCGGGTCCAGGTCGCGGACGGCTTCGTGCAGGTCGGCGCCGTCTACGTTGGACACGAAACGGAACGTCAAGTCCCGCGCGGTGTAGGCCCGCAGCACCTCGTACGCCATCGCGGGGCCCAGATCGGAGCCGCCGATGCCGATGTTGACGACGTTGCGGATCCGCTTGCCGGTGTGGCCGGTCCACTCGCCGGAGCGGACCCGCGCGGCGAAGGCGCTCATCTTGTCGAGCACCGCGTGCACCTGCGGGACGACGTTCTCGCCGTCCACCTCGACGACCGCGCCCCGCGGGGCGCGCAGCGCGGTGTGCAGGACCGCCCGGTCCTCGGTGATGTTGATCTTCTCGCCGCGGAACATGGCGTCCCGCAGGCCGAACACGTCCGCCGCGGCGGCCAGCTCGCGCAGCAGGCGCAGGGTCTCGTCGGTGACCAGGTGCTTGGAGCAGTCGATGTGGAGGTCACCGACCCGCAGCGTGTACGCGGTGCCGCGTCCGGGATCGGCGGCGAACAGATCCCTCAGGTGCGTCCCGGCCAGCTCCTCGCGATGCTTGGCGAGGGCGGCCCATTCGGGAGTCCGGTGGAGCCTCGTGCGGCCGTCTGCGTTCATGTCCGACGTCAGCCTTCTTTCGTACCTGTCCCAGCGGTCCCAACCTATTCGATCACCGGGCGGCACGAGCCGTCGTGGCGTGGTCGTCCGGTGCGACAACGGGTACGTACGGAGGGCGCGCGGGTGTCAGGTAAGGAGTGCGCCGGGGCGGCACACACGTCCGGCCGGGCGCCCCGAGGTGCCCGGCCGTCAAGTGCTAGATCTCGCCCCGCAGTTTGGCGAGTGCCTCGGCGAGGATCGCCTCGCCGTCCGCGTCGCTGCGCCGCTCGCGTACGTACGCCAGGTGCGTCTTGTACGGTTCGGTGCGCGGCGGGTCCGGCGGGTTGTCCCGGTCCTGCCCGGCCGGGAAGCCGCAGCGCGGGCAGTCCCACGTGTCGGGCACCTGCGCGTCGCTGGCGAAGCTCGGCTGCGTCTCGTGCCCGTTGGAGCACCAGAAGGAGATGCGCAGCCGGGGCGCGGACTCGCCGCGCTCGGCTTCGCCCATCGGCCCAGCCCCGACCCGGCTTCCTCGGATCGCGTTGCCACTTGCCACGGTCGTAACTCCCTGCGTGATGGTGCCGCGAAGCTAGTCGGCGTTTCGCTTCGCCGCGAGCGCCTCAGTCTACGTAAGGCCCAACGCGCGTCCAGTGAGGGGAGTTACAGCCTCCCGGCACGCAGACGCAAGCCCCATGATAGGCCGCGCTCCGCGGCGCGTACCGACCATGGGGCTTTACGTAGGGGAATGTGCGTGATGTGCGTGATGTGCGCCGTCAGCTGTTCGACTTCATGACGATGCCGAGGACGATGATGCACGCGAGCCACAGCAGACCGACCACGACGGTGATGCGGTCGAGGTTGCGCTCGGCGACCGAGGAGCCGCCGACGGAGGACTGCACGCCGCCGCCGAACATGTCGGAGAGGCCGCCGCCCTTGCCCTTGTGCATCAGCACCAGCAGCATCAGCAACAGGCTGAAGACGATCAGGGCGATCGAGAACCCCAGAACCACGGCTGGACCAACTTCCTCGGTAACGGATGGACGACGGGGGCCGGCGGACATCCTCCGGCCCCCGCAAGGGTACGACGAAACGTCGTCACCGCATACTCACAGCTCGCCTCACTGATCGCGGAAGCGCACGATCTTGACGAACTCGTCGGCGTCCAGCGAGGCGCCGCCGACCAGCGCGCCGTCGATGTCGGCCTGCGCCATGATCTCCGCGACGTTGCCGGCCTTGACGGAGCCGCCGTACTGGATGCGGACCTTCTCGGCCAGCTCCTGCGAGTACAGTTCGGCGAGCTTGGCGCGGATCGCGGCGCAGACCTCCTGGGCGTCCTCGGCGCCGCAGACCTTGCCGGTGCCGATGGCCCACACGGGCTCGTAGGCGATCACGACGGACTCGGCCTGCTCGGCCGGGACGTCCTTCAGGCCGCCCTCGACCTGGGTGAGGGTGTGGGTGACGTGGTTGCCCGCCTCGCGGACGTCCAGCTCCTCGCCGACGCACAGGATCGGGGTCAGGCCGTTCTTGAAGGCGGCCTTGACCTTGGTGTTCACGATCTCGTCGGTCTCGGCGTGGTACTGGCGGCGCTCGGAGTGGCCGACGGCCACGTACGTGCACTTCAGCTTGGCCAGCATCGGGCCGGAGATCTCACCGGTGTAGGCGCCGGAGTCGTGCGCCGAGATGTCCTGGGCGCCGTACTTGATCTTCAGCTTGTCGCCGTCGACCAGGGTCTGCACGGAGCGCAGGTCGGTGAAGGGCGGCAGGACGGCGACCTCGACGGCCTCGTAGTCCTTGTCGGCCAGGGCGAAGGCGAGCTTCTGGACGTGGGCGATGGCCTCGAGGTGGTTGAGGTTCATCTTCCAGTTGCCCGCCATCAGCGGCGTGCGAGTGGTCATGCGGGGTCAGTCCTCCAGTGCGGCGAGGCCGGGGAGCGTCTTGCCCTCGAGGTATTCGAGGGAGGCGCCGCCCCCGGTCGAGATGTGGCCGAACGCGTTCTCGTCGAAGCCGAGCGTGCGCACGGCGGCGGCGGAGTCACCGCCGCCGACGACGGTGAAGCCCTTGGACTCGACGAGGGCCTGGGCGACGGCCCGGGTGCCTCCGGCGTAGTCGGGGTGCTCGAAGACGCCCATGGGACCGTTCCAGAAGACGGTCGCGGCGTCGGCGAGCTTCGAGGCGTACAGCTCCCGGGTCTTCGGGCCGATGTCCAGGCCCTCCTGGTCGGCCGGGATGGCGTCGGCGTCGACGGTGGTGAACGTCGCCGGGGCCTTGGTCTTCAGGTCCGGGAACTCCGGGGAGACCAGCACGTCGACCGGCAGGACCAGCTCGACGCCGCTCTTCTCGGCGCGCTCCATGTACTCCTGGACGACCGGGACCTGGTCCTCCTGGAGCAGGGAGATGCCGACCTCGTAGCCCTTGGCCTTGAGGAAGGTGTACGCCATGCCGCCGCCGATGAGGAGGCGGTCGGCCTTGCCGAGGAGCTGGTCGATCACGGCGAGCTTGTCGGAGACCTTGGCGCCGCCGAGGGCGACGACGTAGGGCCGCTGGACGTCCTCGGTGAGCTTCTTCAGGACGCCGACCTCGGTGGCGATGAGGTAGCCGGCGTAGTGCGGGAGCTGCTTGGGCAGGTCGAAGACGGAGGCGTGCTTGCGGTGCACGGCGCCGAAGCCGTCGCCGACATAGGCGTCGGCGAGCGCGGCGAGCTGCTCGGCGAAGGCGGCGCGCTCGGCGTCGTCCTTGGACGTCTCACCGGCGTTGAAGCGCAGGTTCTCGATGACGGCGACCTGGCCGTCGGCGAGGCCCGCGACGGTGGCCTTGGCGGAGTCACCGACGGTGTCCGTCGCGAAGGCGACGTCGCCGCCGAGGAGCTCGCCGAGGCGCGCGGCGGCCGGGGCGAGGGAGAAGGCGGGGTCCGGCGCACCCTTGGGGCGGCCGAGGTGGGAGGCGACGACCACCTTTGCGCCCGCGTCGGCGAGGGCCTTGACGGTGGGCAGCACGGCGCGGATACGGCCGTCGTCGGTGATGGTGCCGTCGGCGAGCGGCACGTTGAGGTCGGCGCGGACGAAGACCCGCTTGCCGCTCACGCCGTCGGCGAGAAGTTCGTCGATCGTCTTCATTGCTGGGGACTCTCCTGAGGAGGGCTCGTGGTGCTCCGTGATCGTAAAGGGGACCGGTCCTGTACGTGCGTCAGGGCCCGGCCGGTACGCGACGGTGCGCACCGACCGAGCCCTGCTGGCGCATCGAGATGCCTACAAAGAGGCGATCAGAGCTGGTTGCCGACGAAGACCGTGAGGTCGACGAGGCGGTTGGAGTAGCCCCACTCGTTGTCGTACCAGCCGATGACCTTCACGTTCTTGCCCTCCTGGACCATGGTCAGGGAGGAGTCGAAGGTGCAGGACGCCGGCTCGTTGACGATGTCGGACGAGACGATCGCGTCCTCGGTGTACTCGAGGATGCCCTTGAGCTCCCCCTCGGCGGCCTTCTGGAAGGCGGCGTTGACCTCTTCCTTGGTAACCTCGCGGGACAGCTCGACGACGAGGTCGGTGACCGAGCCGGTCGGGACCGGAACGCGCATCGCCATGCCGTCCAGCTTGCCCTTGAGCTGCGGCAGCACCAGGGCGGTGGCCTTGGCGGCACCGGTGGTGGTGGGAATGATGTTCTCGGCGGCGGCACGGGCGCGGCGCAGGTCCTTGTGCGGGAAGTCCAGGATGCGCTGGTCGTTCGTGTACGCGTGCACCGTCGTCATCAGGCCCTTGACGATGCCGAAGTTCTCGTCGAGCACCTTGGCCATCGGCGCCACACAGTTGGTGGTGCAGGAGGCGTTGGAGATGACGTTGTGGTTCGCCGGGTCGTAGGTGTCCTGGTTGACACCCATGACGATGGTGACGTCCTCGTTCTTCGCCGGGGCGGAGATGATGACCTTCTTGGCGCCGCCTGCGATGTGCTTCTCGGCGTCTTCCTTCTTCGTGAAGATGCCGGTCGACTCGATGACGATGTCGACACCCAGCTCGCCCCAGGGGATGTCGGCGGGGTTGCGCTCGGACAGGACCTTGATGGTCTTGCCGTCGACGGTGATGGTGTCCTCGGTGTGCGTGACCTCCTGCTTGAGGCGGCCGAGGATGGTGTCGTACTTCAGCAGGTGTGCGGTGGTCGCGGTGTCACCCAGGTCATTGACAGCCACGATCTCGATGTCGGCGCCCTGCTCAAGCAGCGCGCGGAAGTAGTTACGACCGATGCGGCCAAACCCGTTGATGCCTACGCGGATCGTCACGAACCGATCTCCTCGCTGGGTACGCCGGCCATGCGGAGCCGGCGAGCTCTGTTTGGGATGTCCCCGACCACCCCCGACCCTACCTCTCCGAGACCCCCGGAGTGACATCGAGATGCCACATACGCGGGCAGGCGGTCCGTACCCGCCGGTAGGGGTACGGACCACGTGGATCGGCGATGGATTCGCCCGGGTTTACTACGAAATGCCTACCCTTATTGACGCCGTTGTCACTCGTTCGTGAGCGGGTCGGCTCACCTGATACGGCCCCTTTTCATGCACCCCTGAGACGGGCTGCGCTCACCTGTGGAACAACAGGGGTCGCATCTGTCAACGTTGCCTGCGTCACCCACTCGAAACATCACCGGCGAAGCGCGGCGAACGCCCTTCCGAGGAGTGCCGCGCGGTCGGCCGCGGACGTCAGGTGCTCCAGTCCGAAGCCCAGCAGCACGGTGTCCTTCGTGGTGACCGCGCCGTAGGTGCGGAACAGCGTCCCGGTGCGGGTCCAGTCCTTCAGGACGGCCGGGCTGCCCGCCGGCGGACCGGCGGCCTTCCAGGCGCCCAGGGACGTCTCGAACCCCTCGGTCTCCCGCACGCTCCCGCCGGTGACGAGCTGGACGTCGTCGGCGAGCACGCCGTGCCCGCCGGTGCCGGGGTCGGTGACATAGCTGAGCGAGACCTCGACGCTGCGGCCCGCGTACGCGCCCAGGTCGAAGCTCACCTGCTGCCAGCCGCTGGAGGCGCCGGTGAGGCTGTTCCAGGCCCCGGTGGTGCCGGTCGCGGTGCAGCCGTTCGCCGTCAGGGTCAGGTAGTGCTTCAGCCACGGGTGCTCACCGACGTAGAAGCCGCCCCCGCACTCCTCGGGCACCGCCTGACGCGTGGCCCCGCCGGACTCCGGCAGCGTCGTCCAGTCGTCGGCGCCGGCGCTGTGCGCCTCGAGCAGCGCGTGGTCGTAGCCCGGCTCGGTGTCCCACAGCAGCCGCATCCGCAGCGTGGGCTGGTCGGCGGCGGTCACACCGGTGAGGTCGACGGTGCGGGTGAGCCGCTTGTAGGCGTCGTCCGTGTGCACTGCGGCCGCCATCGACGTACCCGTGTACGGCCCGTAGGGGTTGACGGTCCCGGCGAACTGGCCCGCGCCCGCGCTCGCGAACTGCGGATAGGTGGCGACGGGCAGCTCCTCGGAGGTCACGCTGTACGTCCCCGCCTTGTCCAGCGGGTTGCCCGGCGCCCCGGCCAGCGGTCCCGTGAAGCCGTTCAGCGCACCGGAGCCGGTGAATCCGGTGGCGCCCGGGGTGGAGGTACGCGAGTACGCCCCCAGGTAGTACTGGCTGAAGTCGTCCGACAGGGTGCCTCCGCCGAGGTCGACGCTGCCGCCGGCCCGCTCCCCCGCCTCGATCAGCTTGCCGCCCTCGTTGAGGTAGGCACGCAGCTGGAGCTGGGTGGCGTTGCCGGGGACGGCGGCGCCCGTGTAGTGCACGACGGTCCGGAAGTGCTTCAGCACGCCCAGCGAGTCGGGCGCGCCCTGGGTGGCCACGTCCCAGACGACGGCCCGGTGCCCGGCCGCCTTGAGCGCGTCCGCGTACATCTGCGCCTGGGTGGCCTTGGCGCCCTCCTCCGCGACGACGAGGGTGTCGGCGCGGGGCCGCTCGGCGACGGTGTAGGTGAAGTGCTCGCTCGACGTGGGCCTGCCGCTCTTCGTCTCGCCGGTGAACCACACCTCGACCTTCTCGCCCGGATCGCCGTCCTCGATCGTGGCCCGGTACTCGTCGAAGTACAGGTTGTCGGCGCCGCCGTAGCGCTCACCGCCCTTCCACGGCCGCAGCGCCATGTCGTGCACCCGGCCGCCGTCGACGCGGTACTTCAGCTCCTTGTCCCGAACCGACTTGCGTACGACGACGGAGACCTCCTGGTCGCCGCGGCGGGAGTAGGACGTGGTGAACGGCGCCGGGGTGAAGTCGGCGGCGCTCAGGCCGACCGAGGACGCCGGGCGGTCGGGGTGGGCGGCCGTCTCGGCGACGGACAGCGCGAAGGGGACGTTCTTGGCGAACTCCTGCTGGATCAGCTTCTCGTCGTCCGGGAAGGTGAAGACCGAACGGCAGTCGGCCGCGTTCCAGGCGTCGTTCGGGTCGGCGTCCGACGCGGTCTGGCAGGTCGACATCTCCGGGGTGAACATCGCCGTGCCGTTGACGTTCCCCGCGTGGCCGTCCGCCTCGCCGTTGGTGGTGTACAGCTCCGAGGAGACCTGCGGGTGGTAGCCGGGGATCGCGGAGTGCTCCGGGGTGCCCGCGAGCGCCTTGTACAGGACGTCGTCCGGGGTCGGGGTGGCGACCTGCCAGCCGACGCCGTAGAGCAGCAGCTCGGCGGCGGAGTGGTAGTTGATGGCGTACCGGAAGCCGACGCGCTTCTCGAAGGCGTCCAGCGCCCGGGTCTCGGGCTCGGAGGCCGGCGCGGCGCCGCGGTAGGTCTCGCTGGTGGGGTTGGGCGACGAACCCTCGTCGTCGTAGCCCCACTTGTAGGCGAAGTTGCGGTTGAGGTCGACGCCGTCGCCGGTGGAGATGACGCCGTCGCCGTTGACGTCCCGCAGGTTCTTGCGCCACAGGCGCGTGCTCGCGTCCTTGAAGGTGTAGTCGTAGCCGTCGGGATTGGCCGAGATCACGAACCACAGCTCGGTGGAGTCGACGATCTTCCTGATACGCCGGTCGGTGGCGTAGTGGTCCAGGTAGTGGTGGAGCAGCCGGCGCGTCATCTCCGGTGTGATCCACTCGCGCGCGTGCTGGTTGGACATGTAGAGCACGGCCGGCTTGGAGCCGTCCCTGGTCCTCTTCGCGTTCTTGGTGAGCTTGACCGCGAGGATGTCCTGGCCATTGACCGTCTTGCCGATGGAGACCACCTTGGTCAGGCCGGGGTGCTGCTGTCCGGTGCGAACGATCTCCTCCTTGAGTCCCCCGGGCCCGCTGTACGGCCGGAAGACGCCCTGAGCGGCGCTCTTCAGGCGTGTGTCGGAGCGGGCGGACAGGGTGTGCTCGGTGAGTGCGACGCCCTGCGCGCGCAGCTTGTGAGCCTGCTCGTCGGTGAGGTAGACCTCGACGGCGGCCCTGCCGTGCCGCGGGGCGCGCGCGCCGAGTTCGTGGGCGTCCTGTCCGGCGGCCAGCAGCAGGGGTACCTGCTCCTCGGTGACGTCGGCGCGGAAGACCTTGATCTCGTCCGTGTCGTGGGTGGGTGACGGTTGTGCCTGGGCGATGGGTGCGAGGCTCGCTCCGCCGAGCAGGAGCGCGCCGACAGCGAGGATCGATCTCGCTCTGGGTCTCATGAACCCCCCTAGCAGTGGTTCGCCACGGCGGCGAATGGTTGCCAGGCTCATGTCACTGCATGATCGAGTCAAGAGCGCCTCAAGGACACGGAAAACGCCGGTGGCTTGGACCTGAACGGCCCAAGCCACCGGCGTCGGTGAGGGTTCGTCAGCCGGCGAGCTTGCCGGCCGGCTCCTCGATGAGGGTTCGTCAGCCGACCAGGTTGTCGGCCAGCTCCTCGCTCAGGTTGGCCTCCGTGCCCGGGATGCCGAGGTCGGAGGCGCGCTTGTCGGCCATGGCGAGCAGCCGGCGGATACGGCCCGCCACGGCGTCCTTGGTCAGCGGCGGGTCGGCGAGCGCGCCCAGCTCCTCCAGGGACGCCTGCTTGTGGTCCATGCGCAGGCGGCCGGCCGCCGCGAGGTGCTCGGGCACGTCGTCGCCGAGGATCTCCAGCGCGCGCTGCACCCGGGCGCCCGCGGCGACCGCGGCGCGGGCGGAGCGGCGCAGGTTGGCGTCGTCGAAGTTGGCCAGCCGGTTCGCCGTGGCGCGCACCTCGCGGCGCATCCGGCGCTCCTCCCACGCCAGCACCGACTCGTGCGCGCCGAGCCGCGTCAGCAGGGCGCCGATCGCGTCGCCGTCACGGACCACGACCCGGTCCACCCCGCGCACCTCACGGGCCTTCGCGGCGATCGAGAGCCGGCGCGCGGCCCCGACCAGGGCGAGCGCGGCCTCGGGGCCGGGGCAGGTCACCTCCAGGGAGGAGGAGCGGCCGGGCTCGGTGAGCGAGCCGTGCGCGAGGAAGGCGCCCCGCCAGGCGGCCTCGGCGTCGCAGGTGGCCCCCGAGACCACCTGCGGGGGCAGGCCGCGGATCGGCCGGCCCCGGCCGTCCACCAGACCCGTCTGGCGGGCCAGCTGGTCACCGCCCGCGACGACCCGCACCACGTACCGCGAACCGCGGCGCAGCCCGCCGGGGGCCATCACGATCAGCTCCGAACTGTGGCCGAAGATCTCCAGGATGTCCCGCTTGAGCCGGCGGGCCGCCATCGCGGTGTCCAGCTCCGCCTCGATCACAATGCGCCCGCTCACCAGGTGGAGGCCGCCGGCGAACCGCAGAATGGCGGAGACCTCCGCCTTCCTGCAGCAGGTCCGGGTGACGGGAAGCCGGGAGATCTCGTCCTTCACCGCTGCCGTCATCGCCATGGGCCGATCCTTCCATGCATCCGAAAAATACGGTCGTACGCGGCGGCCAGCAGCTCGGGGTCGTGCCGGGGAGTTCCGTCCGTCCGCGCCACCGGCGCCAGCTCGACCGCGGCGCCGAGCCGCTTGGCGGCCTCGGTGAGCGAGTCGCGGTCGGGCACGGCGGCCTCGTCGGCCAGCACCACGTCGAGGGCGAGTTTAGGGGCGTGTCGCCCCAAAACCTCCAAATGACGCTGCGGGGAGAAGCCTTCGGTTTCCCCGGGTTGCGGCGCGAGGTTCAGCGACAGCACACGGCGTGCCTTGGTCTGGGTCAGCGCGTCCAGTAGTTCGGGCACCAGCAGATGCGGGATCACCGAGGAGAACCAGGAGCCGGGGCCGAGCACCACCCAGTCCGCGTCCAGCACCGCCTCGACGGCCTCGGGCACGGCCGGCGGGTCGTGCGGCACCAGGTGGACCGACTGCACCTCGCCCGGGGTCAGTGCCACGGTGGCCTGCCCGCGCACGGTGTCCACGTCCTCGGGGCGCTCCGGGTCGTGCCCCTTGACCAGCGCCTGCAGCTCCAGCGGTACGGCCGACATGGGCAGCACGCGGCCGTGCGCGCCGAGCAGCTTGCCGACCAGGTCGAGCGCCTTGACGTGGTCGCCGAGCTGTTCCCACAGGGCGACGATCAGCAGATTGCCGACCGCGTGCTCGTGCAGCTCGCCCTGGGACTGGAAGCGGTGCTGGATGACCCGCGCCCAGGTCTGCCCCCACTCGTCGTCGCCGCACAGCGCGGCCAGCGCCTTGCGCAGATCACCGGGCGGCAGCACGCCCAGTTCGTCGCGCAGGCGTCCGCTGGAGCCGCCGTCGTCGGCGACGGTGACGACGGCCGTGAGGTCGCCGGTGATCCGGCGCAGTGCGGCGAGCGAGGCGGACAGGCCCATGCCGCCGCCGAGGGCGACCACCTTGGGCTGGGTGCCCCGACGGCGCGGCCGTGCGCCGCGGACCTCGACGGGCCGGCTCGCACGCCCTTCCGGCACGACCCGGCGCAGCCGGCTCAGCCGGGGAGTACGTCGCGTCATTCCCGTCCCATGTCCCGGTGTACGACCACCGTCTCCACACCCTCGGCGGCGAGCCGCGCGGCGAGCTTCTCCGACATGGCGACCGAGCGGTGCTTGCCGCCGGTACAGCCGACCGCGATGGTCACATAGCGCTTGCCCTCGCGCCGGTAGCCGGCGGCGACCAGCTGGAGCAGCTCGGTGTAGCGGTCCAGGAACTCCTTGGCACCGGGCTGGTTGAAGACGTACGCGGCGACCTCCTCGTTGATCCCGGTGAAGGGGCGCAGCTCGGGCACCCAGTGCGGGTTGGGCAGGAAGCGCATGTCCACGACCAGGTCGGCGTCCACCGGCAGGCCGTACTTGAAGCCGAACGACATCACGGTGGCCCGCAGCTCGGGCTCCTCGTCACCCGCGAACTGGGCGTCCATCTTGGCGCGCAGCTCGTGCACGTTGAGGCTGGAGGTGTCGATCACCAGGTCGGCGTCGCCGCGCAGCTCCCGCAGCAGCTCGCGCTCGGCGGCGATGCCGTCGACGATCCGGCCGTCGCCCTGCAGCGGGTGCGGGCGGCGCACGGACTCGAAGCGGCGCACCAGGGCCTCGTCGGAGGACTCCAGGAAGACGATCCGCCGGGTGACGCCCTTGCTGTCGAGGTCGGCGAGGGACTCGCGCAGATTGTCGAAGAAGCGCCGGCCGCGCACGTCGACGACGACGGCGATCCGTGCGACGTTGCCCTGCGAGCGCGCGCCGAGCTCCACCATCGTGGGGATCAGGGCGGGCGGGAGGTTGTCCACGACGAACCAGCCGAGGTCCTCCAGACACTTGGCCGCGGTCGAGCGGCCCGCTCCGGACATGCCGGAGATGATCACCAGCTCGGGGATGGCCGCGTCGGGAACCCCGGGCGTCTCGCCATTCGTGCCCGTACTCACGTGTGCTCCGTCTCCGCCTTGGCCCTGTTGCCCGTCGTGCTTGTTCACGGTCATGTCTCCTGCCCCCGTCGTTCGTCCGGGGCGCCCGTCGTCACGGGTTCCCCGTCGGAACCCATGGTGCCGGGTTCCTCTTCAATGATCTCTCCGGTCGCCGTGTTCACGGCGGGTGCGGCCGGGGACGCCTGGGCGAGGGCCACGGCGACCGTCTCGGCCGTCTTGCGGCCTATGCCGGGGACCTCGCAGATCTGGTCGATGGTGGCCGCGCGCAGCTTCTTCAGCGACCCGAAGTGCTTCAGCAGGGCCTGCTTGCGTGTCTCGCCGAGGCCGGGCACGTCGTCCAGGGGGCTGGCGCGGAAACGCTTGGCCCGTTTGGTGCGCTGGTAGGTGATCGCGAAGCGGTGCGCCTCGTCGCGGACGCGCTGCAGCAGGTACAGGCCCTCGCTGGTGCGGGGCAGGACCACCGGGTCGTCGTCGTCCGGCAGCCAGACCTCCTCCAGGCGCTTGGCGAGGCCGCACACGGCGACGTCGTCGATGCCCAGCTCGTCGAGGGCGCGCTTGGCGGCCGCGACCTGCGGCTGCCCGCCGTCGACGACGACGAGCTGCGGCGGGTAGGCGAACTTCCTGGGGCGGCCTTCTTCGTCCTTGAGGCCGTTCGCCTCGCCGGGACTCTCGGGCAGGCCGCCCGGGCCGTCCGACCCGTCGACGGCGCCGTGACCGTCCTCGTCGGCCCACTCGCCCGTGCGTTCCTTCTCGGCGAGGTAGCGCCGGAAGCGGCGGGTGATCACCTCGTGCATGGAGCGGACGTCGTCCTGGCCCTCGAAGCCCTTGATCTGGAAGCGGCGGTATTCACCCTTGCGGGCGAGTCCGTCCTCGAAGACGACCATGGAGGCCACGACGTCCTGCCCCTGCAGGTGCGAGATGTCGTAGCACTCGATCCGCAGCGGGGCGCTGTCCAGCTGGAGGGCGTCGGCGATCTCCTCCAGGGCGCGCGAGCGCGTGGTGAGGTCGGAGGCGCGCTTGGTCTTGTGCAGCACGAGCGCCTGCTGGGCATTGCGCTGCACGGTCTCCATCAGCGCCTTCTTGTCGCCGCGCTGCGGGATGCGCAGCGACACGTTCGACCCGCGGCGGCCGGTCAGCCACTCCTGCACCGGCTCCAGCGGGTCGGGCAGCGCCGGCACCAGGACCTCCCGGGGTACGGCGTCTCCGCTCTCCTCGCCGTAGAGCTGTTGCAGGGCGTGCTCGACGAGGGCGCCGGTGGTGATCTCCTCCACCTTGTCGGTGACCCAGCCGCGCTGGCCGCGCACGCGTCCGCCGCGCACGTGGAAGATCTGCACGGCCGCCTCCAGCTCGTCCTCGGCGACGGCGATGAGGTCGGCGTCGGTCGCGTCGGCGAGCACGACCGCGTTCTTCTCCATGGCCTTCTTCAGGGCCCCTATGTCGTCCCGCAGACGTGCGGCACGCTCGTACTCCATCTCCTCGGCCGCCTCCATCATCTGCTTCTCCAGACGACGCAGGTAGGTGCCCGTGCGGCCGGCCATGAAGTCGCAGAACTCCTCGGCCAGCTCCTGGTGGTCCTCGGGGGTGATGCGGCCGACGCAGGGGGCGGAGCACTTGCCGATGTAGCCCAGCAGGCAGGGGCGGCCGGTGCGGGAGGCGTTCTTGAAGACGCCGGCCGAGCAGGTGCGCACCGGGAAGACGCGCAGCAGCAGGTCGACGGTGTCGCGGATGGCCCACGCGTGCGCGTACGGACCGAAGTAGCGCACGCCCTTCTTCTTGTGACCGCGCATCACCTGAACCCGCGGGAACTGCTCGTTCATCGTCACCGCGAGGTAGGGGTAGCTCTTGTCGTCGCGGTACTTGACGTTGAAGCGCGGGTCGTACTCCTTGATCCAGGAGTACTCCAGCTGCAGCGCCTCGACCTCCGTGGACACCACCGTCCACTCCACGGACGCGGCCGTGGTCACCATCGAGCGGGTGCGGGGGTGCAGGTTCGTCAGGTCCTGGAAGTAGTTCGCCAGGCGCTGACGCAGGCTTTTCGCCTTTCCGACGTAGATCACCCGGCGGTGCTCGTCGCGGAACCGGTACACCCCCGGGGAGTCCGGGATCTCACCCGGCCTGGGGCGGTAGCTGGAGGGGTCGGCCATGTCTCACACCCTACTGGCGCGCACCGACAGCGCGGCGCGGCTGTGGACGACGCCGGGCGGTGTCCGGGGCGTCGGACGCAGCGGCGTTCCGGGGCCGCCGTGCCGGGGTGTCAGGCCGAGGGGTTCGCCACGATCCGGCCGTTCTTGACCTGGACCGGCAGCTCCTTGAGCGGCTCGGTGGCCGGGGAGCGCAGCACCTTGCCGGTGGTGGCGTCGAACTGGCTGCCGTGGCAGGTGCAGGTCAGCCTGGTGCCGTCCAGCTGGGCGATGGGGCACTGCGCGTGCGTGCAGATCGTGCTGAACGCCTTGAGCGTGCCGGCGGTGTCCCGGCCGACCACCACGTTGTGCTTGCGGTCCAGCTTCGCGCCGCCCTTGGGGACCTCGCTCTCGGGGCCGACGTCCACGGGCCCCTCGGACTCGGACTGCCCGGAGCAGGCCGCGAGGCCCAGCCCGGCGGCGGGGACGGCGGCGGCACCCTTCAGCAGGGTGCGGCGGCTGGGGACCGGGCTGCCGGACATGAGGTTCTCCATGGGTTCGGACGGTGCTGCGTGGCGCACGATACCGCCCTTGATCGGGCCGCGGTTCGTCGGCTCCCTGGCTGGAGCGCCGCCGGAGTGCGGCACCAGCGGAGGACGTAAACGCTTGCGCAAGCGTTTACGTCCGGCCCGCGGATCGGATAGCTTCCGTCCCAGGCCCGCACCGGAGCCGGAAAGGAGACCCCGCATGCCCACCATGGCCGACGTCGCGCGCTCGGCCGGTGTGTCCGTCGCGACCGTCTCGCACGTCCTGAACAGCACCCGGCCGGTGCTTCCGCGGACCCGCCAGGCGGTGCTGGACGCCATCGACGCGCTGGGATACACCCCGAACACGCTGGCCCGCTCGCTGGTGACGTCCCGGACCCGGTCCATCGGCCTCGCGGTCTCCGCGATCAGCAACCCCTACTTCACCGAGATCCTCCAGGGCGTCGAGGCGGCCGCGCTGGAGGAGGGCTACAGCCTGCTCATCGCCGATCCGCACGACGAGCCCGGGCACGAGCGCCGGGTCGTGCAGCTGCTGCACGAGCGCCGTGTCGACGGGGTGATCGTCGCGCCGTCAGCCCGCCCCGACGACCTGGTCGCCTACCTCGCCCGCCACGCCGTGCCCACCGTCTTCCTGGACCGCGCCGTCGACGCCCCCGCGGACCCGGCCTTCCGCTTCGACCAGGTGCATGCCGAGAACGCCGCGCCGACCGCCCGTCTCGTCACCCATCTCGCCGGACTCGGGCACTGCCGGATCGGCCTGGTCGCCGGGCTGCCCGGGCTCAGCACCACCCGGGAGCGGATCAGCGGCTACCGGCACGGTCTCGCGGCCGCCGCTCTGCCCTACGACGAGCGGCTCGTCGTCCACGGAGACTCCGAGGCGGGCGGCGCCGAGCGGGCCACCGCCGAGCTGCTGACGCCGGCCGCGCCGCCCACCGCTCTGATCAGCGCCAACAACGCGATGACCATCGGCGCCCTGCGGGCCCTGCGCGCCCGGGGCCTGACCGTGCCCGGGGACATCGCGCTGTGCTGCTTCGACGACTTCGCCTGGGCGGATGTGTTCTCCCCCCGGCTGACCACGATCGCCCAGCCCAGCAGGGAACTGGGCACCACGGCCGTCCGCGTGCTGCTGGAGCGGCTCGCCGAGCCGGAGCGGCCCGCGCGCACCGTGCGGCTGCCCTGCTCCTTCGTCCACCGCACCTCGTGCGGCTGTCCGGAAGAGCCGGCGGCGCCAACGCCGGGGGCTTCAACGCCGGGCGAGTGAAAGCCGCACACGGAGAGCCCCGCACACAAGAGCCCTCGCACCACAAGCCCCAGAGAGGAACCGTCGCATGATCGTCGTCGCCGGTGAGGCCCTGATCGACCTGGTACCGCAGGGCACGGGTGCCCTCGCCGCCCTGAGGCCCGCCCTCGGCGGCGGGCCGTACAACACGGCGGTCGCCCTGGGGCGGCTGGGCTCCCCCACCGCGTTCTGCTCCCGGGTGTCGCGGGACGCCTTCGGCGAGGCCCTGCTCGACGGGCTGCGCGCGGCCGGGGTGGACGTCTCGGCCGTGCAGCGCGGCCCCGAGCCGACGACTCTGGCCGTCGCCACGATCGACCCGGGCGGCTCGGCCGCCTACTCCTTCTACGTCGAGGGAACGGCCGACCGGCTCTTCTCGGCGCCGCCCGCGCTGCCGGCCGGGACCCGGGCGGTGTCCTTCGGCACGTGCTCGCTGGTGCTGGAGCCGGGCGCGAGCGCGTACGAGGGGCTGATGCGCACCGCGGCCGCGCAGGGAGTGTTCACCGCCCTCGACCCGAACATCCGGCCGGGGCTGATCCCCGACGCGGACGCCTACCGGGCCCGGTTCAAGAGCTGGCTGCCCTTCGTGACGCTGCTCAAGCTCTCCGAGGAGGACGCCCTGTGGCTGGGCGGCACACCGCGGGAGTGGCTGTCCGCCGGTCCGTCGGCCGTGGTGATCACACAGGGCGGGGACGGCCTGACCGCGTTCACGGCGGACGGCGCGGTGCACACGGTGCCCGGCGAGCCGGTGGACGTCGTGGACACGATCGGCGCGGGCGACACGGTGAACGCGGCCCTGCTGCACGGCCTGGCCACCCGCGACGCCCTCTCCCCCACCACCCTGGCGACACTGGGCCCCGACGGCTGGCAGCAACTGCTGCGGTACGCGGCCCGCGCGGCGGCGGTCACCTGCTCCCGCGCGGGCGCGGAGCCGCCGTACGCCCGCGAGCTGGAGGACTGACCGGCGCACGCCTGGGGCCGGCGCCTGGCCGGCGCCCCGCCTGGTGTGAGGCGCCGCGCGATGCCGCTGGTGGCCGCGCGGCCCGACGCCGTCGGTGGCCGAGCGGCCGGAACAACGACGGGCGGTGCCCCCGCGGAAGGTCTCCGCGGGGGCACCGCCCGTCGGTGGGCGCGGGTCAGGCCTTGCGCGCCCGCGTCGTCTTCGCCGCGGCCGTCTTCCTGGCCGTGGCCGTCTTCCTGGCAGCCGTGCTGTCGACCGCCTTGGTGGCGGTCTTACGGGTCCCCGCTGCCGCGGCGACGGTCTTGGCCGGCGCCTTCCGGCGGGCCGCGGGCACGGTGGCGTCGCTGATCCGGTCCGCGCCGAGGATCTCCCGCAGGAACTTGCCGGTGTGGCTGGCCGGAACCGCGGCGACCTCCTCCGGCGTGCCCTCGGCGACCACCAGACCGCCGCCGGCGCCGCCCTCCGGGCCCATGTCGACGAGCCAGTCGGCGGTCTTGATCACATCGAGGTTGTGCTCGATGACGATGACCGTGTTGCCCTTCTCGACCAGGCCGGAGAGCACCTTCAGCAGCTTGCTGATGTCCTCGAAGTGCAGACCGGTGGTCGGCTCGTCCAGGACGTAGACAGTGCGGCCGGTGGAGCGCTTCTGCAGCTCGCTGGCGAGCTTGACGCGCTGCGCCTCACCACCGGACAGGGTGGTCGCGGACTGGCCGAGGCGGACGTAGCCGAGGCCGACGTCGTTCAGCGTCTTCAGGTGGCGGTTGATCGCCGGGACCGCCTCGAAGAAGTTCATGGCTTCCTCGATGGGCATGTTCAGGACCTCGGCGATGGACTTGCCCTTGTAGTGGACCTCCAGGGTCTCCCGGTTGTACCGGGCGCCGTGGCAGACCTCGCACGGGACGTAGACGTCCGGGAGGAAGTTCATCTCGATCTTGATCGTGCCGTCGCCCGCGCAGTTCTCGCAGCGGCCGCCCTTGACGTTGAAGGAGAAGCGGCCCGGCATGTAGCCGCGCACCTTCGCCTCGGTGGTCTCGGCGAACAGCTTGCGGATGTGGTCGAAGACGCCGGTGTAGGTCGCCGGGTTCGAACGCGGGGTGCGGCCGATCGGCGACTGGTCCACGTGCACGACCTTGTCGACGAGGTCGTCGCCGTCGACGCGCGTGTGCCGCCCGGGGACGCCTCGCGCGCCGTTCAGCTCGCGCGCCAGGTGCGTGTACAGGATGTCGTTGACCAGGGTCGACTTGCCGGAGCCGGACACGCCGGTGACCGCAGTGAACAGGCCCAGCGGGAAGGACACGTCGATGTCCTGGAGGTTGTTCTCCCGGGCGCCGTGCACGGTGAGCTGCCGGGACGGGTCGCGCGGGCGGCGCACGTCGGGCAGCGGGATCGCCTTGCGGCCGGACAGGTACTGACCGGTCTGCGACTCCTTGTTGGCGAGCAGCTCCTTCAGGGAGCCGCTGTGCACGACCTTGCCGCCGTGCTCACCGGCGCCGGGACCGATGTCGACGATCCAGTCGGCGACCTTGATGGTGTCCTCGTCGTGCTCGACGACGATGAGCGTGTTGCCCATGTCGCGCAGCCGGACCAGGGTCTCGATCAGCCGGTGGTTGTCGCGCTGGTGCAGACCGATGGACGGCTCGTCGAGGACGTACAGGACGCCGACGAGGCCGGAGCCGATCTGGGTCGCCAGCCGGATGCGCTGGGCCTCGCCGCCGGAGAGGGTGCCGGCCGCGCGGTTCAGCGAGAGGTAGTCCAGGCCGACGTCGACGAGGAACCGCAGCCGCTCGTTGACCTCCTTCAGGACCCGCTCGGCGATCTTCTTGTCCCGGGCGGTCAGCTTGAGCCGGCCGAGGAAGTCCGCGCAGTCGCTGATCGACATCGCCGAGACCTCGGCGATCGACTTCTCCATGATCGTGACGGCGAGGACGACCGGCTTGAGGCGCGTGCCCTCGCAGGAGGGGCAGGGCACTTCGCGCATGTAGCCCTCGAAGCGCTCACGGCTCGCGTCGGACTCGGACTCGCTGTGCCGGCGCTTGACGAAGGGCACCGCACCCTCGAAGGGCGTCGTGTACACGCGCTCGCGCCCGTAGCGGTTGCGGTAGCGGACCTCGATCTGCGTCTTGTGGCCGTGGAGCAGGGCCTTCTTCGCGCGCTGCGGCAGGCCCGCGAAGGGGATGTCGGTGCGGAAGCCGAGGGCGTCGGCGAGCGCGCCGATCAGACGGTCGAAGTAGTCCTTGGTGTGACCGTGCGACCAGGGGTGGATGGCGCCCTCGTCGAGGGACTTGTCGGGGTCCGGGACGATCAGCTCCGGGTCGACCTCCATGCGCGTGCCGATGCCGGTGCACTCGGGACAGGCACCGAAGGGCGAGTTGAAGGAGAAGGAACGCGGCTCCAGCTCCTCGAAGGACAGGTCGTCGTACGGGCAGTACAGGTGCTCGGAGAACATCCGCTCGCGCTCGGGGTCGTCCTCGGGGAGGTCGACGAAGTCGAGCACGACCATGCCGCCGGACAGCCCGAGGGCGGTCTCCACGGAGTCGGTGAGGCGGCGCTTGGCGGAGTCCTTCACCGTGAGGCGGTCCACGACCACCTCGATGGTGTGCTTCTCCTGCTTCTTCAGCGTGGGCGGGCTGGAGAGCTGGACCGTCTCCCCGTCCACGCGCGCACGGGAGTAGCCCTTGGCCTGGAGGTCGGCGAAGAGGTCGACGAACTCGCCCTTGCGCTCGCGCACCAGCGGCGAGAGCACCTGGAAGCGGCTCCCCTCCGGCAGCTCCAGGACCCTGTCGACGATCGCCTGCGGCGACTGGCGCGTGATGGGCCGGCCGCACTCGGGGCAGTGCGGCTTGCCGATGCGCGCGAACAGCAGACGCAGGTAGTCGTAGACCTCGGTGATGGTGCCGACCGTGGAGCGCGGGTTGCGCGAGGTCGACTTCTGGTCGATGGAGACGGCCGGGGACAGGCCCTCGATGAAGTCGACGTCCGGCTTGTCCATCTGTCCGAGGAACTGGCGGGCGTACGAGGAGAGCGACTCCACATAGCGCCGCTGGCCCTCGGCGAAGATGGTGTCGAAGGCCAGGGAGGACTTGCCCGACCCGGACAGGCCCGTGAAGACGATGAGCGAGTCCCTGGGCAGGTCGAGCGAGACGTTCTTCAGGTTGTGCTCGCGCGCGCCACGGACGATGAGACGGTCGGCCACGCCGGTCCGCACCTTTCTTGAGAGAAGTGACAGGGGCGGGGCCCCCGTCTTTCCCAGACTAGGGGGAGCCACTGACAACGCCGGTCGGATTCATGAGTTGCCAACAAACCCCGGCTCTCCAGCATGCCCGACGCCACGACCGACCATATAGCACGTGCTTTCGATTTACGGCACTGCTTCACCGGCTTCACCCGAAGGTGTGGCGCGACTAATGTCAGCAGCATGATTGATCACGCGCATGACCTGGCGTCTGTACGTGACGCCACCGATCGGCTGCTCAGCGCAGTCGCCGAACTGGACAACGCGTCGGTGGCCGAGCCGTCACGGTTGCCCGGCTGGAGCCGCGGGCATGTCCTCGCTCACATCGCCCGCAACGCCGACGCCCTCGTGAACGTCCTCGAGGGCCGGCCCATGTACGTCTCCGGCGAGGCACGGGACGCCGACATCGAGCGGGACGCCCCGCGCGCGCTGGACGCCCAGCTCGCCGATCTGCGCGAGAGCGCCGCGCGCTTCCAGGCGGCCGGTGCGGCGCCCCAGGACTGGTCGCGGACCGTCGAACTGCGCAACGGCGTGACGGACGCCGCGGCCCGGGTGCCGTTCCGGCGCTGGGGCGAGGTCGAGCTGCACCACGTGGACCTCGGGATCGGCTACGAGCTGGAGGACCTGCCGGCCGACTTCACCGAGCGGGAGATCGACTTCCTCGCGGCCCGGTTCCGCGGACATCCCGAGGTGCCGGCGACTCTCGTCACGGACGGCACGCGCGTGTGGCGCACCGGACGGGACGGCGGGCAAGCCGCGGGCGCCAAGGGGACGGCCACCGAGGGGGCTGGCACCAGGGGGACTGACACCAAGGGGGCTGACACCAAGATCACGGACGCCGGGGTCGCAGACGCCGGGGTCACGGACGCCGAGGTCCCGGACGCCGAAGTCACCGTCTCCGGGAAGCCGGCGGACCTGCTGGGGTGGCTGGCCGGGCGGCGCGACGGGGCCGCGCTCGGCGTGGACGGCGGTCCCCTGCCGTCCCTGCCGCCCCTGTAGGAGCGGCTCCGGGTTCTCCCGCGGCGTCCCGGCGATAGGCTGACGGTCATGACGTACAGCGGACAGGTGACGGTCGGCGGCCCGGCGGACGTGCACGAGCTGAAGGACCTGATGATCACCAAGATCGCGGTCGGCCCCATGGACAACAACGCCTATCTGCTGCGCTGCCGGGCCACGGACGAACAGCTCCTGATCGACGCGGCCGCCGACGCGCACACGTTGCTCGGCATGATCGGTGACGACGGCATCGCGTCCGTCGTCACCACCCATCAGCACGGCGACCACTGGCAGGCCCTCGCGCAGGTCGTGGCGGCCACCGGCGCGCGCACCTACGCGGGCCGCGACGACGCGGAGGGCATCCCGGTGCCCACCGACGTCCTGGTGGACGACGGCGACACCATCCGTGTCGGGCAGGTCGAGCTGACCGCCCGCCACCTCGTCGGACACACGCCGGGCTCGATCGCGCTCGTCTACGACGACCCGCACGGCCACCCGCACGTCTTCACCGGCGACTGCCTCTTCCCCGGCGGTGTGGGCAACACCCGCAAGGACCCGAAGGCGTTCGCGAGCCTGATCCACGACGTCGAGACCAAGATCTTCGGCGTCCTGCCCGACGAGACCTGGGTCTACCCGGGCCACGGCAACGACACGACGCTGGGCGCGGAGCGGCCGCATCTGCCGGAGTGGCGCGCGCGGGGCTGGTGACGGACGTCGAGGGACGCGCGGAGGTCCGTGCGCCCCTCTCGTGAACGCCGTGCACGTGAGGCCGTTCACGCGACTGCAAACACCCGTTCCCAGTATGCGGACAGACGTCGACGTGACCTCGACAAACGCGGTGATCGCTGCCACTCTCCCGCCATGCACCCTGCCCTCCGCGCCCTGCGCGGCGCCGTCACCGCCGCCTCCGTAGCCCTCCTCGCCACCGCCGTCGGCTGCGCGCCGCAGCCGAAAGAGGACGCGACGGCCAAGCCGTCGGGCTCGGCCGGCGGATCCTCCTGCGCTCCGGGGAAGTTGGCCACCAAGACGTCGGGCAAAATCACCGTCGCCACCGACGAGCCCGCCTACGAGCCGTGGTTCAAGGACGGCAAGCCCGCGAACGGCAAGGGCTTCGAGTCGGCCGTCGCCTACGCCGTGGCCCAGCGGCTCGGCTACGGCACGGACGCCGTGGTGTGGCAGAGCGTGCCCTTCAACAAGGCGTTCGCGCCCGGCGAGAAGACCTTCGACTTCGACGTCAACCAGGTCTCCATCAGCGACGAGCGCGAGAAGGCCGTGGACTTCTCGTCCGGCTACTACGACGTCCGCCAGGCGGTCATCGCACTCAAGGACAGCAAGGCCGCGAAGGCGAAGGGTATCGCCGACCTGAAGGGCCTCAAGCTGGGCGCCCAGGTCGGCACGACCAGCCTCGACTACATCGACGACGTCGTGCGGCCCTCCCGGCCCGCGGCCGCGTACGCCAAGAACGACCAGGCCAAGTCCGCGCTGAAGAACGGTCAGGTGGACGCCATCGTCGTCGACCTGCCCACCGCCTTCTACATCACCTCCGCCGAGGTGACGGACGCGAAGATCGTCGGCCAGTTCGAGAACCAGGGTGCCGCGCCGGAGCAGTTCGGCCTCGTCCTCGACAAGGGCAGCGCCCTCACCCCGTGCGTGACCACGGCGGTGGACGCCCTGCGCAAGGACGGCACGCTGGCGAAGCTGGAGCAGCAGTGGCTCTCCGACGCCGTCGACGCGCCGGTGCTGAAGTGACGGAGCCGCGATGACCGTCATGAAGGAGGAGTCGGGAGAGGACTCCGGCAAGGACTCCGACGACGACATGCCCGACGACGGGTACACCCCGTCGCGGCGCCGGCTGGAGAGGGAGCGTTTTCGGCGCGCCCGCGCCCGGCGCGCCACGGCCGTCGCGGCACTCTCCACGCTCGTCACGGGCGTCCTGCTCTATCTGGTCGTCGTCAACGCGCCGGGCTGGCCGCGCACCGAGGAGACGTTCTTCAGCGCGCGGTACGCGCGTGAGGCGCTGCCCAAGGTGCTCGACGGGCTGTGGCTGAACGTGCGCCTGCTGCTGGTCTGCGGGGCGGCGGTGCTGGTCCTCGGCATGCTGATCGCCATCGCCCGTACGCTGCGCGGCCCGGTGTTCTTCCCGCTGCGGGCGCTCGCGGCGGCGTACACGGACTTCTTCCGCGGACTGCCGCTCATCATCAACCTGATGATCGTGGTCCTGGGCGTGCCCGCCCTGCGCCTGCAGGGCGTGACCGTCGATCCGGTCCTGCTGGGCGGTACGGCGCTGACACTGACGTACTCCGCGTATGTCGCCGAGGTGTTCCGGGCCGGCATCGAGTCGATCCACCCCTCGCAGCGCGCGGCCGCCCGCGCCCTCGGCCTGACCAACCGTCAGGCCCTGCGCCACGTCGTGCTGCCGCAGGCCGTGCGCCGCCAGGTGCCGCCGCTGCTGAACGACCTGGTGTCCCTGCAGAAGGACACCGGTCTGGTGTCGATCGGCGGTGCCGTGGACGCCGTACGGGCGGCGGACATCATCGTCGGCCGCAGCCTCAACTACACGCCGTACATCGTCGCGGGGCTGGTCTTCGTGGCGCTGACCATCCCGATGACCAGGCTCACGGACTGGGTGACGGCCCGCATGGACCGGCAGCGGGCCCAAGGAGGTTCCCTGTGAGTGACGCGCCCGTGCTGCGCATGGAGGCCGTCCGCAAGACCTTCGGCGGTTCGGTGGTCCTGCGGGACGTCGATCTCGAGGTCGCACCGCACACGGTGACCGCGCTGATCGGCGCCTCCGGCTCCGGGAAGTCGACACTGCTGCGCTGCGCCAACCTGCTGGAGGACATCGACGACGGCGCGATCTGGCTGGACGGCGAGGAGATCACCGACCCACGGGTGGACCAGGACGCGGTGCGGCGCCGGATCGGCGTCGTCTTCCAGGCGTACAACCTCTTCCCGCACATGACCGTGCTGGACAACATCACCCTCGCGCCGCGCCGCGTCCACGGCGTCTCCCGCGCCGATGCCGAGGCACACGCGCGTGAGCTGCTTCAGCGGCTCGGGCTCGGCGACAAGGCGCACGCCTACCCGGACCGGCTGAGCGGCGGCCAGCAGCAGCGGGTGGCGATCGTGCGCGCCCTGGCCGTACGACCCCGGCTGCTGCTGTTCGACGAGATCACCGCCGCACTCGACCCGGAACTGGTCGGCGAGGTGCTCGACGTGGTGCGCGGGCTGAAGGACGACGGCATGACCATGGTCCTCGCCACGCACGAAATGGGGTTCGCGCGCGACGTCGCCGACCAGGTGTGCTTCCTGGACGGCGGGGTCGTCCTGGAGCGCGGCACCGCGGAGGAGGTCTTCGGCGACCCGCGGCAGGAGCGCACACGGCGCTTCCTGCGGCGGATCGTGGAGGCGGGGCGGCTGTAAGCGGCTGGGCCCGCCGGATGCCGATGGGCGGCCGGGGCGTCCGGCGCCGATGGACGGCGGGGGTGTCCGGTGCCGACGGGCGGTCGGGCGTCCGGCGCCGATGGGCGGCCGGGCGTCCGGCGCCGATGGGCGGCCGGGGCGTCCGGTAAGGGGCGCCCCTCCATGGCCGGCGGGGCTTACGCGTCGGCCTGTGCCGCCCCCACGAGAGCGGCGACGCGCTCCACACCGAAGACGTACCCCTGCACCCCGCACCCGGCGATGACGCCGTCGGCGCGCAGCGAGACGTAGGAGTGGTGCCGGAAGGACTCGCGCTGGTGGATGTTGGAGATGTGCACCTCGATCACCGGCAGGCCGTCGCAGGTGTTGAGGGCGTCCAGGATCGCCACCGAGGTGTGGGAGTAGGCGGCGGGGTTGATGACGATCCCGCAGTGGTTCAGCCGCGCCTCGTGGATCCAGTCGACCAGCTCGCCCTCGTGGTTGGACTGCCGGAAGTCGATCGTGCCGCCGTGCGCGGCCGCCGCCTTGGCGCACAGCGCCTCGATGTCGGCGAGCGAGTCGGAGCCGTAGATCTCCGGCTGGCGCTGCCCGAGCAGGTTCAGGTTGGGGCCGTTCAGGATCATGATCGGCGCGCTGGCCAGGGTGCGGGGCACGGTTCCTCCGGTCCGGTCGGGGGCGGCGGCCCGGCGGGGCCGCTGCTCGCTCCTCGGTTTATCACGGTGCCCCCGGCCCGCCGACGGGCCCTCCCCTTTCCCTGCCGGCGCATCACCGTCGCCCGCTGCGTGGCCCAGTGCCTCCACGCGCCCCGTAACCGTGGGTGAGCGCGGGTGGTTGACGCGGCATGCACGACGTACGCAGCGCGAGGACACCGTCCATGCCACGGCTCGCGGTCGCCTCGCTCGCGGGCACGGCCATCGAGTTCTACGACTTCTTCGTCTACGGGACCGCGGCCGCCCTGGTCCTCGGCCCGCTGTTCTTCCCCGCCTTCTCACCGCTGGCGGGAACCCTGGCCGCCTTCGCGACGTTCGGCGTGGGATTCGTCGCCCGCCCGCTCGGCTCGGTGCTCTTCGGGCACATCGGGGACCGGCGCGGGCGGCGGCCGGTACTGATCGCCTCCCTGCTGCTCACGGGGGCCGCGACGGTGGGCGTCGGCTGTGTGCCGTCGTACGGCACGATCGGCGCCGCCGCCCCGCTGCTGCTGGTCGTGCTGCGGTTCGTGCAGGGGCTCGGACTCGGCGGCGAGTGGGGCGGTGCGGTGCTGCTCACCGCGGAGCACGCCCCGGCGGCGCGCCGCGCACTGTGGTCGAGCTTTCCGCAGGTTGGGCCGGCGGTCGGGTTCCTGCTCGCCAACGCGATGGTGCTGGCCCTCGCCTCGCTGCTCACGGCCGCCGAGTTCGCCGCCTGGGGGTGGCGGGTGCCGTTCTGGGCGGCAGGCGTGCTGGCGCTGGCGGGGCTGTGGCTGCGGTCGTCGCTCGCCGAGAGCCCGCGGTTCCTGGAGATCGACGACCACGCGCGCGTGCCGCTCGCCGAGATCGTGCGCCACCACGGGCGGTTGGTGCTGCTGACGGCCGGTGCGCTCGCCGCCGGTTACGCGATCTTCTACGCCGTGACGACCTGGTCGCTGGCCTACGCGACGGAGCGGCTCGGGGTGAGCCGCCCGGTGATGCTGGGCTGCATCATGGCGGCCGTGGTGCTCAAGGGCGCGCTGACGCCGCTGGCGGCGATGCTGGGTGACCGCTTCGGGCGGCGGCCGCTGTGTCTGACGGGGTGTGCGGCCTCCGCGCTCTGGATGTTTCCAATGGTCGCGCTGCTCGCCACGGGCGAGCCGCTGCCGATGTTCCTCGGCATCGCGGGCGCCCTGATCGCGTTCGTCACCATGTTCGCCGTTATCGCCGCCTACCTGCCCGAGCTGTACGAGCCGCGGGTGCGGTGCACGGGCGCCGCGGTCGGCTACAACCTCGCCGGGGTCCTCGGGGGCGCGCTGACCCCGATCGTGGCGACCGCGCTGGCCGAGCGGGGCGGGCGGGTGCCGTGGGGCGTCGGCGCGTATCTCACCGGGATCGCGCTGCTCAGCCTCGGCTGTTTCGCCCTGCTGCCGGAGACCCGCCCGGTGCCGGTGCCGGTCGTCAGCCCGGCCGTGGACTGACCGCCGGCGCCGGAGACGCCCCCTAGGGATTGATCGCCAGCTCCAGATACGCCGCGAAGAGCACCAGGTGCACGCCTCCCTGGAGAGGTGTGGCGCGGCCCGGCACGACGGTCAGCGAGGCGACCACCACGGTCAGGGCCAGCAACACCATGTGGAGCGAGTTGAGGCCGAGGACCAGGGGTCCGGACAACCAGACGGACGCCAGGGCGACCGCGGGGATGGTCAGGCCGATGCTGGCCATGGAGGAACCGAGCGCCAGGTTCAGGCTGGTCTGCACCCGGTCGCGGCGCGCGGAGCGCACCGCGGCGATGGTCTCGGGCAGCAGCACCAGCAGCGCGATGATGACACCGACGACGGCGTGGTGCAGCCCGGCGGCGGCCACGCCCTTCTCGATCGTCGGGGACACTCCCTTGGCGAGGCCCACCACGCCGATCAGGGCCAGGCCCAGCAGGCCCTGGCTGATCTTCGCCGTCCGGGCGGACGGAGCCTGCGCGTGGTCGTCCTCGGTGATGACCTGGCCCTCCCGGGTGAGCGGGAGGAAGTAGTCACGGTGTCTCATGGTCTGTGTCGCCACGAACAGCCCGTACAGGATCAGGGAGGACAGTGCGGCGAAGGTGAGCTGTGCCGGGGAGAACTCCGGTCCCGGCTTGCTCGTGGTGAACGTCGGCAGCACCAGGCTGAGCGTCGCCAGGGTCGCCACCGTGGCGAGGGCGGCGCCGGTGCCCTCCGGGTTGAAGATCGCGGTGCCGTGGCGCAGCGAGCCGACGAGCAGGCTGATCCCGACGACGCCGTTGCAGGTGATCATCACGGCGGCGAGGGTGGCGGACTTGTCGCCACCGTCGGCCATCAAGGTGACGATCAGCGCGACCTCGATGATCGTGACGGCGACGGCGAGCACCAGGGATCCGAAGGGTTCCCCCACCCGGTGGGCGACCACCTCGGCGTGATGGACAGCGGCCAGGACGGAACCGGCGAGGACCACCGTCATCACGGCGACGACCGCGCCGGGCATGTCGCGTCCCCAGGTGAAAATCAACAGCACGACCGCGAGGGCGGGCACGAGGGACGTCCACTGGGCGGTGAGCGACCTGAGCCGAGCGATCATGGGCCGATCGTCGCAGAGGGGGGCGGCCTTCGCATTCCGATCGTCCGGCCCGTGCTCCGGTCCGGCGCTTTCCGGTGCCGAGGTCTGGTTGAGGGGGTCCTTGCTGCGCGGGATAGGGCGTCTCCTCTCGGTCGTGGTCGGTGAGGGACGGTGAGAGACGGAAGGGGCGCGCCTGTCGGGCGGGGCGGGCCGCGGCCGTGGGGCTGGACCGACGGCCGTCGGGCTGGTGCGGCCGTTGGCCACGCGCGGCCGCCGACGGTGCTTGCCACGCGCGGCCGCCCACGGTGGTTGTCAGGCGGGCCGTGGGCCGCGGTTGTCAGGCGCGGCCGGCCGGCGTTGTCATGCCTGGACGTTGTCCTTCGGGGCGTCGGTGCTGTGCTGCTCCGCCGCCTCGACGGCCGCCTGCTTGCGGGAGGCCCGCAGACTGGTGAGCGTCGTGACGAGCAGGACGGCGAGGATGACGCCGAGGGAGACCGGGATGCTGATCTCCGGGACGTGGACGCCCGACTCGTGCAGCGCGTGCAGCACCAGCTTGACGCCGATGAAGCCGAGGATGATCGACAGCCCGTAGCTCAGGTGCACCAGCTTCCTCAGCAAGCCGCCGATGAGGAAGTACAGCTGCCTGAGGCCCATCAGCGCGAAGGCGTTGGCCGTGAAGACGATGTACGGGTCCTGGGTCAGGCCGAAGATCGCGGGGATGGAGTCCAGGGCGAACAGCACGTCGGTGGTGCCGATCGCGAGCATGACCACGAGCATCGGGGTCATGACCCGCTTGCCGTTCTGCTGGATCCACAGCTTGGTGCCGTGGTAGCGGTCCGCGACGCCGAACCTGCGCTCGACGGCCTTCAGGAGCTTGTTCTCCTCGTACTCCTCGTCCTCCTCGTCGGCCCGGGCCTCCTGGATCAGCTTCCAGGCGGTCCAGATGAGGAAGGCCCCGAAGAGGTAGAAGACCCACGAGAAGCTGGCGAGGATCGCGGCGCCCGCGGCGATGAAGACGGCCCGCAGGACCAGGGCTATGAGCACCCCGACGAGGAGCACCCGCTGCTGGTACTGCGACGGCACCGCGAACTTCGCCATGATCAGGACGAACACGAAGAGGTTGTCCACGCTCAGCGACTTCTCGGTGATGAAGCCGGCGAAGAACTCGCCGGCGGGTTGTCCGCCTCCGAAGACGAGCAGGCCGAGTCCGAAGAGCCCCGCGAGGGCGATCCAGACGACCGTCCAGATACCGGCTTCCTTGATGGACACGTCGTGCGGCTTGCGGCCGATGAAGAAATCGACCGCGATCAGGGCGGCGAGGCCCACGATGGTCAGGACCCACAGGGTCATGGAAACGTCCACTGCACCTCCGGCAGTCATCACGGCACGTAGCCGGCGTCATCGCTACCGGAGGTCTCTTCCACCCGCGGACGGGCCGACGCCCCGGGATCAATGGTGATCCGTATTGACGGGGACGCCGCAGCGACAGGGAGTACTCCCCTCCGTGCCATCAACAGTACCGAATCACCAAGGAAAGGTAAAGTGATTGGCAAAGAAAGGATCAAAATCCCTGATGGGAGGCGCTTTACACGTACTTGGTACGCTCGGCCGACACCTGGGTCAGCACCTGGCGGAGCACCTGGCTTCCGGCCGGCACCAGCGCGGGCTCGTACGTCCAGGCGTGCCCGACCCACGGGTCGGCCAGGTGGTCGTCGGCCACCGGGGTCAGCCGCAGCAGGGCTCGCCACAGCGGATCGAGCAACGGACCGTAACCGGCGGCGTCCTCGCGGTCGGCGACCATCATCAGATGCACGCCGACGGAGGGCCCCTCGTCGGCGAGGTAGCGCAGCTGGGTCACGGCGCGGTCGTCGAAGCCGTGCGGGAAGTCGTTGACCACCAGCAGCTGCTGGGCGGTGTCGAAGCCGGGCGGCAGGGAGTCGGCCGCGCCGCCGCGAATCGCCATCTGCACCAGGTCCACGCGCTGCGTCAGGCGGCTCAGCACCTCCGCCACACCGGCGGCGCCCACGGCCGGCGGCCCGGCGAGCACGCCGGTGTCCGTCAGCGGCGCCAGCGCGTGTGCCGCCGCACCGGCCGGGTCGATCACATGGACGGTGAACTCCCCCGCCGGATACGCGGCCAGCAGCCGTGCTGCATGCGCGACCGCCGCCTCCACCGCCAGCCGTCGGCTCTCGTGATCGTCCGTGAAGGCCCCGGCCTCCGAGGCCACGCGCCCGCTGTCGATCCACAGGCCACGCTCCAACGGCAGCCGCACCAGCATCGGGATGCGCAGCCGGTCGCTCTCGGGCAGGGTCAGATCGCCCAGGCGCAGTGCCATCGGCATCTCCATCGGCACCCGGTAGCCGTGCCAGACCGGGCTGTCCCAGCGGGCGTACGCGGGCGGCAGAGCCGGCTCCACGACCTCCGCCTCTGCCACCAGCTGGGCCACGTCCCGGTCGAACGCCTGCCGTGCCTGCTCGACGAGCGCGCCGTACCGGGCGCGCGCCTCCTCACGTGCCGCGTCCCCCTGGCCGCCGATCCTGCTGCGGGGGTCGGACAGGATCCGGTCGAGCTCCTTCTCCTGCCGGGTCTCCGCGAAGTCGACGGCGCTGCGGTAGGCGGCGGCCGTGCGGGCGAAGTCCTCGAACATGCCCCACACCTGGTTGTAGAGCCGCTCGTCCATCGTCCAGCCGGTCGCGTCACCGGCGACGGGCCGGGCGGGTTGTCCCGGCTGCGCGGCGGGAGCGCTCGGCGCGGGCGGGGGCGGGGCGGTCTGCCGCCGCCCCGGGTGGGTGTAGTCGACCGGGCTTCCGGTGGCCGACGGTGACGGCCGGTCCGATACGGCGCCCGGTTCGCTCACGGCTCCAGCGGCGTGCGCGGGGACGCCGGCCGGCTGCGGGGGGACGCCTGCGGGATGCGATGCCACCGGACCGGGCGTGCCCTGCGGAGCCGAACCGCCGTGCGGAGCCGGACCGTCGTGGGGGGCCGGGTCCCCCTGGGTGGTGAGCCCGGCCTGTGTCGGGGCCGCCGGCTGACGGGTAGGCGCGCCGTCCGGGAGACGCGGCGCCTGCACGGAGCGGGTGAACCCCTGTGTCACCGCCTCGTTGATGTCGTTCGCCACCTGCCGGGCCTCGGCCAGTCCCTGGTCGGCGAGGAGTTCCGCAAGACCGCCGGCGTATCCCTGGCCGACCGCGCGGGCCTTCCAGGCGTCCTGTCTGCGGTACAGCTCCAGGGCGATGACCGCGGACTCGGTGTCCAGGCCGGTCAGAGTGAAGGTGGCGACCTCCCCACCGTCGAGGCCGGTGACCGCGACGAACGGGGCGGCGACCGCGCCGAAGCGCACCGGACCGCCGGTGCCGGTGGGCAGGGCCAGCAGCACGTCGACGCGGTGCACGGCGTCCGGCACGGCACCGAGGTCCACCGCGAGACGGTGGGCCGCGGCCGCCTGCCTGGGGACTTCGAGCCCCGGCAGCACGGGAGCGCCGGGGTGGATCACGGACTCCGGTCCCCGCACCTTGCCGGCCTCGTCGACGAGCGTCGCGGCGGCCACGACCGGGGCTCCGGCCGAGACCCGGATCTCCAGGCGCACCTGGTCCAGCGGGTGGTTCTGCCCCCGCACCAGCTCAGCCGTCATCGCTCAAGTCCCCCTCGGTGTCACCGTGTCGTGCGGCGCGCCGCCCGTACCCGCCCTGTCGATGTGTCTAGAGCAGCGGCCAGATGGTCGGCATCAGGTCCTGGAAGGTGCGGCCGTTGGCCGGGGAGCCCAGGGCCGTCATCGTCCAGCCGCTGCCCGACCGGTGCACCTTCGCCATGATCTGGGCCGTGTAGGCGCCGCCGCCCGCGAGCGTGTAGCGGGCCAGTTCCTGGCCGTTGGTCTCGTCGACCAGGCGGCAGAACGCGTTCTGCACCTCCTGGAAGGTCTGGCCGGTGAAGGAGTTCACCGTGAAGACGATCTGGTCGATGTGGACCGGGACGCGCTGCAGGTCGACGAGGATGGCCTCGTCGTCGCCACCCTGGCCGACGCCGCCGACGAGGTTGTCGCCGGTGTGACGCACGGAGCCGTCGTCACTCACCAGGTGGCGGAAGAAGACGACGTCGACCGGCTGCTTGTCCGCGAAGAGGACGGCGGAGGCGTCGAGGTCGATCTCGCGGGTGCGGGAGCCGAACAGGCCGCGGCGGGGGGCCGCCTGCCAGCCGAGGCCCATGCGCACCGCGGTCAGACTGCCACCGTCGTTCTTCTGCAGACTGATGGCCTGACCCTTGGTCAAGTTGACGGTCACGCGCTGATTCCCCTCTCGAGCAGTCCCCTGTTGCCGCACGGTTCGCGGTTGATCAGAACCCTACGCAGCGGCACTGACAGTGCCGAACCCCGGCGCATGCTTTGTGTCGGTCTTGCAACACAGTGCGTGCACACCGGGGTCCGGCGGGAGGGGCGATCACGACCGTCAGGCCAGGCCCGCCTCCTTCATCTGGCGCAGCTCCTTCTTCATCTCGGAGACCTCGTCGCGCAGCCGGGCCGCGATCTCGAACTGCAGGTCCGCTGCGGCGGCGCGCATCCGCTCGGTGAGCTCCTCGATCTGCCCGGCGAGCTCGGTGGCCGGCTTGTCGGTGGGCACGGTCTCCTTGGCCTTGCCCTTGGCGGTCTTGGTGGCCTTGGTGCTCTTGGCCGCCTTGGCCGTGTGCGCGCCGAGGGACGGGACGGGCGCCTTGGTGCCGCGGCCGTCCTTCTTCGCCCGGTAGCCGGTGCCGAGCAGCTGCTCGGTGTCGACGTCCTCGCGGGCGATCTGCGCGACGATGTCGTTGATCTTCTTGCGCAGCGGCTGCGGATCGATGCCGTTCGCCTTGTTGTAGGCGACCTGCTTCTCCCGGCGACGATTGGTCTCCTCGATGGCCTTCTCCATCGCCGGGGTGATCTTGTCGGCGTACATGTGGACCTCGCCGGAGACGTTACGAGCGGCGCGGCCGATGGTCTGGATCAGCGAGGTGCCCGAGCGCAGGAAGCCCTCCTTGTCGGCGTCGAGGATCGCCACCAGGGAGACCTCGGGCAGGTCCAGTCCCTCACGCAGCAGGTTGATGCCGACCAGGACGTCGAACTCGCCGGAGCGCAACTCACGCAGCAGCTCGACGCGGCGGAGGGTGTCGACGTCGCTGTGCAGATAGCGCACGTGGATGCCGAGCTCCAGGAAGTATTCCGTGAGGTCCTCGGCCATCTTCTTGGTGAGCGTGGTGACCAGGACGCGCTCGTCCTTCTCGACCCGCTTGCGGATCTCGTGCACCAGGTCGTCGATCTGGCCCTCGGTGGGCTTGACGACGACCTGGGGGTCGACCAGGCCGGTGGGGCGGATGATCTGCTCGACCACGCCCTTGGAGCGCGACAGCTCGTAGGTGCCGGGGGTGGCCGACAGGTAGACGGTCTGCCCGATGCGCTGCTGGAACTCCTCCCACTTCAGCGGCCGGTTGTCCAGCGCGGACGGCAGCCGGAACCCGTGCTCGACGAGGGTGCGCTTGCGGGAGGCGTCGCCCTCGTACATGGCGCCGATCTGCGGGACCGTGACATGCGACTCGTCGATGACCAGGAGGAAGTCCTCCGGGAAGTAGTCGAGCAGCGTGTTCGGCGGAGTGCCGGGGGCGCGGCCGTCGAAGTGCATCGAGTAGTTCTCGACGCCGGAGCAGGTGCCGATCTGGCGGAGCATCTCCAGGTCGTAGGTGGTGCGCATGCGCAGCCGCTGCTCCTCCAGGAGCTTGCCCTGCTTGCGCAGCTCGGCCAGGCGCTCGTCCAGCTCGGTCTCGATGCCCTTGATGGCGCGCTCCATGCGCTCGGGGCCGGCGACGTAGTGGGAGGCGGGGAAGACGTACAGCTGCTGTTCGTCGCTGATGATCTCGCCGGTGATCGGGTGCAGCGTGGTGAGCGCCTCGATCTCGTCGCCGAACATCTCGATGCGGACGGCCAGCTCCTCGTAGACCGGGAAGATCTCGATGGTGTCGCCGCGGACCCGGAAGGTGCCACGGCTGAAGGCCATGTCGTTGCGCGTGTACTGGATGTCGACGAAGCGGCGCAGCAGCTCGTCGCGGTCGATCTCCGCGCCGACCTTCAGCGGGACCATGCGGTCCACGTACTCCTGGGGCGTGCCCAGGCCGTAGATGCAGGAGACGGAGGCGACCACGACGACGTCTCGCCGGGTGAGCAGGGAGTTGGTCGCGGAGTGGCGCAGCCGCTCGACCTCCTCGTTGATCGAGGAGTCCTTCTCGATGTAGGTGTCCGACTGGGGGACGTACGCCTCGGGCTGGTAGTAGTCGTAGTACGAGACGAAGTATTCGACCGCGTTGTTCGGCAGGAGCTCGCGGAACTCGTTCGCCAGCTGGGCGGCCAGCGTCTTGTTCGGCGCCATCACCAGGGTGGGGCGCTGGAGCTTCTCGATCATCCACGCGGTGGTGGCGGACTTGCCGGTGCCGGTCGCGCCCAGCAGGACGACGTCCTTCTCACCGGCCTGGATGCGCCGTGCCAGGTCGGCGATGGCCGTCGGCTGGTCACCGTTGGGCTGGTAGGGGCTGACGACCTCGATGGGCGCCACCGTGCGTTCGATGTGGGAAACGGGCCGCATGACATCAACCGTACGACCCGCCACTGACAACGGGGTCCGCTCAGCGGTTCTGCGGGGCCCGCGAGCGGCGTCGGCCCAGGTCGCGGTCGATCCGCTGGGGCGCGCGGCGCACCGGCCCGTGGGCGGTGGTGCGGGCGGGGACCCCGGGCCGGGGTCCGGCGTCCGGCCGGGAGAGCCGGCCCGCGACCATCTGCGGGTCGAAGATCACCACGGCCGCGGCCAGGCACAGGAAGGCGAGCGGCCCGATCAGCATCGGGGCGAGCAGGGACGCGGGCGAGTCGCCCTCGCCGGGGGCGCCGGTGCCGTGGAGGTGGACGCTGAGGGCGGCCATGCCGGTGTAGTGCATGCCACTGACGGCGAGGCCCATGATCAGACTGGCGCCCACGCTCCACAGGAAGCCCCGGACCTGTCCTGCTGCCCACAGGGCGGCGGTGGCGGCGGCCATGCCTATGGCGACGGAGGCGGCGACAGTGACGGTGTTGTACTCCAGTCGCCCGTCGAATCGCAGGCCGGCCATGCCGAGGTAGTGCATGGAGGCGATGCCGAGGCCGGTGATGGTGCCGCCGGTGAACAGCGCCGTCCCGGTGGCACCCCGGTAGCCCACGATGAAGATCCCGATGCCGACCATGACGATGGCGACGCCGAGGCTCGCGTAGGTCGTGGGCTTGTCGTAGTGGATCGGGGCCTGGTCGATGCTGAAGCCCATCATCGCCACGAAGTGCATCGTCCAGATGCCGGAGCCGATCGCCGCCGAGCCGAGGGCGAGCCAGCCCGGGCGCCACGAGTGGGTGTGGAGCAGCGCGCGGGTGGTGCAGCGCAGACCGAGGGCGCCACCGAGGCAGGCCATGAGGTAGGCCACCACCGGTGTGACGAGTCCGTAGCTGAATCCGTCGACCGTGCCCTGCATGCGCGGCTGCCCTTCCGCCTGTTCCGCCCGGGAATCTCCTGAAATGCACCCCCTCCCGGGCACGCACCAGCGGCCAGGGTTGAGGCAGAGAGTATGACCCCCACCGGAATGGTCGAACGATTTTCCGGCAAAGAAACACGCCCTTACCTCAGATGTGCGCCCGCAGTGAGCGGACTTGGGCAACTCCATTCAATCTGTGGCCATTCTGCGCTCCCCCGTCGCTGACGCTCTGCTGTCAGAGTTGAGCTGTCTGTGATCGTTGTCTGTGATCGTCCGACGCGAGGAGTCCGCATGCACGCGCGCGCACTTGCCGCCACGACCACCGCGCTCCTGGCCAGCGCCATCCTTCTGTTCACCGCACCCGGCACCCACGCCGTCGTCAGCGAGCCCCCCGTGGTCATCGCGCACCGTGGCGCCTCGGCCTACGCCCCCGAGAACACCCTGCCCGCCATCGACAAGGCGGCCGCGCTCGGCTTCCACTGGGTGGAGAACGACGTCCAGCGCACCAAGGACGGCAAGCTCGTCGTGATCCACGACGACAGCCTCAAGCGCACCACCAACGTCGAGGAGCTCTATCCCGACCGCGCGCCCTGGAAGGTGAAGGACTTCACCGCCGCCGAGATCGCCCGTCTGGACGCGGGCAGCTGGTTCGGCCCCGAGTTCGCGGGCACGCGCGTGCCGACGCTGGCTCAGTACATGCGCCGGGTCGAGCACAACCACGAGAGTCTCCTGCTGGAGCTGAAGAACCCCGAGCTGTACCCGGGCATCGAACGCCAGACCCTCAAGCTGCTGGCCAACGAGGGCTGGCTCGACGCATCACACGTCGCGGACCGCCTGGTGATCCAGAGCTTCAGCGCGGACAGCGTGCGCACGGTGCACCAGCTGAAGCCGGCCGTGAAGACCGGCTTCCTCGGCACCCCGAACGTGGTGGACCTGCCGAGTTACGCGGGCTTCGTCGACGAGATCAACCCGACGTTCAGCTCCATCTCCACCTCCTACGTCGACGCCGTCCACGCCCTCGTCGGCGCGCACGGCAAGCCGCTGGAGGTCTCCACCTGGACCGTCGACAACGCGGACAGCGCTCGCAAGGCCGCCGGGTACGGAGTGGACGGCATCATCTCCAACAAGCCCGACGTGGTGCGCACGGCGCTCGAGGGGTAGGCGACGCCGGGCCGTCGGGTCCGCTCCGGGGGCGTTGTCAGTGGCGGGTCGTACGGTGGTCGCATGAACAGGCATGGGGGTGACGAGCAGCGGGTCGTGTGGGCCGTCGTGGATACCGGCATCGGCCCGCTGCTGCTCGCGGCGACCGGCGAGGGTCTGGTCAGCGTCGTGTTCCACGCGAGGGAGGCGGTCCGCCACCGGGCGCTGGAGCGGCTCGCGGACCGGCTGGGTGCCGAGCCCGTCGAGGCGCCCGGCTCACCGCTGCTGACGGAGGCGATACGCCAGGTCGAGGAATACTTCTCCGGCACGCGACGGGACTTCGCGCTGCCCCTGGACTGGTCGCTCATCTCCGGCTTCAACCGCCAGGTGCTGCGCGAGCTGGCCGAGGGGGTGCCCTACGGCACGGTCGTCGGGTACGGCGACCTGGCCCGCCGGGTCGGCCAGCCGGGCGCGGCCCAGGCGGTCGGGATGGCGATGGGGGCCAATCCGCTGCCGGTCGTCGTGCCCTGCCACCGGGTGGTGGAGAGCGACGGCGGGATCGGCGGATTCGGAGGCGGGCTGGAGACCAAGCGCAAGCTGCTCGCGTTGGAGGGAGTGCTGCCCGAGCCGCTGTTCTGAGGGGGCGGACGGCCGGGGCACCGGCGCTCCGGGGCCGGCTCAGTCGTAGTGCCGGGCCTCGAAGATGTTGCCGTCGGGGTCGCGGAAGTAGAAGCTGCGGCGGGCCGCACCCCGGGCACCGAAGGAGTCGAGGGCCAGGTCGGAGACCGGGACGGCGCCCTCCTGGAGACGGACGCGCAGGGCGTCGAAGGCGTCCCGGGTCAGCGACAGGCAGATGTGGTTGACCGGGTGACCCGCGCTGTCAGCGGCGCCGGGCAGCACCGTCATCCGCTGGGCCGTGCTCAGCGGCATCAGGTCGATGATCGTCTCGTCGTTGACCCGCACGGAAGGAAAGGGCGCCCGGCCGTCGGAGAACTCGGCGAGCCGGACCGGTGCGAGGCCGACCGCCTTCTCGTAGAAGCCGGCCGCGGCGACCGGGTCGCGCACCCACACGACGACATGGTCAAGACGTGGCGAGTTGTCCGTCATGCGTCCAGGTTGATCGTCGTCGTGGGCCGCCGCAAGGGTTTGACCGGGGCCGCCGCCCGCCAGAGATGAGGCAGGACCGACAGACAGGAGGCTCAGCCGTGCTGGTGGTGTCCGAAGAGGTGCGGGAGGCGGTCGCCACGCGCCGGCCGGTGGTGGCACTGGAATCCACGATCATCGCGCACGGGCTGCCGCGGCCGCGCAACCTGCGGGTGGCGCTGGAGCTGGAGGCCGCCGTACGGCAGGAAGGCGCGGTGCCGGCGACGATCGCCGTCCTGGACGGCACCCCGTTCGTCGGCCTGGACAAGGAACAGCTGGAGCGGGTCGCGAACGAGGACGGCATCCGCAAGCTGGGCCACCGCGACCTGCCGCTGGCAGTGGCGTCCGGGGCGAGCGGGGCGACCACGGTGTCGGCGACCGCCCAGCTCGCGGCGCTGGCCGGCCTGCGGGTGTTCGCCACGGGCGGCCTCGGGGGCGTACACCGGCAGTGGACCGTCACCCAGGACGAGTCCGCCGACCTGGGGCTGCTGGCCCGCACGCGGATCACAGTGGTGTGCGCGGGCGTGAAGTCGATCCTGGACGTGCCGGCGACGCTGCAGCGACTGGAGACGCTGGGCGTGGCGGTGGCCGGGTACGGCACGGACCGCTTTCCCGGCTTCTATCTGTCCGACTCCGGTCATCCCGTGGACTGGCGGCTGGACACGCCCGAGCAGGTGGCCGCCGTGATGCGGGCGCAGGACGCACTCGGGGCGCAAGGGTCCGCGCTGATCGTCGCCAACCCGGTGCCCGAGGCGGAGCAGCTGGATCCGCAGCTGCACGCGCGTGTGTTGGCGGAGGCGCTGCAGGCGTGCGAGGCGGAGGGTGTGAGCGGGCAGGCGGTCACACCGTTCCTGCTCGACTACTTGGTGCGGCACACCGAGGGCGCCTCGCTGAGCGCCAACCTTGCGGCGGTGCGCGGCAACGTACGGCTGGCGGCGCGCATCGCGGCGGCGTGGACGGGGGCGTGAGCGAGACGGGGCGGGCAGGCGAAGGGATGAGCGGTAAAGGTCCCGGACGCGGAGGCGTGAGCGGGCCGGGCCCGGCACGCGGAGGCGCAAGCGAGACGGGCCGGGCAGGCGCGGGCGGATCGGATCGCGGCAGCCGCGGGCCGGCAAAGCCGGGTGGGCTGCTGGTCGTGGGTGATGTGGTGACGGACGTCGTCGCCCGGCACCACGGAGCGCCGGCCCGGGGCACCGACACCGCCGCCGCGATCCGGATCGTGCCCGGCGGCGCCGGCGCCAACGTGGCCTGCTGGGCCGCCCGCCGGGGATGGCACGACGTGCGGCTGCTCGGCCGCGTCGGGGCGGACAGGGCGGAGTGGCACGCCCGGGAGCTCGAGGCGTGCGGGGTGCGACCGCGGCTGGTCGTCGATCCGCAGGCACCGACCGGGACGGTGATCTGCCTGGTGGACACCACGGCCGCGGCCGAACGGACCTTCCTCACCGACAGCGGCGCCTCCCTGCGGCTGGACCGCGGCGACTGGTCGGACACCCTGCTGGACGGTGTGGTGTGGCTGCACCTGTCGGGTTACCTGCTGTTCGCCGAGCCGAGCCGCGGACTCGTGGCCACCGCTCTCGCCGCGGCACGCGCGCGGGGCGTGCCCGTCAGCGTGGATCCTGCGTCGGCCGGGTTCCTCCAGGCGCTGGGCGTGGACCGGTTCCTGAAGCTGGTGGAGGGGATCGACGTCCTCTTGCCCAGTCGCGACGAGGCATGCCTGCTCACCGGGCTGCCCGACGCGGCCGACGCGGCGGCCGAGCTCAGTCGCCATGTCCCCCTCGTGGTGGCCACGTCGGGCGTCGAGGGCGCCCTGGTGGCCAGGTCGGGCACCGTGTGCGCCCGCGTTCCGGCGTTCCCGGCGGACGCCCGGGACACCACCGGCGCCGGGGACGCCTTCACCGGTGGTTTCCTGGCCGCTCTGCTCTCCGGTACCGCCCCGCAGGAGGCGGCGGAAGAGGGCTGCCGGGCCGGCGCGCTCGCGGTGACCCAGGTGGGCGGCCGGCCCGGAAAGCCCACCTGACACGGACTCAGGCGCGCCCCAGGAAAGCGCTACGCCTTGCGCCCCCACGCCGAAATCATCGGAGCCGTCGCCAGGTCCATGCTGCCGGAGGCGACGTTGGCCAGGTGGCGGTCGATGTCCTCGTCCGTGGCGAGTCCGGCCTCGACGAGCCGGGAACGGATCTGGCGGACGGTGGCGGCCTCCAGGGCGGCACAGGCGGGCGAGGTGAGCGGGAAGTAGGCGTCCGCCTCGACCTGCTGCAGCCCCGCCTCGCGCAGCAGACGCGGCAGTTTACGGCCGTAGGCCAGGTCGGCACCGCGGTCGGCCAGCAGAGCGCGGAAGCCCTGGCGCAGGCGGTTGGCCAGTCGTTGTTCCGGGCCGGACTCGTCGGGGCAGACCAAGGGTTGCAGGGCGGGGTCGGCGTCCTCGATCAGGAGCCGCCCGCCGGGGCGCAGGGCCCGCACCATGGACGCCAACGCCCGCTCCCGGTCCGGGACATGGACGAGGACGAGACGGGCGTGGACGAGATCGAAGCCGTCCCCCGGCGGTTCCTCGGCTGCCACGTCGTGGACGCGCACCTCCACCGGGGGCCGGGCCGCGGCGGCGAGCCGGGTGGTGTCGATGTCGGTCGCGACGACCGTGCCGGTCGGGCCGACCTTCTTGGCCAGCCAGGAGACCACGGAGGTGCCGCCGGCGCCGACCTCCCAGCAGCGCCCGCCGAGTCCGACGCCGAGGCGCTCCAGATGCCTGAACGTGACGGGGTCGAAGAGGTCGGTGAAGGCGTCGAAGCGCTCCGCCGCCTCGCTCTGCCGGTTGTCGAGGAGGTAGCCGTCGTCGGGTCGCGTCATGCCGTGATCATCCCAGTGGTCCGGCTCGTGGGGAGCGGTCGACGCTCAGGGTGCCGGGCGCGCCCGTGCAGCTCGCCGTCCACAGGCGGGAACCAAGCGGAACATCGGCCTCCCACAGGCCCGTCCGCCCGTCGCGCCGGACTGGCAGACTGGCGGCTCCGGCGCGGTCCTCGTGCCGGCAAGGGGCGCGGCGCTGCGGCGCGGGGAGAGCCACACGAGGAGATCCATATGTCGATGACAGGGAATCTGCGGAAGGTCACAGGGCTGGACAGGGTCGGCGGGCTGCGCGGAGTGGCACAGCTGGCCCGGCGGCGACCGAAGGTGGACCTCAGTCATCCGGCACGCTCCCCGCTCGGTTCCTCCGTGGTCAACTGCGTGACGTACCACGGCGGGGTGCGCGCTCCGGCCGCCGGGGATCTGGTGGAGGCCGTGCGCAAGGTACGCAAGAGTGGGGACGGATTCGTCTGGCTCGGTCTGCACGAGCCGACGGACCAGGAGTTCGCGGGCATCGCCGAGCTGTTCGACCTGCACCCGCTGGCGGTGGAGGACGCGATCGAGGCGCATCAGCGCCCGAAGGTCGAGCGGTACGGCGACGTGCTCTTCGCGGTGTTCAAGACGGTCTGCTACGTGGAGCACGAGGAGCTCACGGCGACCAGCGAGGTGGTCAACACCGGGGAGATCATGGCGTTCGTCGGCCAGGACTTCGTCATCACGGTGCGGCACGGTCGGCACGGCTCGCTGGGCCCGGTACGCGAGGGGCTGGAGGCCGATCGGCAGCAGCTCGCCAAGGGGCCGTCCGCGGTGCTGCACGCGATAGCGGACCATGTCGTCGACGACTACCTCGGCGTCATCGACTCGGTGCAGGCGGACATCGACCAGGTGGAGACGGAGGTGTTCGCGGAGACCGGCGCCCGCGTCGATCCGGGACGCATCTACCAGCTCAAGCGAGAGCTGCTGGAGCTGAAGCGGGCCGTCGTGCCGCTCGGCCGGCCGCTGGTGGAGCTCGCTGACCGGCCGATGCGGGTGATCGAGCCGGAGATACAGGCCTACTTCCGGGACGTCTCCGACCATCTGCTGCGTGCCACGGAGCAGATCGCCGCCTTCGACGAGCTACTGAACTCGATTCTTCAGGCGCACCTCGCGCAGGTCAGCGTCGCGCAGAACGAGGACATGCGGAAGATCACGGCATGGGCCGCGGTGATCGCCGTACCGACGATGGTGTGCGGCGTGTACGGCATGAACTTCGACCACATGCCGGAGCTGCACTGGAGGTTCGGCTACGGACTGGTCATCGGGGTGATATCCGTCGCCTGCCTGGCGCTGTACCGGGGTTTCCGGCGCAACGGCTGGCTGTGACGGCGGCCGCGACGGCTCGCGGCGGACGGGGACAACCCGCCGCTTCCCGGCCGGCGACGACCGCTACCGCTCACCCGCGGGCGTAGACGCGTTCGGCCCAGGACGCGATCTGCCCCTCGGACAGGTGCCGGACGAGGTCGGCCTCGCTGATCATGCCGACCAGCCGCTTGTTGTCGATGACCGGGAGCCGGCGGATCCGGTGCTGCTGCATCTCGCGCAGGACCTCGCTGATGTCGGCGTTCGCGTCGATCCAGCGGGGGGTGCCCTTGGCGAGGTCGCCGGCCGTGACCCGGGCGGGGTCGTGGCCCATGGCCACGCAGCCCACGACGATGTCGCGGTCGGTGAGGATGCCGCACAGCCGCTCGTTCTCGTCGCTGATGGGCAGGGCACCGACGTTGAGTTCGCGCATCAGCTGGGCGGCGCGGTCGAGGGTTTCATGGGCGGGGATCCACTGGGCACCGCGGTGCATGATGTCTCCGGCAGTGGTCATGGAGTACCTCCCTGAGCCGGACGGCCGGCGCGGCGCGGGACGCACCGCGGTTCCGGCGTCGTCCATTCTCTCCGCGCCCGCCGCGCACCGCACCTTCGGCGATCCGCCCGGGCTCCGCGTGTCCCGTCCGGATCAGGTTCGGCGCTCAGCCGCCCCACGCCGGGTGTCGCGGGTCGTCGGCGCCTACCAGGACGTCGGCGGTGCCGACCGGGTCGGACTCGTCCGCGTAGCGCTCGAAGGCGGGGAGGGTCCACTGCTCGGCCTCGGGGGTCCGGCGGCGCAGCGCTCCTGGGGAGAGGAGGACATGGACGGTCAGATCGAAGGGGAACCAGTGCCGAAGGAGGAGGGGGCCGTGCAGCAACAGCAATGCGCCGGGCGCGAGTTGCACGTAGGGGCTGCGGGTGGCGCGGTCGGTCACCGGGTCCCACAGGTCGGGCAGGACGCGTCCGTCGCCGCCGGGTTCGAGCGGCCCGAAGACCTCGCGCCACAGAGCGCCGGTGTCGAACCAGCCGTCGTAGTACGCCTGAAGGTCTTGCCGGCCGTATTCCAGGCGCAGGGACGCGGGGCGCAGGAAGCCGTCGGTGCCGACGACGAGGGAGGGGCGGCCACGGACCCGCAGTGCCTGGCTCACGCGCTCGGCGAGGTCACCCGGGCGGGCGGCCGGCGCGCCGTCGAAGGCGATCCGCGGCCAGGAGCCGCCGTCGGCGGGGGTCAGGTCAAGCAGCCGCTCGGCGAGCCTGTCGGCGAGCAGGTCCCAGGTGATCGCTTCGAGTCGCACAGGGCCCATGATGCGACACCCGCCACGACCGCTGCGCGGCGCCCCGGGCGGATGACAGCGCGGAAGGACGGAGCCCCTCGCGCACGCCGTGCGGCACTCGCGCCAGGCTCGCGCGGTCCGCGCATACGGGATGCTGGGGCGGGTGGCGCCGCGCCCGGTGGTGGGCATGAACGGGGTATGTCTTCCGCAACTCCCCCGACCGGCCCCGGCCTCGTCGTCGTCCAGCCGTTGCGGCACAAGCGGTGCGCGGCGTGCCGGCGCGGTCCGTTGCCGATGCTCGTCCTGGAGAGCGGCGTACCGCGTTGCCTGGACTGCGCCGACCTGGGGCACCTGGTGTTCCTGCCGCGCGGAGACACGGCGCTGACCCGTCGGTCGCGGGAGGAGAGCAGCCTGTGGGCGGTGGTCGTGCGGTTCAACCGGCGCAAGGCGCGTTACGAGCGGCAGGGCGTCCTGGTGGAGGAGGCGGCGCTGGCCCGGGCCGAGGAGCGATGCCTCGCGGACGCGGAGGCGCGGCGGCGGCGCCGGGCGCGGGACGCCCGCAGGCGGGCGGCGGAGGACCAGCGGTTCACGGCGGCGTTCGCGGCCGAGATCCGGCGGTTGTTCCCCGGTTGCCCCGACGAGCGGGCGAGGGCGATCGCCGCGCACGCCTCGCTGCGCGGCAGCGGACGTGTGGGGCGCAGTGCGGCGGGACGAGCGCTGTCGGAGGACGCGGTGATCGTGGCGGTGCGGGCAGCCGTGCGGCATCTGGACACGCCCTACGACCGGCTGCTGATGAGCGGGATACCGCGCCACGAGGCACGACGGCGGATCGCGCCGCATCTGGAGGCGGTGCTCGCGCGATGGCGGCACGGGGAGCTGCCGTCCGCGGGGTGAAGCCAGTCCGCGCTGAAGGACGGCCGTCCGAAGGGTCCGGGCCCGCTCCCTGGACGCTCTCGCATGGGTCCGCGCGGCTCGGCCATGGGCGTACCCGCGTCGTGCGGCTTGACTGGGGCGTGAAGTGGACGTTCGCCCGGACATGATCTACGACATTTGCTGCGGCGTGACATGAGTTGGGGGAGCCATGATCGAGGGACCGTACCTGGTGCTGACCGTGGTGGGAGTGGTGGCGACGGCACTGATGGCCGGCGTCTTCTGCGCCTTCTCCGTGCTCGTGATGCGCGGGCTCGCCGCGCTGCCGCCCGCGCAGGGTGTCGCCACGATGAACGCGATCAACCGGGCGGCGCTGACACCGGCGTTCATGGTGGTGTTCCTCGGGGCGACGCTGGTGAGCGCGGTACTCGCGGTCGTCACCTTCGTGCTGTGGCCGCAGCAGGGCGCCGTGGAACTCCTGCTGGGCAGCGCGTTGTATCTGTTCGGGGCGTTCGGTGTGACGGCGGCGGCGAACGTGCCGCGCAACGACAGGCTGATGCGGCACACGGCGGACAGCCCGGAGGCGGCCGAGTACTGGCCGTCGTACCTGCGCGAGTGGACCCGGTGGAACCACATCCGGACGATCGCCTCGACGGCGTCCGCCCTGGCGTACGTGCTGGCGCTCCTCTGAGCCCCGCACACGGATGGATGACCGCACCGCCTGCCCGCGCTCCCCGCCCCCTCCGTCATACGGCGCCGCCCGCCGCCCTGCGCGCCTGCCGGCCCGGACGTATCGTGGCCGCAGGATGTGCCGCCCCGCGGCGCACGGCCTGTCGCACGCGACGCGAGGAAGACGGCCATGGCCGATCCCAAGGGATTCATGACGACCCCCCGCCAGGACTGGCCGCGCCGGCCCGTCGAGGAGCGGGTGCGGGACTGGGACGAGGTGTACGTCCCCGGGGCGCTGCTGCCGATCATCAGCAAGCAGGCCGACCGATGTATGGACTGCGGTGTTCCGTTCTGCCACCACGCCTGCCCGCTCGGCAATCTCATCCCCGAGTGGAACGACCTGGTCTCCCGCGAGGACTGGCGGGCGGCGAGCGACCGGCTGCACGCGACGAACAACTTTCCCGAGTTCACCGGCCGGCTCTGCCCGGCGCCGTGCGAGGCGGGCTGCGTGCTGGCCATCGACCAGCCCGCCGTGACGATCAAGAACGTCGAGTGTGCGATCGCGGACCGGGCGTGGGAGGAGGGGTTCGCGCCGCCCAGGCCGCCCGAGCGACTGTCCGGCAGGACGGTGGCTGTGATCGGCTCCGGCCCCACCGGACTCGCCGCGGCCCAGCAGCTCACCCGGGCCGGGCACACCGTCGCCGTGTACGAGCGGGACGACCGCCTCGGCGGACTGATGCGGTACGGCATCCCCGCGTTCAAGATGGAGAAGCGCCATCTGGAGCGGCGGCTGGAGCAGATGCGGGCGGAGGGCACGAAGTTCCGTACCTCGACGGTCGTCGGGCGGGATGTCGGTGCCGACGACCTGCGATCGCGCTACGACGCGGTCGTGGTCGCCACGGGGGCCACGGCGTGGCGGGAACTGGACGTGCCGGGGCGGGAGTTGACGGGGATCCACCAGGCGATGGAGTACCTCCCCCTGGCCAACCGCGTGTGCGAGGGCGACCTGACGAGTTCACCGCTGTCGGCCGCCGGCCGGCACGTCGTGATCGTCGGCGGCGGGGACACGGGCGCGGACTGCCTGGGCACAGTGGTACGGGAGGGTGCCGCATCCGTCACCCAGCTGGACATCTACGGCCGGCCCGGCACCGAGCGCGACGAGGACGCCGAGCCGTGGCCGACGTACCCGAAGATCTACCGCCTGTCGGCCGCGCATGAAGAGGCCCGTGACCTGCGGACGGCGCCGGCGGCGGACGCGGACGCGCGGCTGTTCGCGGCGTCGACGCTGCGCTTCACCGGGGACGCGCGGGGGCACGTGCGGGGCCTGCACCTGGTGGAGGTGGACGCGCACCGCCGTCCGCTGCCCGGGACCGACCGGACCCTGCCCGCCGACCTCGTCCTGCTCGCCCTCGGCTTCACGGGCCCGGACCGGCACGACGGCCTGATCGACCAGCTCGGTGTGGCGGTGGACGCGCGGGGCACGATCGCGCGGGACGCGGACTTCGCGACGAACGTCCCCGGTGTGTTCGCCGCCGGGGACGCGGCGCGCGGCCAGTCCTTGATCGTGTGGGCGATCGCGGAGGGCCGGGCGGTGGCGGCCGCGGTCGACCGCCATCTCACGGGCAGTACTCGCCTCACGTCACCGATCGGCCCGTACGACCGCCCCCTGACCGCGTGACCGTGCAGGACGTTGCCGCCTGCCCTTCAGGGCTTTCGCGCCACCGCGCCGTACCCCGGAATCACCCCGCAGCACAATGGGGTCGTTGTCGAGGAACTGGCGGATGCCCTGTCCGGCCAGCCATCGGGTGGCGCGGTGCATGAAGGCGCGGTCGACCGGGGCCATCACCGGCACCCGGGGGTCGAGCATCTGCCGGCCCATCTCCTCGTCGACCGGGCAGTGGTCCTTGCCGCCGAGGTATCAGTCGTACATCCGCGCGGGGTGCGGCCTGTTCGGGTCGATCTGGACGGTGCCGTCGCGGTCCTGCCCGGTCATGAAGCACTCCGTAAGGGTCCGGCGGGGCGACGGAAGCAGTCAGTGATCAAGCTCGTACCAAGTTCAGCCGTACCCAGATCTCGCACCGGAACCGGCCGTACCAAGATCTCGTACCAGGATTAGGAAGGCGAGGAAAAAGCAACAGAGCGGCTCAGGACAGCAGGAAGTCCGCCACCCCCGCCTTGGCGCCCTCGATGAACGCGGTCATCTCGTCGGAGGTGTAGATCAGGGCCGGCCCGTCCGGGTCGGTGGACTGGCGGACGGCGATCCGTCCGTCGGCGAGCTTCATCGCCTCCAGGCAATTGCCGCCGTTGCCGCCGCTCCACGGCTTGTGCCAGCCCTCGCTGCCCAGCTCCCGCGCGGGCATGCCGTTGTAGATCCCCTCGGCGCGGACCCGCGGCCGGGAAGGGGACGTGGTGTGATCCATTCACAGCTCCTTGCGGAGATCCTGCAGGATCTCCTTCGTGCGATGTGCCGTCGCGGCATGTGCCGCCATGCGGTCCATGACCTCGAGATGGGCGGCCACCTCGGGGCGCGCGTCGAGATAGACCGCGCCGGTCAGGTACTCGCTGTAGACCATGTCCGGGAGTTCCGGCATGGCGAATCGGAAGAGCACGAACGGCCCGTACGTGCCGGGGTGCGGGCCGGCGGAGAACTCGGCGACCTGCAGCGTCACATGGGGCAGCTTCGTGGCCTCGAGCAACTTGTCGATCTGGGCGCGCATCACCTCCGGACCGCCGACCGGGCGGCGCAGGACGGTTTCGTCCATGACCACCCACAGCCGGGGGGCGTCCTCACGGGTGAGCAGTTGCTGGCGTTGCATGCGCAGGGCTACGTGCCGCTCGATGTCCTCCGGCCGGGTCTGGCCGATGGCGCCCGAGCGCAGCACACCGCGCGCGTAGTCCTCGGTCTGCAGCAGACCGGGCACGAAGTGCGGCTCGTACTGACGGATCAGCGACGCCGCGCCCTCCAGGCTGACGTGCAGGGAGAACCAGCCGGGCAGGATGTCGTGGAAGCGCTGCCACCAGCCGGGCCGGTTGGCGTCCTCGGCGAGTTGCACGAAGGCCTCGGCCTCGTCGTCCTCGACGCCGTACGCCTTCAGCAGCAGCTGAAGGTACGGGATCTTCAGCGCGACCTCGGCCGTCTCCATGCGTCGGATGGTGGCGGGGGCGACACGGAGGACGCGGGCGGCTTCCTCACGCTTGAGCCCGGCGCGTTCCCGCAGATCCATCAGGCGCCGGCCGAGGACCACCTGTCCCACGGTCGGCGCGGACCGCGGTTCGCTCACGCTCCACCTCCAGGAAGCGACTCACCCAACGAAAGCATGCTGACAGCCCTGCGGCGCCATTCGAAGATCCATTCGAAGGTCTGGGCAGACCTCCGGCGATCCGAACTGGCGCCGCGCGACGTGCTGACGCGAGCAGTGTGCCATGACCTGTGCAGGCAGCACATCGCACTCTGCATTTTTCAGAGTGACCCTTGCCAAGTGTTCCCGGCGGGGCGATAGTGGCAAGCGTGATTCCGTCCGCGCCCTTAGGAACAGACGCCGCCGCAGACCCGATCGGTCTCGGTGCCGCCGCGGGAGCGAACCCCTTGGGGAACGCTGCCGAGCGCCGGTTCCGGTTCGAGCTGGCCGCGCACCCGGGTTCCCCGGCGCGGGCCAGACGCCTGACGCGGGCGCGGCTCACCGGCTGGTCGGTGGGCGAGGACGCCTGCGACACCGCGGCCCTGGTCATATCCGAGCTGGTCACCAACGCAATCGTCCACACGGCGAGCAGCCGTGTGGTGTGCGAGCTGCACGACCATGACGACACCGTGCGCATAGCCGTGCGCGACGAGGGCTGCGCGCCCGGCGACCCCCACCCGGCCCCCCAGCGGGGCGAGGCCGAACACGGACGGGGGCTGTTGCTGGTCGACGCCATGTGCCGGGCCTGGGGTGCCCAGGAGCACGGCCCCGGACTGCTGGTGTGGGCCGAGGTGCCGCGCCAGGCCGAAACGCCGGGCACTCCCAGCGAGCCGCGCAACGACCTGGGATGGGGCAGCCGCCCCAAACCGGGCCCGGCGGACTCCGGAGAGGGCGGCGACGGCGAGGAGGGGAAGACCGGCGCCGGGCAGCTGCACCACGCGCACGAGGGGAACGACCGCGCCGAACGGCTGCACCACGCCCCGGCCGGCGCGAGCGCGGCCGAGCCGGCTGGCCGTGAGAGGGGGAGGCCGTGAGCGCCGGATCCGGCCGCGGCCCGGTACTGACCATGAACACGCTCGTCCAGCTCACCCGCCGTCTGCACACGCCCGCAGGCCCTCTCAGGCTCGCCGTGCCGGAGGGCATGACCGCCCCCCTCGGCTGCGACGCGGTGGCCGTCCCGGCACGCTTCGGCCCCCTGCTCCTGCCCCGTCTGCCGCGCGTCGGCTGCGTGTACGCCGATGAGGCGCACTGGTGGTGGATCGTCCCGTCCGACTCCGACTACGCCGTGGAGTGGCCGGCCCCCGCGCAGTACGCCGCCGGCGCGATCCTGCCCGACTCCGACGCCCCGCACGCCCCCGGTCTCATCCACCGACCGGACGACACGGTTCCGTACACCCCGCCGATCCCGCTGTACCTGGCGGTGTGCCGCCTGACGGGAACGGTCCCGAGCTGGTCCCGCCCGGTCAGCGCGTAACGCCTGCGGCGGGCGCCCCTCACGCGACCACGGGCTCGCCACAGCGGCGAACCCGCGCCCACGCGCGTCTCTCTCTCTCCCCCCCCCCCGCGTGCGCCCGCGCACACCGTCCGTCGGCCGCCTCACCGAGGCGCCCCGCCGAGGCGCCCCGCCGAGGCGCTCACCTTGGAGTCGCGCACCCGCCCATCGGCCGCCCGGGCGGCGCGCCCCGCGTGCGCCCGCGCACACCGTCCGCCGGCCGCCCCCGCGCCCGCACCCCCGCCCCCCGCTCTGCGCCCTCCCCCGCTCCCGCCGCGCCCCGGGATAGTGACCGTCTGACCGGAGCCGGGGAGGTCACGTGGGGCACAAGCACGACGCCGACAAGCGTGAGGTGTCGGAGTCGGAACGGCTGCTGTTCGGCGGGCCGCTGCGGTACGACATGGGCTGGAACCAGCACGTGGACGCGTTCCTGGAACTGAACCTGCGCGCGATGGTCACCCGGCTGCCCGCCCTGCTCGGCTCCAGCCTCCGCCTCGCCCGGCAGGCCGATCCCAGGGCCACCCGCACGGTGCTGCTCGCCGAGTCCGGCCGCGGCCTCGGCCAAGCGGTCAGCCTGCTCGCGGTCAACAGCATGCTGAGCCGGCTGCTCGGCGACGGCACGCTGGAGGCACGCCTGCGCGGTGCCGCCCCGGCGCTGGTCGCCCTGTCCGCCGTACTGCTGCTCTCGGCGTTGCTGCGCGCGGCGTCGACGTACGCCACCGGGCGTCTGGAGCCCAAGGTGGAGCGGGTGGCCACGGAGCTGTACCTGGAACGGGCGGCGAACGTGGAACTGTCCGCGATCGAGGACCACGCCTTCCACAAGCTGCTGGACACCGCCCAGTACGGCGCCTCCTCCGCCCGCAGGATGATCATGTACGGCACGCGCGTGGTGAACGCCGTGATCTCGCTGGTCGCGGCGGCCGGCGTGCTGACCGTGCTGCACCCGGCGCTGCTGCCGCTGCTCGTCACGATGACCCTGCCGAGCGCCTGGAGCTCGCTGACCAACGCGCGGCGCCGCTACGAGTCGTTCCACACCTGGGTGCAGCACGCCCGGGCCGGGCACCTGCTCAGCGGCCTGCTGACCGAGCCGCAGGCCGCGCCGGAGATCCGGGTGCACGGCGTGGGCCCGTTCCTGCTGCGCCATTTCCGGGCGATGTCGGAGACGGCCGAGGCCGAGCAGGCCCGTCTCGCCCGGCTCGCCGCCCGCACCGGGTTGATCGCGGCGACCTGGACGGGGCTCGCGACGGTGGCGACGTACGCCACGCTCGGCGGGCTGCTGCTGACCGGCGCGATGGCGCTGTCGGTGGCGGGCACGGCGGTGGTCGCGATCCGCAGCGGCTCGACCAGCCTGAACACGCTCGTGCTGGAGATCAACGAACTGCACGAGGAGGCCCTGTTCGTCGGCGACCTGGAGCGGCTGTACGTCGAGGCGGCCGAGCGGGCCATTCCGGTCGGCGGCGTGCCGCTGCCGGAGGACCCGCGGGAGATCCGCTTCGAGAACGTCACGTTCCGCTACCCCGGGGACGCGACCCGCCCCGCGCTGGACGACGTCACGCTCGACCTCCCTCTCGGCCGGATCATCGCGCTGGTCGGGGAGAACGGCTCGGGCAAGACGACGCTGGTCAAGCTGCTCGCGGGGCTGTACCGGCCGGACGCCGGACGGATCCTGTGGGACGACGTGGACGCCGCCCGCGCCGACCGGCGGCTGCTGGCCGAGCGGGTGGCGATGGTCGCGCAGGACTTCAAACGGTGGCCGTTCACCGCCCGGGTCAACGTGGCCATCGGGCGTTCCTCCGCCCCGCTGACCGAGGAGCGGCTGGCCGCCTCGATCACCCAGGCCGGCGCCGAGGACGTCGTCGCGGACCTGCCGCGCGGCCTGGACACGCTGCTGGCCAGGCACTTCTCCGGCGGCCACGAGCTGTCCGGCGGACAGTGGCAGCGCCTCGGCATCGCCCGGGCCGCCTACCGGCGCGGGAACATCCTGATCGTGGACGAGCCGACGGCGGCCCTGGACGCCAGAGCCGAGGTGGAGGTCTTCGACAAGATCCGCGCGCTGGCGGCCGCTGGGCAGACGGTCGTCCTCATCACGCACCGGCTGGCGTCGGTGCGCCACGCGGACCTGGTGCACGTCCTGGACCAGGGCCGCCTCGTCGAGTCCGGCACTCCGGAGGAGCTGCTGGCCAAGGACGGGGTGTACGCGGAGCTGTACGCGCTCCAGGCGGAGCAGTTCACCTTGAAGGTGCCGGGAACGGCGGCACGGGAGCCCGCGAGGGCCGGTGAGACGACGGTGCCCGCCCCGAGGAGTACGGCGGCGGGCTGACCTGGGACATGCGGCGCGGTCGTCACTCCATGGCGTCCGCGCTCCGGATGATCACCAGGAATGTGTCTGTCGTGAGGTCCATGACAACCTCAGCCGCCAGACCCTCCTGTCGTCGCGCCTGCGCGAACTCTTCCGCCGGCCACGATCCACGCGGCCCACCTGCGGGAAAGCGTTCGAGCACGGTTCGCCCGTTCACCATCTCGCACCTCCACAAAGCGTTGTCCGTGTAGGAGTTAACGCCCTGGGGAGGCCTCACGGCTCGCTCAGTGACCCGACTGAGACGTAGGTGACACAAGTTCACCGCGGACCGTGAGATTCCGTGCACGGAACGCACGCATCCGGTACGAAGCGTGTCAGTCCTCGTACTCGTCGTGATAGCGCACCCGCACCCTTCCCTCCTGCCGGCCGAGCGCCGTGAGGTCCAGCAGGCTGCTGGTGGACCCGATGTCGTCAAGTCCGCACTCGCGCGACGAGCAGGTGTGGTCGTCGAGGCCGCCCCCGCGCGTCGAGTAGGTGTGAAAGGCCCGGTCGCGCTCGCGCAGGAAGCAGCTCAGTCCCGGTCGCTCGACGAGCGAGCCGTCACCCTGCTCCACGCTCACCTCGAAGTCCTCGTTGAAGTCCGTCTCGTGCGACGAGTACCAGGGCACGGTCCACCCCATCCGCGCCTTGAAGGGCAGGATCCGCGTGAACGGCGCCCGGGACACCACCGCGAACGACGTCCCCCTCGCATGGAGATGGGCAAGTTGCCCCACTTGGTCCAGAAATGCGGAGCAATGGCGGCAGCCGCCCTCCCACTCGGGCGCGAACATGAAGTGGTGGACGACGAGTTGGTCGCGTCCCTCGAAGAGGTCGAGCAGGGTCGCCTTGCCGTCGCCGCCCTCGAAGACGTACTCCTTGTCGATTTCCACCATCGGCAGCCGGCGTCGCTGCGCGCTCAGCGCGTCGCGCGCGCGGGTGACCGCCTTCTCCTTGACCAGCAGTTCCTCGCGCGCCGCGCGCCACTGCTCGCGCGAGACGACCTCCGGAAGCAACATGAGCCCTCCTGTGCAACGGTCCGTTCCCAGGAGGTGACCGAGGGTCGGCGCGGAACTCATCGGTGCGGCAGAAAAAATTCCGCAGCCGAGGCAGCGACCACCCGCCGGTCGAGTGCGTCGCGCGCGCCCAGTTCGTCGAGTTCGCCGAGGAGTTCGGTGAGCCGGCGCTCGTGCCGCGGGCCGAGGGCTCCGGTGTCGTCGAGGTGGACCGCGCAGGCGGTGGTGGTGTCGACGAGGCGTTCGAGGACGGCGGCGACCTCGCCGGTCCCCGCGGTGTGCCGGGCCAGCGGGGGCAGTTCTGCGGCGGCGAGCGCACTGGCGGTGCGCGCCTCGGCCAGAGCGCGGTAGGCCTCTCGGCGCAGGGCCCAGCGGACGGTGCGGGAGCCGGGTTCGGTGAGGACGTGCATCAGGTAGGCGTCCGCTGCGCCGGCCGCGACGGCGAGCCGGTCGCGCACCGTGCCGCCCCGCTTCCCGGGCACCGGCAGATGGCCGACGACCAGCACGATCGCGCAGGCCAGCAGCGTTTCCCCGATCCGGCTCAAGGATGCCGGCGGCTCACCGCCCACCATGACCAGCGCGAGCACCAGGACGGTGACGACGGCGGTCTGCGCGGCGAAGTGGCGTGCGGCGACCGGGACGAGCGCACCGCACAGGGCGACGAGGAGGACGAGCCCGGCCGGCCGGGGCAGGACGACGGCGAGCACGGCGAAGACGACAGCCCCGAGCACGGTCCCGGCCGCCCGGCACAGCACCCGCGACGCCAGCGGCCCGAGGTCGGGCTTGACGAGGAACACCGCGGTGGCGGGCAGCCAGTACCAGTGGCTGTGCTGCCCGTACCAGTGCGTACGGTGCAACGCCTGCGCCACGGCGGCCGCGGTGCCGAAGGAGACCGCGACCCGCAGCCCGTACTCGCGCCCGCCGGAGCCGAAGGCGACCCGTACCAGTTGCCGTGCCGTGCGCCGCCGCTCGTGCAGTGCCGTGCCGTGGCCGCGGTCGAAGACGTCGGCGGCCTGCAGCAGCGCGTCGTCGAGCGCCCGCAGAGCGGGTTCCGCCCGGCTCGGTGCGGGCAGCGGCCCGGTGGCGGCGTCGTTGCGCACCGCGGCGGCAAGCCTTCGCGGCCCCGCACCGGCCCGCGCCCCGACCGGCTCCCCGGCCCAGGCCAGCGCGGTCGCGGCCTCTGCGAGCGGCAGGGCGGCGGCGTACTGCGCGTGCAGCCGCCGTTCGGTGGCACAGGAGGCGTACCGCCGCAGCCGGGGGCCGGACAGGCAGTCCTGGGCGTGATCCAGGGCGGCGGTGAGGGCGGCCCGCCGGGAGAGGGCAAGGGGGCCGCCGACGGCTTCGAGCAGTTCGGCGATCGCGTCATAGACACCGGCGACGGCGTCCCGCTCCCCGTCGAACCGGAAGTCCTTGCGGAGATTCAGCCGGAAGGCCGGCCGCCCATCGCCGGGGCGGGATCCGGGCGTGGGCAGCGCGAGCCGCAGCGCCAGCAGCCATCCGGCCCCGGCGAGGAAGCCGAGCGCTCGCAGCCACCCGCTCTCCGGCAGCGGCATCCCGGCCCCGACGGCCGCCGCGGCCAGCAGCTGCGTCGCCGCCGCCGAGGCGACCGGCCCGACGGCACTGGCCCCACCGGCGACCAGCCCGAGCACAGTGAGCACTGCGGTGAGCAGGACCGGGCCGGCGTACTGACCGGCGTACGTCCCGACGACCAGCCCGGCGGCCCCCGCGAGCGCGGGCACCCCGATCCGCTCGACCGAGGCCCGGCGGCTGCCGGGGCGGTCGTTGATCCCGGCGAACATGGCCGCAAGGGCGGCGACGACACCGAGCGACGTACGGCCGGCGGCGAGCGCCCCGAGCAGCAGTGGCCCGGCCGCCAGCGCTCCCCGCGTGACCGCGCTCCAGGGCACCGGCCCTCGCTGGGCGCGCAGGGCGTGGGCGAGCCAGGGCGGAAGCGTGAAGGTGACGCGGCGGAACACGGGGCTCCTGTTCGGACGAGGGCGGGGTGTGCCTTCGGGCGACGGTGGCCGAGTGGGTGTGGTCCCACCGTAGATCGGGTTCTTTGAGGGGAGGGGACGGTCGTGTTTCACCCAGGTGACAGTTCCGGGCGACGGGACCGGGTCGGGCGGACCGGGCGGCTCGGGCGGAGGGACCGGCTCGGGCGGGCAAGGCGGAGGGACCGGCTCGGGCGGGTAAGGCGGAGGGACCGGGTCGGGTGGAGGGCGAGGTGTCGGGGGAGACGCCGCTTCGGCGCCAGGGGCACTGTTGAGGAACCGCCGGTTCAGTGCGGGGCGTTCAGGAGCAGTTCCTCGGCGTCGGCGACGGCCGCGGCCAGCCGGTCGGGTTCCGCCTCGAGGCCGGCCAGCAGGCCGTCGGCCCCGCGCAGGCCGGCCCGCTCCAGCAGCCGCTTCTCATTGGTGACCCACTCGCCGCGCGCCGCCATCACCGCGTGCCCGGCCTGTACGGCGGCGGTGGCGATGGCCCCGGCCACCTCCGTCAGACGTCCGGCCGGGGCATGGTTGTCCCGGGCGTAGGCCAGCGTGAAGCGGGCGCAGCCGAGCCAGTGCTCGCGCGCCGTGCGCCGGAGCGGTTCCGGGTAGGCGGCGGGTTGCGGCATCGCACCGCGCAGCACCCGGTTGACCGCGAGCTCGGCGACGACGAGGTAGGTGGGGATGCCGGCCAGGTGGAAGAGGAGCGGCTCCACGCGGAAGCGGCCCTGCTCCGCTTCGGCCAGTTCGTGCTCGACGACGTCGAGGTCGCGGTAGTGGACGTCGACGCGGCGGCCCTCGACGGTCAGCCACGCGCCGCCGTTGAAGACACCGCCGCCCCAGCCGCCGACCTCCGACACCTCGCCATCCCAGCCGAGCGCGCGCAGGTCGGCGGGGTCGAAGGGGCCGCGGTAGTAGACGGCCAGGTCCCAGTCGCTGTCGGGCCGGTGCGTGCCCTGGGCCCGCGAGCCGCCGAGGGCGACGGCGCGGACGGTGGGCAGGGCGGCGAGTCGGTCGGCGGTGCGGTCGAGGAAGGCCTGATCGGAAACGGACGGCACGGGTGCGCTCCAGCGGGGCGAGGGGTCGGGGCGGGGGTCGCGCTCGGATCGGGGTCGAGGCCGGGGCCGAGGTCGAGGTTGGGGTCGAGGCCGGGGTCGCGGTCGCGGCCTGGCGCAGCGTACGCGGGCTGGGGCGGGTGCGCGAGGTGATGAAGCAAGGAGCGCGGGTGGCTACTTGTGCGGTGGAAGACCGGCGCGTCGTTACCCTCTTTTCGCGATCGGCGCCGGCGCTCACGGTGTGCGGCCCATGTCCGTCGCTTCGGGAGCGGGCGCTCGTAGCTGCCCGCGCGGCTCGTGGTCAGGTCGAGGGCAGGAAGGCCCACAGTGCCTTGGGGTTGACGCCCCGTCGGTAGTGGTACGGCGCGTCCGGCGCCGCGTCGAAGAGGCGCTCCATGTCGACGCGGCCGCGCTTGACCCAGTAGTAGTCGTGCAGCACCTGTTCGGGGACGAACCCGCCGACTGAGCGACGCCGGCCGTCGACCGCGGTACCGCGTGGGTCACCCCCTGTGCGGCAGCCCGGCAGCCTCAGCCGCCGTGCTCAGTACGTCCCGCAGCATCTCGGGCGTGAGCCGCCCGGTGAAGGTGTTGCGCTGGCTGACGTGAAAGCAGCCGAAGAGATGGAGCGGCTCCCTGTCGCCTCCACCGCCCCCGCCACCTCCGCCTTCCGCACGGACCGCGCCGACCCGGCCGCCCCCGCCGACCCCACGGACCGCGCCACCCCGGCCGCCTCCCCCGCCGGTCCCGCCGTCCCCGCCTGCTCCGCCATCCAGCGTCACCCTGGCACCGTGCCCGAAGGCCGGTCGCGGGCGTGGCACCGGCCAGCCGGCCTCGGCGAAGGCGGGCAGCGCCGCCTGCCAGCCGAACGCCCCGAGCACCACCACCGCCCGCAGCGTCGGCTGCAGCAGCGTCAGCTCCTGCACCAGCCAGGCCCGGCAGGTGTCCCGCTCCTGCGGCGTCGGCTTGTTCGCCGGCGGTGCGCAGTGCACCGGCGCGGTGACCCGCACGCCGTACAGCTCCAGTCCGTCGTCCGCGCTGACCGCCGTCGGCTGCGAGGCCAGCCCCACGTCGTACAGCGCCTGATACAGCACGTCACCGGAGCGGTCCCCGGTGAACATCCGCCCGGTCCGGTTGCCCCCGTGGGCGGCGGGCGCGAGCCCGACGATCAGCAGCCGCGCATCGGCCGGCCCGAACCCGGGAACCGGCCGCCCCCAGTACGTCCAGTCGGCGAACGCTGCCCGCTTGGTCCGCGCCACCTCCTCCCGCCAGGCGACGAGCCGCGGGCAGGCCCGGCAGCCGGCGATCCGCTGGTCCAGGTCGGGGAGGCCGGAGGATGCGCTGGGGGTCATGGCACCACGGTATGCCGGGGCGGGAAACCCGTGGGGCGCACCCCGCGCGGCGAGCTAAGGTCGAGAACATGGTTGCTGAAGGTGCGGACCACAAGACCACGGACACGACGGGCCCGGACGCGGAACCGTCGGCTGCCGTGCCCCCGGCGGGCGCCACCGCCGCCACGCAGGAGAGCGCAGACCCCAAGATCGCCGCCGCGCCGGAGACCGCCGATCCGGAGGTCGCCGATCCGAAGGTCGCCGCTGCCATCGCCGCGGCCGAGGCTGCCGGGCCCGCCCCCGGGGAGACCGTCCGCATCGACAGCTGGATCTGGGCCGTACGTCTGATCAAGACCCGTTCGCTCGGAGCCACCGCCTGCCGGGGCGGTCATGTGCGGGTGAACGGCGAGCGCGTCAAGCCGGCGTACAACGTCCGTGTGGGCGACGAGGTGCGGCTGCGGAGCGAGAACCGGGAACGTGTCGTGGTCGTCAAGCGCCTGATCCGCAAGCGGGTCGGAGCGCCCGTGGCTGTCCAGTGCTACATCGACAACAGCCCGCCGCCCCCGCCCCGCGAGGCCGTCGCCCCCGCCGGCATCCGCGACCGTGGCGCCGGCCGCCCCACCAAGCGCGACCGTCGCGAGCTCGAACGCCTGCGGGCCCTGCGCGGCCTGCCGAGTCTGGGCGGCCCGGGCCCCGGTCCACGGGCCGGTGGAGGCGGGTCCGGACACCGGTGACGGAGGGCTCCCGCCCCGGCCTCACGCCCCGTGTCGCAGCAGCGCCACCAGTTCGGCGGTGTGCCTGCGGCGGGCCCAGGCTATGAGGGCGAGCGGCACCACCAGGATCAGTGGTGTGGCCGCGTTCTGGCCGTCGAACACGGTCATCTGGACGATGAACGCGCCCACCATCAGTGCGCTCAAGGACACCGCCGCGACCGACTGCAGCACCGGAACCAGCAGCGCTATGGCCCCTGCCAGCTCCAGCAGACCGATGGCGTACATCCCCGCACTGCCCCAGCCGATCCGGTCGAACGACTCCACCGCCGTGGGGTGCGCGATCAGCTTCGGCAGCGCACTGGCGAAGGCGTAGAACAGCGCGAGCAGCACCTGCACGGTACGCAGCGCGATCCGGGCGTACCGAGCGCGCCTGGTCATGACCGTCGCTGGGGCCATGGAGGTCATGGGGTTCGTCGAGGCCGACGCCCTCTCGGGGGTCGCTGCGGTGGTGAGGGTGCCGACGGGAGCCGTGGTCTCGGACATGAGGGTCTCCTGGGTTCGCGTTCGGTGGCCTGGTCCGGTGTGATGTCACCTGGTTCGTGTGATGTCACCGGGATAGACCTGGTGGGGTTCCGAAACTCATCGCTCCCCGGCCGCAGTTGGCCGAGCAGCGGCGACCGTTGCCGGCGCCGGGTCGCGCTCCACTAGGTCGTCGGGACCGCCCGCACCCATATGCCGTCCCGCGTCAGGTACCGGTCCACCCTCAGCCCCTCTTCCGCCAGTGCTGCCTCGAACTGCTCCCTGGTCAGGGGCCGGGAGCGGAAGGTCTGGGTCCAGACCGCGTCCGGGAAGAGGTACTCACACACGACCTCGTTGACCCCGTCCCCGACCGGCCGCGCCGAGGCGATCCGCACGGTGAAGCCGGCCGGGTCGACACGCTCGCGCGGCACGGTGCTGTGGTAGTCCTCGCCCTCCCGTTGAATCAGCACGCAACCGCCCTCGGCGACATGGCGCACGCAGGTGCGCAGCAGTCCGCGCCGGATCTCGGTGTCCCCGCTGTGCACGAGGAACGACGCGAGCAGCACGACGTCGAAACGCTCGCCCAGGTCGAGGTCCTCGATCGGGCTGCATATCGTGCGCGACCCGCGCACGTGCTCCAGCATCTCCGCGGACTCGTCCACCGCGGTGACCCTGAAGCCTCGCTCCACCAACGGGTGGGTCACCCGACCGACACCGCTGCCGAGCTCCAGAATGCTCGCTCCGGCCGGCACTGCTGCGGCGATGACGTCCGGCTCGTCCCGCACCGGCAGCCGTGTGTACAGCTCGACCGCGCAGCCGTCCGGCGTGATCGGTCCCGGTCCCGTCCCCTGATGTCCTGCTCGCTTCTTCAGCTCCATGCCAGTCCAACGACCCGCTCTCGCACGGCCGTTCCCCCTGCCCTCCTATTCACCCTTTCGAGCGAAGAGCTCTCGTTCGAGGCCGGAACGGGGACCGCTTGGTGAACGTCCCGGGCCGGAGTACGTTGCAAGGAGGACTGGTGATCGCGATGCGTACAGGCAGTGAGCCGACGACAGCACGCAGTGCGCTGCGGATGCGCTTCTGGCTGAGCGTGTGGGGCCTGATCTGGGCGATCGCCGGCACGGCCGGGTTCGCGCTCGCCGGGCAACCCGGGTGGGCGGCCGCGTTCGGGGTGCTGTGGCTGGTGATCACCGTCGACATGACGGTGATCCTGCGGCACATACGGCAGGGCCCGCACTTCCAGCCGGGGCCCGACATCCCGCCCTACCGGCCGCCGGAACACCGCCGGCCGTGAGCCGAGGGCGGCGGGACGGCCCAGCCGCGGCGAACCGCGACGCTCACGCGTCGACGCCCCCTCTCGCGCGTCGAAATCCTCGGCCGCGTCAAACCGCGGCCCTCATGCGTCGAAGCGTGCCGCCTTGAGGTACTGCGGGTTCGGGTCCAGCGCGGCCGCCAGCCGGAAGTGCCGTCGGGCCTGGTCGTTGCGGCCCTGGCGTTCGTAGGTGCGGGCGAGCGCGAAGTGGGCGTAGGCGTTGTCCGGTTCACGCTCCAGGACGATCGTGAACTCCAGCTCCGCGGGACGCAGTTGCGCGCCGGCGAAGAATGCGCGGGCGCGCAGCAGCCGGGCGGCGGTGTTCTCCGGGTGCGCGGCGATCACTCCGTCGAGCAGCTTCACCGCACCTCGCGGATCGCGGGCGGCGAGCAATTGCTCGGCGGCACGGAAGTCGATGACGTGTGTCTCCGGAGTACCTCCGGTCGAACCGCTGGTCTGGGGCACGGAAAAATCCCTTCCCTCACTCGAGGGCTTCAACGCCCGGACCGAGTACCCCTATTCCGGCAGCGACAGCAGTGACTGCGACTGCTGCGGTCAGAGGGACCACCGTGACGACGGCGACCGGTTGGGATCCTGCGGCCAGTGGGACCAGTGTGACCGTCCCGGGCCTCTACCGCGGTCCCCTCGCCGGTCCCAGCCTCCCCGTGCCGGTCCCGGCCTCTACCGGGCCTCCCGCGCCCTGCGTGCCAGCTCCGCCCAGACCTCCCGCACGCGTGCCCTCAGTTGCTCCAGCGGCACGTCGTTGTCGATCACGATGTCGGCGATCTCCCGGCGCTTCTCACGCGAGGCCTGCGCGGCCATGCGGGCGCGCGCGTCCTCCTCCGTCATGCCGCGCAGCCGCACGAGCCGGTCGAGCTGCGTGGCGGGGCCGGCGTCGACGACGACCACGACGTCGTACAGCGGGGCCAGGCCGTTCTCGGTGAGCAGGGGGACGTCGTGGACCACGACGGCGTCCTCGGCCGCGGCCTGTTCCAGTTCGCGGGAGCGGGCCCCGACCAAGGGGTGCACGATCGCGTTCAGAGCGGCCAGCTTCTCGGGGTCGGCGAAGACGATCGAGCCCAGCTTGGGACGGTCGAGCCTGCCGTCGGGCGTGAGCACATCGGAGCCGAAGGCCTCGACGACCGCCGCGAGGCCAGGCGTGCCCGGCTCCACGACCTCGCGGGCGATACGGTCGGCGTCGATCAGCACGGCCCCGCACTCGACGAGCAGCCGCGACACCTCACTCTTGCCGGCACCGATACCGCCGGTCAGGCCCACTGTCAGCATGAGCGGAAGCTTAGGGCCTGCCGCTGACGCCGGAACCGGCGGAGGTCAGTTGTCGCCCTCACGTTCGGCGAGGAAGCGCTCGAACTCGCGGCCGATCTCGTCCGCCGACGGGATGTCGACGGGCTCGGCCAGCATGTTGCCCCGGCTCTCCGCACCGGCGGCGGCGTCGTACTGGTGCTCGAGACCCTGGACCAGGGCGGTGAGCTCCTCGTCGCCCTCCCTGATCTGGCGGTCGATCTCGGTCTGCGTGCGGTGGGCGTCGTTGCGCAGGGCGTGCGCGATGCTCGGCAGCACGAGGCCGGTGGCGCCGGTGATGGCCTCCAGCACCGTGAGCGCCGCGTCCGGGTAGGGCGAGCGGGCGATGTAGTGCGGGACGTGCGCGGCGACGCCGAGGACGTCGTGGCCCGCTTCCATCAGCCGGTACTCGACGAGGGCTTCGGCGCTGCCGGGCACCTGTGCCTCGTCGAACGGGCTGCTGTGGCCGGGGACCAGGTCGGTGCGGTTGCCGTGCGGGGTGAGGCCGACCGGGCGGGTGTGCGGGACGCCCATGGGGATGCCGTGGAAGTTCACCGACAGGCGGACACCGAGCCGCTCGACGATCTGCCGCACGGCCGCGGCGAAGCGTTCCCACTCCACGTCGGGCTCGGGCCCGGACAGCAGCAGGAAGGGGGCGCCGGTGGCGTCCTGGACGATCCGCACGGTGATGGCCGGATCCTCGTAGTCGGTCCAGCGGTCGCGGCGGAACGTCAGCAGCGGGCGCCGGGCGCGGTAGTCGACCAGCCGGTCGTGGTCGAAACGGGCGACGACCTGGTGGGGCAGCGAGTCGAGGAGCCCTTCGACGATCTGGTCGCCGGTCTCCCCCGCGTCGATGTATCCGTCGAAGTGGTAGAGCATGACAAGTCCGGCCGACTCCTGGGCGAGCGCCATGTCGACGACGGCCAGCCCCTTCGGCTCCCACGTGTACAAACCCTGCGGATCAAGCACAGTGACCGCTCCTCCTCGTGTCCGTAGACGACAACGAGGAGCGCGGCGGAGGCATTCCCGCGATCAAGGAAGCCGGTGAAACGGGGATCATGACAGCGCCGGGCGCATGCAACGCCCTGAAGGGGCGCGGGGAACTGCGCGACCAGCCACAACCGGCCTGCACACGACCGTCGGCGGACTCCACGCATGACTGAGGGGCCGCACCCCGAAAGGTACGGCCCCTCAGCTACCGACTGCTAAGCCTCAGCGGCAAGCGATCAGCTCTGGCCGCCGGCCAGCTTCTCGCGCAGCGCCGCCAGCGCCTCGTCCGACGCCAGGGCGCCGGAGGTGTCGCCACCCTCGGAGGAGTACGAGCCACCGGTCGCGACCGGAGCGGCAGCCTCGCCACCCTCGGCAGCGGCCTTCTCGTCCGCCTCGCGGGACTTGATGACCTGCTGCTGGTGCTGCTCGAAGCGCTGCTGCGCCTCGGCGTACTGGCGCTCCCACTCCTCGCGCTGCTTCTCGTAGCCCTCGAGCCAGTCGTTGGTCTCGGGGTCGAAGCCCTCGGGGTAGATGTAGTTGCCCTGGTCGTCGTAGGACGCCGCCATGCCGTACAGGGTCGGGTCGAACTCGACCGCCGACGGGTCGGCACCGAAGGCCTCGTTGGCCTGCTTCAGCGAGAGGCTGATGCGGCGACGCTCGAGGTCGATGTCGATGACCTTGACGAAGATCTCGTCGTTGACCTGGACGACCTGCTCCGGGATCTCCACGTGACGCTCGGCCAGCTCGGAGATGTGGACCAGACCCTCGATGCCCTCGTCCACGCGGACGAACGCACCGAACGGAACCAGCTTCGTGACCTTGCCGGGCACGACCTGGCCGATCTGGTGGGTGCGGGCGAACTGCTGCCACGGGTCTTCCTGGGTCGCCTTCAGCGACAGGGAGACGCGCTCGCGGTCCATGTCGACGTCGAGGACCTCGACCGTGACCTCCTGGCCGACCTCGACGACCTCGGAGGGGTGGTCGATGTGCTTCCAGGACAGCTCGGAGACGTGGACCAGACCGTCGACGCCACCCAGGTCCACGAAGGCACCGAAGTTGACGATCGAGGAGACGACGCCGGAACGGACCTGACCCTTCTGCAGGGTCGTGAGGAACGTCTGGCGGACCTCGGACTGGGTCTGCTCCAGCCAGGCACGGCGGGACAGGACCACGTTGTTGCGGTTCTTGTCCAGCTCGATGATCTTGGCCTCGAGCTCCTTGCCCACGTAGGGCTGGAGGTCGCGGACACGGCGCATCTCGACGAGGGAAGCCGGCAGGAAGCCACGGAGGCCGATGTCGAGGATGAGACCACCCTTGACGACCTCGATGACGGTACCGGTGACGATGCCGTCCTCTTCCTTGATCTTCTCGATGGTGCCCCAGGCGCGCTCGTACTGGGCGCGCTTCTTCGAGAGGATCAGGCGGCCTTCCTTGTCCTCCTTCTGGAGAACAAGGGCTTCGATCTCGTCGCCGACCTTGACGACCTCGTTCGGGTCGACGTCGTGCTTGATCGAGAGCTCGCGGCTCGGGATGACACCTTCGGTCTTGTAACCGATGTCGAGCAGGACCTCGTCCCGGTCGACCTTCACGATGACGCCGTCGACGATGTCGCCGTCGTTGAAGTACTTGATCGTCTCGTCGATCGCGGCGAGGAAGGCTTCCTCGTTACCGATGTCGTTGACCGCAACCTGCGGGGTGGTGGCGGTGGTCTCGGTGCTGCTCGTCATGTGGGAAAGGGCTCCGGTACGGACGGTGAGTCGTAGGTACTGCTTACGCCGGGAGCCCGTTTCGCTCTGCAGAAGGCCGGACAGCCAAGGAAGCGCCACACTGCGAGCACCAGGTGCTCCGTGGCGCCTCGAGAACCGAGGGGACATACATACAGATGCGAGCGCAGCCTGCTACGTCTGAGGTGCGCAGGCCCGCAGCGCAACTTGTAGCATACGGGGGCAGCCGGGCAGGGTCAATGCGCGAAGCCGCACACCCGGGGCGGATCACCGCATTTCCGGCACAAAACCTGTCTCGCGAGGCCACACGGGCCGTTTGCGGCCCTGTCATGGCACCCGGGGACGGGCTGGTTCGGAAGAGTACGACGAGGGAGCCGATCATCCAAGAGTCCGTATCCACCCAGCCCTCCCCCGCCGGGCCCGACGCCGAGGCGGAGGCCACGCGGCGCGCCGCCGGGGTCTCCGAGAGCGCCCGCGCCAACCGGGGCTGGTGGGACCGCAACGCCGACGAGTACCAGACCGAGCACGGCACCTTCCTCGGCGACGACCGCTTCGTGTGGGGGCCCGAGGGCCTGGACGAGGTGGAGGCCGAGCTGCTCGGCCCGCCGGAGGAGCTGGAGGGCCGGCACGTGCTGGAGATCGGCGCCGGCGCGGCCCAGTGCGCGCGCTGGCTGGCCGCACAGGGCGCGTACCCGGTTGCCCTGGACATCTCGCACCGCCAGCTCCAGCACGCGCTGCGGATCGGTTCCTCCTTCCCCCTGGTGTGCGCGGACGCGGCCGTGCTGCCGTTCGCGGACGCCTCCTTCGACCTGGCCTGCTCGGCGTACGGGGCGCTGCCGTTCGTGGCCGACCCGCGGCTGGTGCTGCGGGAGGTGCGGCGCGTACTGCGGCCGGGTGGGCGGTTCGTCTTCTCCCTCACCCATCCCGTCCGCTGGGCCTTCCCCGACGAGCCGGGCCCGGAGGGGCTGACGGTCGCGGCGTCCTACTTCGACCGCACGCCCTACGTCGAGCAGGACGAGGACGGCAACGCGGTGTACGTCGAGCACCACCGCACCCTCGGCGACCGGGTGCGGGACGTGGTGACGTCCGGCTTCCGGCTGGTGGACCTGGTCGAGCCGGAGTGGCCGGACTGGAACACCTCCGAGTGGGGCGGCTGGTCGCCGCTGCGCGGACATCTGATCCCGGGGACGGCGATCTTCGTCTGCGAACGGGACTGAGGCCCGCGTTTTGCTCCGCCGGTCCTGGCGCCGGGACCGGCGGGAGAGTTATCCACAGGCCCGGCGGCCGCTCGCGCGCACGTAAGAAACTGGATGCGTGATCCGCTACGACGCCCTGGACGCGCTGCCCGTGCGCAGCGCCCTGCCCGCGCTGGACGACGCCCTCGGCGGCCACGGTGCCGCCGTGCTCGGCGCACCGCCCGGCACGGGCAAGACGACGCTGGTGCCGCTCGCCCTGGCCGGGCTGCTGGACGGCGGGGCCGAGCGGCGGGTCGTCGTGGCCGAGCCGCGGCGGATGGCGGCGCGTGCCGCCGCGCGTCGGATGGCGTGGCTGCTGGGCGAGAAACCAGGTCGGTCCGTCGGGTACACCGTGCGCGGTGAGCGGGTCGTGGGGCGCCACACGCGCGTGGAGGTCGTGACGACCGGTGTGCTGCTCCAGCGGCTGCAGCGGGACCAGGAGCTGCCGGGCGTGGACGTCGTACTGCTCGACGAGTGCCATGAGCGGCATCTGGACGCGGACACGGTGGCGGCGTTCCTGTGGGACGTGCGTGAGGCCCTGCGGCCGGAGCTGAAGCTGGTGGCGGCATCGGCGACGACGGACTGGGACGAGTGGGCGCGGCTGCTCGGCGGGGCGCCGGTGGTTGAGGCGCGGGGGTCCGCCCACGCGGTCGGCGTCGTGTACGCGCCGCCGGCCCGACCGGTGCGGCCGTCGCACGGCTTGTGGGTGGATCCCGCACTGCTCGCGCATGTGGCGTCGGTGGTGCGGCGGGCGCTCGGTGAGCGGGAGGGGGACGTGCTGTGCTTCCTGCCGGGCGTGGGCGAGATCGCGCGCGTGGCGGGACTCCTCGGCGACCTCGGCGAGGTGGACGTGCTGCAGGTGCACGGGCGGGCGCCGGCCGCTGTGCAGGAGGCGGTGCTCTCGCCCGGGCAGCGGCGCCGGGTGGTGCTGACGACCTCGGTCGCGGAGTCCTCGCTGACGGTGCCCGGGGTGCGGGTGGTCGTCGACTCGGGGCTCGCGCGGGAGCCCCGGGTCGATCACGCGCGCGGGCTGAGCGCGCTGGCGACGGTGCGGGCGTCGCACGCTGCGGGGCGGCAACGGGCGGGGCGGGCCGGGCGTGAGGCGCCGGGGACCGTCTACCGGTGCTGGCCGGAGGCGGACGAGGGACGTCTGCCGCGGTTCCCGTCGCCGGAGATCAAGGTGGCCGACCTGACGGCGTTCGCCCTTCAGGTGGCCTGCTGGGGTGATCCCGACGCGTCCTCTCTCGCGTTGCTTGATCCGCCGCCGGCCGGACCGATGGCGGCGGCGCGGGAGGCGCTGACGGCGCTGGGGGCGGTGGACCCGGCCGGCCGCGCCACGGAGCGCGGGCGGGCGCTGGCGCGGCTGGGGGTGCATCCACGGTTGGGGAGGGCCCTGCTGGACACCGCCGGTGCGGGGGCGGAGGTGGTGGCGCTGCTGTCCGAGGAGGCGCCGCGGGAGTACGGGGACGACCTGGCCGGTGCGCTGCGGACGGCCCGGCGTGGCGGTGACGCCTACGCCGCGCGGTGGCGGACGGAGGTGAAGCGGCTGCGGGCCGTCGCCGGGGACGTGGCCCGGCCTGCGGACACTGCCGTCGACGTGGGCTCGCTCACCGGGGACGACAGGGCGGCCGGTGTCGTGGCCTCGCTCGCCTTCCCCGAGCGTGTGGCCAAGCTCGACGGGGGTTCCTACCTGATGGCCTCCGGTACGCGTGCCGAGCTGCCCGCCGGTTCCCCGCTGCACGGTGCCCGCTGGATCGCGGTCGCCGTGGCCGACCGGCCGCTGGGTCGGGGGCACGCGCGGGTGCGGCTCGGCGCCGTGATCGACGAGGAGGTGGCGCGGTCGGCCGCCGGGTCGCTGCTCGACGCGCGGCAGGAGGTGCACTGGGCGGGCGGGGACGTCGTCGCGCGGCGGGTCGAGCGGCTGGGTGCGATCGAGCTGACGGCGCGGCCGCTCACCGACGCCGCCCCGGGTGCCGTACGGCAGGCGTTGCTGGAGGGGTTGGGGCAGGAGGGGTTCGGGCTGCTGCGCTGGTCGCCGGAGTCCGACGTGCTGCGGCAGCGGCTCGCCTTTCTCCGGCTGCACCTTGGGGAGCCCTGGCCGGACGTGTCCGACGAGGCGCTGCACGCGCGCGTGGAGGAGTGGCTGGAGCCGGAGCTGAGCCGGGCCCGGCGGCGGGCCGACCTGGCCCGGATCGACGCGGGGCAGGCGCTGGCCCGGCTGCTGCCCTGGGCCTCGGGGGAAGCGGCCCGGCTGGAGGAGCTGGCGCCGGAGCGGATCACCGTGCCCAGCGGGTCCAGGGTCCGGGTCGACTACGCCGATCCGGAGCGGCCCGTGCTCGCGGTGAAGCTGCAGGAGATGTTCGGGCTGCAGGAGTCGCCCCGTCTCGCCGGGATACCGGTGCTGGTGCATCTGCTGTCCCCGGCCGGGCGGCCGGCGGCCGTCACCGCCGACCTCGCCTCGTTCTGGCGCGACGGTTACAAGGGGGTGCGGGCGGAGCTGCGCGGCCGCTACCCGAAGCATCCGTGGCCGGAGGACCCGGCCGCCGCGGAGCCGACCCGGCACACGAACGCGCGGCTCAGGCGCGCCTGACGCGCGGCGCCCCTCGCGGGGAGGGGCGCCGTGCGGAGCGGGGCGGGTCAGGCGCTCGGGCTCGCCGACGGCGACGACGAAGGCGAGGAGGAGGGGCTGCCCGAGGGGGACGGGGAGGGGCTGGTGGTCGTGGCCGGTGCCGTCACGGTGAGTTCGACGGTCAGCGTGGCCCCGCCCGCGGTGGTGATGCGCAGCAGGAACGTGCCGGTGGTGTCGTCCGCGTACAGCTTGGGGAGCTTCAGCAGGCCGTTCGCGTCGGTCCGCAGATCCTTCAGGGTGCGGACGGCCTTGCCGTCGGCGTCCTTGAAGTAGGGGCCCTTGTCGTTCTCGGACGGGTCGTCGGCCGACTTGATCAGGGTGGCGGTGGCGGCGACCTTGTCGGCGGCCGCGCCCTTGTAGGTGGCCTTGACCTCGACCTGGTCGGCGAACGTGCCGCCGGCGACGCAGGTCTGCTGGGTGTCGCTGGTGTGGGTGAGGGCGTCGGCGGCGCGCTCGGTGACGGTGGCGGTGTAGGCGACGGCGGGGACCATGCGGCCGACGACGGCCGCGTGGACCGTGAAGTCGCCGGTCTTCTCGCCCGCCTGGAGGGCGGGGGCGAGGGCGACGCCGGAGCTGTCGGTGACGACGGTGGCGACGCTCTCGCCGCCGGCGAAGGTGGTGTCGGTGTCACCGTCGATGGTGAAGCGGATGCGCACCTTGGCGACGGCCTTGCCGGCCTTCGTCTCGGCACGGGCGCCGATCCGCTGGGCGAAGGCGTCGCCCGCCATCGCGGTGGGCTTGGTGGCGTTCGTCCGCTCCAGGTGGTCCACCGTGTCGGTGGGCGTGGGCGTGGGCTTCGGCGTCGGGATGCCGGGCTTGCCGGGCGTGGTCGGCTTGCCCGGCTTCGGGGACGTGGTGCCGCCGGGCGTGGGCGTCCCGGGCGACGGGTGCGGCGCGGGGGGCGTCGTCGTGGGACGCGGGTTCGGGCCGGAGGTGCCGGGCTGGCTGGTGTGCGAGGGCAGGGTGCCGGTGCCGTCCGGGATCTCGTGGGTGCCCTTGCGGTAGTACTCCAGCCACGTCAGGACCGTGCTCAGGTAGTCCTGGGAGTTGTTGTAGCTGAGGATCGCCCGGTTCATGTCCTGCTGGGTGGACAGGTCCCAGCCGTTGCGGCACAGGTAGTGGCCGGCGGCGAGGGCGGCGTCGTAGACGTTGTTGGGGTCCTTGAGACCGTCGCGGTTGCCGTCGCGGCCGGCCCACGCCCAGGTGGACGGGATGAACTGCATGGGACCCACGGCCCGGTCGACGGTGGTGTCGCCGTCGTACGCGCCGTGGTCGGTGTCCTTGATGAGCGCGAAGCCGTTGCCGTTCAGCGCGGGACCGAGGATCTTGCCGATCGTGGTGCCGTTCGCGTCGACGCGGCCGCCGCGGGCCTGGCCCGACTCGACCTTGCCGATGGCGGCCAGCAGTTCCCAGGGCAGGTTGCAGCCGGGCTTGGAGGCGCGCAGCTCGGCCGCCGCCTTCTGGTAGGCGTCGAGGACGGTCGCCGGGATGCCGGACTCGGTCGCGCCGGTGGCCGCCGGCGGGACGGTGCCGGTGGTCGGCGCCGGGTTGGGGCTGTTGAGCGGCGGCAGGTCGGTGTAGTACCGCGAGTTGCCGGTGGCGGTGTCGGTGTCGTCCGCCTGCACGTCGGGGCTGGGCGCGGTTCCGGCGGCGGACTGTCTTCCCTGGTCGTCGACCGTGACGCCGGGAGCCTGGGACGCGGAGAGCGCCGCGACCGCCGCAGCGGCCACGGCGGTGGTGAACGCTCCCTTGCGCAGCCTGCTGCCGAATTGCGCCGCCATGTGGTGAACCCCTCCCGTGGACGCCCGGGCGTCCGTCCTTTTCTGCTGCCGCGCCGTCGTGTTGTGTCCGGTGTGGCGTACTCGCCTTGGTGTGACGAACGAACCACCGCTCCGGTTGCCCTCATGGGGCAATTGGTCGTCCCGGCGCGGCATCTCCGTGACCCTACGACAACTTCCTTTCCTCGGGCACCTGTTCGTGCCCGATTTTTACCGGTTGGCCATGTCCCGTTCGAGGTCCTGTGCCGCACCGCATACTGGACGCCGCTGATCACCTACCGGGCACGCCCCGTCAACACACGTCAGAGGGAGAGCGGTTGCCGTTCACGCTGAGCCACGCGGCCGCCGTACTGCCCGCTGTGCGCGCCGACGGCTCCGGCCGGGGGCGACTGGTGCCGGCCGTCCTGGTGGCGGGCTCCTTCTCGCCCGACATGACCTATTACGCGGCGAGTGTCGTGCCCGGTGCGATGGAGTTCGGGCGCATCACGCACTCCTTCGCGGGAGTCCTCACCGTCGACGTGCTCATCTCCTGGCTGCTCGTGGCGTTGTGGCTGCTGGTGCGCGAGCCGCTCGTGGCGCTGCTGCCACGCCCCCGGCAGGGCCGGTGGGCGGCGCTGCTGCGGTGCGGGGCGCCACGCGCGCGTGTACGGCTTGCCGCCGGGCTGTGGTGGTACGTCTCGGCGGCGCTCGGAGCGCTGACGCACGTGGTGTGGGATGCGTTCACGCACCTGGACCGGTGGGGGATGCGCTTGTTCCCCGTCCTGGGGCAGCGGCTGGCGGGCGCACCGCTGTACTGGTACCTCCAGTACGGCGGCTCGGCGGCGGCCGCGGTGGTGATCACCGCGTTCGTGTGGCGCGCGGTACGCCGGGCCCCCTCGGGCGAGCCGGCCGCGGTACCCGCGTTGTCGGTGCGGGACCGGTGGTGGGCCGCGGCGCTGCTCGGCGCGTGCGCACTGGCGGGCGCGGCACAGCGGGCCACGAGGTGGTGGGCCTACCGGGGGGACACCGCCGAGCCGTGGGAGCTGATCCCGACGGTGTGTTTCGGCACCGGCACCGGACTCGTCCTCGGGCTGCTCCTGTACGCCGCCGGGGTGCGGGCGCGGCGGCCGGTCACGGTCGGTGCGGGCGAGGTCAGCGGCGAGCTCGAGGAGAGCCGTCCGGCCGGGTGACCGCAGCGGTCGTGGGCAGCCGGACCACGAACACCGTGAACGTGCGCGCCGGGCGGGACGGGCGTGGCAGCCGGCTCAGCAGCAACGCCAGGTAGCTCAGACCCAGCTCGGTCCACAGCCGCCAGCGCGGCACCTCACCGGGTGTTTCCGCTACGGCGGTGTCGTCGGCCGCGGCCGACGCGTCCCGGCGGGTGAGGCGACGGGCGAGGGCCGCGGTGCCGCGGCGCAGGGCCTCGGCGCGGGTGGCGGGGACGCGGCCGGTACTGGCGTCCGCCGCGAAGGGCTGAACGGACGGCTGCGGCGCGGAGCGATCCGCCGTGGCGTCGGCTCGGGCCGGCGCCTGGTGCTGGGCCTGAGCTCGTGCCGTGCGGCGGTGGAGCATGCGTATACCCATGCCCGCATCCTGGCGGCAGGGCGGCGCGGGGCGCGTTTCTGCGGGGGCCAGGCGAGTGACGCTCCCTCCGGGGGTTGGCCCGGGACGCCTGGGGGGTGGGTGGATTCGCGTCGTGGGCGGCTGCGGGTGGCGGTGGGCCGGTCGCGCAGTTCCCCGCGCCCCTGGAGGTCGGGACGGACACCGGTGCCTGCAGAGCGGGCCGGGGGTTCGGGGACCGACACCGTGCCTGCAGGGCGGGGCCGGGGTCGGCTGAGCGGATCACGCAGCTCAGCCAACCCGGGCCCTGCCGCCGGCGGGCTAGTGCGCTGCCGACTCCCAGTCCGGGCCGACGCCGACCGAGACGCCCAGGGGGACGCGGAGCTGGACCGCGGCCGCCATCTCGCGGCGGACCAGTTCCTCCGCCTTCTCGCGCTCGCCGGGGGCGATCTCCAGCACGATTTCGTCGTGGACCTGGAGCAGCATGCGGGAGGCGAGGCCGGCCTCGCGCAGCGCCCGGTCGACGTTCAGCATCGCGATCTTCACGATGTCGGCCGCCGTGCCCTGGATGGGCGCGTTCAGCGCCATCCGCTCGGCCGCCTCGCGCCGCTGGCGGTTGTCGCTGTTGAGGTCGGGCAGGTAGCGGCGGCGGCCGAACAGCGTCGCCGTGTACCCCGTCGCCCGCGCCTCGTCGACGACCCGGCGCAGATAGTCCCGCACCCCGCCGAAGCGGTCGAAGTAGGCGTCCATCAGCGTGCGCGCCTCGGCGGCCTCGATGTTCAGCTGCTGGGACAGGCCGAACGCCGACAGGCCGTACGCCAGGCCGTAGGACATCGCCTTGATCTTGCGGCGCATCTCGGCGTCCACGGCGGCGGGCTCCACCGCGAAGACCTGGGAGGCCGCGGTCGTGTGCAGGTCCTCGCCCGAGGTGAACGCCTCGATCAGGCCCGCGTCCTCCGACAGGTGGGCCATCACGCGCAGCTCGATCTGGCTGTAGTCGGCGGTCATCAGCGACTCGTAGCCCTCGCCCACGACGAAACCGCGGCGGATCGCGCGGCCCTCGTCGGTGCGGACCGGGATGTTCTGCAGGTTCGGGTCGGTGGAGGACAGCCGGCCGGTCGCCGCGACCGTCTGGTTGAACGAGGTGTGGATCCGGCCGTCCGAGGCGATCGTCTTGATCAGGCCCTCGACCGTGACGCGCAGCTTGGCCTGCTCACGGTGGCGGAGCATGATCACCGGCAGCTCGTTGTCGGTCTGGCCGGCGAGCCAGGCCAGGGCGTCGGCGTCGGTGGTGTAGCCGGTCTTGGTCTTCTTCGTCTTCGGCAGGCCCAGCTCGCCGAAGAGGACCTCCTGGAGCTGCTTGGGCGAGCCGAGGTTGAACTCGTGCCCGGCCGCCGCGTGCGCCTCCTTCACGGCCTGCTGTACAGCACCCGCGAACATCTGCTCCATGGTCTCCAGGTGGGAGCGGTCCGCTGCGATGCCGTGCCGCTCCATGCGGGCCAGCAGCGCGGAGGTGGGCAGCTCCATGTCGCGCAGCAGGTCCGCGGCGCCGACCTCCTTCAGCTTGCTCTCGAACGCCTCGCCCAGGTCGAGGACGGCGCGGGCCTGGATCATCAGCGCCTCGGCCTCGGCGCCGTCGTCCGCGCCGAAGGCGAGCTGGCCGTCGGCCGCGGCGGCGGGCGCCAGCTCGCGGTGCAGGTACTCCATCGACAGCGCGTCCAGGTCGAAGGAGCGGCGGCCGGGCTTGACCAGGTACGCGGCGAGCGCGGTGTCCATGGCGACACCGGCGATGCTCCAGCCGTGCTCGGCGAAGACCCGCATGGCGCGCTTGGCGTCGTGGAACACCTTGGGCCGCTCGGCGTCGGCGAGCCAGGCCGCGAACGCGTTCTCGTCGGCCTCGTCGAGCTGGGACGGGTCGAACCAGGCGGCCGGGCCGCCGGCGGTGGCCAGCGCGACCTCGGCGACGGAGCCGGTGCCCAGCGCCCAGGTGTCGACGGTGGCGATGCCGAGCGGCTCGCTGCCGTGCTCGGCCAGCCAGCCGGTCAGCTCGCCGCTGCCCAGCACCATGCCGTCCAGCTCGACGCCGTCCGTGACGACCGGGCTCGTCTCGGCCTCCGCCGCACCCGGGTCGACGGCGAGCAGCCGCTCGCGCAGCGACGGGTTACGGATCTCCAGGGTGTCCAGGATCATCGCGACGGCCTTGCGGTCGTAGGCCGGGCGCTCCAGGTCGGCGACCGTCTTCTCGAGCGGCACCTGCCGCTCCAGCTCGGTGAGCCGGCGGTTGAGCTTGACGGCCTCCAGGTGGTCGCGGAGGTTCTGCCCGGCCTTGCCCTTGACCTCCTCGACGCGCTCGACCAGCTCCGCGAAGGAACCGAACTGGTTGATCCACTTCGCGGCGGTCTTCTCGCCGACGCCGGGGATGCCGGGGAGGTTGTCGGAGGGGTCACCGCGCAGCGCCGCGAAGTCGGGGTACTGGGCGGGCGTCAATCCGTACTTCTCGAAAACCTTCTCCGGGGTGAACCGGGTCAGCTCCGAGACGCCCTTCGTCGGGTACAGCACCGTGACGTGGTCGCTGACCAGCTGGAAGGAGTCGCGGTCGCCGGTGACGATCAGCACCTCGAAGCCCTGGTCGGCGGCCTGCGTGGCGAGCGTGGCGATGATGTCGTCCGCCTCGAAGCCGTCGACGGCGAAGCGGGAGACGTGCATCGCGTCGAGCAGCTCGCCGATCAGCTCGACCTGGCCCTTGAACTCGTCCGGGGTCTTGGAGCGGTTCGCCTTGTACTCGGTGAACTCCTGCGAGCGCCACGTCTTGCGGGAGACGTCGAAGGCGACCGCGAAGTGCGTGGGCGCTTCGTCGCGGAGGGTGTTCGCCAGCATCGAGGCGAAGCCGTAGATCGCGTTCGTCGGCTGGCCGGTCGCGGTGGTGAAGTTCTCCGCGGGCAGCGCGAAGAACGCGCGATAGGCCAGGGAGTGCCCGTCCATGAGCATCAGGCGCGGGCGGCTGCCGCCGGGGGTGCTGTCGGTCTTCTTCGCTGCTGTCTCTGCCACGCCCCCGATCCTGCCACGCCCCACTGACACCGAGCCGCCACCGGGTGGCTGCCGCCGGCTGCGGAGTGCTGCCGCCGGCTGCTGGGAGGCGGCCACCCCGGCGTCGCCCGGTCGCCGTGCCCGGGTGCGTTGCGGGGTTCGGCCGGCCGGGCCCGCCGAGTCGCGCCGCCGCGGCCCGGTCTCCGCCCACGCAGAGTGTGAGGGGCCGCACAAGGGACGGGAGCGTGAGGTGCTGTGGCGGGGCGGTGCGGGGCGGGCGAGGCACAAAGGTGCGGGAGATTCGGCGGGGGCGCTCATCGCATCGGTCGCGGGCGTCATCGGCAAGGGGTGAAAAGGCGGGGGCGTGCAGCGGACGTGATCAGAGGGGCGGGGCGTCAAGGCGGGCCGGGCATGGCCGGGGTCCACGCGTGGACGGGCCGCCGGGACGGCCCCCGCCGAGACCGTGGGGCGGTCGGGACGCCGGGACGGCCGAGACGCCGGTGCGGCCAAGACGCCGGGACGGCCGAGACGCCGGGACTGCGTGTCCGAGCCCTCCGAACCCCGAGGCCGAGCCCTCCGAACCCCGAGGCCGAGCCCTCCGGACCGCGAGGCCCGGCCCTCCGGACCGCGAGGCCCGGCCCTCCGGTTCCGCTGGGCCGGCGTGACCCGGCTCCCGGACCGCCAGACACACCTCGGCGGGGTCCGCATCCGCAGAGAACCCGGGCGGGGGCCGCGTCGCCCACGGACCTGGGCCGGAGTCCGGAGTCCCATCCGTACTGCACCCGGGCAGCGACCGCCTCCCCGCTGGGGCGGAGCGGGGATCGCACCCGGAAAGGACCGGCACGGACCGCTCCCCGGCACCCTCCCCAACCGCCTCCCCACCAGGGCCGAGCGGGACCGGCACGGACCGCTCCCCGGCACCACCCTCCCGCCAGGGCACACCCGCCCTCCACGGCACACTCGCCCTCCACGGCACGCCCGCCCTCCAGGGCACACCTGCCCGCCAGAACCCACCCTCCAGGGCACACCCGCCCTCCATGGCACGCCCACCCGCCCGCCGGCCCGGGCATGCACGCCCAGGGGGCTGATCGTTGTCGGTGGGCCGTGCGAGGATCTGAGACGTACCACACACGTGTACCCGAAGGAGAGTGCGCGATGGCGACGAAGCCGCCGAAGGCCGACCCTGTCCAGGACGCGCCGCAGGTCGCGGAGCCGAAGCACGCCGCGGCCGGGCTGCCGGCCATCGGGCACACGCTGCGCATGGCCCAGCAGCAGATGGGCGTGAAGCGCACCATGCTCACGCTGCTGAGCGTGAACCAGAAGGACGGCTTCGACTGCCCCGGCTGCGCCTGGCCGGAGCCGGACCACCGGCACAAGGCGGAGTTCTGCGAGAACGGCGCGAAGGCGGTCGCCGAGGAGGCCACGCTGCGCCGGGTCACCCCGGAGTTCTTCGCCGCGCACCCCCTCTCCGACCTGGCGACCAGGAGCGGGTACTGGCTGGGGCAGCAGGGCCGTCTGACCCATCCCATGTACCTGCCCGAGGGCGCCGACCACTACGAGCCGGTCACCTGGGAGCGCGCCTTCGACATCGTCGCCGAGGAGATCGCCGCGCTCGGCTCCCCGGACGAGGCCGTCTTCTACACCTCGGGCCGTACCAGCAACGAGGCCGCGTTCCTCTACCAGCTCTTCGCCCGCGAGCTCGGCACGAACAACCTGCCGGACTGCTCCAACATGTGCCACGAGTCCTCCGGCTCGGCCCTCGGCGAGACGATCGGCATCGGCAAGGGCAGCGTCCTGCTGGACGACCTCTACCAGGCCGACCTGATCATCGTCGCCGGGCAGAACCCGGGCACGAACCACCCGCGCATGCTCTCCGCGCTGGAGAAGGCCAAGACCAACGGCGCGAAGATCATCAGCGTGAACCCGCTGCCCGAGGCCGGCCTGGAGAAGTTCCACAACCCGCAGACCGCCAAGGGCCTCACCTCGGGCGCCGCGCTCACCGACCTGTTCCTGCAGATCCGCCTCGGCGGCGACCAGGCCCTCTTCCGTCTCCTCAACAAGCTGGTCCTCGAGACCGAGGGCGCCGTGGACGAGGAGTTCGTCCGCGAACACACCCACGGATACGAGGAGTTCGCGCGAGCCGCCCGTGCCGCCGACTGGGACGAGACGCTCACCGCGACCGGTCTGACGCGCGAGGAGATCGAGCGGGCCCTCGCCATGGTGCTCGCCTCGCAGCGCACGATCGTGTGCTGGGCCATGGGCCTGACCCAGCACAAGCACTCCGTGCCGACGATCAAGGAAGTGGTCAACTTCCTGCTGCTGCGCGGCAACATCGGCCGTCCGGGCGCGGGCGTGTGCCCGGTGCGCGGCCACTCGAACGTGCAGGGCGACCGCACCATGGGCATCTTCGAACGCCCGGCGCCGGCCTTCCTGGACGCGCTGGAGAAGGAGTTCGGCTTCGCTCCGCCGCGTGAGCACGGCTACGACGTCGTCCGGGCCATCCGAGCGCTGCGCGACGGCGAGGCGAAGGTGTTCTTCGCGATGGGCGGCAACTTCGTCTCCGCCTCCCCCGACACGGAGGTCACCGAGGCGGCCATGCGGCGCGCCCGCCTGACGGTGCACGTGTCGACGAAGCTCAACCGCTCCCATGTGGTGACGGGCGCGCGGGCGCTGATCCTGCCGACGCTCGGCCGCACCGAACGGGATCTGCAGGACAGCGGCGAGCAGTTCGTCACGGTCGAGGACTCGATGGGCATGGTGCACGCCTCCCGCGGCCGGCTGGAGCCGGCGAGCCGGCATCTGCTGTCCGAGCCGGCCATCGTGTGCCGTCTCGCCCGCCGGGTCCTCGGGGAGCGGAGCCTCGCCCCCTGGGAGGAGTTCGAGAAGGACTACGCGACGATCCGCGACCGCATCGCGCGCGTGGTCCCCGGCTTCGAGGACTTCAACGCGCGCGTGACCCGCCCCGGCGGCTTCGCGCTGCCGCACGCCCCGCGCGACGAACGGCGCTTCCCGACGGCCACCGGCAAGGCCAACTTCACCGCGGCCCCGGTGGAGTTCCCGAAGCTGCCCGAGGGCCAGCTGCTGCTGCAGACGCTGCGCTCGCACGACCAGTACAACACCACGATCTACGGCCTCGACGACCGCTACCGGGGCATCCGGGACGGCCGCCGGGTGGTGCTGGTCAACCCCGACGACGCCCGCGCCCTGGGCGTCGCCGACGGCTCCTACGTCGACCTGGTCAGCGAGTGGCAGGACGGGGTCGAGCGGCGGGCACCCGGCTTCCGGGTGGTGCACTACCCGACCGCGCGGGGCTGCGCGGCCGCCTACTACCCGGAGACGAACGTCCTGGTGCCGCTGGACGCCACCGCGGACACCAGCAACACCCCGGCCAGCAAGTCCGTCGTGGTCCGTCTGGAACAATCGGCCACCGACTGAGCGTTCGCTTAAGTCAGCAGGGCTCGGGCGTCCGCCCGAGCCGGCAAGGACGTGTCACGACGACGAACGGAGCCGGGCCCATGGGCGAGCAGCAGCACGTGAAGTTCCCGCAGGAGGTCCTCGACGAGTACGCCGCACTCGGCATCGACCTGCCGGCCCTCTTCTCCGCGGGGCACCTCGGGACGCGCATGGGCGTGCAGATCCGGGAGGCCTCCGCCGAGCGGGTCGTCGGCACCATGCCGGTGGAGGGCAACACCCAGCCCTACGGCCTGCTGCACGGCGGCGCGTCCGCGGTGCTCGCCGAGACCCTGGGCTCGGTCGGCTCGATGCTGCACGGCGGCAGCACCAGGATCGCCGTCGGCGTCGACCTCAACTGCACCCACCACCGCGGGGTTCGCTCCGGTCTGGTCACCGGCGTGGCGACGCCCGTGCACCGGGGCCGCTCGACGGCGACGTACGAGATCGTCATCTCGGACGAGCAGGGTCGGCGCGTGTGCACCGCCCGGCTGACGTGCCTGCTGCGCGACGCCAGGCCCGGCGACGAAGCCGCCGCCCGCCCGGCCGGCTGACCCGGCCCCACCGGCCCGATCCGCGCACGCCTGGTACACCCACGGGCCAGCCCAAGCCCCCCACCGAGCCCGGCCCGGCCCCGACCGCCGCTTCAACCCCCACCCCCCGCACCGCCCTTCACCCGAAGCCGTCCGACCCGCTCACCGGGACGGGCGGTTTCGGGTTTTCCGGGGGCATCACGGACAAAGAAGCGGCTTCCCCCGCGCAAGATCACGATCACCACCGCACCCCCCATTGCGGAAATCTGGCGAGGAACCCACGATTCCTTTTCCTGATCCGTAACCGTGCGTAATGCGTACGCAATAAACGATCACTCTTTCCTCTTGATCATCTTCTGGAGCCCGCCCTGACACGCCCCCCACCAGTGGCCCATGGCAACGATTCCCGGTAATCAGCAAAAACGCCGAGACGCCTGAACGCACCACGGCGAGTCCTGCGGATTCTCAGAATCCGGACGGGGCGAATCGGCCTGAATTCCGCTGTTCCCCCCACGCTGCACCGCTCTGCATTACGTCGTGTCATAACAAGAGCGTCACAGCATGGGACAGACTCTCCTCCACGTTCCCCACACACGCTTAGAGTCACCGCCAGTCACCGCGCCGTCGGAATGCCACTTCGGCCCAGCGCTCGACTCAGCCGTTTCCACGGGGATTCGGCTGTGCCAGGGAAAGGACTGATCGTGCGTCAACGTTCGCTCATCGCCATCACCGCCGCGCTGGCGGCGGGAGCACTGACCCTCACCGCCTGCGGCTCGCGTGACAAGGACGGTGGCTCGGACTCCGGTAACGGCGGCGGCACCAAGGTCGTCATCGGCGTCGACGCGCCCCTCACGGGCGACCTGTCCGCGATCGGCCTCGGCATCAAGAACTCCGTCGACCTCGCCGTCAAGCAGGCCAACAAGAACAAGGCCGTCGACGGCATCACCTTCGAGATGCAGGCGCTGGACGACCAGGCCCAGCCCTCCTCCGGCCAGCAGAACGCCACCAAACTCGTCGCCAACAAGGACGTCCTCGGCGTCGTCGGCCCGCTGAACTCCTCCGTCGCCGAGTCCATGCAGAAGGTCTTCGACGACGCCAAGCTCGTCGAGATCTCCCCCGCCAACACCAACCCGGCGCTCACCCAGGGCACCAACTGGGCGACCAGCAAGACCCGCACGTACAAGTCGTACTTCCGCACCGCGACCACGGACGCCGTCCAGGGCCCGTTCGCCGCCCAGTACGTCTTCAACAAGGCCAAGAAGAAGAAGGTCTTCGTCATCGACGACAAGAAGACCTACGGCGCCGGCCTCGCGGGCACCTTCACCACCGAGTTCAAGAAGCTCGGCGGCACCGTCGCCGGCACCGAGCACATCAACCCCGACGCCAAGGACTTCTCCGCGGTCGCCACCAAGGTCAAGAACTCCGGCGCCGACGTCGTCTACTACGGCGGCGAGTACCCCCAGGCCGGCCCGCTCAGCAAGCAGATCAAGGCCGCCGGAGCCAACATCCCCGTCGTCGGCGGCGACGCCCTGTACGACCCGACCTACGTCAAGCTCGCCGGCGCCGCCAGCAACGGCGACCTCGCCACCTCCGTCGGCGCCCCGCTCGACGAACTCCCCTCCGCCAAGCAGTTCCTGGACAACTACAAGGCCGGCGGCTACAAGGACGCCTACGGCGCCTACGGCGGCTACGCCTACGACTCCGCCCAGGCCATCATCGAGGCCGTCAAGAAGGTCGTCGCCGACAACAACGGCAAGCTGCCCTCCGACGCCCGCGCCAAGATCACGGAGGCCATGCAGAACGTCTCCATCGACGGAGTGACCGGCAAGGTCTCCTTCGATCAGTACGGTGACACCACCAACAAGCAGCTCACCGTCTACGCCGTCGAGAACGGGACCTGGAAGACCGTGGAGTCCGGCACCTACAACGGTGGCTGACCCACCCCTCCACCCGCACCACCCATGAGCCGCGCGGGGCGCGTTCCACTGGCGCCCCGCGCGGACTCACATCCGGACATCCGGCACATCCGTCGAACATCCGAACGTCTCGGAGGACATGCGGTGAACGAACTGCCGCAGCAGCTGGTCAACGGCCTGCTACTGGGATCCATGTACGGGCTGGTCGCCATTGGCTACACGATGGTCTACGGCATCGTCCAGCTCATCAACTTCGCCCACGGCGAGATCTTCATGACCGGGGCCTTCGGTGCCCTCACGGTCTACGCCTACGTCCTGCCCGACGGGACGAGCATGTGGATAGCCCTGCCCCTCATGCTGATCGGCGGCATCATCGTCGCCGTCCTCGTCGCCGTCGCAGCGGAACGATTCGCCTACCGGCCCCTGCGCACCGCCCCCCGACTGGCGCCCCTCATCACCGCCATCGGCCTCTCCCTCGCGCTGCAGCAGGCCGTCTGGGCCTGGTACCCCGAGGCCAAGTCCGCCCGCACCTTCCCCCAGATCGAGGGCGGCCCCTTCCACATCGGCAGCGTCACCATCCAGACCGGCGACATCTTCCTGCTGATCGCCGCCCCCCTCAGCATGGCCGTCCTCGCCTACTTCGTCATGAAGACCCGCACCGGCCGCGGCATGCAGGCCACCGCCCAGGACCCGGACACCGCCAAGCTCATGGGCATCAACACCGACCGCATCATCGTGATCGCGTTCGCCCTCGGAGCCGCCTTCGCCGCCGTCGCCGGAGTCGCCAACGGCCTCAAGTACGGCCAGATCGACTTCAAGATGGGCTTCATCCTCGGCCTGAAGGCCTTCACCGCAGCCGTCCTCGGCGGCATCGGCAACATCTACGGCGCCATGATCGGCGGAGTCGTCCTCGGCGTCGCAGAAACCATCGCCGCCGCCTACATCTCCGACCTCCCCGGCATGGACAAGTTCGGCAGCCAGTCCTGGGCCGACGTCTGGGCCTTCGTACTCCTCATCCTTGTTCTGCTGCTCAGGCCCCAAGGCCTGCTCGGCGAGCGCGTCGCGGACAGGGCGTGACACCGATGACCACACAGACCACCGCACCCGAAACCCCCAGCGCCCCCACCGCCAAAACCCCCACCGGACTCATCGGCATCCCAGCCGCCCTCGGCCGCGCCCTCGCCACCGCCGGCGCGGTGCTCACCATCGTCGCCACCTTCCTCGCCTGGACCTGGACACAGGAATTCCCCGGCGACCTCACCGTCTACGGCTACCCCGGCGGCCTGCAGGTCCTCGTCCTCATCGGCGGCATCCTCACCACCGTCCTCGGCCTCGCCTCGTACGACGTGAAATACCTGCGCTGGCTCGTCCCCGCCGGCGCCGACGCCGCACTGAAGTTCGCGGCCCTCGCCACCTTCGCCACCGCCTGGTACACCGTCATCTCCATCAGCTACGAACTCGGCGGCGTCGTCAACCTCGAACCGGGCGGCTACATCGTCGCCGTCACCACCCTCATCGCCCTCCTCGGCGCCCTCGCGCTGCCCTTCCAGCGGCCCGAACCCGACCCCATCGACCCCGACGACAACGGCTGGGAGCACTTCAAGAACCGCGCCGCGCACGGCCGGGCCACGCTCAAGGCCGCCTTCACCGGCGGCACCGCACGCCCCGCACCGAAGCTCCCGGCGTTCGCCGAGATCCTCGTCATCGTCGCCGTCCTCGCCGTCGCCCTCATCGTCTTCACCTACGGCATCGGCACCGAATACGACGAACTCTTCGTCGGCTTCCTCATCACCGCGGGCTTCGGCTTCGCCGCACTCGCCAAGGCCGGGCTCGTGGCCCACGCCTCGGAGATCACCGCGCGGCACCAGAACATCACCATGGTCGGCGCCTTCGTCACCGCCGCCCTGTTCCCGTTCACCCAGACCGACGACCAGTACGCGACCCTCGGCGTCTACATCCTCATCTTCGCCACCGTCGCCCTCGGCCTGAACATCGTCGTCGGCCTCGCCGGCCTCCTCGACCTCGGCTACGTCGCCTTCCTCGGCGTCGGCGCCTACGCCGCGGCCCTCGTCTCCGGCTCCCCCAGCTCGCCGCTGCACGTGCACTTCCCATTCTGGGCCGCCGTGCTCGTCGGCGCCGCGGCCTCCCTCGTGTTCGGCGTCCTCATCGGCGCCCCCACCCTGCGACTGCGCGGCGACTACCTCGCCATCGTCACCCTCGGCTTCGGAGAGATCTTCCGCATCACCGTCAACAACCTCGACGGAACCTCCGGACCCGACATCACCAACGGCTCCAACGGCATCTCCTCCATCCCCAACCTGAACATCCTCGGCTGGGACCTCGGCGCCGAACACACCATCGCCGGCTTCACCATCGGCCGCTTCGCCAACTACTTCCTGCTGATGCTGCTCATCACGGCCGTCGTCGTCCTCGTCTTCCGACGCAGCGGCGACTCCCGCATCGGCCGCGCCTGGGTCGCCATCCGCGAAGACGAGACCGCCGCCCTCGCCATGGGCATCAACGGCTTCCGCGTCAAACTCATCGCCTTCGCCGTCGGCGCCTCCCTCGCCGGACTCGCCGGCACCGTCCAGGCCCACGTCACCTACACCGTGACCCCCGAGCAGTACCAGTTCGCCGGCCCCATCCCGCCCAACAGCGCCTTCCTGCTCGCCGCAGTCGTCCTCGGCGGCATGGGCACCATCGGCGGCCCCCTCATCGGCGCCTCCCTGCTCTACCTCATCCCCAACAAGCTGCAGTTCCTCGGCGACTACCAGCTCTTCGCCTTCGGCGTCGCACTCATCCTCCTGATGCGCTTCCGCCCCGAAGGCCTCGTCGCCAACCGGCGCCGGCAGCTCGAATTCCACGACGAGGCCGAAGCGCCCGCAGTCCTCGGCAAGACAGGGGCCTGACACAAGATGACCACCCAGACCATCACCAGCGGCGAGACCGTCCTCGACGCACGCGGCGTCACCATGCGCTTCGGCGGCCTCACCGCCGTACGCGGCGTCGACCTCACCGTCGGCAGCGGCGAGATCGTCGGACTCATCGGCCCCAACGGCGCCGGAAAAACCACCTTCTTCAACTGCCTCACCGGCCTGTACGTCCCCACCGAAGGCGAAGTCCGCTACAAGGGCAACGTCCTGCCGCCCAAATCCTTCAAGGTCACCGCGGCCGGCATCGCCCGCACCTTCCAGAACATCCGCCTGTTCGCCAACATGACCGTCCTGGAGAACGTCCTCGTCGGCCGCCACACCCGCACCAAGGAAGGCTTCTGGTCCGCCGTCCTGCGCGGCCCCGGCTTCCACAAAGCCGAGAAGGCCTCCCGCGAACGCGCCATGGAACTCCTCGAGTTCGTCGGCCTCGCGAACAAGGCCGACCACCTCGCCCGCAACCTCCCCTACGGCGAACAACGCAAACTGGAGATCGCGCGCGCCCTGGCCAGCGAGCCCGGCCTGCTGCTCCTCGACGAGCCGACGGCCGGCATGAACCCCCAGGAGACCCGGACCACCGAAGAACTCGTCTTCGCCATCCGCGACCAGGGCATCGCCGTCCTCGTCATCGAGCACGACATGCGGTTCATCTTCAACCTCTGCGACCGCGTCGCCGTCCTCGTCCAGGGCGAAAAGCTCATCGAAGGCGACAGCGCCACCGTCCAGGGCGACGAACGCGTCATCGCCGCCTACCTCGGCGAACCCTTCGAAGGCGACCCCGGAGCCACAGAGGCCGCCGAGGTCGAAGCCGCCGAAGCACAGGCCCCGGCCGCGACGGCCGAAGCCACCACGGACGCCGCGCCCGGCAAGGAGAACGACCGATGACCACCCTGCTCGAAGTCGAGGACCTCCGCGTCGCCTACGGCAAGATCGAAGCCGTCAAGGGCATCTCGTTCAAGGTCGAAGCAGGCGAGGTCGTCACCCTCATCGGCACCAACGGCGCCGGCAAGACCACCACCCTGCGCACCCTCTCCGGCCTGCTCAAGCCCGTCGGCGGCCAGATCAAGTTCAACGGCAAGTCCCTCAAGAAGGTCCCCGCCCACCAGATCGTCTCCCTCGGACTCGCCCACTCCCCCGAAGGGCGGCACATCTTCCCGCGCATGACCATCGAGGACAACCTCCGCCTCGGAGCCTTCCTGCGCAGCGACCGGCCCGGCATCGAAAAGGACATCCAGCGCGCCTACGACCTCTTCCCCATCCTGGGCGAGCGGCGCAAACAGGCCGCGGGCACCCTCTCCGGCGGTGAACAGCAGATGCTCGCCATGGGCCGGGCCCTGATGTCCCAGCCCAAGCTGCTCATGCTGGACGAACCCTCCATGGGCCTCTCCCCCATCATGATGCAGAAGATCATGGCCACCATCGCCGAACTGAAGTCCCAGGGCACGACCATCCTGCTCGTCGAGCAGAACGCCCAGGCGGCGCTCTCCCTCGCCGACCAGGGCCACGTCATGGAAATCGGCAAGATCGTCCTGTCCGGCACCGGACGCGACCTCCTCCACGACGAATCGGTCCGCAAGGCCTACCTCGGCGAGGACTGAGGTCCCGGACACGACTGAGGCCCGCGCCCCCTGCTGGGGACGCGGGCCTCATCCGTACGACCGCGGTCAGCCCTTCGCGGCCTTCTTCTCCTCGGCGTCCTGAATGACCGCCTCCGCCACCTGCTGCATCGACATACGGCGATCCATCGACGTCTTCTGGATCCACCGGAACGCCGCCGGCTCCGTCAGCCCGTACTCCGTCTGAAGGATCGACTTCGCCCGGTCCACCAGCTTGCGCGTCTCCAGACGCAGCGTGAGGTCGGCGACCTCCTTCTCCAGCGTCTTCAGCTCCGTGAACCGCGAGACGGCCATCTCGATCGCGGGAACGACATCACTCTTGGAGAACGGCTTCACCAGGTACGCCATCGCCCCCGCGTCCCTCGCCCGCTCCACGAGGTCACGCTGCGAGAACGCGGTCAGCATCAGCACCGGCGCGATCCCCTCCTCGGCGATCTTCTCCGCCGCCGAGATGCCGTCGAGCTTCGGCATCTTCACGTCCAGGATCACGAGGTCCGGCTGGTGCTCGCGGGCGAGCTCGATGGCCTGCTCGCCGTCACCGGCCTCACCGACGACGGAGTAGCCCTCCTCCTCCAGCATCTCTTTGAGGTCGAGGCGGATCAGCGCCTCGTCCTCGGCGATGACGACACGGGTCGTCAGCGGAGGCACGTGCGACTTGTCGTCGTCGGTCACGTCAGCGGGCTGGGGCGACTCGGCGGTCACAGGGGCTCCTCGTTCAGGGCAGGGGTACTGCTGACAAGAGCCTACCTAGCTGCGGTAAGGTGGGTGCACGGCGGGTGACCGTCGACCTTGCTTTTAAAGGGAGCCCCGGTAGCCCAGCGGTAGAGGCAATGGTCTCAAACACCATCCAGCGTCGGTTCGAATCCGACCCGGGGTACTTTTCCTTCGTTCTGAAGGTTAACGACATTTGCGGAGGATCACGTTCGCGTGATCTTCCGCTTTTTGCTGCGCGCGCCGTACTCCAGTTGCGCACAGTGTTCACATGTACGACATGAGCACGCGCAAGCGAGCACTGACTCTGGTGACCCAGGGGCGCAGCCTCAACTCGGTCAGTAAAGAAATGGGCATCTCTCGTCACGCGATCGCACAGTGGCTCACTCGAATCGAGCCTCTCCGACGCACGTCGCCTTGCATCCGTTGCCAGGATGTGCCAGCCACCCCGACAGATGAAGCCTCGTATACCTACTTACTGGGGCTCTATTTGGGTGATGGGTACATCATCTCCAAGCCGCGCCAGCACTATCTGATGATTACATGCACTGCCTCGTGGCCAGGGCTCGTTGACGCAGCCGAGAATGCGTTACGCAAGGTATTGCCTGATCCCAGCATCAGTAGACTGGCCCGCGCTGGCTGCGTCGACGTGAAGTCCTACAGCAGCCACTGGCCCTGCCTCTTCCCCCAGCACGGCCCCGGCAAGAAACATGACCGCACGATCGCCCTGGAACCCTGGCAGCAAGCCGTCGTCGACGCTCACCCCTGGGACTTCATCCGGGGCCTCATCCATTTGGACGGGTGTCGGATCACCAACTGGACCACCCGGCTCGTCGGCGGGGAGCGCAAGCGGTACGAATACCCCCGCTACTTCTTCACCAACAAGTCGGACGACATCAGGAGGCTGTACACCGACACCCTCGACCGGCTCGGCCTCGAGTGGACGCACTGCACCCGGGACGGCGTTCCTTACAACGTCTCCGTTGCGAAGAAGGCCTCCGTCGCCCTCCTCGACGCCCACGTCGGCCCCAAGCACTGATCCCCGCTATTTCGGGCTGTCGTCCTCGCCGATGTGGTGGACGCGGACCATGTTCGTCGAGCCCGAGACTCCGGGCGGCGAGCCGGCGGTGATGACCACCACGTCGCCCTTGGCGCAGCGGCCGTACTTGAGCAGCAGTTCGTCGACCTGGTCGACCATTGCGTCCGTGGAGTCGACGTGGGGGCCGAGGAAGGTTTCGACGCCCCAGGTCATGCTGAGCTGGGAGCGGGTGGCGGGGTCGGGGGTGAAGGCGAGGACCGGGATGGGTGAGCGGTAGCGGGACAGGCGGCGGGCCGTGTCGCCCGACTGGGTGAAGGCGACCAGGAACTTCGCGCCGAGGAAGTCGCCCATTTCGGCGGCCGCTCGGGCGACTGCGCCGCCCTGGGTGCGGGGCTTGTTGCGTTCCGTGAGCGGCGGGAGGCCCTTGGCGAGCATGTCCTCCTCCGCCGCGGCGACGATCTTGGACATGGTCTTGACGGTCTCGATCGGGTGCTTGCCGACGCTTGTCTCGCCGGAGAGCATGACCGCGTCGGTGCCGTCGAGGACGGCGTTGGCGACGTCGCTGGCTTCGGCGCGGGTGGGGCGGGCGTTCTCGATCATGGAGTCGAGCATCTGGGTGGCGACGATGACCGGCTTGGCGTTGCGTTTGGCGAGTTTGATGGCGCGCTTTTGGACGATGGGGACTTGTTCGAGGGGCATTTCGACGCCGAGGTCGCCGCGGGCGACCATGATGCCGTCGAAGGCGGCGACGATGTCGTCGATGGCTTCGACCGCCTTGGGTTTTTCGACTTTGGCGATGACGGGGAGGCGGCGGCCTTCTTCGTCCATGATGCGGTGGACGTCGAGGATGTCCTTGCCTGAGCGGACGAAGGAGAGGGCGATGACGTCGAAGCCGGTGCGCAGGGCCCAGCGCAGGTCGTCCTCGTCCTTCTTGGAGAGGGCGGGGACGGAGACGGCGACGCCGGGCAGGTTGAGGCCTTTGTGGTCGGAGATCACGCCGCCTTCGATGACGCGGGTGCGGACGCGGGGGCCGTCGACGTCGGTGACTTCGAGGCAGACTTTGCCGTCGTCGACGAGGATGCGTTCGCCGGGGGTGACGTCGTCGGCGAGGCCGTGGTAGGTGGTGCCGCACTGGTCGTGGTTGCCTTGGGCGCCGTCTTCGACGGTGATGGTGAAGGTGTCGCCGCGTTCAAGGAGTACGGGTCCTTCGGCGAAGCGGCCGAGGCGGATCTTCGGTCCCTGAAGATCGGCGAGGATGCCGACGCTGCGGCCGGTTTTGTCGGCGGCCTTGCGCACGTGGTGGTAGCGCTCCTCGTGTTCGGCGTGGCCGCCGTGGCTGAGGTTGAAGCGGGCGACGTCCATTCCGGCGTCGACCAGGGCTTTGATCTGGTCGTATGTGTCGGTGGCGGGGCCCAGGGTGCAGACGATTTTTGCTCGGCGCATGAGTCGAGCCTATGACTTACCGGTGGGTAGAGAATTGGTGGGGCGTGACTACTCAACAACCTTTGAGTGAAGCGCTATTGACAAGTGTTGAATTGTGCGCCGGTGCGCTCCGATGAGCGTGCGGGTGTCATTCGTTCGGGTGTCCCGGTCGTGTTTTCGAATACCGGAATTCTCGAATACGGCGGTCACAGGCTGGGCGGGACCATCGTGAAACGTGCGTTGATCTGTGCGTGGACGTGCTGGCGCTGGGGTTCCAGGTCGAGCGGCGGGGCGGCCGCTCCGGGTTCGGCGGGACCGCCGTAGGTCATGGACCGGGCGCGGCCGGGGGCCGGGGGGTAGGGCGGGGTGGGGCTTTCCGCGCCGATGTCGGCGAGCTCGACGAGGGCGGCGAGGGTGGTGCCGAGGGCTTCGGCGTATTCGCGGGCGCGCTGGACGGCGGCTTGGACGGCTTGGCGGCGTGCGGTGCGGTGGACGGGTGAGTCGGGGCGCAGGGACCACCAGGGGCCGTCGACCCGGGTGAGGTCCAAGTCGGCCAGGCGGGTGGTGAGTTCGCCCAGTGCGGTGAAGTCGGTGAGTTCGGCGGTGAGGTGGACGGCGCCGTGGTAGGTGCGGACGCGTTCGCCGCGGTTCTTGGGGGTGAGGACGGGGGTGAGGGTGAGGGCGCCGGTTTCGAGGCGTTCGACGGCGTCGCCGTAGGACTTGACGAGGTCGAGGACGTCGGCGTTGCGGCGGGTGAGGTCGGCGAGGGTGGTGCGGCGGTCTTTGCCGCGGGCGGTGACCGTGATGCCGATGCGGGCGAGTTCGGGGTCGGCTTCGAGGTGGGCTTCGCCGCGGACGGCGATTCGGGGTGCGTCGGGGGTGCCGTAGGGCAGGGCGGTGGGTTCCTGAGTGGGTGTCATGGGGTCACTGTCGCAGTTGTGGTCACCAGATCGAAACCTCCGGGGCCTGTTGCGTGCCGCTGAGTGCGGGTCAGAATCTACGCGCGTTATCTACGCGCGTCGTTGTCCCGTGCGTGTCGTTGTCCCGTCCCACGAGGGCGTTGTAGCGAGGAGAGGCAGGCCATGGCGTTGAACCGCCGGAAGTTTCTGGAGAAGTCGGCCGCGACCGGGGCGGGGGTGGCCGTGGCGAGCGCGGTGACGGCTCCCGCCGCGCAGGCGGCGCCCGCCGGCCGGAGCCGTGAGAAGCGGTATTCGCTGACCGTGATGGGGACGACGGACCTGCACGGGCACGTCTTCAACTGGGACTATTTCAAGGATGCGGAGTATGCCGACAAGGCGGGCAACGCGCAGGGTCTGGCGCGTATCTCGACGCTGGTGAACCAGATCCGGGCGGAGCGGGGCCGGGAGAACACGCTGCTGCTGGACGCGGGTGACACCATTCAGGGCACGCCGCTGACGTACTACTTCGCGAAGGTGGATCCGATCACCGCCGAGGGTGGTCCGGTGCATCCGATGGCGGCGGCGATGAACGCGATCGGGTACGACGCGGCGGCGCTGGGCAATCACGAGTTCAACTACGGCATCGAGACGCTGCGCAAGTTCGAGGAGCAGCTGGACTTCCCGCTGCTGGGGGCGAACGCGGTGGACGCGAAGACGCTGCGGCCGGCGTTCCCGCCGTATGTGATGAAGACGTTCCATGTGAAGGGCGCGCGTCCGGTCAAGGTGGCGGTGCTGGGGTTGACCAACCCGGGGATCGCGATCTGGGACAAGGCGTATGTGCAGGGGAAGCTGGCGTTCCCGGGGCTGGAGGAGCAGGCCGCGAAGTGGGTGCCGAAGCTGAGGTCGATGGGCGCGGACGTGGTGATCGTCTCGGCGCATTCGGGGACGTCGGGGACCTCGTCGTACGGTGACCAGGTGCCGTACGTGGAGAACGCGGCGGCGAACGTGGCGAAGCAGGTGCCGGGGATCGACGCGATCCTGGTCGGGCACGCGCATCTGGAGATTCCGGAGCTGAAGGTCGTCAACGAGCGGACGGGGAAGACGGTCGTGCTGTCGGAGCCGCTGTGTTACGCGGAGCGGCTGACGGTGTTCGACGTCGAGCTGGTGTTCCGCCGGGGCTGCTGGGAGGTGGAGTCGGTGGCGGCGTCGCTGCGTGACTCGAAGACCGTGGCGGACGATCCGCGGATCACGCGGTTGCTGACGGAGCAGCACGCCAAGGTGGTGGCGTATGTGAACCAGGTGGTCGGCAAGGCGACCGAGACGCTGACGACGGTGGAGGCGCGGTACAAGGACGCGCCGATCATCGATCTGATCACGCGGGTGCAGGAGGACGTGGTCAAGGCGGCGCTGGCGGGGACGCAGTATGCGTCGCTGCCGGTGGTCGCGCAGGCGTCGCCGTTCTCGCGCACGTCGGAGATCCCGGCGGGGAATGTGACGATCCGGGATCTGTCGAGCCTGTACGTCTACGACAACACGCTGGTCGCGAAGCTGATGACGGGTGCGCAGCTGCGGGCGTACCTGGAGTACTCGGCGGGGTACTACGTGCAGACGGCGCCGGGTGCTCCTGTGGATGTGGAGCAGCTGACGAACGCGGGTGGGCGTCCGGACTACAACTACGACTATGTGTCGGGTCTGGCGTACGACATCGACATCGCGCAGCCGGCCGGGTCGCGGATCAAGAATCTGACGTTCGGCGGGGTGCCGCTGGACGATGCGCAGCAGTTCGTGCTGGCGGTGAACAATTACCGGGCGAACGGCGGTGGTGCGTTCCCGTTCGTGGCGTCGGCGAAGGAGTTGTGGTCGGAGTCGACGGAGATCCGGACGCGGATCGCGGAGTGGGTGACGGCGAAGGGTGTGCTGGACCCGAAGGAGTTCGCGTCGGTGGACTGGAAGCTGACGCGGAACGGTGTGCCGGTGTTCTGACGTTCGATGGGGTGACGCGGGGGCGGGTCGGCCGGGTGCCGGCCCGCCTTTGTGTCGTGCGGCTGTTCAGCGGGGCTCGACGAGCGGGGTGAGGGTCTCGTGGGGGCGGCGGGCGGCCGGTACGTGGCCGGCCGGCGTGAGGCCGAAGGTGGTGAAGGCGGTGCGGGCGGGCAGGGGGTAGGTCTCCTTGCCGGTAATGGAGTTGAGGATGGTGGCGCTGCGCCAGGCGGCGAGGCCGAGGTCGGGGGCGCCGACGCCGTGGGTGTGGCGTTCGGCGTTCTGCACGTGGATCGAGCCGGTGACGGACGGGTCGAGGACGAGGCGGTAGTGCTCGTCGATGCGGGGGCGGTCGCTGCTGTCGCGGCGCAGGTAGGGGTCGAGGCCGGCGAGCAGTTGGTCGAGGGGGCGTTCGCGGTAGCCGGTGGCGAGGACGACGGCGTCGGTGGTGAGGCGGGTGCGGGTGCCCTGCTGGATGTGTTCGAGGTGGAGTTCGACTTTGGTGGTGGCGAGGCGGCCGGCGGTGCGGACGCGGACTCCGGGGGTGAGGACGGTGTCGGGCCAGCCGCCGTGCAGGGTGCGGCGGTAGAGCTCGTCGTGGACGGCGGCGAGGGTGTCGGCGCTGATGCCTTTGTGGAGTTGCCACTGGGCGGCGACGAGCTGGTCGCGGACGGGTTCGGTGAGGGCGTGGAAGTAGCGGGTGTAGTCGGGGGTGAAGTGTTCCAGGCCGAGCTTGGAGTACTCCATGGGTGCGAAGGCGTCGGTGCGGCCGATCCAGGTGAGGCGTTCGCGGCCGGTGGGGCGGTGGCGGAGCAGGTCGAGGAAGATCTCGGCGCCCGATTGGCCGGAGCCGACGACGGTGATGTGGCCGGCGGCGAGGAGGCTGTCGCGGTTGTCGAGGTAGTCGGCGGCGTGCAGGACGGGTACGCCGGGGGCGTCGGCGAGGGGTTTGAGCGGGTCGGGGATGTGGGGCTCGGTGCCGATGCCGAGGACGATGTTGCGGGTGTGGGTGCGGCCGAGGGCTTCGGCTTCGCCGTCGGTGTCGAGCTGGGTGTAGTCGACTTCGAAGACGTCGCGTTCGGGGTTCCAGCGCACCGCGTCGACCTGGTGGCGGAAGTGCAGTGCGGGGAGGTTGGCGGCGACCCAGCGGCAGTAGGCGTCGTATTCGGTGCGCTGGATGTGGAAGCGTTCGGCGAAGTAGAAGGGGAAGAGCCGGTCGTGGGTCTTGAGGTGGTTGAGGAAGGACCAGCGGCTGGCGGGGTCGACGAGGGTGACGAGGTCGGCGAGGAAGGGGACCTGGATGGTGGCGCCGTCGAGGAGCAGTCCGGGGTGCCAGCTGAAGCCGGGGCGCTGTTCGTAGAAGGCGGTGTCGAGTTCGGTGAGGGGCTGGGCGAGGGCGGCGAGGGAGAGGTTGCTGGGGCCGATGCCGATGCCGACGAGGTCGCGGGGGGTGCCGGGGGTGGTGGGGGGCGGGGTCATCGGGGGGTGGTTCCTTCCACGAGGGCGTCCCGGACGAGGGTGAGGAGTGCGGCCAGGTCGCTGGTGCCGGTGCGGGGGTTGAGGAGGGTGGCTTTCAGCCAGAGGCGGCCGTCGGGGCGGGCGCGGCCGAGGACGGCGCGGCCTTGGTTCAGCAGGGTGCGGCGCAGTGCGGCGACGGTGGTGTCGTCGGCGCCGGTGGGGCGGAACAGGACGGTGCTGAGGGTGGGGGTGTCGTAGAGGTCGAAGGCGGGGTGGTCCTTGACGAGGGCGGCGAGTTCCTGGGCGAGGTCGAGGACCTGGTCGACGAGGGTGGCGAGGCCGTGCCGGCCGAGGGTGGTGAAGGTGGCGGCGATCTTCAGTACGTCGGGGCGGCGGGTGGTGTGCAGGGAGCGGCCGAGGAGGTCGGGCAGGCCTGCGTCGGTGTCGTCGTCGGCGTTGAGGTAGTCGGCGCGCTGGTTCAGTGCGGTGAGGTCGTGGGGGTCGCGGACGGCGAGGACGCCGGCGGGGACCGGTTGCCAGCCGAGTTTGTGCAGGTCGAGGGTGATGGTGTGGGCGGCGTCGAGGCCGGTGAGGCGGTCGCGGTGGCGGTCGCTGAACAGGAGTGCGCCTCCGTAGGCGGCGTCGATGTGCAGGCGGGCGCCGTGGGCGGTGCAGCGGGCGGCGATGTCGGTGAGGGGGTCGATGAGGCCGGCGTCGGTGGTGCCGGCGGTGGCGGCGACGAGGTGGGGGCCGGGCACCGTGGTGAGGGCGTCGTCGAGGGCGGCGGGGTCGAGGGTGCCGCCGGGTGCGGGGACGATCACGGGGTCGGGCAGGCCGAGCAGCCAGGCGGCGCGGGTGAGGGAGTGGTGGGCGTTCGCTCCGGTGAGCAGGCGCAGGCCGGGGCCGTGCCGTTCGCGGGCGAGGAGCAGGGCGAGGTGGTTGGACTCGGTGCCGCCGCTGGTGATGAGGGCGTCGGTGGTGCCGGCCTGCCGGGCGAGGGCGTCGGTGACGAGGGTTTCCAGGGCGGAGGCGGCGGGGGCCTGGTCCCAGGAGTCGAGGGAGGGGTTGAGGGCGGACGCGGCGAGGTCGGCGGCGGTGGCGACGGCGAGGGGTGGGCAGTGCAGGTGGGCCGCGCACAGCGGGTGGGCGGGGTCGGCGGCGCCGGCGGCGAGGGCGGTGATCAGGGTGTGCAGGGCGGCCGGGTCGCCGTGGTCGGGCAGGATGTCGCCGATGGCTTCCCGCAGGCGGGCGGTGACCTGCTGGGGGCCGCCGGCGGGGAGGGGGCCGCCGCGGGCGCGGGTGCCTTCGGTGAGGGCGTCGAGGACGGTGTCGAGCAGGGGGCGCAGCGCCTCGGGACCGTCGGGTCCCGAGGCGAGGGGCGGCGTGCTCATGTCGGTCCTCCGGGGGCCGCGGGACGGGGCTTCCAGCTTGTACGCGGAAGGTTCGGGCGCGCCCGGAATATCCAACGATCGCCACCCTGTAGGGGGTACGTCCTTGCGCGGGGGGCGTGTTGGGGGTACGGGCTGGTGTCCTGCGGCTGCGGAGGTGTCGGGTGGGCCTGGTGGGGCCGGAGTGTCAGGCGCGGAAGTCGGTGGCGTGGTCGGTGGCCCACTCGGCGAAGGTGCGGGCGGGGGTGCCGGTGATCTTCTCGACGGTGGGGGTGATTTCCGGGGGTGTGCCGACGGTGTCGGCGAAGGTGCGCAGGAGCCGGTCGAGCATCTGCGGCGGCACGTGCGGGAAGAGTTCGGCGCCCGCCTCGTGGGGCGGGATCTCGACGAAGCGCAGGTCGCGGCCGACGGCCCGGCCGATGGCGGTGACCTGGTCGGCGTTGCTGATCGCTTCGGGGCCGGTGAGGCGGTGGACGGCGCCTTCGTGGCCGGTGTCGAGGAGGGCGCGTTCGGCGACGGCGGCGATGTCGTCCTCGTGGACGGGGGCGGTCAGGCCGTCGGCGTAGACGCCGCGGATGGTGGTGTCACCGGCGCGGATCTGGGGCCCGTACTGGAGGGCGTTGGCGGCGAAGGCGCCGGGCCGCAGGAAGGTGAAGTCGAGGCCGCTGTCGCGCAGTTGCTGTTCGACGCGGGCGTGCATGATGTGGATGGGGTGGGTGGGGTCGTCGGCGCCTTCCTGGATGACGCTGGAGGAGAGCAGGACGACGTGGCGTACGCCGGCCGCCTGGGCCGCGGGGAGCAGGTCGGCGCTCTGGACGTAGAGGAACAGCTTGGTCACGCCGTCGAACAGGGCGCCGGGGTCGTCTGCGGGGACGCGGACGACGTCGGCTTCTTCGGGCAGGGCGGCGCGCTGCGGGTCGCGGGTGAGCGCCCGCACGGGGGCGCCTGCGGCGAGCAGGCGGTGGACGAGGGCACGGCCGACGTTGCCGGTGGCGCCGGTCACTGCGATCACGGTGTTCTCCTGACGTTTCAGGGCTGATCGTCCTGGCCCTGTGAGCCTAGGAAGCGTGATCGGCTGCGCGCATCGTCGCCGGGGACCAGCCGTGCCCTACGCCTGTGGTCCTACTCCCCCGCCTCACCCCGTACGCGCAACGCCCGTGCGAGGTCGTCGAGTTGGTCGGCGAGCTTGCGGCGCAGGGCCGGGATGGGCTCGGCGTCGCGCAGGCACTGCTCGCCGAGGCGGAGGGTTTCGGTGTCGACGGCGTGCACGGGGAACGCCCAGCGGCCGGCGGCGTCGGCCATGGCGGGGCCGCGCCGGGCGGCGACGGCGACCGCGTCGTCGTAGTAGCGCTCGACGAAGGGCCGTACGAGGCCGGCCTGTTCGGGCTGCCAGAAGCCCTGCGCGGTGGCGATGAACAGGTAGTTGGAGAGGTCGTCGCCGCCGAACATGGCCTGCCACGCGCGAGCCTTCGCGTCCGCTTCGGGCAGGGCGGCGCGGCAGCGGGCGGCGCCTTCCTGGCCGGCGGCGGAGGGGTCGCGGTCCAGTTCGGCGGCGATGGTGGCCTCGTCGGTGGCGCCGAGGACGGCGAGCCGGGCCAGTACGCGCCAGCGCAGCTCGGGGTCGAGTTCGGGGCCGCCGGGCACGATGCCGTCGGCGAGCCAGGCGGCGATGGTGTCGGGGTGGGCGGCGGTGTCGATGTAGTGGCGTACGGCGATCAGGCGCAGGCCGGGGTGGTCGCCGTCCTCGGTGCGGCGGATGAGGTCGCGGCACAGGTGGGTGAGGGTGGCCAGGGCGGCGGGCCGCTGTCCGGGGCTGATGTAGCGGTCGGCGATCTGGCCGGAGGCGAAGGCGAGGACGCCCTGTACGACGGCGAGGTCCCGCTCGTGCGGCAGGTGGGCGCGGGCGGCCTCCAGGTAGGCGGTGGGCGCCAGTTCGCCGTCGCGGACGGCGTCGCGCAGCGCGTTCCACACGACGGCGCGGGTGAGCGGGTCGGGCAGGCCGGAGAGGGCGGTGCGCACGGTGTCGAACGAGCCGGTGTCGAAGCGGACCTTGGCGTAGGTGAGGTCGCCGTCGTTGAGGAGCAGCAGGGCGGGCTTCTTGCCGAGGGGGTGCGGCCGGGTGAGCGGGACGTCGATCTCGACGCGTTCGCGCAGGGTGAGCCCGCCGTCGTCGGTGAGGTCCTGGTCGTACACGCCGACCGCGATGCGGTGCGGGCGGCTGCCGATGTGCTCGACGGTGAGCGTGCGGTCGCCGTTGCTGCCGCTGATGTGCGGGGTGAGGGTGTCGACTCCGGTGGTGCGCAGCCAGGCGTCGGCCCAGGCGTGGACGTCGCGGTCGGTGGCGGAGGCGAGGGAGTCGATGAAGTCGGCGAGGGTGGCGTTGGCGAATTTGTGCCGGGCGAAGTGCGTGTTGATGCCGGCGAGGAAGTCCTTCTCGCCGAGCCAGGTGACGAGCTGGCGCAGCGCGGAGGCGCCCTTGGCGTAGGAGATGCCGTCGAAGTTGAGCAGCGCGGAGGCGGTGTCGGGGACGGCTTCGGGGGCGACGGGGTGGGTGGAGGGGCGCTGGTCGGCGTCGTAGCCCCAGGCTTTGCGGGTGACGCCGAACTCGACCCAGGGCTGGGTGAAGCGGGTGGCTTCGAGGGTGGTCTGGTAGCCCATGTACTCGGCGAAGGACTCGTTCAGCCAGATGTCGTCCCACCACTTGAGGGTGACGAGGTCGCCGAACCACATGTGGGCCATCTCGTGGGCGATGACCATGGCGCGGGTCTGCCGCTCGGTGTCGGTGACGGCGGAGCGGTAGACGAACTCGTCGCGGAAGGTGACCAGGCCGGGGTTCTCCATGGCACCGGCGTTGAACTCCGGGACGAACGCCTGGTCGTAGGAGTCGAAGGGGTAGGGCTCGGCGAACTTCTCGTGGTAGCGGTCGAAGCAGGCGCGGGTGATGTCGAGGATCTCCTCGGCGTCGGCGTCGAGGTGGGGGGCGAGCGAGCGGCGGCAGTGGATGCCGAAGGGCAGGCCGCGGTGTTCGGTGCGCAGGGTGTGCCAGGGGCCGGCGGCGACGGCGACGAGGTAGGTGGAGATCAGCGGGGTGGCCGCGGCCTTCCAGCGGCCGTCGCCGAGGTGTTCGGTGACGCCGTTGGCGAGGACGGTCCAGTCTTCGGGCGCGGTCACGGTCAGCTCGAAGACGGACTTGAGGTCGGGCTGGTCGAAGGCGGCGAAGACGCGCTGGACGTCCTCCATGAACAGCTGGGTGTAGACGTACGTCTCGCCGTCGCTGGGGTCGGTGAAGCGGTGCATGCCCTCGCCGGTGCGGGAGTAGCGCATGGCCGCGTCGACGCGCAGCTCGTGCTCGCCGGCGGTGAGGTTCTTCAGCGGCAGGCGGTTGCCGTCGAGGGTCTCGGGGTCGAGGGGCTGTCCGTCCAGTGTGACGCTGCGCAGCTCGGCCGGCTTCAGCTCCACGAAGGTGTCCGCGTCCGTCCGGGCGGTGAAGCGGATCAGGGTGCGGGAGTCGAAGGTCTCGTCGCCGGCCGTCAGATCGAGGTCGATCGTGTACCGCTGGACGTCGAGGAGCTGGGCACGGGTCTGCGCTTCGTCGCGCGTGAGTACGGACATGCAGGACATGCTGCCTGATGGCACGGGCATCGCACAGGGGCGGTTCGCTACGCGGCCTATGTCCCCTCGGGTGCCCGGGTGCCCTCGCGTGTGGGAACCGCCCGCGGGGGGCGTGCCGGGTCGGTGAGGGTGGCGGGGCGTGACGGGTCGGTGAGGGTGGCGGGCCTTGCCTGGTCGCGCTGGTGCGGTACGGCGGGCCGGGGCGCTGGGCGGGGCTGAGGCGCCGGTCCGGCGCTGCCGGTGCCGTCGGCCGGCCGGGCGCGCAGCCGGCGGATCTCGTCCTCCAGGGCGAGGCGGTGCTGGTGGGTGTCGTAGAGGTGGCGGACCTGGGTGCGCAGCGTCCACGGGTCGACGGGGGTGCCGATGACGCCGGCGACGCGGAGATCGAAGGCGGCGGCCGCCAGTTCGGGGTCGGGGCGGAAACCGGTGAGCAGGACGACGGGGATGTGCTGGGTCTGCTCCAGGCGGCGCATGTAGCGCACCACGTCCAAGGCGCCGGTGCCGGGTGTGCGCACCTGGAGCAGGAGCAGCCCGACGCGGCCGCGCAGCAGCTGTTTGAGCGCCGCGTCGCCGCTGGTGGCCCGGCCCAGGCGGTAGCCGAGCGGGGCCAGGGTGCTCTCCAGGGCGTACAGGGTGCCCTGGTGGTCGTCGACGATGAGGATCTCGGCATCCGACGGCATGGCCTGGCGTCCCTCCCGCGCGCTGAGGGGCCCAGCTTACGGCCGGGTGCTGACGCGCGGTGCCGGCCGGATCACCTGCCGTGTTCGCGGTGGCCGGATCGATGCGGTCGGGCCGGTGTGCCGGGGGGCGGGCCGGATCAGTGGGCGGGGCCGGCGGCGGGGGTGGGGCCGGCCGTGCCGTTCGCGGTGTCCTCGGCGATGCGCTCGTGGTGGCGGATCACCTCGGCGACGATGAAGTTCAGGAACTTCTCGGCGAACGCGGGGTCGAGTTTGGCGCTCTCGGCGAGGCCGCGCAGCCGCTCGATCTGGCGGGCCTCGCGCGCGGGGTCGGCCGGCGGCAGCTGGTGAGCGGCCTTGAGGTGGCCGACCTGCTGGGTGCACTTGAAGCGCTCGGCGAGCATGTGGACGACGGCGGCGTCGATGTTGTCGATGCTGTCGCGCAGCCGGGACAGTTCGGCGCGGACGGCCGGGTCGACGTCACCGGTTGCGGTGTTGCTGATGGTCATGGCCGTCCACCCTAGTGCGTGCCGGGTACCGCCCGACCAGCGAGGATCCGCCGAAGCCGGCCTGGCGGAGGTTCGGCCGGATCTGCGTACAGTGGAGGCGGGGTCGAGCGTCTTGGGGGTTGGGCGTGGGCAACGGCGGACCGGTCCGGCACGGCTACCCGCATCTGCAGACGGTGCGGGCCGCGGTCACCGCGCTGTACAAGCGCCTGTCGTACGACACGATCGCCACGTTCGCGACGAGTGTGGCGCCGGTGGACGTGGCGTTCTGCGACACCGACGACCTGTATCTGGGGGCGCAGCGGGTGGCGCGTGAACTGGTGCGGCACTACCGGCTCCCGGACGCGCGGATGATCGTGTCGTTCCGCGAGATGACGCATGCGGCGAACATCGAACTGACCGCCGGGCCGGAGTACTTCGTGGAGCTGAATGACCGGTTCCGTACGCATCGGTGCGACATCGGGGCGGCCCTGGCGCACGAGATCATGCATGTGTATCTGCACCGGCTGGACCTGGCGTTCCCGGGCACGCGCGAGAACGAGATCCTCACCGACACGGCGACGACGTACCTGGGCGCGGGCTGGCTGCTGCTGGACGCCTACCGGGAGGACGGGGCGTCGTCGCAGAAGCTGGGCTATCTGACGCCGGAGGAGTTCGGGTACGTGCTGGCGAAGCGGTCGCTGCTGTTCGGGGAGGACCCCTCGACGTGGTTCACCAGCGCGCGGGCGTACGAGGCGTACACCGCGGGGCTGGCGCTCGCCCGGCAGGACGAACGGCAACCGCCGCTGACGGCGGCCGGCTGGGCGGGACGCCGGCGCTACGCGCGCGACCGGCGCCATGCGCAGGAGCACGCGCGCGTGGCCGCGCCAGACGGCGTGCCGTACAGCTTCGCCCCGGACGGGCACGGGCCGTTGCGGGTGTCGTTCCCGTGCCCGACCTGCCATCAGCGGATCAGGGTGCCGGTGCGTGGGCGGGTACGCGCGCGGTGCGCGCTGTGCCGGACGGTGTGGGAGTGCGACACCTAGGCCTTGTCGTTGGGGCCGCTCCCGGCAGGGCCTAGGCCAGAGTGACCCGGGCGGTGTGCACGGCACCGAGGGTGCCGGGTGTGATGCGCAGCGTCAGGGCGTTCCCGGTCGCCAGCACCTGCACCGTGGGATCGGCCGACGTCACCGCGGACACCGGACGGTTCCAGGTGACGTCGATGGCCGCGCCGTCGCGCAGCGGCCCGGAGACGCAGACGGTGGCCGTACCGCCGCCGCGGCGGATCATGACGCTCGCCGGGGCGCTCGCGGTGAGGTCGTGGACGGTGCCGGCGAGCCAGAAGTTGACGCCGGTGAAGCCGAGCGCGGGTGCGCAGACAGCCTGCTGGTCGTTCGTGTTGGCGAGGATTCTCAGCCGACCGGCGTCGGCGGCGCGGGCGGCGGTCTGCCGGGCGCTGGCGCCGGGCAGGATGGCGTAGGCGTAGTCCGCCGCGGTCGGGTCGGTGCCGTGGTCCGTCCAGAGGGTGAGGTAGCGGCGGGTGACGGGATCGGCGGTGCCGCCGGTGTTGATGGCGGACCACGAGCCGGTACGGGCCTCGCGCAGCGTCTCCAGGGCGGCGCCGCCGGGGAAGACGTACCCGCCGAAGCCGGCGAGGTGGGCCCAGCGGGCGCGGGGGAAGGTGGTGCGCAGGCCGAGGGTGGCGGGCTGCACGGTGCCGTCGACGGTGAGGGCGTTGCTGCCGTTCGCGCCGAGGTTGCGGTTGTCGACGATCGTCTCCGCACCGGTTCCGTCCCGGCCCTGGATGCCGGCGCCGAGGCAGACGATCATGTCGTCGAGGAAGAACCACGACTTCTTGGCGACCAGCGTGGAGGACAGGCCCTTGAGGTGCTGGCCGACGGCCGCGTACGTGCCGTCGGTGGCGCCGCCGACCCAGCGCACGTCGGGGCGGGCCGCGCCCCAGGCGCCGCCCTCGCCGTCGGCGAGCGGCTTGCGGGAGACGGTGGTGCCGGGCAGCCGCATGGGGTCGACGGTGGCCCAGAAGCTGTCGCTGTACTGGCCGTTGCCGAAGGTGTCGCCCCACCAGTAGAGCATTCCCGAGCCGCTGTGCCAGCCGCGCAGGTGCTCGCCGTTGCCGTTCTCGTAGTACGTGATCCGCTTCGACGCCATCGAGACGCTCGCGGCCCAGCCGGGGCGGCGGTGCACGGCCCTGTCCATGCCGGGGAAGAGGTGGTGGCCGGCTGGTTCGGGGGCGGCGGCGGTCGTGGTGGAGTCGGCGATCGTCTTCAGCCGGGCGAGCTGGGCCACGTTCAGGGCGTCGCTGGTGAGGATCGGGCGGTAGGTGGCGCGGGTGATCCACCCCTTGATCATGGCCTCCCAGCGGGTGCGTTCGGCCGGGGACGCGCTGCGGGCGAGCAGGGCGATGCAGGCGATGATCGCGTGACCGCGCAGATGGTCGTCCTGGAGGACGGCGCGGGTGTCGCTCTTCTGCACGCCCCGGCTGACCGCGCGTCCCGAGACGTTGTCCATGGCGAGACCGTTGAAGAGGAACGGCGCGTACGCCTTCTCGACGGAGTCGAGGATGACCTGCCGGGCCGGGTCGGTGACCTCCCAGGCCGACCCTTCCAGCAGGGCGAACAGCAGGGACAGCCCGCCGAGCATCACCGCGCCGTAGGAGCCGGCGTAGGGGACGTAGGTGTGCTGGATGAAGCTGCCGTCGGCGTACAGGCCGTCGCCGGAGGTGACGTAGGGGAAGACGGGGCTGAGCGCGTCGCGGGCGAGGGCGATCTTGGCCGGGTCCTTGCCGAGGACGCCGCGCAGGGCGATCACCCGGCACAGGTCGACGCGGTTGGCGCCGGTGGAGGTGCCGGCGTACTGCGCGACCGCGCTGTCGGGCACGAAGTGGTCGACGGCCGCGGCGTAGTCGCCGATCCGGGCCGCGCCGAGGCTGTCGTAGAGGTGGGTGGCGATGTCGAGCAGGGCCTGCGGGGCTCCGATCTGCCAGCTCCACCAGTTGCCGTAGCGGGCCTGGCCGGCGTTGTACGCCTCGGCGTGCAGGTGGTCGAGGCCCGTGATGATCTCGGCGAGCAGCGCGGTGTCGCCGGTGAGGCCGGTGCCGGGCTGCGCGTAGGCCTCGGTGAGGGTCCGCAGCCGGGTGTAACTGGTGACCATGTTCCCGGAGTACGTGTACGACTCGCTGTCGGTGTCCGGGTCGGGGTCGGCGTAGGGGAGGTCGGGCCACAGGGAGCCGGGCGTGGCGTTCATCGTGGCGCGCAGTGCGGCGGCGGTGGCGCCGAGCGCGGTGAGGCGGGCGGCGTAGGGGGCGGCGGTGGGGTCGAAGCCGGTGCCGAGCGTGAGGTCGCGCCATTTCAGGCGGAGGGTGTCGTAGGGGTCGGTGGTGCCCTCGGCGGCGTGTGCGGTGCCGGGGAGGGCGAGGCCGAGGGGTGCGGTGGCGGCTGTGGCCAGGGCGGCGGTGAGCAGGGTACGGCGGGTCATGCGGGGCATGGCGTTGTACCTCCGGTGCGAGGAGGGAGCGGACGGGCAGGGGCGAGGCGACGGGCTGAGGGCGGGGCTCCGGGCTGGGGTGGGGCGGCGGGCTCTGTCCGCGGCGAGGTGAAGCGGTTTCTAACACGAACGAACACGCATCGGCAATGAATCGCACACGAGAGCTTTGTTTTGTTCATTCGCTCATAAACGTTCAGTTTCGATCGGCAGCGGGCTAGTCTGCTGGTGGGCGGAGGTGCCGTCGGTGCCGTCGTAAGGGGAATGCAGTGGCGCACGCCGGGGAACGGCATCAGGAAATTCTGCGCAGGGTGCGCGAGAACGGCTCGGTACGGGTCAGTGACGTCGCCGCCGCGCTGGGGGTCTCCCCGATCACCGTGCGGCGCGACGTCGAGGCGCTCGCCGAGCGGGGATTGCTGGTCCGGGTGCACGGGGGTGCGGTGCTGCCGGAGGCCGTGCCGGGCGGGGCAGGCGGGGGTGCAGGCGAAGGTGCCGGCGGGGGTGTCGGGTGGGGCGGGCGGGAGCCTGTCGTGGGGCTCGTCGTGCCCGCCGCCGATTACTACTACCCCGAGGTGATCAAGGGGGCGCGGGAGGCGGCCGCCGAGTGGGGGGTGCGGATCGTCCTCGGCATCTCGCAGTACGACCCGGAGCAGGAGCGGGCGCAGGTGCGGCACATGCTCTCCGAGGGGATCGACGGGTTGCTCATCACTCCGTGCGAGCGGGTCGTGGAAGGTGCGGGGTTCCTCCCTGACGACCTCGTCCCGCCCGGTGCTCCCGGGGTGCCGTATGTGCTGGTGGAGCGGCAGCCGGGGGACGATGTCACGGACGCCGAACAGGTGGTCAGCGACCATGCCTACGGTGCGCGGATCGCGGTGCGGCATCTGGCGGAGGGCGGTCGGTCACGGATCGGGCTGATGCTGCGGGACGACAGCCCGCATCGGGGGCTGGTGCGGGAGGGGTTCGTGGGTGGGCTCGCGGGGGTGGGGCTGCCGGGCGACTTCGTGATGCCGCTGCCGTCGCCGTCGCAGGGGCGGGTGGGTGAACGGGAGCGGGTGCTGGAGGAGTTCACCGAGGCGGTGGTGTCGGGGCGGATCGATGCGGCGCTCGTGCACAACGACCACGACGCGATCGTGGTGTTGCAGCGGCTGCGGGCGCGGGGGGTGCGGGTGCCGGACGACGTGGCGCTCGTGGCGTACGACGACGAGGTCGCGGGGTTGGCCGACGTGCCGCTGAGCGCGGTGGCTCCGCGGAAGCGGGCGGTGGGGGTGGCGGCGGTGGAACTGATCGCGCGACGGTTGGCCGAGCCGGGGCGGGCCCGGCATCGGGTGTCGCTGTTGCCGGAGTTGCGGGTGCGGGGGTCCAGCAGGTGAGGGGGTGCGGGGTGCCTGCGACGCCGGGTGCGTTGTCGCTCTGCGGGTGTGTTGTCGCTCTGCGGGCCGGTGGGGGCTGGTCGCGCCGTTCCCCGCGCCCCTTTTGTGCCTGCGGCGGCCCGTTTCCAGCCGGTAGCCGGTAGCTGTCGCGCCTGCGGTGCGTTGCGGGGCGGGGCCGGGGCGAGGGGTGTCCGTCCTCGGTCCGGCCGCCCGTTCCCGACGACCGCACCCTGTGCCGGTGCCGGCCGCTGCGGGCGGACACTCCCCACCCCGGCCCCTCCCCGCCGTACGCGGGTGCCGCAACGTCGTGGCGGGCGCCATGCCGCCGTAGCTGCGGGCAGTCGTGCACCTAGTGCGTGGGGGGGGCCGGTGAGCGTCCCGGTCCCGGCCGGCCGCAGGACCGGGCACCGGGAAACGCCGGGCGAGTACCCGCCCCGGTCATCGCCGCGCCGGGTGCGTAGCCCGCCGTCGGGTCATGCCTCGCCTCTCACCGCATGGCGCGGCAGCGCGATCGTGAGGGTTGCGCAGGCGAGGAACGTTGCCGTGACCCACGGCATCGCCGTCGTGAGGGCGTCGGTCAGGCCGTGGGCGGTGTGGCCGAAGAACACCGTGCCGATCGCCGCCGCTCCCAGCGCGCCCCCGAACTGCTGGGCCGTGGAGAAGATGCCGGACGCGCCGCCCGCGAGGTCGGCCGGTACGGCGGACAGGACCACGTTGACCAGGGGCACGACGAGGAAGCCGAGGCCGGCGCCGGCCACCAGCAGGCCCGGGGTCAGTGGCCACGCACCCGTGTGCGCGCCGGAGGCGTCCGTGACGGCCACCCAGACCCAGCCGAAGCCGCCGGCCATCATCAGCGCGCCGGCGCCCAGCACCACCCGGCCGTACTTGACGGCGAGGGAGTCCGCGACGGGCGCGGTCAGGAAGCCGCCGGCCGAGAAGGCCACCGTCACCAGCCCGGCCTGCATCGGCGTGTACCGCTCGCCCGCCTGCAGCCAGACCGCGAAGACCAGGAAGAAACCCTGCATGCCGACGGAGAACAGGAGTTGGACGAGGACGCCGAAGGAGAACGCGGGGAGGCGGAAGGCGCGGGACGGGAGGAGGGGTGTGGTACGGGCCGTGCGGCGACGCCCCTCGACGAGCGCCAGCGCCACGACCGCGCACACACCTGCGGCCAGGCACAGCCAGCCCCACACGGGCCAGCCGTTCTCGCGGCCCTGGACCAGTGGCAGCACGATCGCCACCAGGCCGGCCGCGAGCAGCGCGCTGCCGAAGACGTCGGGGCGTCCGGCCGAGCGCTCCTTCGTGGCCGGCACCAGCAGCAGACCGCCGACGAACGTCGTCACCGCGATCGGCACGTTGACGAGGAACACCGAGCGCCAGCCCCAGCCGAACAGGTCTGCGTCGGTCAGCAGGCCGCCCAGCAGCAGGCCCACCGCGGAGGCGAAGCCGGACACCGCGCCGTACATCCCGAAGGCTGCGCCGCGCTCCTTGCCGGTGAACAGGGTGCGGAACGAGCCGATCACCTGGGGTACGAGGACGGCCGCCATGACCCCCTGCACTGCGCGTGCGGCGATCAGCTGGCCCGGTGACTGGGCGATGCCGCAGGCCAGGCTCGCCAGGCCGAAGCCCGCGGTGCCGGTGAGGAAGAGGCCGCGGCGGCCGTAGCGGTCGCCGAGGTGGCCGGAGACGATCAGCGTGGCGCCGAAGCCCAGCAGATAGGCCGAGACCAGCCACTGGAGATCGCCGGCCGATGCGTGCAGGTCGCGGGCGATGGACGGGACGGCGACGTTGACGATCGTGACGTCGAGGAGGTCCATCAGGGCGGCGGTCATCATCACGGCGGCGGCCGCCCAGCGGCGGGGGTGCGGTGCCGTGGTGGCGGGGAGTGGGGGCGGTGTGGTGAGGGGCGCTTGCGGTGCGAACTTCGACATGGCTGCTCCCAGGGCATTTATTTCGTTCGGACTAACGAAAGAGTTGCAGGATGTGGGTGATGATCGCAAGTCATTCGTTCGGACGAACTAAATTTTTAGTAGGGTGGGTGCATGTCGGACGAGAAGCGCGCGGAGACTCTGGGACGGCTCATGGCCGTGGGCCGTGAGCACAGTGGCGTCACGGTGATGTTCCACTCGGCGATCGCCGCCAAGCAGGGGCTGAGCGCGACCGAGGAGAAGACACTCGACCTGCTGGAGCGGCACGGCCCGCTCACCGCCAAGGACCTCGCGCGGCTGACCGGGCTGGCGCCCGCCTCCGTGACCGGGCTGGTGGACCGCCTGGAGTCCAAGGGGTTCGCCCGGCGCGTCAAGCACCCCACGGACAAGCGCAGGGTGCTGGTGGAGCTGGACGCGGACCGGGTCGGTGAGCTGGCCGTTTTCTTCGAGGACTGGGCCCGGGACATCGTCGACGCGTGCGAGGAGTTCAGCACCGAGGAACTGGACACCGTCGTGCGGTTCCTGACGGTGATGGCGAAGCGGCAGCGCGCGGCGGCGGCCCGCCTCACCGGTTCCTGACCGAGTACGGCGATGCCCTTCAGGACCATCGAGAGGTACTGGCGGGCGATCTCCTGAGGGGTGTACCGGCCCCCGGGCACGGGACCATCGTGGCCGGGTGGGTCCTGGCCGGCAGGCGGTGGCAGGTTCAGGCCGGGCGCACGATGCCCTGGGCGCGGGCGGCCGCGAGCCACTGCGGGAACTCCCCCACCAGCCGGTCGTACAGCTCGGCGTCGGTGACCGTGCGCGGGTCCGTGCCGGCGTGGAAGAAACCGGCGTTGTCGACCGTCCGCTTGTCCGGTACGGCGAGGTCGTCCAGCTTGCGCAGGAAGTCGAACTGATTGCTGTACGGGTCGCCGAAGCCGACGAACTGCCAGAACAGCGGCAGCCGCGCGGCCTTGCACAGGTAGCGTTCCGCGGCGAGCTTGTTGATCGGGCCGCCGTCGGTCTGGAAGACGACCAGGGCGGGGTCGTTCGCGCCGCTGTCGAGGTAGTGGTCGATGACGGCGTCCATCGCGAGGTGGTAGCTCGTCCTGCCCATGTGGCCGAGCCCGGCCACGATCCGGTCGATGCGGCCCTGGTGGTCGGCGAGCGCTATGTCGGTGACGGCGTCGACGTCGGTGGAGAAGAAGACGACCGGCACGCTGCCGTCGTCGTCGAGGTGCGCGGACAGGCCCAGCACCCGGTCGGCGAGCGCCTGCACACTGCCGTCCCGGTAGTACGGCTTCATCGAGCCCGAGTAGTCGACGACGAGGTAGACCGCCGCCCGCAGGCCGTCCAGGCCGTGCTTGCCGAGGGAGATCCCGGCGCTCTTGTAGAGGCTGACGAGCGCCGGTGCGGTCTCCTCCACCTTGGTCAGACTGATCGCGGCCACGCGTCTCCCCCTCGGCTCCGTGGTTCCGGCTGTCGAGGCTACGTCACACACGCCCCTGGCAACCCGTCACCCACAGGCGTTCGCTATTTTGTTCGCCGCCGTCCCCACCGGCTCACCGTCCGTCCCATCTCTGCGAGGAGCCGGCGTGGAACCCGAGTCCGCCGTCACCACCTGCTACCGCCATCCCAAGGTGGAGTCCTACGTCCGCTGCACCCGCTGCGAGAGGTTCATCTGCCCGGACTGCATGCGCGAGGCGGCGGTCGGCCACCAGTGCGTGGAGTGCGTGAAGGAAGGGGCGCGCTCGGTGCGGCAGGCCCGTACCGTCGTGGGCGGCCGGGTCTCGGCGACGCCGGTGCTCACGTGCGTGCTGATCGGTCTGAACGTGCTCGCCTATCTGGGCGAGCTGGTCCGCCCGGGGATCGTCGAGCGGTTCTCGATGCTCGGCGCACGGCTGGTCGGCCCGGACGGCGGCTACTACGTCTACGACAGCGGCTTCCCGGCGGACTACCACGCCCAGGGTGTGGTGGCCGGCGAGTGGGAGCGACTGCTGACCGGCTCCTTCCTGCATCTGCCGCCGACGGAGGGCGCGTTCGGGATCGCGCACATCGTGATGAACATGATCGCGCTGTGGCAGATCGGCCGCGTCGCGGAGGCCCTGCTCGGCCGGGTCCGCTACCTGGCGCTGTACATCCTGTCCGCGCTCGGCGGTTCGGTGCTGGAGCTGCTCATCGCCGACCCGGCGACCGAGTCGGTGGGCGCCTCGGGCGCCATCTTCGGGCTGGGCGCGGCGTACTACGTCCTCGCCCGGCGCATGGGCGGCGACCGCGGGCAGGTCAACCGCTTCATGGGGGCGCTGCTGCTGTGGATGCTGATCTCCGCCGGTCTGACGTCCTGGCAGGGCCACCTCGGCGGGCTGCTGACCGGCGGCGCGGTGAGCCTGGCCTACGCCTACGCGCCCCGCAACCGCTACCGCGCCCTGGTGCAGGCGGGCGCCTGTGTGGCGGTGCTGGCGCTGCTCGCGCTGTGCGCGTGGGGCAGGGTCGCCGAGCTGACCTCGGTCACGGCGTGAGGGCGGCGGGAGCGACATCGTGAAGCGCACCGGTTGTCTGCTGTTCGCCGCCTTCCCCGTCGTCGCGGCGGCGGCGTTCTTCTTCCTCACCCCGTCGGACGGCGGCGGGTCCGCCCCCGGCGGCACGTCCGCCACGCAGGAGTCCCGCAAGGACGCCAAGGTGAGGGCGGAACAGGGCCCCGGGCAGCGGTCACAGGACGCGGAGGTGCTGGCCGACGCCCCGCCGGGGCTGGCCGCGCCCGCGAAGAAGGAACTCGCGCAGCAGATCGTGGCCAGCGCCGAGAACTCCACGCTCGACTGGCGGACCTCCTACGGCTCCATCGAGGACATCGGCGACGGCTGCGGCTACACGGCCGGTGTCATCGGTTTCTGCACCGGCACCCATGACCTGCTCACTCTGGTGGAGCGCTACACGAAGGACCACCCGGGCAACGGTCTGGCCCGCTATCTCCCGGCGCTGCGGGCGGTGGACGGCACCGGCTCCCACGAGGGGCTCGACCCGGGCTTCCCGGCCGCATGGAGGGCGGAGGCGAAGCTTCCGGCGTTCCGGCAGGCGCAGGAGCGCGAGCGCGACGAGGTGTACTTCGACCCGGCGGTGCGCCTGGCCAAGCTGGACGGCCTGGGCACGCTGGGCCAGTTCGTCTACTACGACGCGATGGTGCTCCACGGTCCGGGCATCGACGCCGACGGCTTCTACGTGCTGCGCGAGCGCGCGATGCGGCAGGCGAAGACTCCGGCGCAGGGGGGCGCCGAGAAGACGTACCTCTCCGCCTTCCTGGACGTGCGCCGCGCCGCGATGAGAGAGCGCCGGACCACTCAGGACACCTCCCGCATCGACACGGCCCAGCGCCGCTGGCTGAACACCGGCAACCTGTCTCTGGACACCCCGCTGAGCTGGGAGATGTACGGGGAGTCGTACCGGGTGCCGTAGAGCCGCGCGGTAAAGGCGACGGCGCCTGCCCAGGGTCCGGTCGGGGACAGGGCAGGCGCCGTCTGTGTTCCGCACGCCGTTGTACGGGACGTTTCTGGGCTGTCAGACCGCCAGGGCGCGGTCCGTCGGGCGGATCGGGGCCGGCAGGTCGCTGGCTCCGGTCAGGAAGCGGTCGACGCCGCGGGCGGCCGAGCGGCCTTCCGCGATCGCCCACACGATCAGGGACTGGCCACGGCCGGCGTCACCGGCGACGAAGACACCGGGGACGTTCGTCTGGAAGTCGGCGTCGCGGGCGATGTTACCGCGTTCGTCGAGGTCCAGGCCGAACTGCTCCACCAGGCCGTTGTCCCGGTCGGTGCCGGTGAAGCCCATCGCGAGGGTGACCAGCTGGGCCGGGATCTTGCGCTCGGTGCCCGGCTTGGAGGTCAACTTGCCGTCGACGAACTCGACTTCGCTCAGGTGCAGCCACTGCACGTTGCCGTCCTCGTCGCCCTCGAAGTGGGTGGTGGAGACGGAGTAGACCCGCTCACCGCCCTCCTCGTGCGCGGAGGTGACCTTGTAGAGCATCGGGAAGGTCGGCCACGGCTGGTTCGTCGGGTGCCGCTCCTCGCTCGGGCGGGGCATGATCTCCAGCTGCGTGACCGAGGCCGCGCCCTGGCGGTGGGCGGTGCCCACGCAGTCGGCGCCCGTGTCGCCGCCGCCGATGACGACGACGTGCTTGCCCTCGGCGGAGATCGGGGGCGCCACGAAGTCGCCCTCCTGGACCTTGTTCGCCAGCGGCAGGTACTCCATGGCCTGGTAGATGCCCTTGAGCTCACGGCCCGGCACCGGCAGGTCGCGGGCGGTGGTGGCGCCCACGGCCAGCACGACCGCGTCGTACCGCTTCTTCAGGTCCGTGGCCTTCAGGTCGCGGCCGATCTCGATGCCGGTGCGGAAGCGGGTGCCCTCCGCGCGCATCTGCTCGATACGGCGGTTGATGTGCCGCTTCTCCATCTTGAACTCGGGGATGCCGTACCGGAGGAGACCTCCGACGCGGTCCGCGCGCTCGTAGACGGCGACGGTGTGGCCGGCCCGGGTGAGCTGCTGGGCGGCGGCCAGGCCCGCGGGGCCCGAGCCGACGACGGCCACGGTCTTGCCGGACAGGCGCTCGGGGATCTGCGGGGCGACGTCCCCGGTCTCCCACGCCTTGTCGATGATCGAGACCTCGACGTTCTTGATGGTGACCGGCGGCTGGTTGATGCCGAGCACGCACGCCGACTCACAGGGCGCCGGGCAGAGGCGACCGGTGAACTCCGGGAAGTTGTTGGTCGCGTGCAGGCGCTCGGAGGCGGCGCCCCAGTCCTCGCGGTAGGCGTAGTCGTTCCACTCGGGGATGAGGTTCCCGAGCGGACAGCCGTTGTGGCAGAACGGGATGCCGCAGTCCATGCAGCGGCTGGCCTGCTTGGAGATGATCGGCAGCAGGGAGCCGGGAACGTAGACCTCGTTCCAGTCCTTGACGCGCTCGGGCACCGGACGGGACTTGGCGACCTCGCGGCCGTGGTTCAGAAAGCCCTTCGGGTCAGCCATTGATCGCCGCCTCCATCATCTTCTCGGTGATCTCGGTCTCCGACAGACCGGCTCGCTCGGCGGCGTCCTTGGCGGCGAGCACTGCCTTGTACGTGCTGGGGATGATCTTGCTGAAGCGCTCGACGGCGGTGTCCCACTCGGCCAGGAGCTTCGCGGCCACGGTGGAGCCGGTCTCCTCCTGGTGGCGGCGCACGACGTCGTGCAGCCACTGCTTGTCCGTCTCGTCCAGTGCCTCGATCGCGTCGACGTTGCCGACGTTGACGTTGTCGCGGTCCAGGTCGATGACGTACGCGATGCCGCCGGACATACCGGCCGCGAAGTTGCGGCCCGTCTCGCCGAGGACGACCGCGTGACCGCCCGTCATGTACTCGCAGCCGTGGTCGCCCACGCCCTCGGAGACGACCAGCGCGCCGGAGTTGCGCACGCAGAAGCGCTCGCCGGTCTTGCCGCGCAGGAACATCTCGCCGCCGGTCGCGCCGTAGCCGATGGTGTTGCCGGCGATGACGCTGTACTCGGCGAGGTGGTCGGCGCCCCGGTCCGGGCGGACGACGATCCGGCCGCCGGACAGGCCCTTGCCGACGTAGTCGTTGGCGTCGCCCTCCAGGCGCAGCGTGACACCGCGCGGGACGAAGGCGCCGAAGGACTGGCCGGCGGAACCGGTGAAGGTGATGTCGATGGTGTCGTCGGGCAGGCCCGCACCGCCGAACTTCTTGGTCACCTCGTGGCCGAGCATGGTGCCGACCGTGCGGTTGATGTTGCGGATGGCGACCTGGGCGCGGACCGGCTGTGCGTCCGTCGCGCTCCCGGCGGCCAGCGCGTCGGCGGCCAGCTTGATCAGCTCGTTGTCGAGGGCCTTCTCCAGACCGTGGTCCTGGGCGACGACCTGGTGGCGGACCGCGCCCTCGGGCAGCTCGGGCACGTGGAAGAGCGGGTTGAGGTCCAGGCCCTGGGCCTTCCAGTGGTCCACCGCGCGCTCGACGTCCAGCACCTCGGCGTGGCCGACGGCCTCCTCGATGGAGCGGAAGCCCAGCTCGGCCAGCAGCTCGCGGACCTCCTGCGCGATGAACCGGAAGAAGTTCACCACGTGCTCGGCCTTGCCGGCGAAGCGGTCGCGCAGCACCGGGTTCTGGGTGGCGATGCCGACCGGGCAGGTGTCCAGGTGGCACACACGCATCATCACGCAGCCGGAGACGACGAGCGGAGCGGTCGCGAAACCGAACTCCTCGGCGCCCAGCAGCGCGGCGATGACCACGTCACGGCCGGTCTTGAGCTGGCCGTCGGTCTGCACGACGATGCGGTCGCGCAGGCCGTTGAGCAGCAGGGTCTGCTGGGTCTCGGCGAGGCCCAGCTCCCAGGGACCACCGGCGTGCTTGAGCGAGGTCAGCGGGGACGCGCCCGTGCCGCCGTCGTGGCCGGAGATGAGCACGACGTCCGCGTGCGCCTTGGACACACCGGCCGCGACCGTGCCGACGCCGACCTCGGAGACCAGCTTGACGTGAATCCGCGCCTGCGGGTTCGCGTTCTTCAGGTCGTGGATCAGCTGGGCGAGGTCCTCGATGGAGTAGATGTCGTGGTGCGGCGGCGGGGAGATCAGGCCGACACCCGGCGTCGAGTGACGGGTCTTGGCCACCCACGGGTAGACCTTGTGGCCGGGCAGCTGGCCGCCCTCGCCGGGCTTGGCGCCCTGGGCCATCTTGATCTGGATGTCGTCCGCGTTGACCAGGTACTCCGAGGTGACGCCGAAGCGGCCGGAGGCCACCTGCTTGATCGCCGAGCGGCGCGCCGGGTCGTACAGGCGCTCCGGGTCCTCGCCGCCCTCACCGGTGTTGGACTTGCCGCCCAGCTGGTTCATGGCGATGGCGAGGGTCTCGTGCGCCTCCTGCGAGATGGAGCCGTACGACATGGCGCCCGTGGAGAAGCGCTTGACGATCTCCGAGACGGGCTCGACCTCGTCGATCGGGATGGGGCCGCGGCCGGACTTGAAGCCGAACAGGCCGCGCAGCGTCATCAGACGCTCGGACTGCTCGTTCACGCGGTCCGTGTACTTCTTGAAGATGTCGTAGCGGCCGGTGCGCGTCGAGTGCTGGAGACGGAAGACCGTCTCCGGGTCGAACAGGTGCGGTTCGCCCTCGCGGCGCCACTGGTACTCGCCGCCGATCTCCAGCGCGCGGTGCGCCGGGGCGATGCCGGAGGCCGGGTAGGCCTTGGCGTGGCGGGCGGCGACCTCCTTGGCGATGACGTCGATGCCGACGCCGCCGATCTTGGTGGTGGTGCCGTTGAAGTACTTCTCGACGAAGGCCTCGTCCAGGCCGACGGCCTCGAAGACCTGGGCGCCGCGGTAGGAGGCGACGGTGGAGATGCCCATCTTGGACATGACCTTCAGCACGCCCTTGCCGAGGGCGTAGATCAGGTTCTTGATGGCCTTCTCGGGCTCGAGACCGTTCAGGAAGGTACCGGCGCGCAGCAGGTCCTCCACCGACTCCATCGCCAGGTAGGGGTTGACGGCGGCGGCGCCGTAGCCGATGAGCAGCGCGACGTGGTGGACCTCGCGGACGTCGCCGGCCTCGACCAGCAGGCCCACCTGGGTGCGCTGCTTGGTGCGGATGAGATGGTGGTGGACGGCCGAGGTGAGCAGCAGCGACGGGATGGGCGCGTGCTCGGCGTCGGAGTGCCGGTCGGAGAGGACGATGAGGCGGGCGCCGTTCTCTATGGCGGCGTCGGCCTCGGCGCAGATCTCCTCGATGCGGGCGGCCAGCGCCTCGCCGCCGCCGTGCACCCGGTACAGGCCGGACAGGGTCGCGGCCTTGAAGCCGGGCATGTCGCCGTCGGCGTTGATGTGGATGAGCTTGGCCAGCTCGTCGTTGTCGATCACCGGGAAGGGCAGGGTGACCGAGCGGCACGACGCGGCCGTCGGCTCCAGCAGGTTGCCCTCGGGGCCCAGCGACGAACGCAGGGAGGTGACCAGTTCCTCGCGGATCGCGTCCAGCGGCGGGTTGGTGACCTGCGCGAACAGCTGGGTGAAGTAGTCGAAGAGCAGGCGCGGGCGCTCGGACAGGGCCGCGATCGGGCTGTCGGTGCCCATGGAGCCGATCGGCTCGGCGCCGGCGCGGGCCATCGGCGCGAGGATGACGCGCAGCTCCTCCTCGGTGTAACCGAAGGTCTGCTGGCGGCGGGTGACGGAGGCGTGGGTGTGGACGATGTGCTCGCGCTCGGGCAGGTCGCCCAGCTCGATCTCGCCGGTCTCCAGCCACTCGGCGTACGGCTTCTCCGCGGCGAGCTGCGCCTTGATCTCGTCGTCCTCGACGATGCGGTGCTCGGCGGTGTCGACGAGGAACATCCTGCCGGGCTGCAGGCGGCCCTTGCGGACGACCTTGGCCGGGTCGATGTCGAGGACGCCGACCTCGGAGCCGAGGACGACGAGGCCGTCGTCGGTGACCCAGTAGCGGCCGGGGCGCAGACCGTTGCGGTCGAGCACGGCGCCGACCTGGGTGCCGTCGGTGAAGGTGACGCAGGCGGGGCCGTCCCAGGGCTCCATCATCGTGGAGTGGAACTGGTAGAAGGCGCGCCGGGCCGGGTCCATGGAGTCGTGGTTCTCCCACGCCTCCGGGATCATCATCAGCACCGAGTGCGGCAGCGAACGGCCGCCCAGGTGCAGCAGCTCCAGCACCTCGTCGAAGGACGCCGAGTCGGAGGCGTCGGGCGTACAGACCGGGAAGATCCGCTCGAGGGTCTTCTCCGAGGAGCCGAACAGGTCCGAGACCAGCTGCGACTCGCGGGCGCGCATCCAGTTGCGGTTGCCCTTGACGGTGTTGATCTCACCGTTGTGGGCGACGAAGCGGTAGGGGTGCGCGAGCGGCCACGACGGGAAGGTGTTCGTGGAGAAGCGGGAGTGGACGAGCGCGATCGCGGACGCGAAGCGGCGGTCGGACAGGTCCGGGAAGAACGGCTCGAGCTGGCCGGTGGTCAGCATGCCCTTGTAGACGATGGTCCGCGCGGACAGCGACGGGAAGTAGACGCCCGCCTCGCGCTCGGCGCGCTTGCGCAGCACGAACGCCTTGCGGTCCAGGGCGATCCCCGTGGCGGGCACTTCGGCACCGTCGGTGACGAAGAGCTGGCGGAAGAGAGGCATCGTGGAGCGGGCGGTGGCGCCCAGCAGCTCCGGGGCGACCGGGACCTCGCGCCAGCCGAGGACGGTCAGGCCCTCGTCGGCGGCGATCGTCTCGATCTGCGAGACGGCGTCGGCGGCGCCGTCCTCCGGGAGGAAGGCGATACCGGCGGCGTAGGCGCCGGCCTCCGGCAGCTCGAATCCGGCCACCTCGCGGAAGAACGCGTCCGGGACCTGGGAGAGGATGCCCGCGCCGTCGCCCGAGTCGGGCTCGGAGCCGGTGGCACCGCGGTGCTCCAGGTTGCGCAGGACCGTCAGGGCCTGCTCGACCAGCGTGTGGGACGCCTCGCCGGTGAGGGTGGCGACGAAGCCGACGCCGCAGGCGTCGCGCTCGTTGCGGGGGTCGTACATACCCTGCGCAGCAGGGCGAGCATCCATGAACGACCAGTTCTGGCCGTTCGTGGAGTGCTGGGACGGCTGGCGCGGCGTACGCATCGGCTCTCCCGTCGTCGTCAAGTGGCATGTGGCAGGTGCCGAGGGACGACGTTGGCCCTCTGCGTGATCTCAAAATTTCGTGCAGGTTACATGATGGAGCGGTTTCCGGGAACCGGATACTTCGTTCCAGCATGCGGACGCCGCGAGGTGCGCGGGTGGGGGGTGAACGACCCCGCGGCGGAGAGTGTGGGGGCGGCCGACGCGGACAGATCGATGTCCGTCGGACCGGGGCCGGGGCGGGCGTCGTCGCTCGCCCCGAGGGGGTGCCGCAGGCCTCGTTGCCCGCAGCGCTTACGGCTCATGCCCCGCCGTCATACAGCTGAAACCAGCGGGTAATGGAGAACTTATGCAGCCCCTTGCATAAGTACCAGCCGCGTCATCCTACGGCCGTTCCGAACAGGATGCCCAGGGCGTACGTCACACCGGCCGCGGCACCACCCAGGACAAGCTGGCGCAAACCGCTGTACCACCAGCTGCGCGCGGTCACCTTGGCGACCACCGCGCCGCAGGCGAACAGCCCGAACAGCGCGAGCAGGACGGCCGGCCACAGCGCAGTGGCGCCGAGCAGATACGGCAGGACGGGCAGCAGGGCGCCCAGCGCGAAGGAACCGAACGAGGACACGGCGGCGACCAGCGGCGACGGCAGATCGCTCGGGTCGATGCCCAGCTCCTCGCGGGCGTGTATCTCGAGCGCCTGCTCCGGGTCCTTCGACAGCTGCCGGGCGACCTCGCGGGCCAGCTCCGGCTCCACGCCTCGCGCCGCGTAGAGGGCGGCCAGCTCGGCCTCCTCGTCGGCGGGGTGCTTGCGCAGCTCACGGCGCTCGATGTCCAGTTCGGCCTCGACCAGCTCGCGCTGGGAGGCGACCGAGGTGTACTCGCCGGCCGCCATCGAGAAGGCGCCGGCGGCCAAGCCCGCAAGCCCGGTCAGCACGATCGTGTGCTGACCGACGGATCCGCCCGCGACGCCGGTCATCAGGGCCAGGTTCGAGACCAGTCCGTCCATCGCGCCGAAGACGGCGGGGCGCAGCCACCCTCCGTTGACGTCACGGTGGGTGTGGTTGTCGCGGTGCGCCTCGTGCAGCGCCGCCCGGGTCTCGATGATGGCCATTGCGGTCCCCCAAGAAAGCTAAGGCAAAGCTAAGTCTGGACAGATTCCAATTTCCGACAACACTGAATCTACGCCGCCGATTCCCTCACCGCCAGCAAGGAAAGGCTCCGCTAACCTGCACGTTTGCCCTCCGGGCGGTTGCGGGCGACCGGTCGGCGCCTTGGCCGGTGCCTGTGCCCGGAGGCCGGGGGCGGGCCGCGGGCACCGGCCGACGGGGGCGGGCGCCGGCCGACGGGGGGCCGGGCTGCCGGGCGCCCGCCGCGAAGCGGTGACGGCGGGCCCAGGACGCCGGGACCCATGGCGGTCGGCCGGGGAGGCCGCCGACCGGACGGCAACCGGCACAGAGGGCGAGAGCCGATGCCGGCAGCCGGGGACGCCCGCTGCCACAAGGTGGCTGCCGACCCGCGACGCCGGGAGTGGGTGCCGGACGGCCGGGGGCGCGCGCCGCAGGCGCTGTTCGGCGAGCGGGGCGTCCGGCAGGCGGATGACGCCGCCGGTTTCCGGGCGCGTGATGCCGGTGGTGCGCGCCGACCGGGTGACAGCCGGTCCGGACGCGCGAGGCGGGACGGCCGCCGTGGGACACCTGGCGACGAGGGCTGCACGCCCTCGACGGGACTCCCCGGAGGTGACGCCGCCATGGCCACGATCCGTGAGCGGGCCCGTGGCGCCCTGCTCGGCCTGGCCGTCGGGGACGCCCTCGGGGCACCCGCGGAGAACCTCAAGCCCTCCGAGATCCGCGCCCGCTGGGGCCGTATCACCGGGTTCGTGGCCACCGAGCCGGCCGGCACCGACGACACCGAGTACACGATCTTCTCCGGACTGCTGCTCGCCCGGCACGGCTCGGCGCTGACCCCGGCCGACGTCGAGGCGGCCTGGCACGAGTGGATCGCCGACCGCGCCGAGGGGCCCTTCCGGGGCGCGGGGTTCAGCGAGCGCGGCACGCTGGAGAACCTGCGCCGGGGCCTCGCCGCGCCCATCTCCGCCCAGCACCGGCACGCCTGGAGCGACGGGCTCGCCATGCGCGCCGCCGTCTCCGGGGTGCACGCCGCGGGCCGCCCGGCGGAGGCGGCACGGCTCGCCGCGATCGACGGCTCGGTCAGCCATGAGGGCGAGGGCATCTACGGCGGCCAGGCGGTCGCGGCCGGGGTCGCGGCGGCGATGGGGGGCGCCGCGCCGGAGGCGGTGGTCGCGGCCGCGCTCACCGTCGTACCCGACGACTCCTGGACGGCCCGCTCCCTGCGGCGCGCGGTGATCGCCGCCCACCGCGGCGAACGCGCCGTCCGCACCGCCGTCGTCATCGGCGGCTACCCCTGGACCGACCTCGCCCCCGAGGCGGTGGCCCTCGCCTTCGGCGCGTACGCGGCGGCGGACGGCGACTTCCGTGACGCGGTGCTCACGGCGGTGAACATGGGCCGTGACGCGGACACGACGGCTGCGGTGGCCGGTGCCCTGGCGGGTGCGACGCAGGGCGTGGCGGCGATCCCGGCGGACTGGGCGGCGGCGATCGGGCCGGCCCGCGGCAGCTGCCTGCCGGCGATGAAGGGACGGCATGTGCTGGAGGTGGCGGATCTGCTGGTGGCCTCCGCCGGGGCGGGCGGGGACGAGAAGGAGCCCAGGCCGAGGCGGGCCGCAGAGGCTGAGCAGGCGGCAGAGGCAGGGAGTGCCGCGGAGCCCGCGGGGCCCGCGGGGCCCGGTGCGTGGGCGGCACAGGTCGTGGTGCCTGACTTCGTACCGGACGAGGTACACGACGACGTGCGGGATCAGGTGCGCGACGACCTGCGGGACGACGTACGCGACGCGGTACGGAACGAAGGGCTCGACCCCCGCGCGCCCGCTGCTGCCCCGGCCGAGCCGGCCGGCGGGTGGGCGCCGCCCCGGGGGTCCCGGGCGCCGAACCCCCTCGTCGTACCGGCGATGGATCCCGGCGAGCCCGACGACGAGGTGAAGCCGTGACCCGCCGTATCGAAGGGCTGCTCCTCGGGCTCGCCGCCGGCGACGCGGCCGGATGGCCCGCCGCGCGGCACCGCGCCGCACGCATGCCGGAGTGGACCCGGCGGCTCACCCGCGAGCTGGACACCTTCGCCGAGCAGAACGCCACCACCACCCTCCCCGTCCCCATCGCCCTCAACCAGCCCCCCGAGCCGCTGCGCCTCGGCCCCTCCGACGACGCCGAGTGGGCGGCGTTCGCCGCCGAGGCGGTGCTGCGGGCCGGTGACGACCACGCCCTCGGCGACCTCAGCCGGGAACGCCGGGTGCGCACCGCCATCGACCTCACCTGGACCGCCGTGGCCGCCGAGGTCGCCGCGGCGGCCGAGCGCGCCGCCGAGATCGAGTCCGCCGTCCTGCCCCTGCGCGCCCGCATCTCCGTGCGCGCCGGCCTCGGCAACCTCGCCGCCGGTCTGCGCCCTCCCGCGACCGGCCACGACAACCCGCACTACTTCGACGACGCCGCCTGCGTGCGCGCCTGCGTGCTGGCCGCCGCCCACGTCGGCGACCCGCTCGCCGCGGCCGGCCTCGCCGAGTTCGACGCCCGCTACACCCAGGACGGCGACGGCGTGCACGGCGCCCGGGCGATGGCCGCGGCCCTCGCGCTCGCCCTCGCCGGCGCCGACACCGGCACCTGTGTGACCGCCGCCCTCGCCGAACTCCCCCCGGACACCGAGATCGGCCGCAACGCCCGGCACGCGCTCATGCTCGCCCGTGACGCCGAGAGCGCCTTCGCCCTGGTCCCGCCGCTGGAGCACCAGATCGTCGACCACGTCTACAGCTACGGCATCGCCGCCGCCGAGACCGTGCCGGTCGCCCTCGCCCTGGCCACCGCCGCCGACGGCCGTATCTCCGCCGCCGTGCCCGCCGCCGCCTGCCTGTCCCGGGTCGCCGACTCCGCCCCGGCCCTCACCGGCGCCCTCACCGGAGCGCTGGGCGGCGCCGGGGCGATCCCCGAGACCTGGCGCGCCGCCTGCCGCACCCTCACCGGCTGCGCCCTGCCTCGCCTGACCGGCACCGACCTGGTGGAACTCGCCGAGTTGCTGGAAGCCGCGCAACCGGCCCTGCCAGGAGGATGATTCGGCACATGACGCCCAAAGGAGAAGAAACCCCAGGGGCGGTGACCCTGGAGGACCGGATCACCGGCGCCCTCGTCGGCGCAGCCGTCGGTGACGCCCTCGGCGGCCCGGTCGAGGGCTACTCCCCCGACCAGATCACCGAACGCCACGGCGGCCGCGTGCACGGCGTCGTCGGCCCCTGGCACGGCGACGCCTGGCGCACCGCCCGCCCCCTCGCGCCGTACCACAAGGGCGACGGGCACGTCACCGACGACACCCTGATGACCCACGCCCTCGTCCGGGTCTACGCCACCGTCCGCGACCACCTCGACGCGTACGCGGTCGCCGACCACCTGGTCCCGGACCTGATGAGCACCCCGCGCTGGATCCCGGAACTGGAGGCTGAGGCGCTGCCCCTGCAACGGATCTTCCTGGCGGAGAAGTGGCTGGTCGCCCGCCTGCACTACGGCCATGTCGACCCCCGCGAGGCGGGCGCCGGCAACCTCGTCAACTGCGGGGCCGCGATGTACATGGCCCCCGTCGGCCTGGTCAACGCGGCCCACCCGGCGGGCGCGTACGCCGAGGCACTGGACGTCGCGGGCGCCCACCAGTCGTCGTACGGCCGGGAGGCGGCCGGTGTCTTCGCCGCGGCCGTGGCGGCGGCCTGCGCCCCGGGCGCGACACCGGAGTCGGTGGTCCGCGCGTGCCTGGACCTGGCGAAGGACGGCACCCGGGCGGCCATCGAGGCGGTGTGCGACGTCGCCGCCCGCCACACCGACTTCGAGTCGGCGCTCGCCCCGCTGCGGGACGCGGTCGCCCCCTACGACACCGTGGGCCCCGACTACCGCTCGCCCTCTTTGGGCGCCCGCCGCCCGTCCCGGTTGCACGCGATCGAGGAACTGCCCGTCGCCCTGGGCATGTTGGTCGTGGCGCGCGGCGACTATCGGCATGCCGTGCTCGGCGCGGTGAACTACGGCCGCGACTGCGACTCCATCGCGACGATGGCGGGAGCTCTGGCCGGTGCCCTCGGCTCCCCGGTCCCGGAGGACTGGGCGAAGACCGTCGCCGAAGCCAGCCGCCTCGACCTGTGGGAGCCGGCCCGCGCCCTCACCGAGGTCGCCCGGGAGGTCTTCCGGCGGGACGTGGAGCGCCGGCGCGCCCACGAGGAGGCGTTCGCACGGCTCGGAGGCGCCGGATGCGCCGACTGACCTGGGTCCAGCCGGAGGACCTGATCGGGCACGAGCTGCGCCAGGCCACCCTGGACGGCCGTGAGCCGAAGGCGATCGCGGCGCGCTGGCGGGCGGCCGGAGGCACCGACGCCCCCGAGCGGGCCGGGGCCTCCCCGCAGCGTGCCTCCCGCTATCTGCGCCAGCTCGCCGAGGACCTGCTGGACGAACTCGCCGATCTGCCCAGCCGGCTGGACGAGCCGACCGACCTTGAGCGCATCAAGCGCCTGTGCCCCGACTGGCCCGCTCCCGCGCCGCGTACGCCCGTCACCCCGGAACGGCTGGAGGCCGCCTGGCTCGGCCGGGCCGCCGGCTGTCTGCTCGGCAAGCCCGTCGAGAAGCTCCCCCTCGACGGCATCCGCGCGCTCGCCCAGGCGGTCGGCAACTGGCCGCTGAGCACCTGGTTCACCGCTCGCGGTGTCCCCTCCGAGCTGCTCGCGGCACACCCGTGGAACCGCCGCTCGGCCGCCACCTCCCTGGCCGAGACCATCGAGGGCATGCCCGAGGACGACGACCTCGACTACCCTTTGCTGAACCTGCTGTTGCTCCAGCGTCACGGCCGCGCCTTCACCACCGCCGACGTCGCCGGTCTCTGGCTCGACGAGCTGCGGCCCGGCCGGGTCTTCACCGCCGAGCGCATCGCCCTGCGCAACCTGCTGCTCGGCCTCGAGCCGCCGGAGACCGCCCGTCACCGCAACCCCTTCCGCGAGTGGATCGGCGCCTTCATCCGCGCCGACGTCCACGGCTGGACCAACCCCGGCGATCCGGCGGGGGCCGCCGCGCAGGCCCACCGCGACGCCACGCTCACCCACACCGCGAACGGCGTCTACGCGGCGATGTTCGTCGCGGCCACCCTCGCCGCCGCGGCGACCGGGGAGCACGACGTCCACTCCTGCCTGCGTGTCGGCCTGACCGTCGTGCCGCCCGGTTCCCGGCTCGCGGACGCGGTCCGGCATGCGGTGCGACTCGCTCACGAGCACGCCGACTTCGACACCGTCGTCGACCGACTCCACGCCCGCTACTCGCCCAGCCACCACTGGGTGCACGCCCTGCCCAACACCGCGCTGACCGCCGCCGCCCTCACCCACGCCGACGGGGACTTCGCCGGGTCCATCTGCCGGGTGGTGTCGGGCGGCCTGGACACCGACTCCAACGGTGCCACGGCCGGCAGCGTCGCCGGACTGCTCGCCGGTTCCCCCGCCGCGCTGCCCGACCGCTGGACGGCCCCGCTGAAGAACCGGCTCGCCACCTCCGTCGCCGGCTTGGACGGCATCGGCTTCGACGCCCTGGCCCACCTCACGCACCGGGAGGCATCCCGTCCATGACCGACGCACCGGCAGGCATCCCGTCCCTGGCCGAGGCCCCGCTCAGCGGCCTGCGTGTGCTGGACCTGGCCACCCTCTTCGCCGGGCCTCTCGCGGCCACCTTCCTGGGCGACTTCGGCGCGGAGGTGATCAAGATCGAGCACCCGGCGAAACCCGACCCGTCCCGCGGCCACGGCCCCGCGAAGGACGGCATCGGCCTGTGGTGGAAGGTACTCGGCCGCAACAAGCGCACCGTGACCCTCGACCTGTCCACCCCAGGCGGCCGCACCACCCTGCTGCGCCTGGCCGCCGGCGCTGACGTGATCGTGGAGAACTTCCGCCCCGGCACCCTCGAGAAGTGGGACCTCGGCTGGGACGAGCTGTCCGCCGCCAACCCGCGGCTGGTCCTCGCCCGGGTCACCGCCTTCGGCCAGTTCGGCCCCTACGCCCACCGGCCCGGCTTCGGCACGCTCGCCGAGGCCATGAGCGGCTTCGCCGCGATCACTGGGGAACGGGACACCCCGCCCACGCTGCCGCCGTTCGGCCTGGCCGACTCGATCGCCGGGCTGGCCACCGCCTACGCCGTCATGGCCGCGCTGGCCGGCCGGGAGCGCACCGGCGCCGGACAGGTCGTCGACATGGCGATCATCGAGCCGATCCTGACCGTCCTCGGCCCTCACCCGACCTGGTACGACCAGCTCGGATACGTCCAGGAACGCACCGGCAACCGCTCCGCCAACAACGCTCCGCGCAACACCTACCGCACCGCCGACGGCACCTGGGTCGCCGTCTCCACCTCCGCCCAGTCGGTCGCCGAGCGGGTGATGGAGCTGGTGGGCCGCCCCGAGCTCATCGACGAGCCGTGGTTCGCCACCGGCGACGGCCGCGCCCGTCACGCCGACCTGCTCGACGAGGCCGTCGGCCGCTGGATCGCCGCCCGCCCGCGCGAGGACGTCCTCGCCGCATTCGAGAAGGCGGAGGCGGCGATCGCCCCGGTGCAGGACGTACGGGAGGTGATGACTGACCCGCAGTATCAGGCGCTCTCCACGATCACCACCGTCGACGATCCGGAGCTGGGCCCGCTGCGCATGCAGAACGTCCTGTTCCGGCTGTCCTCCACGCCCGGCGCGATCCGCTGGGCCGGCCGTCCGCACGGCGCCGACACCGACGCAGTCCTCGCCGAGCTGGGCCTGACCGCGGCCGAGGTGGCCGCGCTGCGCGCGGAGGGCGCCGTATGACGAGCCCGCCGCGCACCCCGTCCGCCGCTTCGGCGCCGGCCATCTCTCTGTGGGCCGCTTCCCTGTCGGCTGCTTCCCTGTCGGCCGCTTCTTCGCTCGCCGGTGCCCCGCTCACCTGGCTCTACGCCCCCGGCGACCGGCCGCAGGTCGTCGCCAAGGCGCTCGGCTGCGGGGCCGACGTGGTGGTGGTCGACCTGGAGGACGCGGTCGCCCCCGACCGCAAGGAGTACGCCCGCGCCGCCACCGCCGCCCTCCTCGCCGACCCGCAGCCGGTGCCGGTGCATGTGCGGATCAACGCCCTGGACGGCCCGCTCGCGGAGGCCGACCTGCGGGCCCTCGCCCGTCTGCCGGGCGTGGCGGGGTTGCGGCTGCCGAAGGTCGGCGGGCCCGAGCACATCGTCCGGGTCGCCGAGCGGACGGTGGCGGCGGGCGGCCGGGTGCCGCCGCTGTACGCCCTGCTGGAGTCGGCGCTCGGCATCGAGTACGCCCACGCCATCGCGACCGCTCACGGTGCCGTGCGCGGCATCGCACTCGGGGAGGCCGATCTGCGCGGCGATCTGGGGATCCGGGACGACGCCGGTCTGGACTGGCCGCGCTCCCGGGTGGTCGTCGCCGCGCGGGCGGCGGGGCTGCCACCGCCCGCCCAGTCCGTGCACCCCGACATCCGCGACCTGGACGGCCTGGCCGCGAGCTGTGCCCACGGCCGCGCCCTCGGCTTCCTGGGGCGCGCCGCGATCCATCCCCGTCAGCTCCCGGTGATCGAACGGGCCTATCTGCCGACCGCGGCGGAGATCGAGGACGCGGAGGCGGTGATCGAGGCGGCGGCCCACCCGGGCGCCCAGGCACTGCCCGACGGCCGCTTCATCGACGCGGCGGCGGTGACGGCGGCCCACCGCACGCTTGGACCTGGCCCGCCGCCGCTGATGCCCGGCGCCGCGGACATGCCGTGAGGGGCGCCCGGAAGACTCCGGGCGCCCCTCACGGTCGTACGACGTGACGTGTCACGACTTCTTGGTCGCGGTCCCCGCCTCGTCCTTCGCCTCGTCCTTGATCCCGTCGGCCAGCGGGGCCTTCTCCTCGTTCGCGGCCCCGCTAGCGGCCTCGGGCTCGGCGTCGGTCACGGCACCGTCGGCCTTGGTGTCGCTCTCGGCCTTGGTGTCGCTCTCGGCCGAACCGTCTGCGTCCGTCCCCGGTTCGACGATCGCCTCCCGGCCCGGCCGCTTCTTCGCCGACAGCACCATGTAGAGCACCGCGAGCAGGAAGACGAACAGCGCGGTCCAGTTGTTCAGCCGCAGGCCGAGGATGTGGTGCGCGTCGTCCACGCGCAGGTACTCGGTCCAGAACCGGCCCACGCAGTACGCGGCGACATACAGCGCGAACGCGCGGCCGTGGCCCAGCTTGAAGCGGCGGTCGGCCCAGATGACGAGCAGCGCGACGCCGATGCACCACAGCGACTCGTACAGGAACGTCGGGTGGTAGGTGCCGGGCACCCGCCCGTCCGCGGAGGAGGTGATCTTCAGCGCCCAGGGCAGGTCGGTCGGCTTGCCGTACAGCTCCTGGTTGAACCAGTTGCCCCAGCGGCCGATCGCCTGGGCCAGGGCGATGCCGGGGGCCACGGCGTCGGCGTACGCCGGCATCGGAATGCCCCGGCGGCGGCAGCCGATCCACGCGCCGAGGGCACCCAGGGCGATCGCGCCCCAGATACCGAGGCCGCCTTCCCAGACCTTGAAGGCGTCCACCCAGTCACGGCCCGCGCTGAAGTACAGCTCGTAGTCCGTGATCACGTGGTACAGACGCCCGCCGACCAGGCCGAACGGCACCGCCCAGACCGCGATGTCCGCGACCGTGCCGGCTCGTCCGCCCCGGGCGATCCATCGCTTGTTGCCGAGCCAGACGGCAACGAAGACGCCGATGATGATGCAGAAGGCGTAGCCGCGCAGCGGAATGGGCCCGAGATACAGGACCCCGCGCGACGGGCTGGGAATGAAGGCAAGTTCCATGGCAAGGTCGACGCTACCGTGCCGGACCCGGGCGACGGCAAGCCGCCTGGCTACGGGTCCATAACAGGGGCGTGAGAAAACGCCGTGAGACGCCGCCGGGCCCGGCTCCGGCGGCGGAAGGAAATCAGCCCTTGGCGGCCTCCTGGACCAGCTGCTTCAGCTTCGCCGGGGTCATCGTCTGGTCCTGGTAGATGTTCTTGCCGTTGAGCAGCACGGTCGGTGTGCCCTGGAAGCCGGCCTTCTGGAACGCCTGGTGGGACTTCGCCACCCAGCTGTTGTGCTTGCCGTCCTGCACGCAGGAGCGGAAGGCGGGCGTGTCCAGCCCGGGGACCTTGCCGGCCAGCTCGATCAGCTTGCTGTCCTTGGCGAAGGCGTCGTCGGTCTCCTTCGGCTGGTTCTCGTACAGCACGTCGTGGTACGCGGTGAACTTGCCCGCGTCCTGGGCGCAGGCCGCGGCGTTCGCGGCGTGCCGGGAGCCGCTGCCGCCGAGGTTGCCGTCGATCAGGGTGACCAGGTGGTACTCGCCTCTGAGCAGGCCGGCGCCGGTGAGCTCGTGGATCGTGGGGCGGTACGCCGCCTCGAAGGCCTGGCAGGCCGGGCAGCGGAAGTCCTCCCAGACGACGAGCGTGGATTTGGCGCTGTCCTTGCCGACCGGGATGGCCAGGGCGTCCTTGCCCTGGGCGCCCGAGGGCGCGACGACGGGACCGGCGCTGCTGGAGCCCTTGTCCTTGCCCGCGTTCGCGGCGACGACGCCGATCACCGCCGCCAGGCCGAGCACGCAGACGACGCTGGCCCCGATGATCAGGGCGCGCCTGCGCTTCTCGGCGGCTTTCTGCTTCTCGCGCTCGACCGCCAGCCGCTCCCTGGCGGTGCGCTTTCCGTCACGGTTCTTCTCGCTCACACCCCCAGAACGAACCGGGGAGGCGCATTGCGCCTCCCCGGTCCCAGGTCCACCCGTTCGAGTGACCGATACGAAATTGTCCCTGTCTGTTACGGTCTGTTACGCCTGCGTAGACGCCTGCGCGCGGCTGCTTACGCCTGTCCGCGCACGCCCAGTGCCAGCTCGCCGGCGAGGGCGCGCAGCGCTTCCAGACCGGCCGCCTCGTCCGGCGCGTCCAGCATCCGCTTGACGAAGGCCGAGCCGACGATCACGCCGTCCGCGAAGCCGGCGACCTCGGCGGCCTGGGCGCGGTTGGAGACACCGAGGCCGACGCACACGGGCAGGCCGGCGCCGGTCGCGCGAGTGCGCCCGACCAGGTCCTGGGCCTGCGCGCCGACGGACTCACGGGTGCCGGTGACGCCCATGAGTGAGGCGGCGTAGACGAAGCCGCTGCCCGCTGCGGTGATCTCCCGCAGCCGTGCGTCCTTGCTGCTGGGCGCCACGACGAACACGGTCGCGAGTCCGTGCTTGTCGGCGTGCTCGCGCCACAGCGCCGACTCCTGCACCGGCAGGTCGGGCAGGATGCAGCCCGCGCCGCCCGCCTCGGCCAGCTCGGCGGTGAAGCGCTCGACGCCGTAGCGGTCGATGGGGTTCCAGTAGGTCATGACCAGCACCGGCTTGCCGGTGGCCTGGTGGGCCTCGCGCACCGTGCGCATCACGTCGGCGATCTTCACGCCGCCGCGCAGGGCGATGTCGTCGGCGGTCTGGATGACCGGGCCGTCGAGCACGGGGTCGCTGTGCGGCAGGCCCACCTCGACGATGTCGGCGCCGCCGTCGAAGACGGCCTTGATCGCCTCGATGCCGCCGTCCACGGTCGGGAACCCGGCCGGCAGGTAGGCGATGAGCGCGGAGCGGCCCTCGGCCTTGGCGGCGGCCAGGGTGTCGGTCAGCAGCTGAATGTTCCCGCTCACTTGGCGTCCCCCTCGATCTCCGCCGTGTCGGCCTCGTTCGCGGCGACCTCCGCGTCGGTGTCGTACAGCCCGAAGTAGCGGGCGGCGGTGTCCATGTCCTTGTCGCCGCGGCCGGACAGGTTGACCACGATCAGGCCGTCCTTGCCCAGCTCACGGCCGACCTCCAGGGCGCCGGCGAGGGCGTGGGCGCTCTCGATGGCCGGGATGATGCCCTCGGTGCGCGACAGCAGGCGCAGCGCCTGCATCGCGGCGTCGTCCGTGACCGCGCGGTACTCGCCGCGGCCGGAGTCCTTGAGGTAGGAGTGCTCGGGACCGATGCCGGGGTAGTCCAGACCGGCCGAGATGGAGTACGGCTCGGTGATCTGGCCCTCCTCGTCCTGCAGGACGTAGGAGCGCGAACCGTGCAGGATGCCCGGCTCGCCCGCGGTCAGCGTGGCCGCGTGCTCACCGGTCTCGACGCCGTGGCCCGCGGGCTCGCAGCCGATGAGGCGGACGCCCTCGTCGGGGATGAAGGCGTGGAAGAGACCGATGGCGTTGGAGCCGCCGCCGACGCAGGCGATCGCGGCGTCGGGCAGGCGGCCGGCCCGCTCCAGGAGCTGACGGCGGGCCTCCACGCCGATGACGCGGTGGAAGTCGCGGACCATCGCCGGGAAGGGGTGGGGGCCTGCGACCGTACCGAAGAGGTAGTGGGTGTGGTCGACGTTGGCGACCCAGTCGCGGAACGCCTCGTTGATGGCGTCCTTCAGCGTGCGGCTGCCGGACTTCACGGCCACGACCTCGGCGCCGAGCATGCGCATGCGGGCGACGTTGAGGGCCTGGCGGCGGGTGTCGATCTCGCCCATGTAGATCGTGCACTCGAGGCCGAACAGCGCGCAGGCGGTGGCCGTGGCGACGCCGTGCTGGCCGGCGCCGGTCTCGGCGATCACGCGGGTCTTGCCCATGCGCTTGGTGAGCAGGGCCTGCCCGAGCACGTTGTTGATCTTGTGCGAGCCGGTGTGGTTGAGGTCCTCGCGCTTGAGGAACACGCGGGCGCCGCCGGCGTGTTCGGCGAAGCGGGGGACCTCCGTCAGGGCCGACGGGCGGCCGGTGTAGTTGACCAGGAGGTCGTCGAGCTCCTTGGCGAACTCGGGGTCGTTCTTGGCCTTGTCGTACTCGACGGCCACCTCGTCGACGGCGGCCACGAGGGCCTCCGGGATGAACTTGCCGCCGAATTCTCCGAAGTAGCCTTCGGAGTTGGGGACTTGACCCTGCGGGTCGGGGATGAAGAAATCGCTGGGCATGCGAGTACCTCACGGTGAGTTCTCGGGGAAAAAACTTGGTCGCCGTGGGGCCGGGGGTTGTCGGTCGGCTGCGGGCCGGTCGTGACTGGTCGCGCCCGCGCGGCGGTAGCCGCAGATCGATTACAGCCCCGCGCCCCTGAGGGGCTGCTGCCATCGCATGCCGTTCACTTGCCCAGGCTCATCGCCGATGACATAGCGGACCCTGCGGCCGTGTACCCGGCGTGCGGGTGCGCGGCAACCACGGGGACGGCAGCCGCGCGCCAGGCGGGCGTACCGGTCCGTGGTCGGCACAGGGATCGTCAGAGTCATCGGGTCCAGCCTAACGGGGCCTCAGCCGCGGCCGTGGCGCAGTGCCGGGTGCTCGCCCGCGGCGACCAGGTCGGCGACCGCGGCCTTGGGGTCCTTGCCGGTGACCAGGGACTCACCCACGAGGACGGCGTCGGCACCGGCGTTGGCGTAGGCGATCAGGTCGTGCGGGCCGCGGACGCCGGACTCGGCGATCTTGACCAGGTGGTCGGGGATCTCCGGGGCGACGCGCTCGAAGGTGCCGCGGTCGACCTCCAGCGTCTTGAGGTTGCGCGCGTTGACACCGATGATCTTGGCGCCGGCGTCCACGGCCCGCTCCACCTCGTCCTCGTCGTGCACCTCGACCAGCGGGGTGAGACCGATGGAGACGGCGCGCTCGATCAGCGACTCCAGGGCCGGCTGCTCCAGGGCGGCGACGATCAGCAGGGCGAGGTCGGCGCCGTAGGCCCGGGCCTCCCAGAGCTGGTACGACGTGACGATGAAGTCCTTGCGCAGCACCGGGATGTCCACGCGGGCGCGGACGGCCTCCAGGTCGGCCAGCGAGCCGCCGAAGCGGCGCTCCTCGGTGAGGACGGAGATGACGGCCGCGCCGCCCGCCTCGTAGTCCGCGGCGAGGCCGGCCGGGTCGGCGATCGCGGCCAGCGCGCCCTTGGAGGGGCTGGAGCGCTTGACCTCGCAGATCACCTTGACGCCGTCGCCCTTGAGCGCGGCCACCCCGTCCTTGGCCGCGGGGGCCTTCGCCGCGCGCTCCTTGAGCTCGTCGAGGCTGACGCGCGCCTGCCGCTCCGCGAGGTCGGCACGGACTCCGTCGATGATCTCGTCGAGCACACTCACGCGAGCGGCCCCCTTCCAGACGGTTGACAGTTCCAGCGACCAGGGGGGAACCATTGGTCACTGCGATGGTATCCGCCCGAAGGCCATGACTTCGCATCCGGTCGATGCCGGTCCCACTACCTGGACATTCACTGATCGCTCACGGATGGAGCCAACCGCCGAACGGCAGGTTCCGGACAACCGTGAAGACCAGCAGCAGCCCGCCCAGCGTCCACAGGTGCACAGGCCCGGGGTCGGGTCGGAAGGGCCGTCCGCGCACCGCGTGAACCACCCAGACGGTCCACAGCGCCGCGAAGCCCAGATAGCCCACAACCGCCGCCGCGTTGTCGTGCAGCGCGCCCATGAGGTCGCCGTGGGCGACGGCGTGCGCGCTGCGCAGCCCGCCGCAGCCGGGGCAGTAGACGCCGGTGAGGCGCAGCAGAGGGCACACGGGGTAGTGGCCGGGCTCGTTGGGGTCGACCACGCCGACGTAGGCGAAGGCGCCCGCGACGGCGGCGAGGACGGCGGCGGGCACCGCCAGCCGCTCCAGGAGTCCGTGTCTCACGTGTCGCATTGTGCTCCCCCGACGCCGCAGACGCAGTGAGGGGCGTCCCGGCACACACGCGTGCCGGAACGCCCCTCGCTGTGTCTACGCCCCTCACTGCGTCTGCGGGGCCGGTCGAGGGCTCAGCCCTTGGCGACGGCCGCCTCGCGGTTGGCCGTGGGCTGGTCGGCCATCACCAGCGGCTGGGACGCGGACTTCGGGGCGCCCATGCCCATGGAGCGCATGATGCCGCCGACGACACCGCCGAGGCACACGACGCCCATGCTGACCCAGAAGCCGACCGGCTGGGCCAGCACCACGAAGGCGCCGGCGGCGCAGAAACCGATGAAGGCGATGATGACACCGGTCCAGGCGGCCGGGGTGTGTCCGTGGCTGCTGCCCGCCATTGCTAGCTCCTCGTTGCCGTGTACGTGTCGTACGTGTCCGTGACGGACGTTGTGTTCAGCTCCATTGTCCCGTACGCACGCGCGTGCCGTGCGCCGGGGTGGGCCGTCGGAGCGGGTCAGGCCGGGCCGGCGGCCGGGTCGGCGCCCGTCGGGTCCTCGCCCCGGTCGAGGGCCTTCCACAGGTCCTCGGGGCGGTCGGGGTCGACGGCCTGGGCGGCGCGGCGCGGGCGGGGTGCGCCGGAGCGCTCGTAGCGCCCGGACATCGCGGGCCACAGCCGGCCGTAGCGCAGGGCGAGCAGGCCGGCCAGCAGGATCAGCGCGCCGCCGACGGCGGCGACGTAGGGCCAGGCGGTGTGGGTGAGCGCGCCCACGGTGGCGGAGGTGTCGCCGGAGGCCGCGGCGGCCTTGTCGTCGAGGGCGGCGCCGTCGCTCGCGCCGACCAGGGCGGCGGCGACGGTCCCCGCGCCGGCCAGGGCGAGGACCGCGGACACCAGCAGCCGGCCGGCGCGGCGTACGGCGAAGACGGCGACGAGCGCGGCCAGGCCCACTATGGCGAGCGCCGCGGGCACACCGGTGACGTCGCTGCCCTTGGCGGTGAGCGGGAAGGCGCCGCCGGCGACCGTCGCGGTGCCCTCGGCCCAGCGCTGCCGGGTGGACAGCAGTACGACGGCCGCGCCGAGCGCTCCGCACAGCAGGGCGAGGGCGAGGCTGCGGCGGCCCGACCGGGCGGGGGCGGCTTCGGTACGGGGGTGAGGTACGGCTGTCACGTACTCCACTATCGCCCGAACCCCGGGCGAACCGTCACCCGGGGTCCCGTGAGAAGCGCCGCACGCGGTGTGCGGCCCTACTTGCCGAGCCGGTTGGCGGTGTGCACGGCGCGCAGGACGGCCGCCGCCTTGTTGCGGCACTCGGTGTCCTCGGCGACCGGGTCGGAGTCGGCGACGACACCGGCGCCCGCCTGGACGTAGGCGGTGCCGTCGCGCAGCAGGGCAGTGCGGATCGCGATGGCGGTGTCGGAGTCGCCGGCGAAGTCCAGGTAGCCGACGCAGCCGCCGTACAGCCCGCGCCGGGACGGCTCCAGTTCGTCGATGATCTGCATGGCGCGCGGCTTCGGGGCGCCGGAGAGGGTGCCTGCCGGGAAGCAGGCGGTGAGCACGTCGAAGGCCGTGCGGCCGGGGGCGACGCGGCCGGTGACCGTGGAGACGATGTGCATCACGTGCGAGTAGCGCTCGATGGACATGAAGTCGACGACCTCCACCGAGCCCGGCTCGCAGACCCGGCCCAGGTCGTTGCGCCCGAGGTCGACGAGCATGAGGTGCTCGGCGCGCTCCTTGGGGTCGGCGAGCAGCTCGTCGGCGAGGGCCTGGTCCTCCTGCGGGGTGGCGCCGCGGTGCCGGGTGCCGGCGATGGGGTGGACCATCGCCCGCCCGTCCTCGACCTTGACCAGGGCCTCGGGCGAGGAACCGACGACGTCGAACCCGTCGAAGCGGAACAGGTACATGTACGGCGAGGGGTTGGTGGCCCGCAGCACCCGGTAGACGTCCAGCGCGCTCGCCGTGCACGGCGTCTCGAAGCGCTGCGAGGGGACGACCTGGAAGGCCTCGCCGGCCCGGATGCGCTCCTTGACGTCCTCCACGGCGGCCTGGAAGTCCGTGCCGCCCCAGCGTGCGGTGAACTCGGGCAGCTCGGAGGGCGGCAGTGCCGCGGGCGGCTGGGCGACGGCGCTGGAGAGGTCCGCCTGCATGGCGTCGAGGCGGGCGATCGCGTCGGCGTAGGCCTCGTCGACGCCGCTCTCCAGGTCGTTGTGGTTGATCGCGTTGGCGATCAGCAGGACCGAGCCCTCCCAGTGGTCCATGACGGCCAGGTCGCTGGTGAGGAGCATGGTCAGCTCGGGCAGCCGCAGGTCGTCGCGCTCGCCGGGGCCGATCTTCTCCAGGCGGCGGACGATGTCGTAGCCGAGGTAGCCGACCATGCCGCCGGTGAAGGGCGGCAGGTGCAGGTCGTGGGCGAGGTCGCGCGGGGTGTGCAGCGCCTCGAGGGTGGCGCGCAGCGCGGCCAGCGGGTCGCCGTCGGTGGGCACACCGACGGGCGGGGTGCCGAGCCAGTGCGCCTGCCCGTCGCGTGCGGTGAGGGTGGCGGCGCTGCGGACGCCGACGAAGGAGTACCGAGACCAGGAGCGGCCGTTCTCCGCGGACTCCAGCAGGAAGGTGCCGGGGCGTTCGGCGGCGAGCTTGCGGTAGAGGGCGACCGGGGTGTCGCCGTCGGCGAGGAGCTTGCGGGTGACCGGGATGACCCGGCGGTCGGTGGCCAGCTTGCGGAACGTCTCGAGGTCCATGGCGGCCGACCCTACTGATCCGAGCCCGGTACGCCGGAACCGGCGTCCTTGAGCAGCACGTCCGTGTCGAAGCAGGTGCGCGCGCCGGTGTGGCAGGCGGCGCCGACCTGGTCGACCTTCACGAGCACGGTGTCGGCGTCGCAGTCCAGGGCGACGGACTTCACCCACTGGAAGTGCCCGGAGGTGTCGCCCTTGACCCAGTACTCCTGACGGCTGCGCGACCAGTAGGTGCAGCGGCCGGTGGTGAGCGTGCGGTGCAGGGCCTCGTCGTCCATCCAGCCGAGCATGAGCACCTCTCCGGTGTCGTACTGCTGGGCGATCGCGGGCAGGAGGCCGTCGGGGCTGCGCTTGAGGCGCGCGGCGATCTCCGGGTCGAGGCTGCTGGGCCGGGGAGTGCTGGTCATGGGTGCCATTGTGCCGCGCGGGGGTGACAACGCCGGTGCCGTGTCCGCAGGGTGGTCGTAGGCTGACGGCATGTCGACCTTCGCCAAGCGTGAACGACTCCTGCTCGCCGACCTCCTGGAGACGGCCGGTCCCGACGCGCCGACCCTGTGCGAGGGCTGGCAGACGCGTGATCTCGCCGCGCACGTGGTGGTGCGTGAGCGCCGCCCGGACGCCGCCGGGGGCATCCTGATCAAGCCGTTGGCGTCCCGGCTGGAGAAGGTGATGGAGGAGTTCGCCGCGAAGCCGTACGGGGAGCTGATCCGGCTCATCCGTACCGGCCCGCCGCGGTTCTCACCGTTTCAGCTCAAGCAGATCGACGAGGCGTCGAACACGATCGAGTTCTACGTCCACGCCGAGGACGTCCGCCGCGCCCAGCCGGACTGGTCGACGCGCGAGCTGGACCCGGTGTTCCAGGACGCCCTGTGGTCCCGGCTGGAGCGCACGGCCCGCCTGATGGGCCGCGGCGTCCCGACGGGCCTGGTGCTGCGGCGCCCGGACGGCCAGACGGCGGTCGCCCACCGCGGCACCCCGGTGGTCACGGTGACGGGCGAGCCGTCGGAACTGCTGCTGTTCCTGTACGGCCGGCAGAGCGCGGCGAAGGTGGCGCTGGACGGCGAGGAGGACGCGATCGCCAAGCTGCACGAGGCGAAGGAGCTGGGCATCTAGGGTCTTCCCCCGGCCACGGCGGCCGCCGGCGGAGACGCGGTGCCCTGGCTTCTACGGCGGGTGGAAGCGACGGCCCGCTGGGGTCCACGGCGGTTCCGCGCGGCGGCGCCCTGGGCTTTACAGCGGGTCGGGGCGGAGGCGCTCCTGGGTCGGCGGCGGTTCTGCGCGGCGGCCCCCGGTGAAGGTCCCGGTGCCACGGCAGCTCGGCGCGGAGGCGTCCCGACCGCGCGACCGCGGCATCCCGATGCGTCACCCGCACGGCGACTGGGCTCCCTCGGCCGGCGACCCCGGCGCACCCGCCCGCGGGGCCGGGACCCGCGCCGCCCCGGCGGGCTGCCGGGCCAGGAGATCAGGGCCCGTCCCCGGGCAGCGGAGCTACGGCGGTCCGGCACGGCGGCATGCCCCCGGGGGGTGGACGTGACATCCCCGTGCGCCCCCACGGCGACTCGGCTCCCCCAGCGGGCGGCCCGCCGGGCCCGCGGGCCGGGACCCGCGCCGCCCCGGCGGGCTGCCGGGCCAGGAGATCAGGGCCCGTCCCCGGGCAGCGGAGCTACGGCGGTTCGGCACGGCGGCATGCCCCCGGGGGGTGGACGTGACATCCCCGTGCGCCCCTACGGCGACTCGGCTCCCCCGGCGGGCGGTCCGCCGGGCCCGCGGGCCGGGACCCGCGCCGCCCCGGCGGGCTGGGCGGCGGGCTGCCGAGCCGGGGCTCGCGCCCACGGCCCGGGGAGCGGGTTACGGCAGTTCGGCGCGGCGGAGGTCGCGGGCGCACAGGACGACGAGGCCGGCGAGGGCACTGACGCCCGCGCAGACCGCGAACACCGGGCCGGTGCCCCACAGGGTCACGGCGCCGCCGACCAGCGGGAAGGTGAGGGGCGCAACGCCGAAGCCGACCAGCGTCGAGACGGACATGACCCGGCCGAGGTAGGCGGCACCGGCCCGGACCTGGACGAGGGCTCCGCACAGCGCGCCGGACAGTCCGGCGGTCACGCCGATGAGCGCGGCCACACCGGCCGCGGCGGCGACGGACGGGACCTGGGCGAGCGCGGCGATGGCGAGGGCCGCCACCAGGTTGGTCACCGCGGCCACCACCGCGGCGCGGGGTATCCGGCCCCGCCAGGTGATCAGCAGCGCGGCCCCCGCAGCGCCGGTGCCGAAGCCGGCGAGCACCCAGCCCATGCCGGCGGAGCCCCAGCCACGCTGCTGGGCGAGGACGGTCAGGCCGAGGTTCATCGGGCCGACGAAGCCGAGGTCGCTGAGGGCGGCGGCGATCACCAGCGGGCGCAGCACCGCGTCCTGCCGGATGTGCCGCAGCCCGTCGCGCAGTTCGGCGAGCACCGGCCGCCGGTCCTGACGTTCGTCCGGCGGCAGCGCACCCACCCGTACGCCCAGCAGCAGCGGCAGGGACACCCCGACGAGCAGCGCGGCCAGACCGAAGGCGCCGGCCGTGCCGCCGACGGCGACGCCGAGGCCGCCGAGCGGGCCGCCGAGGACGTTGGCGAGCCGGGTGGCCATGCCCCGCATGCCCTGGACGCGAGTGAGCTGGCCGCGTGAGGTGATCCGCGCGGGCAGCGCGCCGGCCGCGGGCAGGAAGACGGCGTCGACGATGCCGAAGAGCACGGCGACCGCGCCGAGCACCCACAGGCCCGGGCTGGTGGCGAGCAGCAGGACGGCCGCACCGAGCACGAGGGCGCTGCGGGCGGCGGTGGAGCCGAGGACGACCCGGCGCGGCCCGTAGCGGTCGGCCACCACTCCCCCGCCGAGCATCAGCAGGGCGCGCGGCACGGCGCTGGCCGCGGTGACGAGCCCGGCCTGGGCGGGGGTGCCGCTCTGGACGGCCGCCCAGGACAGGGCGATGTAGTAGACGTTGTCGCCGACCGCGGACGAGGCGTAGGCGCCGAGCCAGCGCAGGACGTTGGGGTCGCGGTGAGCGGGTCTGTCGACCGGGCGGGCGGGTGACGCGAGGGTGGTGGTCACGCGGACCGTCCTCTCGGGAAGGACCCCGGGTCGCGGGATCTCAGGCGCGGAAGGGGAAGCCGTACGTGTGCACCGCGACGTTCTCGCGGCCTTCCGTGTCGCCCGCGTCGGCGGCGGCACGGCCGAGCTCCTCGTACTTGCGCACGAGGTCGTACATCTCCTTGGAGAGCCGCGCCAGCTCCTCCGGGGTGAGCTTGAGCAGCCACTCGGAGGAGTCGGAGGCGGCGTTCCACGCGGCGCCCCAGTGGGCGCGCTCGTCGAGGAAGCGGCGGTAGGTGTCGGCGCGCTGCTCGAAGAAGAGGCGGCTGGCGGCGGTGTGCGCGGCGGCCTTGTCCGGGGCGTCGCGGAAGTCCTCGTCGCGGATGGTGACGCCGTCGGTGGACGGCTGCCACCAGCGTTCGCGGGCGTCCGTGCTCTGCTTCTCGGCCTCCTCGATCAGGCCGTGCTCGGCGAGCTTGCGCAGGTGGTAGCTGACCAGCGACACGGCCTCGTCGACCTGCTCGGCGAGCTGGGACGCGGTGGCGGTGCGGGCGATGGTCAGCGCCCGGTACAGCTTCATCCGCAGCGGGTGGGCGAGCGCCTTGAGCGTGCCCACGTCCCGGATGCGGCGGTCTCTCTCCTTGTCCGGCATGCCTCAACGCTAGATGCGAAAGAAAAGTTGCACAACATATTTTGCGCAACTTTCCTTTCACATCTGGCATCTGCCCGCGAAAAAGCCCCGGACGGTCAGGGACCGGCCGGGGCTCTGGTCGAACGCTCGGCTGACGTGGGTCAGCGGACGGGGTGCCCCGCCTCCCGCAGCGTCTGCTTCACCTCGCCGATGCGCAGGTCGCCGAAGTGGAACACCGACGCGGCCAGCACCGCGTCCGCGCCCGCCTCGACGGCCGGGGCGAAGTCGGCGAGCTTGCCGGCGCCGCCGGAGGCGATCACCGGGATCGTGACGTGCTTGCGTACGGCCGCGATCATCTCCAGGTCGTAGCCGTCCTTGGTGCCGTCGGCGTCCATGGAGTTCAGCAGGATCTCGCCCGCGCCCAGCTCGGCCGCCCGGTGCGCCCACTCGACGGCGTCGATGCCGGTGCCGCGGCGCCCGCCGTGCGTGGTGACCTCGAAGGTCCCGCTCTCGGTGCGGCGCGCGTCGACCGACAGCACCAGAACCTGCCGGCCGAACCGCTCGGCGATCTCCCGGATCAGCTCCGGGCGGGCGATCGCGGCCGTGTTCACGCCGACCTTGTCGGCGCCCGCCCGCAGCAGCTTGTCCACGTCCTCGGCCGCGCGCACACCGCCGCCGACGGTCAGCGGGATGAACACCTGCTCGGCGGTTCGGCGCACCACGTCGTACGTCGTCTCCCGGTTGCCGGAGGACGCGGTGATGTCCAGGAAGGTCAGCTCGTCGGCGCCCTCGGCGTCGTAGACCTTGGCCATCTCGACGGGGTCGCCCGCGTCGCGCAGGTTCTGGAAGTTGACGCCCTTGACGACCCGGCCGTTGTCCACGTCCAGGCAGGGAATGACTCGGACCGCCAGGGTCATGCGGACACTCCCCGCTCTCCGCCGGGGCGGTAAGCCTCCACCTCGACCTCGACGACCAGGCTGGGGTCGACGAAACCGGAGACGATGATCATCGACGCCGCGGGCCGGACGGAGTCGAACAGCTCCTTGTGAGCACGGCCGACGTCGTCCACGTCCCGGGCATGGGTGATGTACATGCGCGTCCGCACGACGTCGTCCCGGCCGAGCCCCACCTCCCTCAGCGCCGCCAGGGCGACCTGGAAGGCGTTGACCGCCTGCTCGTACGGGCCGCCCCCGGCGATCTGCCCGTCCACGATGGACGTGCAGCCCGAGACCAGCACCAGGCCGTTGGGCAGCTCCACCGCGCGGGAGTAGCCGAACTGCTCCTCCCAGGGTGCGCCGGTCGACACGCGTCGGATGTCGCTCACTTGGCTACCGCCTCCAAGGCCTCTTCCAGGGTGAACGCCTTTGCGTACAGCGCCTTCCCGACGATGGCGCCCTCGACACCGAGGGGCACCAGGTCGGCGATGGCGCGCAGGTCGTCCAGCGAGGACACGCCGCCGGAGGCCACGACCGGGCGGTCGGTCGCCGCGCAGACGTTCTTCAGCAGCTCCAGGTTCGGGCCCTGCAGCGTGCCGTCCTTGGCGATGTCGGTGACGACGTAACGGGCGCAGCCCTCCTTGTTCAGGCGGTCCAGCGTCTCGTAGAGGTCACCGCCGTCGCGGGTCCAGCCGCGGCCGCGCAGGGTGGTGCCCCGCACGTCGAGGCCGACGGCGATCTTGTCGCCGTGCTCGGCGATGACCTTGGCGACCCACTCCGGGGTCTCCAGGGCCGCCGTGCCGAGGTTGACGCGGGTACAGCCGGTGGCCAGCGCGGCCGCCAGGGTGTCGTCGTCCCGGATGCCGCCGGACAGCTCCACCTTGATGTCCATGGCCTTCGCGACCTCGGCGATCAGCTCACGGTTGTCCCCGGTGCCGAAGGCGGCGTCCAGGTCGACCAGGTGCAGCCACTCGGCACCCGAGCGCTGCCAGGCCAGGGCGGCCTCCAGCGGTGAGCCGTAGGAGGTCTCGGTGCCGGACTCACCGTGCACCAGGCGGACGGCCTGGCCGTCGCGGACGTCGACGGCGGGGAGGAGTTCGAGCTTGCTCACAGTGTTCCGATCCAGTTGGTGAGGAGCTGGGCTCCGGCGTCGCCGGACTTCTCGGGGTGGAACTGCGTGGCCCACAGGACGCCGTTCTCCACGGCGGCGACGAACGGCTTGCCGTGCGTGGCCCAGGTGACCTTGGGGGCCTCCATCGCCGTGTGGTGCGTCTCCATCGTCCAGTCGTGGACGGCGTAGGAGTGCACGAAGTAGAAGCGGGCGTCGGCGTCCAGGCCGGCGAACAGTTCCGAGCCGGCCGGGGCGTCCACGGTGTTCCAGCCCATGTGGGGGACGATGTCGGCCTGGAGCGGCTCGACCGTGCCGGGCCACTCGTCCAGGCCGTCGGCCTCCACGCCGTGCTCGATGCCCCGCGCGAAGAGGATCTGCATGCCGACGCAGATGCCCATCACCGGGCGGCCGCCGGCCAGCCGGCGCTCGACGATCCAGTGGCCGCGCGCCTCCTTGAGGCCCGTCATGCAGGCGGCGAAGGCACCGACGCCGGGTACGAGCAGGCCGTCGGCGTTCATGGCCCGGTCGTAGTCGCGGGTGATCTCGACGTCGGCACCCGCGCGTGCCAGGGCACGCTCGGCGGAGCGCACGTTCCCGAAGCCGTAGTCGAAGACGACGACCTGCCGCCTCTTCCCGACCGAGGCGCTCATCAGCTCCACACCTCCAGCCGCATCACGCCCGCGACCAGGCACATGGCAGCGCCGACGGACAGCAGCACGATCAGGCTCCGCGGCATCTTCTGTTTGACGAAGGAGATGATGCCGCCGATCAGGAACAGACCGACGACGATCAGGACGGTGGACAGACCGTTCATCGCTTTTACAGCGCACCCTTCGTGGACGGGAGGATGCCCGCCGCGCGCGGGTCGCGCTCGGAGGCGTAGCGCAGGGCCCGGGCCAGCGCCTTGAACTGGCACTCCACGATGTGGTGCGCGTTGCGGCCGTAGGGCACGTGCACGTGCAGCGCGACCTGGGCCTGGGCCACGAAGGACTCCAGGATGTGCCGGGTCATCGTGGTGTCGTACTCGCCGATCATCGGCGCCATGTTCTCCGGCTCGGTGTGCACCAGGTAGGGGCGGCCGGAGAGGTCGACGGTGACCTGGGCGAGGGACTCGTCCAGCGGGACCGTGCAGTTGCCGAAGCGGTAGATGCCCACCTTGTCGCCGAGCGCCTGCTTGAAGGCGGCGCCGAGCGCGAGGGCGGTGTCCTCGATGGTGTGGTGGGAGTCGATGTGCAGGTCGCCGTCGGTCTTCACGGTCAGGTCGAACAGACCGTGCCGGCCGAGCTGGTCGAGCATGTGGTCGTAGAAGCCGACGCCGGTGGCGATGTCGGTCTTCCCGGTGCCGTCGAGGTCGATCTCGACCAGCACCGAGGTCTCCTTGGTGGTGCGCTCTATGCGTCCAACGCGGCTCATGCCTCAAGCTCCTTCTTCACTTCACGGACCGCGTCGAGGAACGCGTCGTTCTCCTGCGGGGTGCCCGCGGTGACCCGCAGCCAGCCCGGCACGCCGTTGTCCCGGACGAGGACGCCCCGGTCGAGGATCTTCTGCCAGGTGTCGTGGGCGTCGTCGAACCGGCCGAACTGCACGAAGTTGGCGTCCGACGCGGTCACCTCGTAGCCGATCGCCCGCAGCTCGCTCACCAGCCGGTCCCGCTCGGCCTTCAGCTGCTCGACATAGCCGAGCAGCGTGTCGGTGTGCTCCAGCGCGGCCAGCGCGGTCGCCTGGGTGACCGCGGACAGGTGGTACGGCAGCCGCACCAGCTGGACGGCGTCCACGACGGCCGGGTGCGCGGCGAGATAACCGAGGCGCAGGCCCGCCGCGCCGAACGCCTTCGACATGGTGCGCGAGACGACGAGGTGCGGGCGGCCCTCCAGCAGCGGCAGCAGCGAGTCGCCGTGGCTGAACTCGATGTACGCCTCGTCCGCGATCACGATCGACGGCTTGGCGGCCTGCGCCGCCTCGTACAGCGCGATCACGGTCTCCGGCGGGACCGCCGTGCCCGTGGGGTTGTTGGGCGTGGTGATGAAGACGACGTCGGGCCGGTTCTCGGCGATGGCCTTCTCGGCGGCGGCGAGGTCGATCGTGAAGTCCTCGTTGCGCGGACCGGAGATCCAGCCCGTGCCGGTGCCGCGCGCGATGAGCGCGTGCATCGAGTACGACGGCTCGAAGCCGATCGCCGTGCGCCCCGGTCCGCCGAAGGTCTGCAGCAGCTGCTGGATGACCTCGTTGGAGCCGTTGGCCGCCCACACCTGGCTCAGGCCGACCTCGTGGCCGGCGGTGCGCGTCAGGTACTCGGCCAGCTTGGTGCGCAGCTCGACGGCGTCGCGGTCCGGGTAGCGGTTGAGGGTGCGGGCCGCCTCGCGCACCCGCTCGGCGATCCGCTCGACCAGCGGCTCCGGCAGCGGGTAGGGGTTCTCGTTGGTGTTCAGCCGTACGGGGACGTCCAGCTGGGGCGCGCCGTAGGGGGACTTGCCGCGCAGCTCGTCCCGTACGGGGAGATCGTCGATCCGGACGTTCACTTGCTCTCCGGCACCTTCCAGTCGAACCTCGCCTTGATCGCCGCGCCGTGCGCGGGCAGGTCCTCCGCCTCCGCCAGCGTCACCACGTGGTGCGCGACCTCGGCCAGCGCGTCCCGCGTGTAGTCGACGATGTGGATGCCGCGCAGGAAGGACTGGACGGACAGGCCGGAGGAGTGGCAGGCGCAGCCGCCGGTGGGCAGGACGTGGTTGGATCCGGCCGCGTAGTCGCCGAGCGAGACGGGTGCCCAGGGGCCGATGAAGATCGCGCCGGCGTTCTTCACCCGGTCGGCGACCGCGGCGGCGTCGGCGGTCTGGATCTCCAGGTGCTCGGCGCCGTAGGCGTCGACCACGCGCAGGCCCTCGTCGACGCCGTCGACCAGCACGATCGCGGACTGCCGGCCCTTGAGGGCGGGCACGATCCGGTCGTCGATGTGCTTGGTGGCCTTCACCTGCGGCTCGAGCTCGCGCTCGACCGCGTCGGCCAGCTCCACGGAGTCGGTGACCAGGACGGCGGCGGCCAGCGGGTCGTGCTCGGCCTGGCTGATCAGGTCGGCGGCGACGTGCGCGGGGTCGGCCGTGGAGTCCGCGAGGATCGCGATCTCGGTCGGGCCGGCTTCGGCGTCGATGCCGATCTTGCCGGTGAAGTAGCGCTTGGCGGCGGCGACCCAGATGTTGCCGGGGCCGGTGACCATGTTCGCGGGCGGGCAGGACTCGGTGCCGTGCGCGAACATCGCCACGGCGGTGGCGCCGCCCGCGGCGTACACCTCGTCGACGCCGAGCAGGGCGCACGCGGCGAGGATGGTCGGGTGCGGCAGTCCGCCGAACTCGGCCTGGGCCGGCGAGGCGAGCGCGATGGACTCGACACCGGCCTCCTGGGCCGGGACGACGTTCATGACCACGGACGACGGGTAGACGGACCGGCCGCCGGGCGCGTAGAGGCCGACGCGCTCGACCGGCACCCACTTCTCGGTCACCGTGCCGCCGGGCACGACTTCGGTGGTGTGCGTGGAGCGGCGCTGCGCGCGGTGCACCAGGCGGGCGCGGCGGATGGACTCCTCCAGGGCCGCGCGCACGGCCGGGTCCAGCTCGTCGAGCGCCTTGGTGAGCGCCTCGGCCGGCACCCGCACCTGTTCCAGCCGGACACCGTCGAATTTCTCCGCGAAGTCGATCAGTGCCGCGTCGCCACGATGATGCACGGCCTCGCAGATCGGACGCACCTTCTCCAGGGCGGCCGCAACGTCGAAGTCGGCTCGGGGCAGCAGGTCACGCAGGGCGGGGCCCTCAGGAAGGGCGTCGCCGCGCAGATCGATTCGGGAGATCACGGTCTCAATTCTCTCAGACCCGTGCTGCGGGCCGTGCGGCCGTATCAATGGCTGATACACGACGTGATACGGCGCGGGGGTGCGGGCGCGGTACGGAGCGGGGCGCGCGCGGGCCGGCCCGCGCGGCTGCGGCGCGCGCGGACTGTCCGGAACACGACCGTCACTTTGAGTGTTCGGGGGGTCACCGACCGGGCATGAACGGCTGTACGAAGACCGAACCCGCGAGTAGCCGGGGAGGAAGTGAGCGCCGTGACCGGGGAGGTGGGCCTCCACGACACCGGCGAGCTGCCGGACGAGCTGACCGCGACGGAAGCCGGCATGTGGCTGGCCTTCCGCAACGGCAGTGTGTACGACCTGAGCAGCGGCGACCCGATCGTCGACGACCCGCACGGCGGGCACCCCTGGGGTCAGGAGCGCACGGTGCGGGCGCGCATCGTGGCCTGGCTGCTGCTGGACGGCCCGCCCGCCCTGGCGGGCCGCGTCTCGGCGCTGAAACTGGTCGGGGTACGGCTCAGCGGCACGCTGGACCTCGCCGGGGGCACGGTGGCGCCGTACGTGGAGCTGCGCGGCTGCCGCTTCGAGAGCGACGTGCTGCTGCCGGAGGCCCGCTTCACGACACTGCGGCTGGTGAACTGCTCGGTGCCTCGGCTGGAGGCGGCGCGCGTGCACACCGAGGGTGATCTGCATCTGCCGCACTGCCGCTTCCACCGCGGCATCCGGCTCACCGACGCGCACATAGGCACCGATCTGATGCTCAACGAGGCGATCGTGCACCGCGACCGCACCGGCCGGTCGATCGCCGGGGACGGCCTGAGTGTCGGCCAGGACCTGCAGGCGGAGCTGCTGCGGTCGGACGGCGAGCTGAGCCTGCGCGGCGCGAAGATCGGCGTGTCGCTGAGCCTGCGCGGGGCGCGACTGGCCAACCCGTACGCCCGCCACGCGCTGAACGCCCCGCAGCTGACCGTCGAGCGCACGCTGTACCTGACCCCGGCGGGCGTCGGCCAGGCGCTGATGGGGGTCACACCGGCGCAGGGGACGCGGATCCAGGCGTTCGAGTGCCGGGGCGGGGTGCGGCTCGACGACGGGCGGTTCGGGGACGCGGTGGACTTCGAGCGGGCCCGGTTCGCGCTCGGCGAGGAACAGGAGCTGTCGCTGCGCCGGGTACAGACGCCGGAGCTGCGCTTCCTCGGCGAGCAGCCGCGGCTGGGGCGGGTGGTGCTGTCCGGCGCGCGGATCGTCACCCTCGTCGACCGGGCCGGCGCCTGGCCGGGACCCGGGCGGCTGCAGATGGCCGGCTTCACCTACGAGTGCCTGGTGCCGCACGGGCCGTTCCCGCTCGCCGAGCGGCTCGGCTGGGTGGCCGCGGCGACCGCCGAGTACAACCCGGAGCCCTACGAGCGCCTGGCCGCGGTGCTGCGGGGCGCCGGCGAGGACGAGGACGCGCGCGAGGTGCTGCTCGCCAAGCAGCGCCACCGCCGCGAGACGCTGCCGCCGGCCGCGAAGCTGTGGGGCTACGCCCAGGACTGGACGGTGGCCTACGGCTACCGGCCGGGGCGGGCGGCGCTGTGGCTGGCGGTGCTGTGGGCGGCGGGTTCGCTGGCCTTCGCGCAGGCGGGTCCGCCGCCGGTGCAGCGTGACGAGCACCCGGCGTGGGACCCGGCGCTGTTCGCGCTGGACCTGCTGCTGCCGGTGATCGACCTGGGCCAGGTCGGCCAGTGGCAGCTGACCGGCGGCTGGCAGTGGCTGGCCGCCGCGCTGGTCCTGCTGGGCTGGGTCCTGGCGACCGCGGTGGCGGCGGGCGCGACGCGGCTGCTGCGGCGCGGGTAGTCCGACCCACGGATGTCAGGCCAGGTGGTCCGACCACGGGTGTCACGGCCAGGTGGTCCGACCGTGGCTGTCACGGCCAGGTGGTCCGACCATGGGCGTCACGGCCAGGTGGTCCGACCGTGGCTGTCGCGGCCAGGTGGTCCGACCCTGGCTCGAACGGCCGGACGGTCCGACCGGCACGGCCGCAGGCAGCTCGGCCTGCGGCTGTTCCGCGCGCGGGCGCGACCTGCGGTTACCGGAGGTACGCGGCACAGGGGTTCGATAAGTTGAGGAACGGTCACGTTTTGCTCTTCCTTGACCGCGGGGCGTACAACTTTCGGGAGGTTCCGTGTAGCCACTGGCGCGGCCACGAGCAGCGGCTTTTCAATGGTCGGCACCATGGCTCTGCTGCTGCCGTTCATCCGCTCGGGCCGGATGACCCCCACCGCCGCGCACCCCGGGCCCGACGCGGACGCCCCCCACGTCCCCGACGACGAGGTGCTCCTCGACGCGCCCGACTCCCGACTGGCCCCCGTGCTGGTCGCGGCCGCGCGCGGCGACCACGCGCCCGCCGCCGGGCTGCTCGGCGCGACCCGCGCCGCCGCCGAGTGGGAGCGCCGCGACCGCTACGCCCTGCGACTCGCCGCCTTCGCGCACTCCCGCCCCGAGTGGCTGGACGCCTGGCGCACGGCCGACCCGCACGACCCGCACGGGCTGGTGGTCGAGGCCCAGCTCGCGGTGGACCGCGCCTGGCGCTCCCCCGCCCGCGCCGAGGCGCTGCGCGAGGTGAGCCCGCTGATCACCCGGGCCGCGCGCAGCGACGACGGCGACCCGGTGCCGTGGCGTATCGCGCTGGACCACGCGCGCGGCGCGCGGGCCGGGCACCGGTACTTCGAGGAGCTGTGGGAGGCGGCGGTGCGGCGCGCTCCGCACCACTACGGCTGTCATGTGGCCGCGCTGCGCTACCTGGCGGCCTCCGAGCAGGACGCCCACCGTGCCTGCTTCGACTTCGCCGACCGGGCCGCGCAGGACGCGCCGGCCGACTCGTTCGTCCAGGCGCTTCCGCTGCGGGCGGCTTTCGCCTGCCTGTCCGGCCCGCGCGGTGCGGGCGGTTCGCGGGTGGAGCGCGAGCGGCTGGACGCTGCGGCCGACCGGGCGATCGCGCTGTCGGCGCTGCTCGGGCCCGCGGATCCGTGGCCCGCGCCCATCCGGAACCTGCTCATCCATGTGCTGGCCCGGCTGGACCGGCCGGACGAGGCGCTGGAGCAGCTGCGGATGAACGGCCCGTACGCCACGTCGTTTCCCTGGGAGCGGCAGTCGGACGACCCGCTGGGGCACTTTCTGCAAGTGCGGGAGGAGCTGCGGGGGGCGGTGGCCGGGGGGCGGTGACGCGGCCCCTGCGGGGGGCGGTGGTCGAGGCGGTGATGCTGCCCTTGTCGGGGGCGGCTGACGTCGGTGGCTTGCGTCCGTGGTGGGGTGGCGGGCGTCGGTAGCCGGGGTGGCGGGACCTGGGTGGCGGGCGTCGGTAGCCGGGGTGGCGGGACCTGGGTGGCGGGCGTCGGTAGCCGGGGTGGCGGGACCTGGGTGGCGGGCGTCGGTGGCGGGGTGGCGGGACCTAAGTGGCGGGCGTCGGTAGCCGGGTGGCGGGACCTGGGTGGCGGGCGTCGGTGGCGGGGTGGCGGGGCCTCCGTGGAGGGCGTCTGTGGCGGCCGTGGTGGGGTGGCGTGGCGTCCACAGCGCGGGCGGGGCGGACATGTGTGCCGGGTCGGCCATTAGGCTTTGGCGCCGTGACCACCGTCCGGCTCCCGCTCTTTCCCCTGAACTCGGTGTTGTACCCCGGGCTCGTCCTCCCGTTGAACGTCTTCGAGGAGCGATATCGCGCCATGATGCGCGAGCTGCTCAAGACGCCCGACGACGAACCGCGCCGGTTCGCCGTCGTGGCGATCCGCGACGGCCGCGAGGTCGCGCCCAGCGTGCCCGGCATGCCCGACCAGACGGCGCTGCCCGAGCTCGGGCCCGCGGCCGGGTTCGGCACCGACCCGATGAAGGCCTTCCACTCCGTGGGCTGTATCGCGGACGCGGCGACCGTCCGGGAGCGCGCCGACGGCACCTTCGAGGTCCTGGCGACCGGTACGACGAGGGTGCGGCTGTTGTCCGTGGACGCCTCGGGGCCGTTCCTGACCGCGGAAGTCGAGGAGCTGCCCGAGGAGCCCGGCGACGAGGCCGGTGCGCTCGCGGAGGGGGTGCTGCGGGCGTTCCGGCAGTACCAGAAGCGGCTGGCGGGGGCGCGGGAGCGGTCGCTGTCGACCGGGGCGGAGCTGCCGGACGAGCCGTCGGTGGTGTCGTACCTGGTCGCGGCGGCGATGATGCTCGACACGCCGGCGAAGCAGCGGCTGCTGCAGGCGCCGGACACGGCGTCCCGGTTGCGGGACGAGCTGAAACTCCTGCGCGCGGAGACGGCGATCATCCGTACGCTGCCGTCACTGCCCGCGGCGGATCTGACGCGTGGGCCGACGAGTCTGAACTGATCTCGTGAGCACATGAGCCAGTGAGCTGGTGAGCTCGTGAGCTCGTGAGTTCGTGAGTTCGTGAACTGATCTTGGGGAACGGCCGGGTATGGCGAAGAAGGCGAAGAAGCAGCAGCAGTCCGGGGGGACGCCGGCGACGGTGGCGCTCGCGGCGGCGGGGGTGGAATTCACGGTCCACGCCTACGACCACGATCCGAGCCATCCCTCGTACGGCGAGGAGGCCGCCGAGGCGATGGGTGTCTCCCCGGAGCGGGTGTTCAAGACGCTCGTCGCGGACGTGGACGGGGCGCTGACGGTCGCCGTCGTGCCGGTGGCCGGGCAACTGGATCTCAAGGCGCTGGCGTCCGCGGTGGGCGGCAAACGGGCGGCGATGGCCGATCCTTCGCTGGCCGAGCGCACGACGGGGTATGTGCGCGGGGGGATCTCGCCGCTGGGGCAGCGCAAGCGGCTGCGGACAGTGCTGGACGCGTCGGCTTCCTCGTTCGACACGATCTGTGTGTCTGCGGGGCGCAGGGGGCTGGAGGTCGAGCTGTCCCCGGGGGATCTGGCGAAGCTGACGTCGGCGGTTCTGGCGCCGATCGGGCGGTAGCGTTTTCGGGCGCGGGGCCCGTCGTGGTTGCTCGCGGATGCCTGCGCGGCCTGCGCGGGTTGCGTCGTGGCTGGTCGCGGATGCCTGCGCGGCCTGTGCGGGTTGCGTCGTGGCCGATCGCGGATGCCTGCGCGGCCTGTGCGGGTTGCGTCGTGGCCGATCGCGGATGCCTGCGGCGGCCTGTGCGGGTTGCGTCGTGGCCGATCGCGGATGCCTGCGGCGGCCTGTGCGGGTTGCGTCGTGGCCGATCGCGCAGTTCCCCGCGCCCCTTTCTGTGCCTGCGGCGGCCCGTCGCGGTCCGGTGGGTGGCTGGTGTCGCGCCTGCGGTGCGTTGTGGGTCGGGGCCGGGGCGGGGGGTGTCCGTCCTCGGTCCGGCCGCCCGTCGCCGGATACGGCGCCCTGTGCCGGTGCCGGCCGCTGCGGGCGGACACCCCCCACCCCGTCCCCTTCCCGCCGTCGGCGACTGCACCAACGCCGTGGCGGGCGGCGGGTGCCGCAACGTCGTGGCGCGGGGCCGTGGGGTGCCGTCCCGTGCGGCTGCGGCGGCCCCAGCGCCGGGCGGCCGCCATGCCGACCTAGCCGGGGCGGCACAGGTGGGCGCTGGGGGTACCCGAAGAGCTTGGGGGAGGCACCCCGCCAGCGTCGGCGAGCGCATCCACCCGCCCAGCCATGACGCCGGGCGCGCAGCGCAACCAGCGGCACCGATAAAGCGCCGGGCGCGCAGCCCGAGGCTCAGGCCGGCGGCACTCCGTAGCCGCCCAGCGGTTCGGGGTCTCGGGGGCCGAAGAGGGCCGTGAGGGCGAGGTGGATCAGGAGGGCCGCCAGCGGCCACGCCAGCAGCGCGCCCTTCGCTCCCAGCTTCAGCGGCGCGGAGAACGTGACGCCCTCGCCCACCGCCTTCGCGTGGGCGATGACGTCGGACGCCGGGCCGAGCCACACGCCGAGGCGCCACGCCAGCAGCGACGCGAGCAGGCCGCCGACGCCCAGGGCCGCCACCAGCGGCACGCCCCCGCGCCGGCGCCACAGGAACACGGCGATCCCGCTGAGAACGCCGAAGGCCAGCGCCAGCAGCGTGAACGTTCCGTCGACGCCGATCGCCTGCTCGCCCTCGCTGTCCTTGAGGTAGACGACCCAGCTGTTGTCCACCACGCTGCCCACCAGCGGAACGTGCGGGGCGAGCCACCACCACAGGGCCCCGAGCAGCACACCGGCGACCGTCACCGCCACGGTGACCACGGCGGCCTCACGCAGTTCCGTCTTCATCCCGGGCCCGTCCTGTCCGTACACGGCGTCCTGCGGCGCAGGTGTCCCGTACCCGGATCCGCCCGCGGCAGGCGGACCGGCCTGGCCGGAGGGGTACGAGGAGTGGTCGTGCGGCCCGGTGGGCGGTGTCAGCGGTGCGGTCACCCCCACATCGTGCCAGGTGCGCCCGCGTGCCGTGTCACCGGACGGCGGCCCGCCGGTACGCCCACGTGGCGACGGCCAGGGAGGCCACCCCGACCCCGGCGCACACGGCGAGGTCGGCGAGCACGTACGCCCAGTCGGGGCTCGGCCCGAAGGTCCGCGCGAGGGCCTCGACGCCGTAGGTGGACGGCAGCAGGTCACGGGCCAGCCGTACGACCTCCGGCATCCGGTCGGCCGGCAGCACGCCCAGCAGCAGCGCCGCCGACATGCCCAGCTGGCCCAGGAGCGTCGCCAGTTCCGGGCGCGGGGCGAGCAGCCCGCAGGCCGCGCCGAGCCCGGACAGCGCGGCACCGGCAAGCGGGATGACGGCCGCGAGCACCCACAGATGGGTCAGCGGCAGTCCGAACAGCACACAGCCGAAGACGGCGGTGACCACGGTGCCCGGCACGGTGAACGAGGCGTACGCGGCTGCCGCGCCCAGCACCACGGCGGCGGGCGGTACCGGCAGGGTGGCGTAGTGGTCGAGGCCCCCGCTCGCGCGCAGCTGCCCGAAGTACTGGGCGAGCAGGTTGAGCGCGACGAACGCGACGACCAGCACCGCGGACCCGGCGACGACCGACTCGGCCTCGTTGCCGCCGTCCACCACCCCGCGCATCATGATCAGGATGCCGACGGACTGGAAGGTCGCCACGAACAGCAGCGGGATACGCGCGACCCGCGCCCGGGACAGCTGGGCCCGGTAGACGGCACCCAGCGACGGCCACAGCCGGGCGCGCGGCCCGAGCTCGGCCGGGGCCGGGGCGGCGGCCCGGGCCACGCCCCGGGCGCTGCCCGAGAGACTCTCGGCGGGTACGACACTCACGTGGAGCTGCTCCTTCTCCGTACGACGGTCGCGTGGACCCATACGCAGGGCACGGCCGGTGCGCTCATGCCTTCACCAGCCCCTGCCGTGCGGCGCCGCCGAGGGCGAGGTAGACGTCCTCCAGGCTGGGCGTGGCGAGCGTGAAGTCGTCCAGCGCCGCGAAGGCGGCCCCTCCGGTGACGGTCGCGACGACCGCGCGGGCCTCCTCGGGTGCGAGCCGGAGCGTCCAGCGGCGCCCCGACTCGGTGGCCCGGTCGCGCAGCGCGGCGACCTCAGGGACGTCCAGCGGGGCGCGTTCGCGCCACACCAGTTCGACCCGCACCTCGTCGGCGACCTGCTCCTTGAGGCCGGAGGGCGTGTCACAGGCGATGATGCGGCCCCGGTCGAGCACGGCGACCCGGTCGAGGACGGTCTCGGCCTCGATGACGTTGTGGGTGACCAGCAGGACGGTCGTGCCGCGTTCGGCGCGGCGGCGGTCGACGGCGGACCACACCGCGCGGCGGGCGACCGGGTCCATGCCGGTGGTGGGTTCGTCGAGGACCAGCAGCGGCCGCTCGCCGACCAGGGCGGCGGCGAAGGTGGCGAGCCTGCGCTGGCCGCCGGACAGCTTCTTCAGGGGGCGGCCGGCGATCGGGGTGAGGCCCAGTTCCTCGAGGACGGCGTCCCGCTCGGCCCGGGCCTGCCGGATGTCCAGGCCGCGCAGCCGTCCGGTGGTCTCGGCGGCCAGCGACACGGTCAGCTCGTCCAGGGCGGTGGACTCCTGGCCGAGGTAGGCGAGGATGCGGGCGGCCCGCTCAGGGTGGCGGACGATGTCGTGCCCGAGGATCTCCACGCTGCCGGCGTCCGGGCGCATCAGCCCGGTGAGCTGGCGCACGAGGGTGGACTTGCCGGCGCCGTTCGGCCCGAGCAGGCCGAAGATCTCGCCCCGCCGGATGTCCAGGCGTACGTCGTCGGTGGCGCGCACCTCGGGTGTGCCCGGAGCACCGCGCCGGGCCCGCACGGCCGGATACGTCTTGATCAGTCCGCGCACCGCACAGACGACCTCACCGAGGGGCCGTTTTGATGCTGCCGTGCGCGTACTCACAAAGGACGAGACTACGGGGTCGGCGGGCTTTGCCTGCCGTTGGGGCGGTCTACCGCCCCTGGCTCACTCCCCGGCCGTGGCGGGTTCCGCCGTCGTCGGGACGTCGATCTCTCTCCAGAAGCCCGCCCGGATGGCGTAGCGGTCGTGCTCGTCGATCTGGTCGTCCTTGTGGGCGAGGAGGCCGAAGCGGGCGGCGTAGCGCAGCAGCTCGCCGTCGATGCGGTGCGGGATGCGGGGGTACATCCCGGACAGCCGCTGGAGGTGGCCGGGATCGCCGAGGCGGGAGATCCAGCGGCGGGCGAAGACCTGGCCGACCTCGTAGGGGTCGCCGCCGACAGTGGTGATGTCCTCCTCGCGGTCGGCCCAGCGCTGCTCGGCCGTGGTCAGCTGGGCGAGCGTGGGCATCGCGGCGACCTCCGGCGGCTCGGCGGGGGTGCCGGGGCGGTCGACCCAGCCTTTGTCGGAGGACCAGCGCAGGGTCGCGGTCGCGGGGTGCTGGGGGGCGGGGGCACCGGAGCGCAGTTCGGCGAGGTCCTTCGGGGTGGGGACACCCTTGGGGCCGGGGAGGCGTTCCTGGGAGCCGTTCTGCCCGGCGGCGGCCGGGGCGGGGGCGGCCTCGCGCGGGGGCCGCTCGTCGGCGGGCGCGGACTCGGGCAGCGGCGCGGAGAGGATCGCGGCGATCTCGGGGCGGGGCGCGGGCGGCGGGGCGCACACGCCGGTGAGTTCCTTGGCGCGCACGGCCCGGGTGATCCAGGCCCGGTCGAGGACGCGCCGCTCGTCGGCCTCGGCGACCAGGTCCTCGGACTGGTTGTAGTCGCCGTCGGCGGCCTGCACGGCCCACAGGTGGACCGCGACGCCGTGCTCTTTGGCGGACATCATGCCCGGCAGCAGGTCGCCGTCGCCGGTGACGAGGACGATGTCGGAGCAGGCGCGGTTGCGGGCCAGCTCGGTCAGCTCGGCGTGCATGGCGGCGTCCACGCCCTTCTGCGCCCAGCGGCCGTCACTGCGAGTGAGGGCGCCCAGGCGGACGGTGACGCGGGGCATGACGCGCAGCCGGCGGTGTTCGGGCTGGGGAACTCGGTCGGGGGCGCCGTCGAACCAGTAGATCCGCAGCAGCGGCTGCTGGGTGTCGGCCTCGGCGCGTTCACGCAGGCCCTGGATGAGGGCGGCGTGGTCGACGGTGATCCGGGACCGGGAGGGCTCCCCGGCGAGGAGGCTGGCGGCGGCCCCCAGCAGGTACCCGGCGTCCACCAGGACGATGCAGCGGTCCACGCGACTCACCCTCTTCCCGGGAGGTTTGCTTCGGGCTTCCTTCGAGTCTGCCCGACCGGGCGGAGGTTAACGGCCGGAACTCGATCTTCGGCGTGGCGTTTCGGTGCGGTGCGTCTCCACAGCCCTTGTCACGCACGGTAATTGCCCGATATGCGGTTGTTGTCAGTCTATGTGAATCTGGTCGCGGCCCTGGCCCCTAGATCCCCCACAGGAGGCATCACCATGGCCAAGAACAAGAACCGTGATCGTAAGCAGCAGCGCCCCACCGAGCGTGGCCAGCAGGCGACCCGCCAGCCGGCGATGGACACCGAGTCCCAGCCCGAGGTGGAGGCGACCCCCGGTGACGTGGCCACCCGCAAGCGGAAGCGCAGCTTCGGCCACAACTGAACGCGTGTGACGGGTCTGTTGCGATCCAGGCAATGACGAGGGGCGCACCCGGTACCGGGTGCGCCCCTCCTGCGTGTTCGCCGGTCAGCCCGCCAGGCAGGACGGGCCCAGCAGCACCTTCAGGTCGCCGAACAGCGCCGGATCGGGCTTGACCCGGTGCCGGTCGAGACGCAGCACGGTCGTCTTGGTCGGGCCCTGGAGCTTGATCCGGACCTCACTGTCGCCCTTGTGGTGGCTGAGGATCTCGCCGAGCCGGCTGACCATGGGCGGGGTGACCCGGGTCGCGGGGATGGTGAGGACCACCGGCGCGTTGGTACCCGCGTTGGACAGGTCCGGGACCATCAGCTCCATGGCGACCAGCCGCGGCACGTCCTCCCGCTTGTCGAGGCGCCCCTTGACGAACACGACGGCGTCCTCGACCAGTTGGGTCGAGACCAGCTGGTAGGTGGCCGGGAAGAACATGCACTCGATGGAGCCCGCGAGGTCCTCCACGGTGGCGATCGCCCAGGCGTTGCCCTGCTTGGTCATCTTGCGCTGCAGGCCGGAGATGATGCCGCCGATCGTCACGACCGCGCCGTCCGCGTGCTCACCGCCGGTGAGCTGGGAGATGCCCGCGTCGGCCTTGTCGGACAGGATGTGTTCCAGGCCGAACAGCGGGTGGTCGGAGACGTACAGACCGAGCATCTCCCGCTCCTGGGCGAGGAGGTAGGTCTTGTCCCACTCCTCGTCCGTGAACTGCACATCGAGTCCGAAGCCCGGCTCGCTCGACGTCTCCTCGCCCATCCCGCCGAAGAGGTCGAACTGTCCCTCGGCCTCCTTGCGCTTGACCGCGACCACGTTGTCGATCATCGGCTCGTACTGCGCCGTCAGGCCCTTGCGGGTGTGGCCCATCTCGTCGAAGGCGCCGGCCTTGATCAGCGACTCGGTGGTGCGCTTGTTGCAGACGACCGCGTCGACCTTGTCGAGGTAGTCGGGGAACGAGGTGTACTTCCCCTTCGTCTTGCGGCACTTGATGATCGACTCGACGACGTTGGTGCCGACGTTGCGCACGGCGGACAGGCCGAAGAGGATCACGTCGTCGCCCTGCGCGGCGAAGTTCGCCTCGGACTCGTTGACGTTCGGCGGGAGCACCTTGATGCCCATGCGGCGGCACTCGTTGAGGTAGACGGCCGACTTGTCCTTGTCGTCCTTGACGGAGGTCAGCAGCGCGGCCATGTACTCGGCGGGGTGGTTCGCCTTGAGGTAGGCGGTCCAGTAGGACACCAGGCCGTACGCGGCGGAGTGCGCCTTGTTGAAGGCGTAGCCGGCGAAGGGGACCAGCACGTCCCACAGCGCCTGGATGGCCTCGTCGCTGTAGCCGTTCTTGCGGGCGCCGCCCTGGAAGATGACGAAGTTCTTCTCCAGCTCCTCCGGCTTCTTCTTGCCCATCACACGGCGGAGGATGTCGGCCTCGCCGAGCGAGTAGCCGGCGATGATCTGGGCGGCCTTCTGCACCTGCTCCTGGTAGACGATCAGGCCGTAGGTGACGTCCAGGACCTCCTTGAGCGGCTCCTCCAGCTCGGGGTGGATGGGCGTGATCTCCTGCTGGCCGTTCTTGCGCAGCGCGTAGTTCGTGTGGGAGTTCATGCCCATCGGGCCCGGGCGGTACAGGGCCGACACGGCGGAGATGTCTTCGAAGTTGTCGGGCTTCATCAGCCGCAGCAGCGAGCGCATGGGGCCGCCGTCGAACTGGAAGACGCCGAGGGTGTCGCCGCGCTGGAGCAGCTCGAAGGTCGTGGGGTCGTCGAGCGGGAGGCTGAGGAGATCGATGTCGATCCCCTTGTTCGCCTTCACCATCTTGACGGCGTCGTCCATGATCGTGAGGTTGCGCAGGCCCAGGAAGTCCATCTTCAGCAGGCCGAGCGACTCACAGCTCGGGTAGTCCCACTGGGTGATGGTGACGCCGTCGGTGTGCCGCACCCAGACGGGGACGTGGTCGACGATGGGCTCGCTGGACATGATCACGCCGGCGGCGTGCACACCCATCTGCCGGACCAGGCCCTCCACGCCGCGCGCGGTGTCGATGACCTTCTTCACGTCCGGTTCGTTCTCGTACATCCCGCGGACCTCGCCGGCCTCGCTGTAGCGCGGGTGGCTCGGGTCGGTGATGCCGGACAGCGGGATGCCCTTGCCGAGGACGTCGGCGGGCATCGCCTTGGTGATCCGGTCGCCCATCGCGTACGGGTAGCCCAGCACGCGCGCGGAGTCCTTGATCGCGTTCTTGGCCTTGATGGTGCCGTAGGTGCCGATCATGGCGACCTTGTCGGCGCCGTACTTCTCGGTCACGTACCGGATCACCTCGACGCGCCGGCGCTCGTCGAAGTCGATGTCGACATCGGGCATGGAGATGCGCTCGGGGTTGAGGAACCGCTCGAAGATCAGGCCGTGCGGGATCGGGTCGAGGTCGGTGATGCCCATGGCGTAGGCGACGATCGAACCGGCCGCGGAGCCTCGGCCGGGGCCGACGGCGATGCCCTGCTTCTTCGCCCACATGATGAAGTCGGCGACCACGAGGAAGTAGCCCGGGAAGCCCATCGAGATGATGACGTCCATCTCGTACTCGGCCTGCCGCTGGCGGTCCTCCGGGACACCGCCCGGGAAGCGGCGCTCCATGCCGCGCCGGACCTCCTCCTGGAACCAGGTGACCTCGGTGTAGCCCTCCGGGATGTCGAACTTCGGCATCAGGTCGCGCTTCTCGAACATGCCGGTGGTGTCGACCATCTCGGCGACGAGGAGCGTGTTGGCGCAGCCCTCCTGCCAGGCGTCCGAGGAGTCGATGGCGTACATCTCGTCCGTGGACTTCAGGTAGTAACCCGTGCCGTCGAACTTGAAGCGGTCGGGGTCGGAGAGGTTCTTGCCGGTCTGGATGCACAGCAGGGCGTCGTGCGCCTGCGCCTCGTGGGCGTAGGTGTAGTGCGAGTCGTTGGTGACCAGCGGGGGGATGCCGAGCTTCTTGCCGATCTCCAGCAGACCGTCGCGGACCCGGCGCTCGATCTCGATGCCGTGGTCCATCAGCTCCAGGAAGTACTTGTCCTTGCCAAAGATGTCCTGGTAGTCGGCGGCGGCCTTGAGTGCCTCGTCGAAGTGGCCGAGGCGCAGCCGGGTCTGCACCTCGCCGGAGGGGCAGCCGGTGGAGGCGACGATGCCCTCGGACCACTGGGCGATGGTCTCCTTGTCCATGCGGGGCCACTTCTGCAGCCAGCCCTCGGCGTAGGCGTCGGAGGAGAGCCGGAAGAGGTTGTGCAGACCGGTGCTGTTCACCGCCCACATCGTCTTGTGGGTGTAACCACCCGAACCCGAGACGTCGTCCCTCTTCTGGTGCGGCTGGCCCCACTGGATCTTGCGCTTGTTGCGCCGGGACTCGGGGGCCACATACGCCTCGATCCCGATGATCGGGGTGATTCCGGCCTTCTTCGCGGAATGGAAGAAGTCGTACGCGCCGTGCAGGTTGCCGTGGTCGGACATCGCGATGTGCGTCATGCCCATCTCGTTGCAGGCGTTGAACATGTCCTTCAGCCGCGCGGCACCGTCCAGCAGCGAGTACTGGGTGTGGACGTGCAGGTGCGTGAACGGCGGCTTCGACACGGTGTGCCCTCCAGCGGAAACTGTCGGCGACGGAACGGGGGACGGTTGGGGATTCAGCGTCGAAGTCTATGCCGCCCTACTGACAGCGAGCGGGCACTCGGGCGTACCTTCATCCGTTGGAAGCGACGAAGGCGCTTCGTTCACCCACAGCACCACCCGCACCAGGAGGCACCCCGCGATGTCGGTACCCCAGCTCAGCGACGAGCAGCGCGGTGAGGAGATTCTCACCGTCTTCGACACCGCCTTCGGCGAGCTCCTGGCCGCCGATCCGGCCGCGTTCCGGGTGAAGTTCCGCAAGATGGCGGCCTCGGCGTTCGCGTTCTACCGGGGTACGGCGTGCCTCTTCTACCACGACGTGGACGCCGACCGGCGCGGCGGGCCGTACCTGGACGAGCGCACCTCGCGCGTGTGGATCCACGGCGATCTGCACGCAGAGAACTTCGGCACGTACATGGACTCCACCGGCCGGCTGATCTTCAACGTCAACGACTTCGACGAGGCCTACGTCGGTCCCTTCACGTGGGACCTGAAGCGCTTCTCCGCCTCCATCGCGCTCGTCGGGTACGCGAAGGCGCTCGGCGACGAGCAGATCACGGAGCTGGTGCGGATCTACGCGGCCGCCTACCGCGAGCGGATCCACGCCCTGGCCACCGGCGCCAAGAGCGACGAGGTGCCGCCGTTCACGCTGGACACCGCCCAGGGCCCGCTGCTGGACGCGTTGCGCGACGCCCGCTCGCTGACCCGGTTCGGGCTGCTGGACTCGATGACGGAGATCCGTGACTTCGAGCGCCGCTTCGCCTCCGGCGGCGGCGCCATCGAGCTGGACGCGGCCACCCGCTACAAGGTGCTGGCCGCCTTCGACGGCTACCTGGAGACGCTGCCGGAGACGTCCCTGACCCGCCCGGACTCCTACCGCGTCAAGGACGTCGTGGGCCGGCGCGGGATCGGCATCGGCTCGGCCGGGCTGCCGTCGTACAACATCCTGCTGGAGGGGCACAGCGACGCCCTGGAGAACGACGTCGTGATCTACATCAAGCAGGCCCAGACCCCGGCCGTCTCCCGGCACATCACGGACCAGGCGATCCGCGACTACTTCCAGCACGAGGGCCACCGCACGGTGATCTCGCAGCGCGCCCTGCAGGCACACGCGGACCCGTGGCTGGGCTGGACCGAGCTGGACGGCACCGGCCAGCTGGTCGCCGAGGTGTCGCCGTACGCGGTCGACCTCGACTGGGGCGACATCGACGACCCGGAGGAGATCGCGAGCGTCGTCGCCGACCTCGGCCGGGCCACGGCGACCATGCACGCGGCCGCCGACGACCAGTCGGGCGAGTCGCTGGTGCCGTTCTCCACCGAGCGGGCCATCGACGCGGCGATCGCCGCCGACGAGGAGGGCTTCGCGCCGCTCCTGGTCGACTTCGCCCACGCCTACGGCGCACGCGCGCGTGCCGACCACCAGATCTTCCTCGACCTGTTCCGCAACGGCCGCATTCCGGGGCTGTGAGCCGCACGACGACGGTGTGAGCTCTCACAGGGACCCTTTAGGGGTCCCTTACCGGAGCTCGTGCCACACTCTTGACTCGCTATGGACATATCCGGGACCCACCTCAGAGCGCTCCGCGCGGCGCTGTTCACGGCACTGGTCGTGACGGTCAGCTCCGCGTCGCACGTGCTGCTGTCCCGGGTCCCGCTGCCCGCCAACACGGTCGCCGCGGTCGCGGCGGCCGTGTTCGCGCTCGCCTACGCGCTGGCGGGCCGCGAACGGGGCTTCGGCCGGATCGCGGCGCTGCTGATCCCGCTGGAGCTGGCCGCGGACACCCTGTTCACGACGGGGCAGCACCTCTGCTACGGCGCGGCGGGCGGCCCGGTCGCCGGCCCGCTGCGCTCGGTCGGCTGGGACGTGCTGTGCGGCAACCGCACCGCCGTCGGCACCCCGCTGGCCCGGATGACGGGCACGGACACCGACCGCCTGCCGGCCCTGCTCTCGCACGCCGACCCGGCCACCGCCTGGCTTCTGCTCGCCGCGCACGTGAGTGTGGGTCTGCTCGCCGCCGCCTGGCTGCACCGGGGCGAGCGGGCCCTGACCCAGCTGGTGCGGGCGGTGGCCGCGACCGGCTTCCGGCCGCTGCTGCTGGCCGTCGCCTCGGTGGCCGTCCGGCCGGCCGGCGCGATCCGCCGGCTGCCGCGCCCCGTCCGCCGTACGGCCGCGCTGCGCGGCCCGCTGCTCGCGCACTCCCTGGGACGGCGCGGACCGCCGCGCTCACCGGTGTCCGCCTGACCGTTCGCGACCGAACGCGCACGACAGGCGAACGCCCGAGCCGGCAGTCCCCCTTTACGCATCCGCGCACGGCGTGCGCGTGTCCATCACGGAGATCATCACCATGAGCAAGCGGAACACCCAGTCGGCGAAGACGGCGGCGCGCGAGCGGCTGCGGGCCGAGCGCGAGCGCGAGGCCAAGCGGGCCAAGGTCAAGCGGCAGGTCACCGTCGCGGTGTCGGTCGTCGCCGTCCTCGCGGCGGCCGGCGGCATAGGGTACGCGGTCGTCCAGGCCAACAAGCCGGGTCACTGGGAGGCCGTCAAGGACCAGAAGCTGGTCAAGCCGGCCAACACCACCGGCGCGGACGGCACCACCGTCGTGATCGGCAAGGCCGGCGCCAAGAAGACCCTGGCGATGTACGAAGACCCGCGCTGCCCGGTCTGCGCGGCCTTCGAGCAGTCGGTGGGCCAGACGGTGAAGAAGGACGTCGACGAGGGCAAGTTCAAGATCCAGTTCGTCGGCGCCACCTTCATCGACACGAACATCCCCGGCGAGGGCTCCCGCAACGCCCTCAGCGCGCTCGGTGCGGCGCTGAACGTCAGCCCCGAGGCGTTCCTGGAGTACAAGGCCGCGCTGTACTCGGCGAAGTACCACCCGGACGAGCAGGACGACAAGTTCAAGGACGACGCCTACCTGCTGAAGGTGGCGGACACCGTCGGCGCGCTGAAGAACAACGCGGCGTTCGAGAAGGCCGTCAAGGACGGGACCTACGACAAGTGGGCCCTGGTGATGAGCGACAAGTTCGACAGCGACGGCCAGAAGTACAACTTCCAGGGCACCCCGACCCTGGTCATGGACGGCAAGAAGGTCACCGGCGCCGACGGCAAGAACGCGCCCATGTCGGTGGACGAGTTCAACACGGCGATCGACAAGGCGCTCAAGGGCTGATCCGGCGGGTCAGGTCCCGCGGCCGGCCCGACCACACACCCAACAGCGGGCGAACTTTTGCCGGTTCGCCCGCTGTCGCGCATACCGATCAGTAACCTGATCGGTCGTGACCAGTCGATACAGAGCCGATTCTGCTCCCGCCCCCGAGGCGGACTCCTTCACCCCTCGCCGCCGTACGGTCGTCAAGGCCGCGGCGGCGACGGCTGTGCTGGCCGGGCCGCTCGCCGCCGCCCTGCCCGCCCGGGCCGCGTCCGCCGCCCCCGCCTTCCTGCACGGCGTGGCCTCCGGCGACCCGCTGCCCGACGGCATTCTGCTGTGGACCCGGGTGACGCCCGTCCCGGAGGCGATACCGGGCTCGGGCGTGGGCCCGGACACCGAGGTGGCGTGGGTCGTCGCCACGGACCGGGCGCTGACGAACGTCGTCGCCCAGGGCTCCGTCACCGCGACCGCCGCCTCCGACCACACCGTCAAGGCCGACGTCCGGGGCCTGAAGCCGGCCACGGACTACTGGTTCCGCTTCTCCGCCGGCGGCACGGACTCCCCCGTCGCCCGCACCCGCACCACGCCCGCCGCCGACGACGCCGTGGCCAACCTGCGCTTCGGCGTGGTCTCCTGCGCCAACTGGGAGGCCGGGCACTTCGCGGCGTACCGCCATCTCGCGGCCCGCTCCGACCTGGACGCCTGGCTGCACCTCGGCGACTACATCTACGAGTACAAGTCGGGCGAGTACGCGGCGCGCGGCACGGTCGTACGGCCGCACGCACCGACGCACGAGATCCTCACCCTCGCCGACTACCGGATCCGGCACGCGACGTACAAGACCGACCCGGATCTGCAGGCGCTGCATCTGAAGGCGCCGGTCGTGGCGATCTGGGACGACCACGAGTTCGCCGACAACGCCTGGTCGGGCGGCGCGGTCAACCACACCGAGGGCGCCGAGGGCACCTGGGCCGCGCGCCAGGCCGCCGCCAAGCAGGCGTACTTCGAGTGGATGCCGGTGCGTCCGGCGCTGGCCGGCACCACGTACCGCAGGCTGCGCTTCGGCAAGCTCGCCGACCTGTCCCTGCTGGATCTGCGCTCCTTCCGGTCCCAGCAGGCGTCCACGGCCTCCGGTTCGGTGGACGACCCGGACCGCACGATCACCGGCCGGGCGCAACTGGACTGGCTCAAGGCGGGGTTGAAGGCCTCGGACACCACCTGGCGGCTGGTCGGCAACTCGGTGATGATCTCGCCGTTCGCCATCGGCTCGCTCTCCGCGGACCTGCTGAAGCCGCTGGCCAAGCTGATGGGGCTGCCGCAGGAGGGCATCGCCCTCAACACCGACCAGTGGGACGGCTACACCGACGACCGCCGTGAACTGCTGGCCCATCTGCGCGCCAACGCCATCCGCAACACCGTCTTCCTGACCGGTGACATCCACATGGCGTGGGCCAACGACGTGCCGGTGGACGCAGGGACGTATCCGCTCTCCCCGTCGGCGGCCACGGAGTTCGTGGTCACCTCGGTGACGTCCGACAACCTCGACGACATCGTCAAGGCGCCGGAGGGCACGATCTCCGCGATCACCTCGCCCGTGATCCGGGCCGCCAACCGGCACGTCCACTGGGTCGACACCGACCGGCACGGCTACGGCGTGCTGGACCTCACCGCCGACCGGGCGCAGATGGACTACTACGTGCTGTCCGACCGCACCGACCCGGACGCGACCTCCACCTGGGTGCGCTCGTACCGCACCCGCAGCGGCACGCAGAAGGTCGAGCGGACCTACACGCCTGTGTGACAGCTGTGAGCGAAGGGCGATTTTCAGCCATCGCAACGGCTTCGTTGAATGGCTGACTTCTCGTCACGCCACCCCGGCGGGTGGTGTGATCCGCAGTCGAATCCGGACACACCACCCGCCCCGGTACAGGGGTATCCCTATAAGCCGATGTGGCTTGATCACTGCTCTTCCCGCTTGGTCATGGGCACGTAATCTCCGGGCCACGACACAGGAAACCCCCCTGCGTCGCACACCCCACCGCCTCCACCAGGAGACACTCATGCGTGCGCTTGCCCGGATATCCCCCTCCACGCGCAGACGCCTGCTCGGCACCGCGGCCGTGGCCGGAACCCTCCTGCTCTCCCCGCTGTCGGCCCCCACCGGCGTGGCCGCGGCCGCCCCGGCGGCCACCGCCTGCGCCGACAGCGGCAACGCCGCCGCCCGCGAGGCCCGCCCCGCGGCCGGCCAGCACGTCGCCGAGCCCAACGAGGTCACCGACGCCAAGGCCAAGGCCATGGACGCCGACCTGCACAAGAAGCTCGACCAGCTGCGCACGAGCGGCCGCAGCTCGCTGGCGGCCACCTCCGCCACCATCCCGGTGTACTTCCACGTCGTCCACGACGGCGCCGCCGGCAACCTGAGCGCCACGGACATCAACGCCCAGATGAACGTGCTGAACGCGGCGTACGCCGGGCAGGGCACCGGCAACAACGACTCCGGCTTCCAGTTCACGCTGGCCGGCACCGACTACACGGACAACGCCGCCTGGTACAACCTGACCGACGGCTCGGCCGAGGAGAAGGCGATGAAGACCGCCCTGCGCAAGGGCGGCGCGAACGCGCTCAACATCTACACCGCCAACCTCGGCGGCGGACTGCTCGGCTGGGCCACCTTCCCCAGCTCCTACAAGTCCAGCCCGTCCATGGACGGCGTGGTCATCCTGGACGCCTCGCTGCCGGGCGGCTCCGCCGCCAACTACAACCAGGGCGACACCGCGACCCACGAGGTCGGCCACTGGATGGGCCTGTACCACACCTTCCAGGGCGGCTGCAGCGGCAACGGCGACTACGTCGACGACACCCCGGCCGAGAAGAGCGCCGCGTACCAGTGCCCGACCGGCCGGGACACCTGCACCAACAAGCCGGGCGTCGACCCGATCCACAACTTCATGGACTACACGTACGACGCGTGCATGTACCAGTTCACCGCGGGCCAGGTGACGCGCATGCAGCAGAGCTGGGCGGCCTACCGCGCGGCCGGCTGAGCCTGACCTAGAGGCTGTCGAGGAAGCCGAGCGCCACCCGCCAGGTGGCCTCGGCGGCCTCCGCGTCGTAGTCCGGCAGACCGGGGTCGGTGTAGAGGTGGCCGGCCCCGGCATAGCGGTACACCTCCACGTCGGCGCCCGCGCGGCCCATCTGCAGGTACCAGGCGCTCAGCCAGTCGTCCGTCTCGAACGGGTCCGGCTCCGCCACGTGCAACTGCACCGGCAACTCGTCCACCTGCGCGTTCGGCGCGATGTCCGACGTCCCGTGCAGCAGGAGCAGCCCGCGCGCCTTGTCGTCGCCGAGGGCGAGGGTCTGCGCGACGGACGCACCCAGCGAGAACCCGGCGTACACCAGGCCCCGCTCCGAGTAGGGCGCGGCGGCCAGCACGGCCCGCTTGAGCAGCTCGTCCTTGCCGATCTCCTCCTTGTACGCCATGCCCTCCTCGACCGTGTCGAAGGTCCGTCCCTCGAAGAGGTCCGGGGTCCACACCTCGTGTCCGGCTTCCCGCAGCCGGTCCGCGGCCTCGCGCACCGCGGAGCGCAGGCCGTAGGTCGAGTGAAAGAGCATGATGTTCATGAACCCATGGTGCCGTACCCAGGCAGCCCCGGAACTCACATGTTCATCAGCCGCCGGGCCCGGTTAGGAGCCCAGGCATGGAAGACGTACTCCGCCCGCTGATCGTCATCGGCGGCTCGGTCGTCCTCACCCTGGCCATCGGCTGGGCCACGGACCGGCTGCTGCAGAAAGCCGACACCCGCACGCCGCACACCCCCCTGTGGGGTCTGCTGCGCCGGGGCCGCATCCCCTACCAGGTCGTGCTGTGCGCGGCCCTGCTCAGGGGGACCTACGTCCAAGCCGGGGTGCTCCCCCACCACCGGGTCGGCGTCGGACAGACCCTGACCCTGGTGCTGATCGGCTCCACCGCATGGCTGGTGATCCGGATCGCCGCCGCCGTCGTGGAGACCTCCTACACCCGCTATGCCAGCGCCCGTATGCACCGCGACCCCGCCCGGGTCCGCCGGGTGCGCACCCAGGTGACGCTGATCATGCGGGTGGTGTCGGCGCTCGTCGGTGTGATCGCGGTCTCCGCGATGCTGCTGACCTTCCCCGAGATGCGGGCGGCCGGCGCCTCGCTGCTGGCCTCCGCCGGCATCATCGGCGTGGTCGCCGGTGTCGCCGCCCAGTCCACGCTGAGCAACATGTTCGCCGGCTTCCAGATCGCCTTCGGCGACATGGTGCGGATCGGGGACACCGTCGTGGTCGACGGCGAGTGGGGCACGGTGGAGGAGATCACGCTCACCTTCCTGACCGTGCGGACCTGGGACGAACGCCGGATCACCATGCCGGTGTCGTACTTCACGTCCAAGCCGTTCGAGAACTGGTCGCGCGGCACCCCGCAGATGACCGGCACGGTCTTCTGGCACCTCGACCACTCGGCGCCGGTGGAGGCGATGCGCCAGAAGCTGCGGGACATCCTGCGCGAGTGCCCGGCCTGGGACGGCCGCGACTACAGCCTGGTCGTCACCGACTCCACGCCCAACACCCTCCAGGTGCGGGCCCTGGTCACGGCCAAGGACGCCGACGACATCTTCACGGTCCGGGTCACCGTGCGCGAGCAGATGATCGCCTGGCTCTGCGACCACCACCCCTACGCCCTGCCCCGCGTCAACACGGCGGACGCCGTCCGCCCGCCCGGCGTACCGCAGGCCCGCACGTCCCAGGACGGCACGACGCGCCGCGCCTACGAGACCCACCGCGGCTGAGGTCGGCCGCAGGCCGCCCACCGGACAGCGACGGGCCGCCGCAGGCATACAAGGGGCGCGGGGAACTGCGCGACCAGCCACAACACACCCGCAGCCGACAACGCACCCGGCGCCGCAGGCGCTAGTGACCGCGTTCAGCCCCGCCGTTGACCTGGATGATCTGCGACGTCACATGCGCGGCTCCGGCCGAGGCCAGCCAGTGCAGCGTGGCCGCCACGTCCCCCGGCGTCCCCGCCCGCCCGTTGGACGTCTCCGCGATCCGCAGCGCCCGCCGCTCCTCGGTCATCGTGTCCCCGAAGAACTCGGTGTCCTCGATGTACCCGGGCGCGACGACGTTCACGGTCACCCCGCGCGGCCCGAGCTGCCGGGCCAGGTCGTGGGCGTACGGGTGCAGCGCGGCCTTGGCCGCCGCGTACGCCCCGCTGCCGGAGCCTCGGTAGGCGGCGATGGAGCTGAGGAAGAGCAGCCGGCCGCCGGGGTCGGCGAGCCGGTCCTTGAGCGCCTCGGTGAGGAGGGCGGCGGTGAGCGTGTTCTGCCGGAAGTTGAGGTTCCAGTCGTAGGCGACCCGCTCCAGCGGGTCCTCGCTCTCGACGGCGGGCTCCAGATAGCCGGCTCCACCCGCGCTGTGGATCAGCACGTCCACGGTGCCGAACTCGTCGGCGACGAACCGCTCCACCCGCCGCACCTCGGCCGGCTCGCCGAGATCGGCCGCGGACGTCAGCGCCCCCGGCACCCCGGCACGGGCCTTCTCGAGCACCTCGGCCCGGCGCCCGAGCAGCAGCACCCGGTCCCCGTCCGCGGCGAACACCCGCGCCGCGGCGAGTCCGATCCCCGTTCCTCCACCACTGATCACGACGTTGCGAGTCATGATTCCGATCATAGGCACGACGCCCATCTGAAGGTGCGTCAGCGCAGAGAACGTACGTCCAGGTGCCGCAGCACCCGGTCCACGATCTCCGGATCCGCCCCCGGCTCGCTGCGCGCCGCCAGCACCTCGTGCCGCGCCGCGCTCAGCATCTCCTGCTGGATCCTGCGCACCCGCTTCAGCCGCCGCACCCGCTTCTCGTGCGCCTCGCGCCGCTCCTCCTCGCCGATGTCCGGGCTGATCCGCACCCCGATGTCGAAGGCCCGCCGCAGCATCTGCTCGGACAGCTCCTCCGGCAGCTCCTCCACCGTCTCGATCTCCCGCAGCCGCCGCTTGGCCGCCTTGGCCGCACGGACGGCCAGCTCCTTCTCGAAGTCCTTCTCCCGCTCGGTGTCGGCCCGCACGCCGAGCCGCTTGACCAGCCACGGCAGGGTCAGCCCCTGCACCACCAGCGTCGCCATGATCACGCCGAAGGCGATGAATACGATCTCGTCGCGGTCCGGGAACGGCCCGCCGTCGTCCGTCTTCAGCGGCACCGCCAGCGCCAGCGCCACGGACGCCACGCCGCGCATCCCGGACCACCACATGACGACGGTCTCCCGCCAGCTCATCGGGATGTCCTCGTCGTAGTCGCGCTTGGCGTGCAGCCGCTTGGTCAGCCAGGTCGCCGGCAGCAGCCACGCCAGCCGGACGAGGATCACCACGCCGACCACGGCGCCCGCCCAGCCGAGCATCTCGCCCCAGCGCCCGGACGCGGTGCGGATCGCGTTGTGCAGCTCCAGGCCGATCAGCCCGAAGGCGACGCCGGTGACGAGCGTGTCGACGATGTCCCAGAAGGTGTGCCCGGCGAGCCGGGTCATCACGTCGTCGGCGTCCGTCGCGTACTCCGCGAGGAACAGGGCCGTCATCAGCACGGCCAGCACGCCCGACCCGTGCAGCTCCTCGGCGAGCACGTAGGAGGCGTACGGGACCAGCAGGGTCAGCCCGATCTGGAGGGTGGCGTCGCCGAGCAGGTCCATCAGCTTGTTGGCGCCCCAGCCGAGCGCCAGGCCGATGGCGATCGCCACGACGGCGGAGAGCAGGAAGTCGAGACCGGCCCGCCACGGCGAGAAGGTGCCGCTGACCGCGGCGGCGATGGCGACGTGGTAGAGCACGATGGCCGTCACGTCGTTGAACAGGCCCTCGCCCTCGAGGATCGACACCAGACGGCGCGGCAGCCCGAGCTGACCCGCGACGGCGGTCGCCGCGACCGGGTCGGGCGGCGCGACCAGCGCGCCCAGCGCGACCGCGGCGGCGAGCGGCAGCCCCGGCACGATGGAGTGGGCGACGGTGGCCACGCACAGCGTGGTGACGAACACCAGTGCGACCGCGAGCAGGAAGATGGGCCGTCTGTTGGCCGCGAACTGCCGCCAGGACGTCCGCCGCACGGCCGCGTAGAGCAGCGGCGGCAGCAGTGTGGGCAGGATCAGCTCGGGCGGGATGTCGACATTCGGCACGAAGTCCAGTACGGCGAGGACCACTCCGAGGATCGTCATCAGCACCGGTGCCGGCAGCCCCCACCGGTCCCCGACCGGGACGCTGATCACGGCCCCGAGCAACAGCACGAACAACAGGGCCAACTGATCCACGGTCAGCGCTCCGGAGACGAGACGACGGGGCTACGGGGGTCGGACGATCAGATGCGTCCAGACGTCCAGCCTGCCACGCCTGCCGCTTTTGTCGCCCTCAGTACACGGAGTACCCCGGCGGTCGGCAAGCGCGCCCGCCGCTCACAGAGCGCGGCGCATGGCCCGGTGCGGGATGCCCGCGTCCGGGAACTCCGGGCCGTACACCTCGTAGCCGAGGCGCTCGTAGAAGCCCAGTGCGTGCGTCTGCGCGTGCAGGTCCACGGCCGTCAGGCCACGCGCGCGTGCCGCCTCCTCGATGGCCCGCACCAGCGCCGCGCCGACGCCGAGCCCGCGCGCCGCCCGGGTCACGGCGAGCCGGCCGAGGGAGCCGACCACCGGGTCGCCGCCGTTCTTGGCGGCGGCCGCCTCGCCGTACAGCAGGCGTCCGGTACCGAGCGGCACCCCGTCCGCGCGGACCGCGAGGACGTGCACGGCGTCGGCGTCGTGGGCGTCGTACTCGATGTCCTCGTCCACGCCCTGCTCGTGCACGAAGACGTCCTTGCGCACCGCGAAGCACGCCTCACGGTCGGCGGGGTCCTCGGCGATCCGGACGTGGTACGCCTGCGGGCTCATGCGTAGGTCTCCTCGCGGACCTGGTCCAGGGCCCGCTGCAGGTCCTCGGGATAGTCGCAGGCGAACTCCACCCACTCGCCGCTGCCGGGGTGCTCGAAGCCCAGCCGTACGGCGTGCAGCCACTGGCGGGTGATGTGCAGGCGCTTGGCGAGCGTCGGGTCGGCGCCGTAGGTGAGGTCGCCGACGCAGGGATGGCGGTGGGCGGCCATGTGCACGCGGATCTGATGGGTGCGGCCCGTCTCCAGCTTCACGTCGAGCAGGGAGGCCGCGCGGAACGCCTCGATGAGGTCGTAATGCGTGACGGACGGCTTGCCCTCGGCGGTCACGGCCCACTTGTAGTCGTGGTTCGGGTGGCGGCCGATGGGCGCGTCGATGGTGCCGCTGGTCGGGTCCGGGTGGCCCTGGACGAGCGTGTGGTAGCGCTTGTCGACCGTGCGCTCCTTGAACTGGCGCTTGAGTGACGTGTACGCGTACTCGGACTTGGCGACGACCATCAGGCCGGACGTGCCGACGTCCAGGCGGTGCACGATGCCCTGGCGCTCGGCGGCGCCGGAGGTGGAGATCCGGTAGCCGGCCGCGGCGAGCCCGCCGATGACCGTGGGGCCGCTCCAGCCGGGGCTGGGGTGGGCGGCGACGCCGACCGGCTTGACGATCACGACCACGTCGTCGTCGTCGTGCACGATCTCCATGCCCTCGACCGGCTCGGCGACGACCTGCACCGGCGCGGGCGCCTGCGGCATCTCGACCTCGAGCCAGGCCCCGCCGTGCACCCGCTCCGACTTGCCGACCACCGCCCCGTCGACCGTGACCTTCCCGGCCGCGGCCAGCTCGGCCGCCTTGGTGCGGGAGAAGCCGAACATGCGGGAGATGGCGGCGTCGACGCGCTCGCCCTCCAGGCCGTCGGGCACGGGCAGGGTACGGATCTCGGGAATCGTGCTCACCCGTCGAGTATGCCGGACGGGTCCGACAGCGCCGACCGCCCGTCCTGGCGGTCAGTCCTTGTGAACGGTGCCGTCCGGGTCGAGCCCCTTGAAGGACAGCAGCACGATCAGGATGCCGCCGCACACGATCGCCGAGTCGGCGAGGTTGAACACGGCGAAGTGCTTGGGCGCGATGAAGTCCACGACCGCGCCCTCGAACACGCCCGGCGCGCGGAAGATCCGGTCGGTGAGGTTGCCGAGGGCACCGCCCAGCAGCAGGCCCAGCGCGATCGCCCAGGGCAGGCTGTACAGCTTGCGCGCGAGCCGGGCGATGACGACGATCACGGCCGCCGCGATCACCGTGAAGATCACGGTGAAGGCCTCACCGAAGCCGAACGCGGCGCCGGCGTTGCGGATCGCGTCGAGCTTCAGCCAGTCACCGATGATCTCGATCGGCGCGTGGTGCTCCAGCTTCGCGACCACGAGCAGCTTGCTGCCCAGGTCGAGCAGGTACGCGAAGGCGGCGACCGCAAACAGCACGGCGATCCGCCGCCTGCCCCTGGGCCGCGCGCCGGCGCCGGCCCGCCCGTCCGAACCGGACGACTGGTCCGGTTCGGATCCCGGCGCCTCAGGAGTCTCCGGCGTACCGATGATGCGCTCCGCCTCTGCCACGTGAGTCCCTCAACCTAGGTACCTGACTGAGGACGAGGGTACGGCACGGCCACCGGCGCCCCGGTACCCATCAGTACCTGCGCTCCTGCTTCTGCTTGCACTCCACGCACAGCGTGGCGCGCGGGAACGCCTGCATGCGGGCCTTGCCGATCGGGTTGCCGCAGTTCTCGCACAGGCCGTAGGTGCCTGCGTCGAGCCGTTCCATGGCGTGCTCGATCTGCGTGAGCATCTCGCGCGCGTTGGCGGCGAGCGCCAGCTCGTGCTCACGGGTGATGTTCTTGGTGCCGGTGTCCGCCTGGTCGTCGCCGGCGCCGTCCCCCGAGTCCCGCATGAGCCCGGCCAGGGACTTCTCCGAGGAGTCCAGCTCCGCGCGCAGCCGGTCCATCTCGGCCTGCAGCTCCGAGCGGGCCTCCTCGACCTCCTGGGGGGTCCAGGGGTCCTCGCCGGGGCGCACCGCCAGGTCGCCCGGTTCCGCCGCGGCGACGCGTGCCTTGGGTACGGCCGTCGTGGCCGCCGTGGCCGTGCCAGGAGTCTTCTTCGCAACCACCGTCGTGGCTCCCGTCTGCTCCGCGGCCGCAGCCGCGCCCACCTTCTTGGCCGTGCTCTTCTTACGGGTCGTGTTCCTGCCCGTGCCCTTCGCACGGGTCGTACTGGTCGCGCCGCCGGTGGTTCCGGCCGCGTCGCGGGTCGTGCCGGCCGCCCCGCGTGGCGTGCTCGCGTCGGCGTGCGTCCCGGCAGGGTCCGGGGCCGGCTCCCCGGCGGCCTGCGCGGCGGGCGCCGACCGGGCCGCGGTCTTCGGGACCGAGGTCTTCCTGGCCGCGGCCGTTCCCGCGCCGGCCTTGTGAGCCGCGGTCTTCTTCGCCGCGGCCTTCTTGAGCGGGGTGGTCCCGGCTGCGTCCTTCGCGACGTCCTCGGTCACCGCTGTGGTCTTCTTCGCCGTCGCCTTGCCCGCCCGGGCCTTCCCTGCCGGTGCCTTTGCCTCCGTCGCCTGCCCCGCCGCGTCCTTCCCCGCCGCAGTCTTCGTCGGCGCCTTCGCCGCCGTGGTCTTCTTCGCCGCGCTCGTGTGGTCGGCCGCCTTCTTCGACGCCGCCTTGTCGGCCGCCGCCGTCCTCTTCGCCGCCGCCGGGACCTTCTCCGCCGGGACCTTTTCCGCCGCCGTCTTCTTCGTCGTCGCCTTCGTCGTCGTCGCCTTCGTCGTCGTCGCCTTCTTGGTCGCCGCCTTATTGGTCGCCGTCTTGTTCTTGGCCGCCGCCTTGCCCGTTGCCGTCGTCTTCTCTGCCCCGGCGGAGCGCGCGGCAGACCTCCCCGGTGCAGGCGTCTTCGCCAGGGACGCCTTCTTCGCGGGCGCCTTTCCCCCGGCGCCCTTCCCGGCAGCGCTCTCCCTGGCGGCCGCCCTCGTCGCGGCGCCCTTCGCGGCCGGCGTCTCCTCCGTCACCGTCACCGCGCCGCTCTTCGCCGCCGTGATCTTCTTGGCGGCCGCTTTCCCGGTCCCCGCTCTGTCCGTGCCCGCTTTCCCCGCGCCGGCGGTCCCCGCGACCGTCTTCCTCCCGCTCACGTCCTTGGCCGCACCGCCGGGGGCCTGCGTGGGCCCGCGGGACGCCGACTGCTGTACGGCGGTCTTTTTCGCCACCATGGCCGCGGCCCCTTCACATATTGTGATCTTGCTCGCGAATCGTGCTGGGACGATAAATCGACTTGAGTCCCGCGGCAACGGGGCACGCCGCCCGATTCGCCCACCCCGCGCCCCCCGCGCGGCAGGTCTGCATGCGTTGTGCCCAGCTCTCCGCCGGGTATGCCGCGCAGCGGCAGGCACCGGTATCCGGCCACCCGGCACCTGCCCATTCGGGTCACCGGCGCGGCCCGGCGGCCCTCCTCCCGCCGCAGGGAAACCGGGCGGCCACGGGAAAACCGGTCGGCCGCTGTCCGCGCGGCGCCGTACACTGGGCTGAGCGAAAAGCGTGGATGGGGACGAGTAGCGGCGTACGCAGCCCAGAGCGACCCGGGGACGGTGTGAGCCCGGGGGCGAGCGCGACGTGAAGATCACCCCGGAGCCGCCGGAAGAACGCCCCGCAGGGGCCAGTAGACCCGGTATCGCGACCCCAATGAGGGGGCTCACCGGTGCACACGACGCACCGGAGGGCCAAGGAGGGTGGTACCGCGGGAGCGCGCCGACAGCGGCGTAAGGCACGACAAAGGCTCTCGTCCCTCCGACGGAAGGCAGAAAGTCCGTTGGAGGAAGCTCTCAGATGACAGCGCCGACGTACCGCCAGGTGCCCGCTCAGGTCGACCTGCCCGCGCTCGAGCACGCCGTGCTCGGCTTCTGGCGCGATCAGAAGATCTTCGCCAAGAGCCTGGAGCAGTCCGAGGGCCGCCCCGAATGGGTGTTCTACGAGGGCCCGCCCACCGCCAACGGCATGCCCGGCGCGCACCACATCGAGGCGCGCGTCTTCAAGGACGTCTTCCCCCGCTTCCGCACCATGCGCGGTTACCACGTGGCCCGCAAGGCCGGCTGGGACTGCCACGGCCTGCCGGTCGAGCTGGCGGTGGAGAAGGAGCTCGGCTTCTCCGGCAAGCAGGACATCGAGGCGTACGGCATCGCCGAGTTCAACGCCAAGTGCCGCGAGTCGGTGACCCGGCACACCGACGCCTTCGCCGAGCTGACGACCCGCATGGGTTACTGGGTCGACCTCGACGACGCCTACCGGACCATGGACCCCGAGTACGTGGAGTCCGTGTGGTGGTCGCTGAAGGAGATCTTCAACAAGGGCCTCCTCGTCCAGGACCACCGCGTCGCCCCCTGGTGCCCCCGCTGCGGCACCGGCCTGTCCGACCACGAGCTGGCCCAGGGCTACGAGACGGTCGTCGACCCGTCCGTGTACGTCCGCTTCCCGCTGACCTCCGGCCCGCTGGCCGGCGAGGCCGCGCTGCTGGTGTGGACGACGACCCCGTGGACCCTGGTGTCCAACACCGCCGTCGCCGCGCACCCCGAGGTCACCTACGTCGTCGCGACCAACGGCGAGGAGAAGCTCGTCGTCGCCGAGCCGCTGGTCGGCAAGGCGCTCGGCGAGGGCTGGGAGTCCACCGGGCAGACCTTCACCGGTGCCGAGATGGAGCGCTGGACCTACCAGCGCCCCTTCGAGCTGATCGAGTTCCCGGAGCCGGCGCACTTCGTGGTGAACGCCGACTACGTCACGACCGAGGACGGTACGGGTCTGGTCCACCAGTCCCCCGCCTTCGGTGAGGACGACCTCAAGGTCTGCCGCTCCTACGGCCTGCCGGTGGTCAACCCGGTCCGCCCGGACGGCACCTTCGAGGAGGACGTCCCGCTGGTCGGCGGTGTCTTCTTCAAGAAGGCCGACGAGAAGCTCACCGAGGACCTCGGCTCGCGCGGCCTGCTCTTCAAGCACCTGCCGTACGAGCACAGCTACCCGCACTGCTGGCGCTGCCACACCGCGCTGCTGTACTACGCGCAGCCGTCCTGGTACATCCGCACGACGGCGATCAAGGACCGTCTGATCGCGGAGAACGAGAAGACCAACTGGTTCCCGGAGACGGTCAAGCACGGCCGCTTCGGCGACTGGCTGAACAACAACATCGACTGGGCGCTGTCCCGCAACCGCTACTGGGGCACGCCGCTGCCGATCTGGCGCTGCGAGGACGACCACCTCACCTGCGTCGGCTCCCGCGCGGAGCTGTCCGAGCTGTCCGGCGCCGACCAGTCCGAGCTGGACCCGCACCGCCCGTACATCGACGACGTCACCTTCGCCTGCCCGCACGAGGGCTGCGGCAAGGCGGCGACGCGTGTGCCGGAGGTCATCGACGCCTGGTACGACTCGGGTTCGATGCCATTCGCGCAGTGGGGCTACCCGTACAAGAACAAGGACCTGTTCGAGAGCCGGTACCCGGCGCAGTTCATCTCCGAGGCGATCGACCAGACCCGCGGCTGGTTCTACACGCTGATGGCCGTCGGCACGCTCGTCTTCGACAAGTCCTCGTACGAGAACGTCGTGTGCCTCGGCCACATCCTCGCCGAGGACGGCCGCAAGATGTCCAAGCACCTGGGCAACATCCTGCAGCCGATCCCGCTCATGGACCAGCACGGCGCGGACGCGGTGCGCTGGTTCATGGCGGCCGGCGGCTCCCCGTGGGCTGCCCGCCGTGTGGGCCACGGCACCATCCAGGAGGTCGTCCGCAAGACGCTCCTCACGTACTGGAACACGGTCGCCTTCCAGGCCCTGTACGCGCGCACGTCCGGCTGGGCGCCGAGCGAGGCGGACCCGGCCCCGGCCGAGCGCCCGCTGCTGGACCGCTGGCTGCTGAGCGAGCTGCACGCGCTCACCGACCAGGTCACCCAGGCCCTGGAGGCGTACGACACCCAGCGCGCCGGCAAGCTGCTCTCGGCGTTCGTCGACGACCTGTCGAACTGGTACGTGCGCCGCTCGCGCCGCCGGTTCTGGCAGGGCGACAAGGCCGCGCTGCGCACGCTGCACGAGGTGCTGGAGACGGTCACCAAGCTGATGGCCCCGATCACCCCGTTCATCACCGAGCGGGTGTGGCAGGACATGGTCGTCCCGGTCACCCCGGGTGCGCCGGAGTCCGTGCACCTGTCCGGCTGGCCCGAGGCGGACCTGTCGGCGATCGACCCGCGGCTGTCGCAGCAGATGCTCCTGGTCCGCCGGCTGGTGGAGCTGGGCCGCGCCACGCGCGCGGAGTCCGGCGTGAAGACGCGTCAGCCGCTGTCCCGCGCGCTGATCGCGGCGGCGGGCTTCGACACCCTCGACCCGGAGCTGCACACGCAGATCACGGAGGAGCTGAACGTCTCCGCGCTGGCCTCGCTGTCCGAGGTCGGCGGCTCGCTGGTCGACACCACGGCGAAGGCGAACTTCCGGGCTCTCGGCAAGCGGTTCGGCAAGCGGGTGCAGGACGTGGCGAAGGCGATCGCCAACGCGGACGCGGCGGCGCTGTCGCTGGCGCTGCGCGAGGGCAGGGCGTCGGTGGAGGTCGACGGCGAGACGGTCGACCTCGCTCCGGACGAGGTGATCATCACGGAGACGCCGCGTGAGGGCTGGTCGGTGGCCTCCGACTCCGGTGCCACGGTGGCGCTGGACCTGGAGATCACGGAGGAGCTGCGGCAGGCGGGCCTGGCCCGTGACGCGATCCGCCTGATCCAGGAGGCCCGGAAGAACAGCGGGCTGGACGTCGCGGACCGGATCGCGCTGCGGTGGACGGCGACGGACCCGGCGACGATCTCGGCGCTCAGCGCCCACACCGCTCTCATCGCGGAGGAGGTCCTGGCGACCGACTTCACCCAGGGCGAGGCCGACGCCGGCTTCGGTGAGCCGTTCACCGACGAGGGGCTGTCGCTCACGTTCCGGCTGCGCAAGGCGTAAACACCGAGCGGCTTGAGAAGGGCCCGGTCTCTCGTCGGGAGGCTGGGCCCTTCTTCATGCGCTCGGTCGGGTTCAGTCACTGTGCGCCCGTGCGGCGGAGCCGCACATCGACTCGGCCTCGCGTCCCTGGACGCAGTCACGTGCACCGGTACCTCCGACGCAACGCGCGTAAAAAGGGCGGGCCCCCAGGACCGAAGTCCAAGGGGCCCGCCCTATGACGTTGCCGACGCCGTTGTCGTACTCGTCTCAGCGGCCTGTCAGTTGTCGTCCTCGTCGATCAGGAAGCCGCGCATCGGCGAGGGTGCCTGGCCCATCGGGGACGGGCCCTGCGGGCGGACCGGCGCCATCGGCTGGGTCATCGCCGGCGACATCTGCTGCTGACCGCCGTACGACGGGGCGGACGGACCGGAGTTGCCGCCCATCGTCTGGTTGCCGCCGTACGACGGGGCGCTCGCGCCGGCCGGAGCCATGGAGGGCGCCGGGGACGGCGGCAGCGACGCGGTCGCCGGGGTGCGCGGCGGGGCCAGCGAGTCGTCGGCCTGGGTCTCCAGCTGACGCAGCTGCGACTCCAGGTAGGACTTCAGCCGCGTGCGGTACTCGCGCTCGAAGCCGCGCAGGTCCTCGACCTTGCGCTCCAGCGTGGCGCGCGCGGACTCCAGGGAGCCCATGGCGACGCGGTGCTTCTCCTGCGCGTCCCGCTCCAGGGCGTCTGCCTTGGCACGGGCGTCACGCTCGAGACCCTCGGCACGCGAACGCGCCTCGCCGACGATCTTGTTGGCCTCCTGACGGGCCTCGGCGATCGCCTGGTCGGCGGTCTGCTGGGCCAGCGACAGGACACGGGCGGCGCTGTCGCCGCCGGGGCCCTGACCCATCGGACCGGGGCCGCCCATGGGGCCGCCCATCGGCCCGCCGGGGCCCATCTGGCCCTGCATCTGGCCCTGCATCTGGCCCTGCATCGGACCCTGGCCCATCGGACCGGGACCCATCTGGCCGGGACCCTGCGGACCCTGACCGCCCGGACCGGCCGGCAGCTGCGGGGCACCGCTCGGCAGCTGGGGCGGGCCACCCATGGGGCCACCCATCTGCTGCTGCGGCGGGCCCGATATCCCGGCGGGCACCGGCTGGCCGGGGCCTCGCATGCCCTGCGGCGGCTGCTGCTGCTGGTCCTGCTGCTCCTGAGGCTTGCGCATGTTCTGCTGGTTCTGCGCGGCCGCGCGCGTGGCGGCGGCCAGCTTGGCGCGCAGGTCCTCGTTCTCGCGGAGCAGGCGGGTCAGTTCGGCTTCGACCTCGTCGAGGAAGGCATCGACCTCGTCCTCGTCATAGCCTTCTCGGAGGCGGACGGTCGTGAACTGCTTGTTCCGCACGTCCTCGGGGGTCAACGGCATCTCTTCACCTCAACGTAGTCATCGGCAGTCGGCAAGACCGTATCGTCCACATTCACCTCGCGAAGCTGCCCACGATGGAGATCAGGATGTAGACGATGATCATCAGTACGAAGAAGGACAGGTCGAGCGCCACGCCCCCGAGACGCAGCGGCGGAATGAACCGCCGCAGAAGCTTCAGCGGTGGATCGGTGACAGTGTAGGTGGCCTCCAGGACGACCACCATCGCCTTGCCGGGTTGCCACGAGCGGGCGAACTGGAACACGTAGTCCATGACCAACCGGAAGATCAGCACGATGAGGAACACCATCAGCGCGATGTAGATCACCTGCGCGAACACGCTCATGGCTGGTGCTTCCCTCTCCCCTGTTTCGTACTGCGTTTCCGGTCAAGCGTCTCAGCTCTGGTTGAAGAACCCGCCTTCTGCGATGCGGGCCTTGTCCTCCGCCGTGACATCGACGTTAGCAGGCGACAACAGGAACACCTTCTGCGTCACCCGCTCGATGCTGCCGTGAAGACCAAACACCAGACCGGCCGCAAAGTCGACAAGTCGCTTCGCGTCTGTGTCATCCATCTCAGTCAGATTCATGATCACTGGGGTGCCCTCACGGAAGTGTTCCCCGATGGTACGGGCCTCGTTGTAGGTCCGCGGGTGAAGTGTGGTGATCCGGTACGGCTCTCGTTCCGACACGACCTTGGGCATGATCACCGGTGCGTTCTTCTCCAGGGACTGACGTTCTTGTGTGATGGATGACACGGGCGCGATGCGCGCCGGGCGGCTGGATTCCGCGGGGAGCGAAGCGGCGCGCGCCACCGGCTCACGCGGGGCGGGCGGTTGGACGATTCGCACCTCTTCGTCCCTTTGGGACTGATGCGCACCGTGCGACTGGTGGGACGGCTCGTGCCGTCGGTGATCGCGCTCGGGCTCCGGGTCCAGCTCGGGCTCGAAGTCGTCATCGGGGTCGAATCCCCGGCCGTCGTACCCATCGTCCTCCACGAGGCCGAGGTAGACCGCCATCTTGCGCATCGCGCCGGCCATGCTCTGAGTCCTCCGCTCTGTGGTGGATCGGCTGACGCTGCCGAGTGCCTGCGATCCACGTGGTCCTTCTGCCCGCCTTTCAGCGGAAATGACCATATTTTCTGCTGTGGTCCGACTTCTTGGCGACGTTACCCGAGCCTGGGGCGGACTCCGAGTACCGCCGTACCGACGCGCACATGTGTCGCCCCGGCCGCCACGGCCTCCTCGAGGTCCGCACTCATCCCTGCCGAGACCATGGTTGCAGCCGGATGGGCTCGGCGCAGGTCAGTCGACAAATCCATCAACCGCTCGAACGCCTCGCGTTGGCGACCGGCGTACTCCCCGGTGAGCGGGGCGACGGTCATCAGGCCGTCGAGCCGCAGCCCCGACGAGGCGGCGACGAGGTCGGCCAACTCTTCGATTCCCGCGGGAGCCACACCCCCGCGCTCTCCCCTCCCGTCGGCGCCCGCGTCGAGCGCGACCTGGAGGAGACAGCCGATCTCCCGCCCGGCCCGCACGGCCTCCTTCGACAGAGCCGTGACGAGCTTGGCGCGATCGACGGACTGCACGAGATCGGCGTAACCGACCACGGAACGCACCTTGTTGGTCTGCAACTGACCGACGAAGTGCCACTTCAGGGGCAGATCCGCGCATGCCGCGGCCTTGGGTGCCGCGTCCTGATCGCGGTTCTCGGCGACATGGCGCACCCCGAGCTCCGCGAGAATCCGCACGTCGCTCGCCGGGTAGGTCTTGGTGACCACGATCAGGGTCACCTCCTCGCGCGGGCGCCCGGCCGCCGCGCAGGCGGCGGCGATGCGCTCCTCCACCTTCGCCAGATTTCCGGCGAGTTCGTCCTTACGGTCCGTCATGCCCCATCAGTCCAGCCACACATAGCCCGCGAGCCGCCCGGTGGTGCGGTCGCGGCGGTACGAGAAGTGGTCGCGCGACTCGCGCGTGCACACCGGCGAGTGCTCCCGGTCGCGCACCCCGAGCCGCTCGAGCTGCGCGTGTACGCCGGCGCTCACATCGAGCGCCGGAGTGCCCCAGCTCGTCTCGGCGTACGCCGCCGGTTCGACGGCGACCACTTCGGCACGCATCTCCTCGGGCACCTCGTAGCACCGGCCGCACACCGCGGGTCCGGTGCGGGCGACGATCCGGGACGGTTCGGCACCCAGGTCCATCATCGCGCGTAGCGCGGCGGGCACGACCCCGGCGACCATGCCGGGCCGGCCGGCGTGGGCCGCGGCGACGACCCCGGCGACCGGGTCGGCGAGCAGCACGGGGGTGCAGTCGGCGGTGAGCACGGCGAGGGCGAGGCCGCGCCGGGTGGTGACGATCGCGTCCACCTGCGGCACGGGCCGCTCGCCCCACGGCTCGTCGACCACGGCGACGTCGTCGCCGTGCACCTGGTTCATCCACACCACCCGCGCCGCCTCCAGCCCCAGGGACTTGGCTGCCAGCGCGCGGTTGGTGGTCACGGCGTCGGGGTCGTCGCCTACCGCGCCGCCGAGGTTGAGCTCCTCGTACGGAACGGCGCTCACCCCGCCCCACCGGTCGGTGAAGGCGAAGTGCGCGCCGTTCACGGTGTCGCGCTGTCCTATCACTTCAGGAAGTCCGGGACGTCCAGTTCCTCGGCCGCGCTGTCCGAGTAGCTGCGCGGCGCCGGGGTGATGGGCGGGGCGACCGGGATGTCGGGCGCCGGCTCGGGAGCGGGAGCGGGCTCCGGCTCCTCCTTCGGCTTGACGCTGCCGAGCGAGCCGAAGGTCGGCCGGCTCTCGGGCTGCCGCACCGGGGTCGGCTCCTCGCGCTTGGCCGAGGAGGAGCCGAGGACGTTGTCCCGCTTGGCCGGGGGCTGGCCCCCGTCGAAGCCGGCCGCGATCACGGTGACCCGGACCTCGTCGCCGAGGGCGTCGTCGATGACGGCGCCGAAGATGATGTTGGCCTCGGGGTGGGCGGCCTCGCTGACCAGCTGGGCGGCCTCGTTGATCTCGAACAGGCCGAGGTCGGAGCCGCCGGAGATGGACAGCAGCACACCGCGGGCGCCGTCGATGGACGCCTCCAGCAGCGGGGAGGAGATCGCCATCTCGGCCGCGGCCACCGCGCGGTCGTCGCCGCGGGCCGAGCCGATGCCCATCAGCGCCGAACCGGCCTCGGACATGACCGACTTGACGTCGGCGAAGTCGAGGTTGATCAGGCCGGGGGTGGTGATGAGGTCGGTGATGCCCTGGACACCGGAGAGCAGGACCTGGTCGGCGGACTTGAAGGCGTCCAGGACCGAGACCTGGCGGTCCGAGATGGACAGCAGCCGGTCGTTGGGGATGACGATGAGGGTGTCGACCTCTTCGCGGAGTTCGGCGATGCCGTCCTCGGCCTGGTTCGCGCGGCGCCGCCCCTCGAAGGTGAACGGGCGTGTGACCACGCCGATGGTGAGGGCGCCCAGCGAGCGCGCGATGTTGGCCACGACGGGTGCGCCGCCGGTGCCGGTGCCGCCGCCTTCACCGGCCGTCACGAAGACCATGTCGGCCCCCTTGAGGACCTCCTCGATCTCCTCGCGGTGATCCTCGGCGGCCTTGCGGCCGACGGCCGGATTGGCTCCGGCGCCGAGTCCCCGGGTGAGTTCACGGCCGACGTCGAGCTTGACGTCGGCGTCGCTCATCAACAGAGCTTGCGCGTCGGTGTTGATGGCGATGAACTCGACGCCCTTGAGACCGACCTCGATCATCCGGTTGATGGCATTGACACCACCGCCGCCGACACCGATGACTTTGATGACTGCGAGGTAGTTCTGCGGTGCTGCCACGTCGAAGGCCTCTCGCCTCGAGTTACGTGTCGCCGTATCGCGTTGTGGCGCGCTCCGGCGACTGATGCCGAATGGGACGGTCCGAATCGCCGACCCGAACCCTAACCCTGAAGTTTAGGGTTACCAGTGTGTCCGTTCCTTGGAGTCTTCTGAACAGGACACTAAGTCGACAAGTGGCGCACGTTCAACGAACACGCCGAACCTCCCGTTTTTCTTTTCACCCTATGTGATCAGCCGTAGCGCTGCCCAACCAGGGTGCTGGCCTGCGCTGATGTGCGTCAACTCCCCGCTGACGCGGGGGCGGTGGGAACGCTCACGTCGAAGTGCCGTGCACGCGGGGCGGCTTTCATCAGCGCGGTGAGGGTACGGGCCTTCAGGGGCCCCTTCTCGGCACTCCCCCAGGCCACCGTACGGTTGCCGCCCAACTCCAGCGAGATGTCGTCGTAGGAGCGGACCTTGACCACCCGGGTCTCGTGCGCGACGGCGGCCGGGAGGGAGCCCGCCACGGACACCGCCGCGCGCACCAGCCGGCCCTCGCCGAAACGGCGCAGGCTCGCAGTGGCGGAACCCGGTTGCGCGGTCATCAATTGCAGCAGCGGAACGCCTTTAATCGGCTCGGAAATCATGGCAAAACGGACGCCTTCCGCGTCCACTTCCATGAACTTCCTCCCGTTTTGCACGAGAAGAACCGGAGTCCGCTCGGTCACTTTCAGTGTGATTCCGTGCGGCCAGGAACGCGCGACGTCCACCGTGTCGATGCGCAGCAGTTTCCGGCGCAGTCGCGTCTCGATCTCGTCGGTGTCGACCGACGCCAGGGGCTCCCCGAGCGGCACCCGCGCCACCTCGCGGACCTCCTGCGGTGTCAGCTCCCGGGTGCCGGAGACGGTGACCCGCTCCACCCGCAGCCACTGGGACCCGTAGAGCGCCCACAGGGCTCCCGTCGCGACCAGGACGAAGGCCAGCGCGGATGCGATGATCACACGAAGGCGGCGCCGCCCCAGTCTGCGGACCAGGGGCGGGCCGGACGACTCCTGCTGGCGTTCCCCGCGCTCGGCGGTCGTCGGTCCGGCCACGCTCCCTGCCCTTTCGTCATACGTGCCTAACGGTGTGCACGATGGGCGGCGATCGCCTCGTACACCATGCCGACGAGGAGGTCGTCGGCGTCCCGGCGGCCGAACTCGGCGGCGGCGCGGGACATCTGGTACAGCCGGTGCGGGTCGGCGAGGACGGGCAGGACGTTCTGCTGCACCCACTCCGGGGTGAGGTCCGCGTCGTCGACCAGCAGACCGCCACCGGCCTTGACCACCGGCTGGGCGTTCAGCCGCTGCTCGCCGTTGCCGATGGGCAGCGGGACGTAGGCGGCCGGGAGTCCGACGGCGGAGAGTTCGGCGACGGTCATCGCGCCCGCGCGGCAGAGCATCATGTCGGCCGCGGCGTACGCGAGGTCCATCCTGTCCAGGTAACTTACCGGGATGTAGGGGGGCATTCCCGGCATCTGGTGGACCTGCGGCAGTTCGTTCTTCGGGCCGACCGCGTGCAGGATCTGGATGCCGGCCTGCTGGAGCCAGGGTGCGACCTGCTGGACCACCTCGTTGAGGCGCCGGGCGCCCTGCGAGCCGCCGGAGACCAGCAGCGTCGGCAGGTTGGGGTCGAGGCCGAACATCGCGCGCGCCTCGGGACGGACGGCGGCCCGGTCCAGGGTGGCGATGGAGTGGCGTAGCGGGATGCCGATGTAGCGCGCGTTCCTGAGCTTGCTGTCCGGGGTGGCGACGGCGACCTGCGCGGCGTACCGCGAGCCGATCTTGTTGGCCAGGCCCGGGCGGGCGTTCGCCTCGTGGATCACGATCGGCACGCCGAGGCGCTTGGCGGCGAGGTAGCCGGGCAGGGCGACGTACCCGCCGAAGCCGACCACGGCGTCCGCCTTGGTGCGCTCCAGGATCTGCTCGGCCGCCTTGATCGTGCCGCGCAGCCGGCCCGGGACGGTGATCAGCTCGGGGGTGGGCTTGCGTGGCAGCGGTACCGCGGGGATCAGCGCGAGCTCGTAGCCCCGCTGCGGCACGAGCGTGGTCTCCAGGCCGCGCTCCGTGCCCAGGGCTGTGATCCCCACGGTCGGGTCCTGCCTGCGCAGGGCGTCCGCGAGGGCGAGCGCGGGCTCGATGTGGCCCGCGGTGCCCCCGCCGGCGAGTACGACATGCACCGAAATTCACCGCTCTCCGGACGAACGCGCCGCCGAGGCACGCCGTCGCATCGTGTTCCAACTCCGGGCGCTCCGGGCCGACCCGGAGCCCCCGGCCCCCCGCTTTCTACCAAAACGGGGTTGCCGCAGCGCAAGCGCCGCCCGCGCAGCGGGATCGTCACGCGCGAAGGCGATCAGCAGCCCGATGGCGAACATGGTCGGCAGCAGGGCGGAACCCCCGTAGGAGAACAGCGGGAGCGGGACACCGGCGATCGGCAGCAGACCGAGCACCGCACCGATGTTGATCACCGCCTGGGCGGTGATCCAGGTGGTCACGCCTCCCGCGGCGTACCTCACGAAGGGGTCCTCCGTGCGTCCGGCCACGCGGATACCCGCATAGCCTAGAGCCGCGAACAGGGCGAGGACCGACAGCGTCCCCGCCAGACCCAGTTCCTCACCGGTGACGGCGAAGATGAAGTCGGTGTGCGCTTCGGGGAGTTGGCCCCATTTTTCCACACTGGCACCCAGCCCGGAACCGAACAGTCCGCCCGAGGCGAGGGCGTAGATCCCGTGCACGGCCTGCCAGCAGCTGTCCCCGGGCCCGGGGTCGGTGGCGCCGATGCAGGCCAGGCGGGCCATCCGGTTGGGGCTGGTCTTGATCAGGATCACACCGAGGGTGGCCGCCACGGACAGCACGCCGACGAACATCCGGGTCGGCGCCCCCGCGAGCCACAGCACGCCGAACAGGATCGCGGTGAGGATGATCGCCGTGCCCATGTCGCCGCCGAGCATGATCAGCCCGAGCAGCAGGAACGCCATCGGCACCAGCGGGACCAGCATGTGCTTCCACTGGTTGAGCAGGTTCTTGTCCTGCTTGCGCGCCATGAGGTCGGCGCCCCACAGCACGAGCGCCAGCTTGCCGAACTCACTGGGCTGGATCTGGAAGGAGCCGCCGAGGGAGATCCAGTTCTGGTTGCCGTTGACCGCCATCCCTATCCCCGGCACCTGCACCAGGGCCATGAGGAAGACCGCGCCCGCGAGGATCGGGTAGGCGAGCCCCCGGTGCAGTTTCACCGGCATCCGGGACGCGGCGAACAGCAGCGCCCCGCCGAGGACGGCGGCCAGCAGCTGCTTGCGGAAGAAGTACGAGCCGGTCAGCCCCATCTGCAGCGCGGTGATCTGGGAGGCCGAGTAGACCATCACCAGGCCGAGCACGGTGATCAGCGCGCTGCCGCCGACGATCAGGTAGTAGGCGGTCAGCGGCCGGTCCCAGGCCCGCCGGGCCCGCGCGTACGCCCGGGTGACGGCGTTGTCTCGCGGCGGGCGGGGGGCGGGGGGCCGGCGCGCGGCCCGCTGCACGGGCGGCCGGCCGGTACGGCTACTGGGCATCAGCGCCTCCGCTGCACATCGCGCGTCCCACGCGTCCCTCCCGAGGTCGCCCGGCGCCAGGCGGCCGGGTCAGGCGCCGAGTTCGGACACGGCCTGGGCGAACGCGTCGCCGCGCTGGTTGTAGTTGGCGAACATGTCCATGGAGGCGCAGGCCGGGGCGAGCAGCACCGTGTCGCCGGGCTCCGCGAGCCGCTGGGCCTCCTGGACAGCCTGGAGCATCGCCCCAGTGTCGGTCCGGTCGAGGTCGACGACGGGTACTTCCGGGGCGTGTCGCGCGAGGGCCTCCCGGATGAGGGCCCGATCGGCGCCGATGAGGACGACGCCGCGCAGCCGCTTCGCGGCCCCCGCGACCAGCTCGTCGAACGTCGCACCCTTCGCCAGACCGCCCGCAATCCATACGATCGACTCATATGCCGCCAACGAGGCCTGTGCGGCGTGCGTGTTGGTGGCCTTGGAGTCGTCGACGTAGGCGACGCCGTCCACGTCCGCGACGAGCGCGATGCGGTGCGCGTCCGGGCGGAAGTTCCGCAGACCGTCGCGGACGGCGCGGGGCTCCACGCCGAAGGCGCGGGCGAGCGCCGCAGCGGCCAGGGCGTTGGCGATGTTGTGCGGGGCGGGCGGGTTGACGTCGGAGACCTCGGCGAGCTCCTGGGCGTTCTTCTGCCGGTTCTCGACGAAGGCGCGGTCGACGAGGATGCCCTCCACGACGCCGAGTTGGGACGGCCCGGGGGTGCCGAGCGTGAACCCGATGGCGCGGCAGCCCTCTTCGACGTCCGCCTCGCGCACCAGGTCCTCGGTCGACGGTTTGTCGGTGGCATCGACGTTGTAGACGCAGGCGACGCGGTTGCCCTCGTAGATGCGGCCCTTGTCGCGCGCGTACGCCTCCATGGAGCCGTGCCAGTCCAGGTGGTCCGGGGCGAGGTTGAGCACGGCGGCGGAGTGGGCGCGCAGCGAGGGCGCCCAGTGCAGCTGGTAGCTGGACAGCTCCACGGCGAGGACGTCGTAGGTCTCCTCGCCGAGGACGGCGTCGAGCAGGGAGACGCCGATGTTGCCGACGGCGGCGGTGCGCAGCCCGGCGGCCTTCAGGATGGAGGCCAGCATCTGCACGGTGGTGGTCTTGCCGTTGGTGCCGGTCACGCACAGCCAGGGGGCCGCGTCGGGGCCGCGCAGCCGCCAGGCGAGCTCCACGTCGCCCCATACTTCCACGCCGGCCTTCTCGGCGGCCTGGAAGAGCGGCTTGGTGGGCTTCCAGCCCGGCGCGGTGACGATCAGCTCGGTGCCCTCGGGCAGGGTGTCGCCGTCACCGAGGCGCACGGTGACACCGAGCGCCTCCAGCTCGGCGGCCTGCTCACGCGCGCGTGCGTCGTCGCCGTCGTCGACGACCGTGACGATCGCCCCGCGCGCGTTGAGCACCTTGGCCGCCGGGACGCCGGAGACGCCGAGTCCGGCGACGGTGATGCGCTTGCCCTGGAAGTCCGGGGACACCGAGGAGGTCACTTGTCCGCTGCCCATCCCGCGTAGAAGAGGCCCAGTCCGACGATCACACAGATGCCCTGGATGATCCAGAAGCGGACCACCACAAGGACCTCGGACCAGCCCTTGAGTTCGAAGTGGTGCTGGAGTGGCGCCATCCGGAAGACGCGCTTCCCGGTGAGCCGGAAGGAGCCGACCTGGATGACGACCGACATGGTGATGAGGACGAACAGGCCGCCCATGATGGCCACCAGCAGCTCCGTGCGGGAGAGGATGGCCAGACCGGTGAGCACACCGCCGAGGGCGAGCGAGCCCGTGTCCCCCATGAAGATCTTGGCGGGCGACGTGTTCCACCACAGGAAGCCGAGGCAGGCGCCCATCAGCGCGGAGGACACCACGGCGAGGTCGAGCGGGTCACGCACCTCGTAGCAGGCGCCCGGGTTGGTGAGGGTGAGCGCGTTGGCGCAGGACTCCTGGAACTGCCAGACGCCGATGAAGGTGTAGGCGCCGAAGACCAGCACGGACGCGCCGGTGGCCAGACCGTCCAGACCGTCGGTGAGGTTCACGCCGTTGGACATCGCCAGGATCATGAACAGCGCCCACACGACGAACAGCACCGGACCGATCGTCCAGCCGAAGTCGGTGATGAAGGACAGCTTCGTGGACGCCGGGGTGTTGCCGCGGGCGTCGGCGAACTGCAGGGAGAGCACGGCGAAGGCGATGCCGACGATCAGCTGGCCGGCCATCTTGGCCTTGGCCCGCAGACCCAGCGAGCGCCGCTTGACGATCTTGATGTAGTCGTCGAGGAAGCCGACCAGGCCCATGCCGACCATCAGGCCGAGGACCAGCACGCCCGAGTACGTCGGCGCGTAGCCGGTGATGACCTTGGCGAGGAAGTAGGCGGCGACCGTCGCCAGGATGAACGCGATACCGCCCATGGTCGGCGTGCCGCGCTTGCTGGCGTGCTCGCGCGGACCGTCGTCGCGGATGTACTGGCCGTATCCCTTGCGGGCGAGCAGTTTGATCAGCAGCGGGGTGCCGACCAGGGTGAGGAAGAGGCCAATGACTCCTGCGAACAGGATCTGCTTCATCATCGGGCGGCAACCTCACCCTCGGCACCGGTCTCGAGCAGCGCCTGCGCGACCGCCTCCAGACCGACCGAACGCGACGCCTTCACGAGTACGACGTCCCCCGGGCGCAACTCGCTGCGCAACAGGTCGACCGCCGCCTGTGCGTCGGACACGTGCACCGACTCCTCACCCCACGAACCCTCGTTATATGCGCCCAGTTGCAGCCAGGCGGCTTCCCTGCCGCCGACCGCGACGAGCTTGCCGACATTGAGCCGGACGGCGAGCCGTCCGACCGCGTCGTGCTCGGCGAGCGCCTCGTCCCCGAGCTCGGCCATCTTGCCGAGCACCGCCCAGGTCCGCCGCCCCTTGCCCATGGCCACCAGCGCGCGCAGAGCGGCCTTCATGGACTCGGGGTTGGCGTTGTAGGCGTCGTTGACGATGGTCACGCCGTCCGGGCGCTCGGTGACCTCCATGCGCCACCGGGAGAGGGAGCCCGCCTCGGAGAGCGCGGTGGCGATCTCTTCCGCGGACATGCCCAGCTCATGGGCGACGGCGGCCGCGGCGAGCGCGTTCGACACGTGGTGCTCACCGTACAGGCGCATGGTCACATCGCTTGCACCGGAGGGTGTGAGAAGCCTGAAGGAAGGCTGTCCGGTGTCCGTGAGTCGCACGTTCTCGGCGCGTACGTCCGCTTCGTCGGACTCACCGAAGAAGAGCACCTTCGCCTTGGTTCGGGAGGCCATGGCGCGGACATAGGGGTCGTCGGCGTTGAGGACGGCGACGCCGCCCTCCGCCTCGGTCGGCAGGGACTCCACCAGTTCGCCCTTGGCCTGGGCGATCTGCTCGCGGCCGCCGAACTCGCCGATGTGGGCGGAGCCGACGTTGAGGACGAGGCCGATCCGCGGCGGGGTCAGTTCGGTGAGGTAGCGGATGTGCCCGATGCCGCGCGCGCCCATCTCCAGCACCAGGAACCGCGTTTCCTCGGTGGCGGACAGGGCGGTCAGCGGCAGCCCGATCTCGTTGTTGAGCGAGCCGGGCGTGAACACCGTCGGCGCCTTGCGCTGGAGGACCTGCGCGATGAGGTCCTTGGTGCTGGTCTTGCCCGCCGAACCGGTCAGCGCGACGAGGGTCGCGCCGAGGCGTCGTACGACATGGCGGGCGAGGGCGCCGAGGGCGCGCTGGACGTCGTCCACGACGATCGCGGGCACGCCGACGGGGCGCGAGCCGAGAACGGCCGCCGCGCCCGCCGAGGCGACCTGCGCCGCGAAGTCGTGGCCGTCGACGCGCTCGCCGACGAAGGCGACGAAGAGGCTGCCGGGCTCCACCTCGCGGGAGTCCCGGACCACCGGCCCGGTCACCTGCACCGACGGGTCCGGTATGTCGTACGTCTGCCCGCCGACGACGCTTGCGATCTCGGCGAGGGAGAGGGCGATCACTGGTTCATCCCTGGGTCTTCTGGATTGCTTCGCGAAGCACCTGGCGGTCGTCGAAGGGACGGACCACCCCGGCGATGTCCTGCCCCTGCTCGTGGCCCTTGCCCGCGACCAGCACGGTGTCCCCGGGCTGCGCGCGGTCCACGGCCGCGGCGATCGCGGCGGCCCGGTCCTCGAAGAGGACGACCTCGCCGCGCTCGTGCGCGGGCACCGAGGCCGCGCCCTGGAGCATGGTCGCGAGGATCGCGAGCGGGTCCTCGGAGCGGGGGTTGTCGGAGGTCAGTACGGCGGTGTCGGCGAGCCGCGCCATGGCGGCGCCCATCGGCGCGCGCTTGGTCTTGTCCCGGTCGCCGCCGCAGCCCAGCACGACGTGCAGCCGGCCCTTGGTGACCTTGCGCAGCGCCTTGAGCACCGACTCGACGGCGTCGGTCTTGTGGGCGTAGTCGACGACGGCGAGGTAGGGCTGCCCGGCGTCGACGCGCTCCAGACGGCCCGGCACACCGGGTACGGCGGCGATGCCGTCGGCGGCGGCCTGCGGGTCGAGGCCGGCCGTGGCGAGGGCGACGAGCGCGGCGAGGGTGTTCGCCACGTTGAAGGGGCCCGCCAGCGGCGACTTGCCCCGGATGCGCTGCCCGTCGGGGCCGACGACGGTGAACGTCGAGTCCATGGTGCCGACCTCGACGTCCTCGGCGCGCCAGTCGGCGTCGGGATGGCCCTCGGCGGAGTAGGTGACGACCGGGACGGTCGCCTCCTTGGCCAGCCGGCGGCCGTAGTCGTCGTCGAGGTTGACCACGCCGCGTTTGCTGCGGTGCGGCGTGAACAGCTGTGCCTTGGCCCGGAAGTAGTCCTCCATGTCGGAGTGGAACTCCATGTGTTCCGGGCTGAGGTTGGTGAAGACGGCGATGTCGAAGACACAGCCGTCGACCCGGCCGAGCACCAGGGCGTGGCTGGAGACCTCCATGGCGACCGCCTCGACGCCGCGCTCGCGCATCACCGCGAACAGCGCCTGCAGGTCGGTGGCTTCGGGGGTGGTGCGCTCGGACTTGATGCGCTCCTCGCCGATGCGCATCTCGACGGTCCCGATGAGCCCGGTGGTGCGGGCGGTCTTCAGGCCGCCCTCGACGAGATAGGCGGTGGTGGTCTTGCCGGAGGTGCCGGTGATGCCGATCTGGAGCAGGTCCCGGCCCGGGTGGCCGTAGAGCGTGGCAGCCAGTTCGCCCATCCGTCCGCGCGGGTCGTCGACCACCAGGACCGGCAGGCCGGTGGCCGCGGCGCGCTCGACGCCGGTCGGGTCGGTCAGCACCGCGGCCGCGCCCAGGCTCGCGGCCTGGGTGACGAAGTCGGCGCCGTGCAGGCGGGCGCCCGGCAGTGCGGCGTACAGGTCGCCGGGGCGGACGGCGCGCGAGTCGTGGGTGATGCCCGTGACCGCCGCGGTGCTCTCCGGCTGCTGGATACCCAGCTGGTCGGCGAGGTCCGCGAGGGGTGTGGCGGAGACCTCGGCCGGCCGGGGCGGTCCCGGGTAGGTCACGGAAGCGCCCTTCTGGGTGGTTCGGGACTGATCAGCGTGTGGCACGGCGGTGAGCGTACCGGGCGCACCCGCCCCTGAGCGAAGTGAGGGGCCGGAGGCGTTCTGGTTCCCGGGCTGGGGGGTGATCATGGTCACGGCTCGTTCCTGACTGGTCGCGCTGATCGGCAGGGGGTCGGGTCCGGGTCGGGGGCAGGGGGCTGGTGGGGGTCGGGGCTGGTGGGAGACGGTGCCGGGGCGGGCAGGGTCACGGCTGGTGGGAGGCGGTCCCGGAGGCGGGCGGGGTCAGGGCTGGTAGGACACGGGCAGGTTCGCGGGGTGGGCGCCGGTCGGCGGGACCTGGAGGGTCTTGAGCGCGAACTCCATCACCTGCTTGTAGATGGGACCGCAGATCTGGCCGCCGAAGTAGCTGCCCGCGGTGGCGTTCTGGATCGCGCAGTAGACGGTGATGCGCGGCTTGTCGGCGGGCGCGAACCCGGCGAAGGACGACGTGTAGCCCTTGTAGCGGCCGGTGGCCGGATCCACGCGGTTGGCGGTGCCGGTCTTGCCCGCCACTCGGTACCCGGGGATGCGCGCCTTGATGCCGGTGCCCTGCTCGTCGTCCACGACCGACTCCAGCATCTGGGCCAGCGTCTTGGCTGTCTTGGCGCTCACGACCCTTCTCACCTCGGGCTTCGCTGCGGGGGTGAAGCGCCCGTCGGGCCCCTTGGTGCCGCGGACGAGGGTGGGTTCGACGCGGACGCCGCCGTTGGCGATGGTCGAGTAGACGGACGCCGCCTGGATGGCGTTGATGGAGAAGCCCTGGCCGAAAGGGATCGTGTACTGCTGCGAGGTCGACCACTGGCCGGGCGGCGCGAGGATGCCCTTGGTCTCGCCGGGGAAGTCGAGCCCGCTGTAGCTGCCGATGCCGAACCGGCGCAGATAGGAGTAGAGCACCTGGTTCGCCTGCGGCTGGGTCTTGCCGAGCTGGCCGGTGGCGAGGATGGTGCCGATGTTGGAGGACTTGGCGAGCACACCGTTGAGCGTCAGGTACCAGGTGGCGTGGTCGATGTCGTCCTGGAAGAGCCGGTCGCCGCGGTGCAGCCGGTTCGGCACGACGACGTGCGTGAGCGGCGTGGCGACGTTCTCCTCCAGCACGGCGGCCATCGACATCACCTTCGCGGTGGAGCCGGGCTCGTAGGCGTCCTGCACGGCCGCGTTGCCGAGCGCCGCCGGGTTGGCGTGCCGCAGGTTGCCGGGATCGAAGCCGGGCGAGTTGGCCATGGCGAGGATCTGGCCGGTGCGGGTGTCCTGGACGATGACGTAACCGCGGTCGGCCTTGGACTTCTTCACCTGCTCGGTGATGGCGTTCTGCGCGGCCCACTGGATGTCGCGGTCGATGGTCAGCTCGACCTGGGAGCCGGGCACGGCGGGCGTCTCCGTGGAGCCCGCGGTCGGCACCTGACGGCCGCCGGACTGGGCGTAGCGGATCTTGCCGTCCTTGCCCGTGAGCGTCTTGTTCAGCTGCTGCTCGATGCCGCCGCCGCCCCGGCCGTCGGCGTTGACCCAGCCCAGTATCCCGGCGGCGAGGTCGCCGTTGGGGTAGATCCGCTTGCTGCTGGGGTCGGCGAAGACGCCGGCCAGGACGTTGACGGTGGACTTGTCCGTCTCGGCCTTCTTGGCGAGGGCGAGCCTGAGATCCTTGATCTGCGTCCAAACCTGCGGGGTGCGGCTCAGGGCGAGCCGCACATAGCGCAGGTCCTTGTCCTTCGGCCGCAACTTCTTGACCAGGGCTGCCTGGTCCTGGCCGAGGATCGGGGCGAGCAGGGCCGCCGCCTGCTCGGGGCCGTCGTCGATCTTGAGCTGCTTGCGCGTGAACATCGTGGGGTCGGCGGTGATGTCGTAGGCGTCGACACTCGCCGCCAGGGCCACGCCGTTGCGGTCGGTGATGCCACCGCGCTCGGCCGCGAGGGTGTGCACGACGTACCGGTTCTGCTCGGCCTTGGCCGCGTAGGTGCTGGCGTCGACCGCCTGCACCTGCAGCAGGCGGAAGACGAAGGCGGCCATGACGAGGGTCAGGCCCAGGCCGACCAGGCGCAGCCGGGGACGCGGGCTGCCGAGCCTCAGCGTGCGCGGGGGCGCGGCCTGGCGGGGCGGCCCGGGGCGGCGCGCCGGACGTCCACCGGGGCCGGGCTGCCGTCGGGCCGCCCCGGATCGGGCGGGGCGGGCGGGGCCGGGCACGCGGCGGCGCGGCGGTTTCCTGCCGAAGTCATCGACCACTTCCGTCACCTGCCGGGGGCGTCGTCTGGGATGTCTGGGGCGTGGTGGCGGCCGCCGGCGAGGCGGTGGCCGCGGGGGCGGTCGCCGCCGGGGAGGGGGTGGCCGAAAGGGAGGCCGTGGGCGTCGGTGCCCGGCCGGTGGTTTTGGCCTCCGGGGCGAGGACGAGCGGGGCCTCCTCCTCCAGGTCCGCGGCGGCGGGCGAGGGGAAGCCCTTGACGGTGCCGTCGAGGCCGAGGAAGGCGGGGTCGCCGCCCGGCACCATGCCCAGTTCGCGGGCGCGGCGCTGCAGGGCCTCGGGGGCGGAGTAGGCGTCCACGTCGCGTTGCAGGGCCTGCTCCTCGTCGGTGAGCGACTTGGTGTCCTTCTGCAGGTCGTCCAGCTTGAACGAGCCCTCGCTGAGCGCGGAGTTCAGCACGAGGAGCCCGATGAGCCCGCCGCCGAGGAGCAGGACGACGAGCAGGACGAACGGCGTACGGGCCGCCTGCCCCCGCCCGGCGGCCGGAAACAGCCGAGCGAGCCGCGCGGCCCGCCCCTTCACCTGGGGTTTCCCACTCACTCGCCCCTCCCCCGGGTTCGCTCGCCGCTGTGCCACACGGTCGCTGCCGCGCCGTACCAGGAGTGCGGGCGCAGGCCGGTCCGCCGGGGCGGACGGCAGGCGCGGCTGACCACCCGCGCGCGGGTGGTGCGCCCGGCTCGGACCGCACGGCGGCAGTCGGCCTGTCGGTGGACCGCACCACGCACGAGGCAGCCGCCCTCCCGGTGCACCGCACCACGCACGAGGCAGCCGCCCTCCCGGTGCACCGCACCGCGCAGGTCGCCGGGTGACGCGGGCGCTCCCGCGCGCGTGGGGGCCGGGCCGGCCCCGGGCCACGGGGCCGGCTCGCGCGGCCCGGCCGACCGGGCTGTGACCGGCCGTGACCGGCGGGGGCTGACGCCTCCGCCGGGTGTCTCGGCCGTCGTCGGCCCCGGCCGCCGGGGGTCGGTCCCCGCGCGCGCCCGCCCCGTCGCCTGGCTCACTCCACGTCCTCCCTGATGCGCTCGGCGCCGCGCAGCCGCGCGGGGGCCGCCCGGCGGTTCTCGGCGACCTCTTCCTCGGTGGGAAGTTCGGCACCACGGGTGAGCAGCTTGAGCCGCGGCTGGTAGCGCTCGGGCACGACGGGCAGCCCGGGCGGCGCGGTGGAGGCGGCACCGGCCGCGAAGACCTGCTTGACCAGCCGGTCTTCCAGGGAGTGGTAGGAGAGGACGGCGATGCGTCCGCCCACCGCGAGCGCCTTGACCGCGGCCGGGATCGCCCGCTCCAGGACCGACAGCTCCCCGTTGACCTCGATGCGCAGCGCCTGGAAGGTGCGCTTGGCCGGGTTGCCGCCGGTGCGCTTGGCGGCCTGCGGCAGCGCGTCCCGGATCAGCTCCACCAGCCGCGCGCTGTTGCTGAACGGCTCCTTCTCCCGCTCGCGCACGATCGCGGCCACGATCCGCTTGGCCTGCTTCTCCTCGCCGTAGGCGCGCAGGATGCGGACGAGTTCGCCGGGCGGGTAGGTGTTGAGCACCTCGGCCGCGCTGACGCCGGTCGTCTGGTCCATGCGCATGTCCAGCGGCGCGTCCTGCGCGTAGGCGAACCCGCGGTCGGCCTCGTCCAGCTGCATGGAGGAGACGCCCAGATCGAACAGCACACCCTGCACGCGCGCGATGCCGAGCCGGTCGAGGACCTCGGGCAGCTCGTCGTAGACGGCGTGCACGAGCGTGGCACGGTCCTGGTACGGCGCGAGCCGCTCACCGGACAGCCGCAGCGCCTCCTTGTCGCGGTCGAGGCCGATCAGCCGGGCCTCGGGGAAGCTGGTCAGCAGCGCCTCGCTGTGGCCGCCCAGGCCCAGGGTGCAGTCGACGACGACCGCCCCCGGCTCCTGCAGGGCGGGCGCCAGCAGGTCCAGACACCGCTGGAGCATCACCGGGACGTGTCGACTCTGGCTCAAGGGGCCCTCTCAGGTCCGGCGCGAACGCTCCGCACCGCCGGGTCCCCGCCCGCTCCCAGAAGGGGAGGCCGACCGACGCCTCACGGCGGCGGCCGACCGGGAGCGGGAGGAGGCCGAGCCGTACGTACGCGCCGCGCACGTGGGAGATCTCCGGACAGCACGCCGGGGGTCTTGCAGGGTTCTTAGGGGGACGGGAAGTCCCCTGGGGAGGGCCTCGCCTCCCGCTTCGCGTCACTTTAGTCCACCCTGTCTCGCGGTCAATCAACCGGCCTGCGCGTCGCGCACCGGCACGCGCGGGTAGCACCGGATCGGCGAATACACCCGTTCGGCACCGCCCGCGTTACCCATGTGGGTCACGGCACCCAAGTGACGTGATGACGGGTCCGGAGGCCGCGCGAACAGGCATGGCCGTGACGCCAGCGGATACCCGCTCCCCGGCCGCCCACGCGTTCTCCTCACGCATCGTTCGCGAAATCCGGCGTTCCGAGGGCCGAAAGGCCGCAAGGCCCGACATATCGCAGCCAGTTGTCCACAGGCGAGTGACACGAACCGGTAACGGCAACAAGAATGCGGTTGTGACGTCGCGCGGAACCTTTTCCGCGGGGTGTCCGTGATTCGGGGTGGGCCGGTTTCGCATCTGCGGCGGCCCGAAAGAAAGTACGGGCCGAGGAGGGCCGGGTGACGACCTATGACGAGCGAGCGAGCCTTACAGATCTGACCGCTACCGCGGAGCGTGTGCGCAGCTCCGTGGAAGGAGTGATCGAGGGCAAGCCCGAGGTCGTTCGGCTGGCACTGACCGTGCTGCTCGCCGAGGGGCACCTCTTGATCGAGGACGTCCCCGGTGTCGGCAAGACGATGCTCGCCAAGACGCTGGCGCGTTCGATCGACTGCTCGGTGCGGCGGATCCAGTTCACCCCTGATTTGCTGCCCTCGGACATCACCGGTGTGTCCATCTGGGACCAGCAGCGCCGGGACTTCGAGTTCAAGCCCGGCGCGATCTTCGCGCAGATCGTGATCGGCGACGAGATCAACCGGGCCTCGCCCAAGACGCAGTCGGCGCTGCTGGAGTCGATGGAGGAGCGCCAGGTCACCATCGACGGGCAGACCTACGAGCTGCCGAGCCCCTTCATGGTGGTGGCCACGCAGAACCCGGTCGAGATGGAGGGCACCTACCCGCTGCCCGAGGCCCAGCGCGACCGCTTCATGGCCCGCGTCTCCATCGGCTACCCCAGCCCGGAGGCAGAGCTGCAGATGCTGGACGTGCACGGCGGCGTCAGCCCCCTGGACGACCTGCAGCCGGTGGCGCACGCGCACGACGTGGTGAAGCTGATCGACGCCGTCCGCGGTGTCCACGTCGCCGACACGGTCCGGCGCTACGCGGTGGACCTGGTCGCCGCCACCCGCGCCCACCCGGACCTCAGACTGGGCGCCTCCCCGCGCGCGACGCTGCACCTGCTGCGCGCGGCGAAGGCCTCCGCGGCCCTCAGCGGCCGGGAGTACGCGCTGCCGGACGACGTGCAGGCACTCGCCGTGGCCGTCCTCGCGCACCGTCTGCTGCCCACCGCCCAGGCCCAGCTCAACCGCCGCACGGCCGAGCAGGTCGTGCTGGAGATCCTTCAGCACACCCCGGTCCCGACGGCCTCCCAGCAGCACGGCTTCGGCCTGGGCGGCACCGCCCCGGCCTACCCGCAGCAGCCGCCGCGGAGGCTGTGATGGCGTACGACGGGGGGACGGGACGTCCGGAGGCCGGCCGCGGGGAGCAGGGCGGCGTCCGTACGGCCCTGGCCGGGCTGACCACGCGCGGCCGCTCCTTTCTGGCCGCCGGTATCGCCGCCGCGATCTGCGCCTACGTCCTCGGACAGGAGGGTCTGCTGCGCGTCGGCCTGCTCCTGGCGGCGCTGCCGCTGGTGTGCGCGGCCGTGCTCTACCGCACCCGCTACCGGGTCGCCGGCAGCCGCCGGCTGAGCCCCGCGCGGGTGCCCGCCGGCAGCGAGGCCCGGGTCCATCTGCGGGTGGACAACGTCTCGCGGCTGCCCACGGGCCTGCTGATGCTCCAGGACCGGGTGCCCTACGTGCTCGGTCCGCGCCCGCGCTTCGTGCTGGACCGGGTGGAGGCCGGCGGACGCCGCGAGGTGTCCTACCGGGTCCGCTCGGACCTGCGCGGCCGCTTTCCGCTGGGCCCGCTGCAACTGCGGCTGTCGGACCCGTTCGGCATGTGCGAGCTGACGCGGTCCTTCTCCTCGTACGACACCCTGACGGTGATCCCGCGGGTGGAGCCGCTGCCGCCGGTGAGGCTGACCGGTGAGGCGAAGGGCTACGGCGACGGACGGCAGCGTTCACTGGCCCTGGCCGGCGAGGACGACGTCATCCCCCGCGGCTACCGCTACGGCGACGATCTGCGCCGCGTGCACTGGCGGTCCACCGCCCGTTACGGCGAGCTGATGGTGCGGCGCGAGGAGCAGCCGCAGCGTTCGCGCTGCACGGTGCTGCTGGACACCCGGGGTGTCGCCTTCCGCGGCGCGGGCCCGGACTCCGCGTTCGAGTGGGCGGTGTCCGGCTGCGCCTCGGTGCTGACGCACATGCTGGAGCGGGGCTTCTCGGTGCGGCTGCTGACCGACACCGGCAGTTCGGTGCCCGGCGAGGGCGCGGACGGGTTCGCCGGCGCCAGCCACCAGTCCGCGGACGCGGCCGGGCTGATGATGGACACCCTCGCGGTGATCGACCACTCCGACGGTGCGGGCCTGTCCCGGGCCTACGACGTGCTGCGCGGCGGCAACGAGGGGCTGCTGGTGGCCTTCTTCGGCGACCTGGACGAGCAGCAGGCCGCGGTGGCCGCCCGGATGCGGCAGCGCAGCGCAGGCGCGATCGCGTTCGTCCTGGACAGCGACGTGTGGCTGCGTGAACCGATCGACGCCCCTCGTCCGATGAACAGGACGGAAGAGCGGTTGCGGCTGCTGCGGGAGGCGGGCTGGACGGCGCTGAGCGTCCCGCGGGGGGCGACACCGGCCGATCTGTGGCGCCAGGCGGACCGGGAGCGCACGAGTCTGGCGGCCGCGGGCGGCCCGGGCAGTACGGGGGAGGCACGATGATGAGCGGACGGGCACGGCTGGCGCTGTGCGCGTGGGCGGCCACGGTGATGGCGTCCTGCGCGCTGCTGCCCCTGGTCGACCCGGCCACCTGGATCCTGCAGGCGGCGGTCCTGCTGGCGATCCAGTCCGGCGTGGGCGCGGCGACCCGGCGGGTGCCGCTGGCCCGGCCGCTCACCGTGGCCGCGCAGGCGCTGGTCACGCTGCTGCTGCTCACCCTCGTCTTCGCCGGCCGGCAGGCCGTGGCCGGGTTCGTGCCCGGTCCGCAGGCGTTCCAGCACTTCTCCGACCTACTGCGGCAGGGCTCGGACGACATAGCGCGGTACGCGATTCCGGCGCCGCTGGAGTCCGACGGCATCCGGCTGATGCTCGTCGGCGGTGTCCTGGTGATCGGGTTGCTGGTGGACACGCTCGCGGTGACCTACCGCAGCGCGGCCCCGGCGGGTCTGCCGCTGCTCGCGCTGTACTCGGTCGCGGCGGGGCTGTCCGACGGCGGCATGGACTGGCTGTGGTTCCTGGTGGCGGCCGCCGGTTATCTGATGCTGCTGCTCGCCGAGGGCCGGGAGCGGCTGTCGCAGTGGGGGCGCGTCTTCGGCGGCACCCCCCGCGTCCCCGGGGCGCCGGACGGCCCGCTGGCCCCGGTGCGCACGGGCCGGCGCATCGGCGCCGTCGCCCTGGGCATCGCCCTGGCGGTGCCGCTGCTTCCGCTGCCGGCTGTCCAGGGCGGACTGCTGGCCGACGCCCGGGGCGGCGTGGGCTCGGGCAGCGGCGCCGGGGGCACGATCTCCGCGGTCAACCCGCTGGTCTCCCTGCGCGACAGCCTGAACCAGGACCAGGACCGCACGGCCATGGTGCTGCGCACCAACAGCGACGACTTCAACGATCTGTATCTGCGGATCGTGTCGCTGGACGACTTCGACGGCACCACGTGGAAACCCGCCAAGCGGCACATCACCGCGGTACCGGAGGAGTTCCCCGGCCCGGCCGGCCTGGGCGCGGACGTCCGGCGCGCGCAGATCACCACCCGCATCTCCGCGGCCGACTGGTACGCCCAGGACTGGCTGCCGATGCCCTACCCGCCGAGCGGTGTGAGCGTGGGGGGCAAGTGGCGCTACGAGCCGGTGGGCATGACGCTGGTCGGCGACCACGGCCAGACCACACGCGGTGAGACGTACGAGGTGCGCAGCCTCGACGTGCGGCCGACGGCCCAGCAGCTGGCATCGGCTCCGCAGGCGCCGGAGCGGATCCGCCAGGAGTACACCAAGGTGCCGGGCTCGGTGCCGTCGGTGGTGGCGCGGACGGCCCGCCAGATCACCCGGAACGCGACGAGCGACTACGGCAAGGCGGTCGCGCTGCAGGACTACTTCGCGCTGACCGGCGGTTTCCAGTACGACACGCAGGTGGAGGTGGGCAGCGGGTCCGACGCGATCGCCAAGTTCCTCAAGGACAAGGAGGGCTTCTGCGTCCACTTCTCCTTCGCGATGGCGGCGATGGCCCGGACGCTCGGCATCCCGGCCCGGGTCGCGGTCGGCTTCGCGCCGGGGACGGTGCAGTCGGACGGCTCGGTCGCGGTCGGGGTGAAGGACGCGCACGCCTGGCCGGAGCTGTACTTCGAGGGCGTGGGCTGGACCCGGTTCGAGCCCACGCCGACCCGCGGGACGACGCCGTCGTACACCACGCCGGACAGCCCGGGCAACAACCTCCCCGAGGCTCCGCAGGCCTCGCGTTCGGCGGGCACCGCCCCGTCGGCGGCGCCCTCGGCGAGCACGAGCTGCTCGGTGCAGGCCAAGAAGCTCGACGAGTGCGCCGGTGCGCTGCCGCTGAACCCGACGCAGGGCAGCGACGACTCCACGCCCTGGTGGGCGATCGCCACCTGGACGCTGCTGGGCCTGGCCGCGGTGACCGTGCTCCTGCTGCCCATGCTGTGGCGGGTGCGGCGGCGCTCGCTGCGGCTGGCATCGGCGCAGCACGCGCCGCGCGGGCCGGCCGCGTACCCTTCGGGCCGCAAGGGCGGCGCCGAGGACCTCGAGATGACCGCGGAGCCGGCGCGGCTCGCGGCGCAGCAGGCGGCCGGGCATGTCCTCGCGGTGTGGCGCGAGCTGATCGACACGGCGTGGGACTACGGCATTCCGCCGGACGACGCGCTCACCCCGCGCAAAGCGGCGGCACGGATCGTGCGGCTGGGCGAGCTGGAGGGACCGGCGGCCGCGTCGGTGCACCGGGTGGCGGGTGCGGTGGAGCAGGTGCTGTACGCGCCGCGGCCGCAGGCGGAGGCCGGGCTGGCCGACGACGTGCGCCGGATGCGGGCCGACCTCCGAGCGAAGGCCGGCCGTCGCACCCGGCTGCGAGCCCTCGTCGCCCCCCGCTCCGCGGTCCGGGCGCTGTGGGACGTCTCGGCCCGTTGGACAGCACTCAGATCCCGCTGGTCCCTGCGCTGGACGCACCTGCTCCACCGCCCACGGGGCCAGGAAACCAGCTGAGCCGGCCCTGGCCCGGCCGGCTCAGGGCTCCCCTGACCGGCCCGGGCCTCCCCGGCCCGACCCGACCAGACTTCCACGGCTGACTCGACGTGGCACATCCTCAGCCCGCGGCCCGGGGCTCCTCCCGGCCGACCCGACGGAACTCATACGGCTGACTCGATGTGGCAGGTCGGGGCGGCCGCCCTCGGGCGGCGTGGCGCCTCGGGGCTTCGGGTTCACGCGTCGGCCGGGGGCGTCCGGTCCGGTGGGCGCGGCGTTCCTCGCGCCGACGGCACAGGCGCACAGGCGCACAGGCGCACAGGCACAGACGCGCGAGGGGTGACCACCTGATGGTGGTCACCCCTCGGGATGTCGTCGAGGACCCTGGGCTTCAGTGGCCTTGCTCGTCCCGGCGCCGCTGCCAGCGCTGTTCGATGCGGTCCATCATGGAACGCTTCGGCCCCCGCTGCCGCCGCGCATGCGGACCCGCAGCGGCCGGATGCTCTCCCGGCTTGGGTGCCTTGCGCCAGCCGGTCACCGCGAGGACGGCACATCCCAGCATCACGAGGAAGCCCACGACACTGAGCCAGACCTGCTTGGCGACCATTCCGGCCATGAGGAGCGCGATACCCACGAGGAAGCCCGCGACCGCCTGGTAGACCCGCCGCCGGGTGTACGTACGCAGCCCGCTTCCCTCGAGCGCCGACGCGAACTTGGGATCTTCGGCGTACAGCGCTCGCTCCATCTGCTCGAGCATGCGCTGCTCGTGCTCCGAGAGCGGCACGGAGTCCTCCTCATCGTGCAGTCGCCGGGGCGACCCGGGGGGTCCCTTCAGGATAGGCAGGGAATCGCCCCCGTGAAACCCGCCCCTCTGCGCCAATTGGCCAACCGGAATCCGTCATGAACGTCTCGGCTCGCTGAGGCTTCCATTCCCCGGCGGCCGACCCGTCATGCCGAGCGGTCTCCTTAGATCATACGGCGACAAGCCCCCGAACGGGGGGTCTGTGGCGGACTCCATCCCCGGCCAACGCGCTGATCAACGGCGCGCCGCGGATCGCCTCGCGAGGCCAGTCAGCCCTGTGCGGTCGCCCGCGTCTCACCCAGGACGTGGAGCTGGGTCGCCACGGAGTGGAAGGCGGGGAGCTCGGCGGCGGCCTCCTCCAGCTTGAGCAGCGCCTCCAGCGCACCGGGCTCCGTGTCGACCAGCACCCCGGGGACGAGGTCGGCGAAGACCCGCACGCCGTGCACCGCGGCGACCCGCAGCCCCGCGCTCTCGACCAGCCCGGTGAGCTGCTCGGTGGTGAAGCGCCGCGGCACCGGATCGCCGGTGCCCCAGCGGCCGTCGGGGTCGGCGAGGGCCTGCCGGGCCTCCGTGAAGTGCCCGGCGAGCGCGCGGGCGAGCACGGCTCCGCCGAGGCCGGCGGCGAGCAGGCTCAGCACGCCCTCGGAGCGCAGCGCGGCGACCGCGTTGCGCACGCCCTCGGCCGGGTCGTCCACGTACTCCAGGACGCCGTGACACAGGACCGCGTCGTACCCGCCGCGCTCGGCCACGTCGAACAGTCCGTGGGCGTCGCCCTGCACGCCCTGCACCCGGTCGGCCACGCCCGCCTCGGCGGCGCGGCGCTCCAGGGCGAACAGCGCGTTGGGACTGGGGTCGACGACCGTGACCTTGTGGCCGAGGCGGGCGACGGGCACCGCGAAGTTGCCGCTGCCGCCGCCGGTGTCGAGGACGTCCAGCGCCTGCCGGCCCGTGGCCTTCACCTGGCGGTCGAGGGCGTCCTGGAGGACCTCCCAGACGACGGCGGTACGAAGAGAGGCTCGGGGTCGCATCGGGTCCGACACGTTGGTTGACTCCTCGGCGCGGCACCGCCACGTCACGGCGGCGCGATACGGGCTGCCCTCCGGGCCCGGGTGCGGGACGGAAGGCTTCAGGCGTGCTCCACCCTATTGCCTCCGTGGTCGCCCCAGGCCACCGCGTCAGCCCGCGTCCGGCATGTCCGCGCCCCTCACCTCCCCGCGGCCCGCCTCGTCCGTGTCCTGGCGCGGTTGCGGCAGGACCGGCTGGAGGACCAGCATCCGCTCGACGAGGCGGAGGAACATCGCCACGTCGCGTATCAGGTCGTCGGCGTCGCGGTTGCTGGCCGCGCCCTGGATGCCCGCCTCCGCCCGGGCGCGGCGCCGGGCGCCGGAGGCGAACAGGGCGCTCCACTCGGTCAGTTCGGGCGCGATCTCGGGGAGCACTTCCCAGGCGCTCCGGATCCTGGCCCGCTTCCTGGGACTGGACTCCGGCCGGCCCCGCGCGGCGAGCACGGCGGCGGCGGTGCGCAGCGCGGCGAGGTGGGCCGTGGCGTAGCGCTCGTTGGGGGTGTCGAGGACTGCGGCCTCATCGAGGCCGGCGCGTGCCTGGGCGAGCAGGTCGAGTGCGGCGGGCGGGGCAGATGCCCGGCGCAGCACCGGATGCACGTCGCTCGCCGGGCCGTTCAGTGAGGGGGCAGGGCCGGTGGCGCGGCGCCGGTGCGCGGCTGCTGCGGAGTAGGTGGCCATGACGAACCTCCTGTCGTCTGCGTGACGGCACTGCCCTACGGGGGTGCCGTATGTGCCCATCGTCGGGTATGCCACTGACAATCCGTTCTGACCTGGGCTTTTGCCTCGATCGAAGGTTCGGGCTAGTTTTTGCACTGACCAGTCAGTTCAAAAAGTGCAGGGGGTCACGTGGACGACGACTCGCCCGGGCTCGCCGTAGCGGCCCGCGGCCTCGGCCTCAAGGGGCCGCGGGGCTGGGCCTTCCGCGGCATCGACATCGAGACGGGACCGGGCTCGCTGATCGCGGTCACCGGGCCGTCCGGTTCGGGCCGTACCTGTCTCCTGCTCGCGCTCACCGGACGTATGCGTTCCACCGAGGGAACGGTCACGGTCGGCGGCCACCGGCTGCCCCGGCAGATGGCCGGCCTGCGCCGGGTCGCCGCACTCGCCCACGTCCCCGGCGTGACCGACCTCGACCCCGCGCTGACCGTCGGCGAGCACCTGCGGGAACGGGCCCTGCTCCAGCGGCGTTTCGGGGACGGGCTGCGCGCCCTGCTCCGGCCGCGCACAGAACGGGCCGCGACGGCCGGCCGGCGCGTCGAGGCCGCCCTGGCGGCCGCCGGACTGGACCTCGAGGCCCTGCCCAAGGGGCCGCGCACCGCCGTACGCGATCTCGAGCGGCTGGAGGCGCTACGGCTGTCCATCGCGCTCGCGCTGATCGGGCGACCCGGGCTGCTCGGCGTCGACGACGCCGACCTGAAGCTGGCGGAGTCCGAGCGCGCCGAGATGTGGGCGCTGCTCAGGTCCCTGACCGAGTCCGGCATCACCGTCGCCGCGGTGTGCAGCGAGGCACCGGACGGCGCCGTCACCGTGTCCACCGGCGACGACGCCACCGCCCCCGGGGACGACGAAGAAACCGGCGGCGATGAGACCGCCAAGGACGACGACACGGCCGACGCGGGCGACGAGACCGCCGAAGACGGCGAGAAGGCCGGCGCGAGCGACGCGACCGCCCACGACGACGACAAGACCGGCGCGGGCGACGCGAGCCCGAAGGACGACGAGAAGGAGGCGGCGGCCGATGCGCTCGCCGAAACTGGCCGCTCTTGAGCTGCGGCGCTTCGGCCGGGGCAAGCTGCCGCGCGCCGCCCTGGTCGCGCTGCTGCTGCTCCCGCTGCTGTACGGCGCGCTGTACCTGTGGTCCTTCTGGGATCCCTACGGCCGCCTCGACCGCATACCGGTCGCCCTCGTGAACGCGGACGACGGTGCCACCGTCGACGGCAAGAAGCTCACCGCAGGCGACGACATCACGAAGCGGCTGCTGGACAGCCGCACCTTCGAGTGGCACCAGGTGAGCGCCGAGCAGGCCCGCCAGGGCGTCGAGGACGGCAGGTACTACCTGTCGCTGACCATGCCCGCCGACTTCAGCGCACGGATCGCCTCCAGCGCGGGCGGCAGCCCCGAGACCGGCGCTCTGCAGGTACGCACCAACGACGCCAACAACTACATCGTCGGGCAGATCTCCCGGACGGTGTTCAGCGAGGTGCGCGCCGCGGCGTCCAGCAAGGCCTCGCGCTCCTTCCTGGACAAGATCTTCATCTCGTTCTCCGACATCCACGACAAGACCGTCCAGGCGGCGAGTGGCGCCGACCGGCTCAGCACGGGCATCGGCAAGGCGGAGAAGGGCTCCAAGGACCTCGCCGACGGCCTGAGGGAAGCGAAGGCGGGGAGCGGCAAGCTGAACACGGGGCTCACCAAGCTGAACCGGGGTGCGAGCGATCTGGAGGACGGCTCGCAGCGGGTCGCCGACGGCACGCAGGCACTCGCCGACAAGGTCAACGGCACCGCCGACCAGGTACGCCCGTTCCTGAAGGCCAACGAGAAGACCATCGGGGACACCGCCCGGCTCGTCGCCGACTCGGCGGCCGCCGTCCAGCACAACCTGGACGACCTGGTGAAGCGGGCCCCGCAGGCCGCCAAGGGGGCCCATCTGGCCTCCGACGCGCTGAACACCTTCTACCGCGAGCACTGCGAGAAGTCCCTGCTGCCGGACTCCGGCTGCGCCAAGCTGAAGGACGCCAAGCAGGCGGCCGCCGACGTGGCGGGCATCGCGGACGACCTCAACATCCTGATCGCCGATCAGAACGGCGACCTGAAGACCATCCGCGCCAACCTCGGCACGCTGCAGAAGCAGGCGCAGGCCCTCGCCAAGCGCGCCCCGCACCTCACCGAGGACCTCGACGACGCCGTATCGAAGATCAACAAGCTCAACGACGGGGCCGCCAAGGTCGCCGCGGGCGCCAAGAAGCTGCACACCGGGCTCGGCACCGCCTCGACCGGCGCCGGCGCCCTCGACCAGGGCGTCGGCAAGCTCAAGACGGGCGCCGAGACCCTGAACGGCGGCATGTACAAGCTGGTCGACGGCTCCGGCAAGCTGGCCGGCGGGCTCCACGACGGCGCCGGGAAGATCCCCGACTACGACCGGCAGGACCGCGACCGGCGCACCGGCGTCATGGCCGACCCCGTGCGGCTCGCCGCGCAGGACCTGCACAAGGCGCCCAACTACGGCACCGGGTTCGCGCCGTACTTCATCCCGCTGTCGCTGTGGGTGGGCGCGATGGTGGCGTACATGCTGATTCCGCCGATGAACCGGCGCGCGCTCGCCGCGGGCGCCCCGGCCTGGCGGATCGCGCTGGCGGGCTGGCTGCCGGTGGTGGCCGTCGGCGTCCTGCAGACGGCGGCGCTCATGGCCGTGCTGCACTGGGCGATCGGTCTGCAGATGGTCCGCGCGGCCGGCACGGTCGGCTTCCTGTTCCTGGTGGCGGCGTGTTTCGCGGCGATCGTGCAGTGGCTGAACGCCCGGTTCGGCGCGGCCGGCCGCATCCTGGTCCTCGCGCTGCTGATGCTCCAGCTGACCTCGGCGGGCGGCACCTATCCGGTGCAGACCTCGCCGGGCTTCTTCAACGCGATCCACCCCTTCCTGCCGATGAGCTACGTCGTCGAGGCGCTGCGCAGGCTCGTCACCGGCGGCGGGCTGGGACCGGTGTGGACGGCGTGCCTGGTCCTCACGGCGTTCACGGCCGGGGCGCTCGCCCTGACCGCCCTGTCGGCGCGACGCCGGCAGGTGTGGACCCTGGACCGGCTGCACCCGGAGCTGAGCCTGTGACCGCCGCACCCGGAACCGACCCGGTGGCCACCGCGCCCGGAACCGAGCCTGTGACCACGCGCGCGTACCGCCCGGCGGGACCTGTGAGAATCAGCGCCATGGACAGCAGCACCACGCCGGGCGGCAGCTCCCGCCGCGAGGCGACCCGGCAGAAGCTCTACGAGGCCGCCGTCACGCTCATCGCCGAGCAGGGGTTCTCCGCCACCACGGTGGACGAGATCGCCGAACGGGCGGGCGTCGCGAAGGGCACGGTCTACTACAACTTCGCGAGCAAGTCCGTCCTGTTCGAGGAGCTGCTGCGGCACGGCGTGGGCCTGCTGACCGCCTCCCTGCGCCAGGCCGCCGAGTCCACCGTGCAGGGCGGCGGCTCCCGGGTGGACGCGCTGGACTCGATGATCCGCGCGGGGCTCGTGTTCATCGACCGCTACCCGGCCTTCACCCAGCTGTACGTGGCGGAGCTGTGGCGTACCAACCGGGCCTGGCAGTCCACCCTGATGGTGGTCCGGCAGGAGGCGGTCGCGGTCGTCGAGGGCGTCCTGCGCGAGGGTGTGGCGGGCGGGGAGTTCAGTGAGGAGATCGACGTGCCGCTGACCGCCGCGGCCCTGGTCGGCATGGTGCTGGTGGCCGCCCTGGACTGGAAGTCCTTCCAGCCGGAGCGCTCCCTGGACGACGTGCACGCGGCGCTGTCCCGGCTGCTGCAGGGCCGGGTGAGCGGCCGCCGCTGACCGGTCGCCGCCGGACGCCGGACGCAGGGGAAAGCGCCGGTCCGAGGTGGCCGCGTCCCCCGCGGGCCACGCCGGAACCGGCGCTTCCTGTTGCTCCCCCGTACGTCCCCCGTGGGACCCCCGTGTGCGGTCGTCCCCCGGATCTCCCCCGTGTCTCGCTCCCGCCGGCATCCGTCGGCGGAAGGAGAGGATCGAGGGCCGTCCGGTTCCGGCGCCCCGTGCCGCCGGTACCGGAGCGGTGCCCCGTCTCCGTGTCTCCACTCTCTCGTTCACGCAGGTCGCGGCCCATCCGCACAGCTACTCATCTCACCGGCTGAGTACGGATACTCAGACCTGCGCGCTCATGCCCAGGGCACTCGGTCGGCGGTGTCGGTGGGGGCGGATAAAGTCGCAGGCATGGCACGGATTGCGGTGATCGGCGCCGGGATGGGCGCGATGGCGGCCGCCGCCCGGCTGGCCGTCGCGGGCCACCGGGTGGTGGTGTACGAGCGGTCGGACACGTACGGCGGGGCGGTGCGCCGCTTCGAACGGGACGGGTTCCGCTTCGACACGGGCCCGGGGCTGCTGCCGCTGCCCGCGGTATGGCGGGACCTGTTCGTCAAGACCGGCAAGGAGCCGCTGGAGAGCTGCGTCGAACTGGTGCAGGTCGACCCGGCCTCGCGCCACGTCTTCCCCGACGGCACACGCGTGTCCCTGCCGAACGCCTCCCGCGCGGGCGTCGTCGCCGCCCTGGACGAGGCGCTCGGCAAGGGCGCCGGCGAGCGCTGGGGCGACTTCCTGGTCCGGGCCCGCGAGACATGGGACCGCACCCGCCGGCCCCTGCTGGAGGAGCCCCTGTGGCCGAACTGGCGGGTGCTGGCGGACAAGGAGCCGTACCCGGCGCTTGAGCGCAAGCGGCTGCTGCGGACGCGGAGGGCGGCGACGCCGGAGCAGATCGGGGTGTGGGAGCTGGGGGACGAGCGGCTGGCGGCGCTGCTGGAGAGCTGCGTGCTCGGACACGGCCTCGATCCCCGGACCGCTCCGGCGAGCGCCGCCGTCCTGCCCTACATGGAGCACGCCTTCGGCGTCTGGTACGTGCGCGGCGGCATCAGGGAACTCGCTCGCGCCGTGTACGAGCGGTGCGTCGCGCGCAAGGTCGAGTTCGTCTTCGGCGCCGAGGTCACCGGCATCGTGGAGAAGGACGGCCGGGCAGCGGGGGTGGAACTGGCCGGGGGCACCTCCCAGGCTTCCGGCTCCGGTGGAGGGACGGTGATCGAGGCGGACCATGTGGTGGCCGGGGTCGATCCCGTGCGGCTGCGCGGGCTGACCGAGCATCTGCTCGACGCGGACGGCGACGTCCGGGCGGACACGGTGACCGCTCGCCCCGGACGCTTCACGGCGCTGCTGGCGCTGCGCGGCGCGCGGGAGGCCGACGCTGTGCATCGCACGGTGATCCACCCGCCGGCTCCCGAGTCGGAGCTGGACTTCCTGGTCTCCCCGGGTGGCGACCTGCCCCCGCGTCCCACCGTGACCGTGCTGCGCCCGGACGACCCCTCGCTCGTCCCTGACGACGCCCACGAATCCGTGGTGCTGTCCGCGGTGGTGTCGACCGAGGCCGACTGGGAGGACGAGGGCACGGTCCGGCGCTACACGGACCATCTCCTCCAGGCCGCCGGTGCGGCCGTACCCCAGCTGCGCGAGCGGGTCCTCTGGCACGAGGTGCGCACTCCCGGGCACACGGAGGACGAGACGGGCGCCCCCTTCGGAGCCGTACCCGCCCCCGCCCTCGCGGCCGACGCGGGACGCCTGCTGCACCCGGCCAACGCCACCCGTCTCCCCGGCCTCTATCGCGTCGGCGGCTGGTCGCACCCCGGTGGGGGGCTCCCCCACGCAGGCATGTCGGGTGCCCTGGTCGCCGGGCTCATCGTCGAGGGGCCGGAGTTCCGCGGCTCCCAGTGAGACCGCCGGGCGGCGTCAGAAGCGGTACTGCTCGTCGAAGCCGTGGCCGGCCTGCTGCTGGCCGGTCCCGGTGCCCTGCTGATAGGGGTACGGCTGCTCCTGCGGGAGCTCACTGCCGTAGGAGTCGTCGGTGCGCTGCTGCGGGACCCAGACCCCGTCGGGCGGCGTCTGGTCGTAGCCGCCGAGATAGGGGTCCTGCACATAGCCCTGCTGGTCGTACGAGCCGCCGTAAGCCGCGTCGTACGGGGCGCCGCCGTAGGTCTGGGTGCCGATGTACGGGTCGGAGTAGGCGGCGTACTGCTGCTGGCCGGTGGTGTCGTAGCCGTACTGCCCGTAGCCGGAGTAGTCGTAGCCGTAGGACGACTGCTGCTCACCGGCGGCGGTCTGGGCCGTCGCGGCGTACGCGGCGGAGGAGGCCGGGTCGCCGTAGACGCCGTAGGAGCCGGTGTCGTCGGGCATCGGCTGCGGCTCGTAGACCATGGTCGACTCGGCGGCCATGGCGGCGGGCGGACGGGCCGGGGTGAAGACGTCGTCGTGGTCGTCGTCGGGGCCGTAGGCCATGGCCTCGGCGGCGAAGGCACCCCCGTGGTCCGGGTCCGTGTCGGAGTGTCCCGCGTCGGCCGGCTCCGGGTCGGAGACCTCCAGTGTCGGGTCCCGGCGCTCGGCCCGGCCCCGGCGCCCCTTCACGGGCTCCTCGTCCCGGCGGCGGACCGCCCAGCCCGCGGCGAAGCCACGCCGGAACGACAGCGTGACGTAGGTCTGCCCGACCGCGAACGCCGCCGCGCCCAGTCCGATGACGACGACCGACGGAATCAGCACGCCGAGCACGACGCCGAGGAAGCCGACGAACGCGAGCAGCCGCCAGCGAAGCCGCGCCTTGTACTGCAGCAGCACTTCACCGAGCAGCCACAGCGCGACGCCGCCGAACGCGATGTAGAGGACCGTCCAGCCCATGTACGCCCCTCTCCCAGTGGCCGCACCGCAGTGTGTCGTACAGCGGTGCGACCGGTCTAGGCCCGCGGAGGGTGGTGCAGGCCCAGGTTCTCGTAGATTTCCAGCGTCGCCGTGGAGTTGTTGAGCGTGATGAAGTGCAGACCCGGCACTCCCTCGGCCAGCAGCCGAGCGCAGAACTCCGTGGCGAAGTCGATGCCAATGGAGCGTACAGCGGCCGGATCGTCCTTTGCTGAGAGGATCCGTTCTTTCAGCTCGTCCGGGAATGCGGCGGTGCTCAGCGTGGGGAGCCGCTCCAGCATCTTCATGCTGGTCACCGGCAGGACCTCCGGGATCACCGGGGTGTCGCAGCCGGCCGCGGCCACGCGGTCGCGCAGGCGCAGGTAGGACTCGGGGTGGAAGAACATCTGTGTGATGGCGTAGTCCGCGCCGGCCCGGCACTTGTCGACGAAGTGCCGGACGTCGGTGTCCCAGTCGGTGGAGCGCGGGTGCATCTCCGGGAAGGCGGCGACGCCCACACAGAAGTCGCCCGACTCCTTGATGAGCCGGACGAGGTCGACGGCGTACGTCAGACCCTGCGGGTGCGGCACCCATTCGCCCATGGGGTCGCCGGGCGGGTCGCCGCGCACGGCGAGCATGTTGCGGATGCCGGCGTCGGCGTACTGGCCGATGATGTTGCGCAGTTCGGCGAGGGAGTGGTTGACCGCGGTGAGGTGGGCGACCGGCGTGAGCGTGGTGTCCACGACGATCTGCTGGGTCTCCTTCACCGTGGTGGTGCGGGTGGTACCGCCGGCGCCGTAGGTGACGGAGACGAAGTCGGGGGCCATGGCCTCGACCCTGCGCAGCGCGTTCCACAGGTTCCGCTCACCGGCCGGCGTCTTGGGCGCGTAGAACTCGAACGAGTACGTCGTCTTGCCGGTGGCGAGGATGTCGCGCACGGTACGGGCGCGATCAGTCCTGGTGGATGCGGTTCCTAGGGCCATACGGGCAGGTTAGCCAGGGGTGGACGGTCCCCCAACCGAAAGCGGGAAATTTGCCCGATTTGTCGGGTTGTTGTCCACCCCTTGGACATTCATGAGACGACGGCGGGTGAGCCGCGGGTGCCGGGGCCGGCCGCGGCCGCCCCGGCGCTCACACCTGGCGCAACCGCTTGGCGAACTCCGCCGCGGCGACACCGGGGTCCTGCGCCTCGGTGATCGCCCGGACGACGACGACACGGCGGGCGCCCGCCTCGAGCACCTCGTCGAGGTTGCCGAGGTCGATGCCGCCGATGGCGAACCAGGGGCGGTCGGTGCCGAGCGCGGCGGTGTGCCGGACCAGGTCGAGGCCGGGGGCGTGGCGGCCCGGCTTGGTGGGAGTCGGCCAGCACGGGCCGGTGCAGAAGTAGTCCACGCCGTCCTGGACGGCGGCGGCCTCCGCCTCCGCCGCCGCGTGGGTGGAGCGGCCGATCAGCACGTCGTCGCCGAGGATCGCGCGGGCCGCCGGGACCGGGAGGTCGCCCTGTCCGAGGTGCAGGACGTCGGCACGGGCCGCGTGGGCGACGTCCGCGCGGTCGTTGACCGCGAGGAGCTTGCCGTGGCGGGCGCAGGCGTCGGCGAAGACGCTCAGGTGGTCCAGTTCCTCGGCGGCCTCCATGCCCTTGTCGCGCAGCTGCACGATGTCGACTCCGCCGGCGAGGACCGCGTCGAGGAACTCGGGCAGGTCGCCCTGGCGCCTGCGGGCGTCGGTGCACAGGTACAGCCGGGCGTCGGCGAGGTGGGCGCGAGCGGTGGCGGCGGTGGTCATGCGTGATCCCCCCGGGGTGGGTGAGGTGTCCGGATCGTACGGGCCGCGGCGTGCGGGCGGCGGCGGCGCGCTCCGCGGACCCGGCCCACGGACGCACCCCAGGAACGTATCCCGCGAACACCACGAGGTGGGAGCCCGGGCCCGGCCGACCCGGCAGCCCCGGCTCGCCACTACGGGCGCGGCCCTGCTTTCCGCAGGTCCGGCTTTCCGGCGGGGCCCGGTGTTTCCGGGGTCCGGCTTTCCGGCGGGGCCGGGCTTCGGGCAGGACCAGGCTTTCGGCCCGCCCAGAGTCCCGGGCGAGCAGGACTTCACGCCGCGGCCCGGAGCCCGGCCGCAGGCGGCTCCGCCGGAGTCGCCCGGCCTCGGCCGCGAAGCGTCTCGCCCCGCGAGCCGCGGCCCTCGGGCCGTCGAGCCGGCGGGCGCCGCGGACGCCGAGCGCCGCGGACGCCGAGCGCCGCGGCGGAGAGCACCGCGGCGGAGAGCACCGCGACGAAGAGCGCCGCGGCCCGGGAGGCCGTGTCCGAGGCCGCACGTGGCCCCGGCCGTGGCCCCCGGGCCGCGGCCCATGTGTCGACGGTGTTCAGTGTGGGTGCGTCAGACGGCGAGCGCCTGGGCGCGGCGCTTCACCTCCGTGCCGCGATTCTCGCTCAGCGCCTGCGCGGGCGTACCGGGCAGGGTCGGGTCCGGCGTGAAGAGCCACTCCAGCATCTCCTCGTCCGTGAACCCGTCGTCCCGCAGGAGCGTCAGGGTGCCCGTCAGGCCCTTGACGACCTTGTCCCCGTCGATGAAGGGGGCAGGGACGTGCAGCGCGCGGTTCTCACCGCGGCGTACGGCGATGAGCTGGCCCTCCTTGACCAGCTGCCGGACACGCGTCACCTCGACGCCGAGCATCTCGGCGATGTCGGGAAGGGTGAGCCAGGCGGGGACGAGAGCATCGATCTTTGCGTCAATCTCGGTCACGGGACAAGCCTGCCATCTGCCACTGACAGTCGGAAGTCAGGGCGGTCCACCCGGGCCCGTCGACCTGGGACGACACACCCCTGACGACACCCCCGGACGGCTCAGGCCGTGGCCGCCTTCAGCGGCCTCACCGGGTCCGCCAGCAGCTCCGGATCCATCGCCGTGCCCGCCTCGATCAGCCGCCGCCCCTGGGCCAGGTCGCGCGGGCGGCCCACCGCCAGCAGGGCGACCAGCCGGTTCTCGCGCAGCCAGCACACCGTCCAGGCCGGGCCGGACGCGTCACCCCGCCACACGGTGCGGTCGGCCGCGGTGTGGTGGCCGGCGTACTGGACGAAGCGGCCGAACTGCTCGGACCAGAAGTACGGCACCGGGTCGTACTCCGCGGGCGTGTCGCCGACGATGTTCGCGGCGACCGTGCGCGGGCCCTGCAGTGCGTTGTCCCAGTGGTGGACGAGCAGTCGTTCGCCGTAGCGGGCGGAGGGGAAGGAGGCGCAGTCGCCGACCGCGTACACGTCCTCCGCCGAGGTACGCAGATGCGCGTCGGCCACCACCTCGCCCTGCGGTCCCAGCGCGACGCCGGAGCCCGCCAGCCAGCCGGTGGCCGGCCGTGCGCCGATGCCGACGACGACCGCGCCGGCGGGCAGCCGGGTGCCGTCGTCGAGGACCACCACGCCCGGCTCGACGCCCGCCACGCGCGCGTGCGTGCGCAGCTCGGCACCGGCGTCGGCGTACCACTGGGTCATCGGCGCGGCGACCTCGGCGGGCAGCGCCCCGGCGAGCGGGCGGTCGGCGGCCTCCACGACGGTGACCGCGCAGCCCGCCTCGCGCGCGGCCGTGGCGAACTCGGCGCCGATCCAGCCGGCCCCGACCACGACGATGTCGTGCTGCAGGACGAGCACCGGGCGCAGCCGTTCCGCGTCGTCCAGGGTGCGCAGCAGGTGCACGCCGGGCACGCCCTCGGCGCCGGGCAGGGTGATCGGTTCGGCGCCGGTGGCGAGCACGAGGACGTCGTACGGGACGGGCCCGGCCTCGGTGTCGAGTTCGTGGTCGGCGGGGCGTACGCCCAGCACCTCGCAGCCGAGGCGCAGCTCGATGCCCAGCGCCTCGAAGTCCACGTCGAAGGCGGAGCCCTCGGCCGTGCCGAGCAGGACGGCCTTGGAGAGCGGCGGCCGGTCGTAGGGCTGGTGGGGTTCGGCGCCGATGAGCGTGACGGTGCCGGTGAAGCCCTGTTCGCGCAGGGCCACCGCGGTCTGCACCCCGGCCATGCCCGCGCCCACGACGACCACGCGCCGCGCCTGCGCCGCCGATGAGGTGCCCCGTTGCTGCGTCTGCTCGCTCACCTGATCACCATAGACAACTGACAGACCGTCAGTCAGCGGTCCTGCGCCGTGACCTGCTCCACACGCGCGTGCAGCTCCTCCACCACGCTGGTACCGCTGCCCTCCTGGGACTCCCACTCCCAGGTCTCCTCCAGCCGCACCCGCCCGTCGGGCAGCTCGACGACCGTGGAGACGCAGTGCCCGGAGGAGGTGGTCCCGTCCTGCTTGAGCTGCACGTACCGGAAGTCCAGCCGGTCCCCCTGCCGGGTGCCCACGAGGTGCCCGCGCACCACGTCGCCGCCGGCGTACTCGGCCCAGATCTCGCCGCCGCGCTCGTGGTAGGTGAAGCGGGTGCGCGTGCCCACCTGACCTGGTGCCTGGTCGGCGACCGGGGCGAGGACGAGACCGTCGAGGGACCGGGTCATGACGGAAGGCTCCCTTACAGACACACAGCGGCACGGGCTAGGGTGGCCACCGTAAAGCACTCGCGGGAGCCCGGACGCACTGGGCTGAGAGGGAGGCTGGGACGGCCTCCGACCGTACGAACCTGATCCGGGTCATGCCGGCGAAGGGAGGGGCTGGACGCCCATGTCGCCTACGCGTACGTCAGACGTCCTCGTCATCGGGGGCGGGATCATCGGGCTGGTCACGGCCTGGCGGGCCGCGCAGCGGGGCTTCGCCACCGCGGTCGTGGAGCCCGAGCCCGGCGGCGGAGCCGCGCAGGTGGCGGCCGGGATGCTGGCCGCCGTCACGGAACTGCACTACGGCGAGCAGACCCTGCTCGCCCTCAACCTGGCCTCGGCGCGCCGCTATCCGGACTTCGCGGCCGAACTCACCGAGGCGAGCGGCCACGACCTGGGCTACCGCCGCAGCGGCACTCTCGCCGTCGCCCTGGACGCCGACGACCGTGCCCACCTCAAGGAACTGCACGCCCTGCAGCGGCAGTCCGGCCTGGAGTCGGAGTGGCTGTCGGGCCGGGAGTGCCGGCGCCTGGAGCCGATGCTGGCACCGGGTGTGCGCGGCGGACTGCGGGTCGACGGCGACCACCAGGTGGACCCGCGGCGGCTGGCGGCCGCGCTGGTCACCGCCTGCGAGCGGGCCGGAGTGTTGTTCCACCGCGACTGGGCCGAGCGGCTCGTCGTCTCCCGGGAGCGCGCCGCGGGCGTCGTCACCCGCGGGGGCGAGGAGCTGGGCGCGGCACAGGTCGTGCTCGCCGCCGGCAGCCTGAGCGGGCGCCTTCCGGGCGTGCCGGAGGATGTGCTGCCGCCGGTGCGGCCGGTGAAGGGACAGGTCCTGCGGCTCACCATGCCGGGCCACCGGACGCCGTTCCTGAGCCGGACCGTGCGCGCGGTGGTGCGCGGCGGCGCGCTGTATCTGGTGCCGCGCGAGAGCGGCGAGCTGGTCGTCGGCGCGACCAGCGAGGAGATGGGCTGGGACACCACGGTCACCGCGGGCGGCGTCTACGAGCTGCTGCGCGACGCCCACGAGCTGGTGCCCGGCATCACCGAGCTGCCGCTGACGGAGACCCGGGCCGGGCTGCGCCCCGGCTCCCCCGACAACGCGCCGCTGCTCGGCCCGACCGCGCTGGACGGGCTGCTGCTGGCCACCGGGCACCACCGCAACGGCGTCCTGCTCACCCCCGTCACCGGGGACGTGCTGGCCCAGGCCCTCGTCACCGGTGAGCTGCCGGAAGAGGCCCGCCCCTTCACCCCGAAGCGCTTTGCCCCCGTCGCGGCCGCGCAGCAGCCCGCACGCACCCTCACGGAGCAGCCCGCATGAACATCTCCGTCAACGGTGAGCCCCGCCGCATCGATCCCGGCACGGCTCTCGACGCCGTCGTGAAGTCGCTCACCGCGGCCCCCTCCGGGGTGGCCGCCGCCCTCAACGAGACCGTCGTCCCGCGCACGCAGTGGTCCACCACGGCCCTCGCCGACGGCGACCGCGTCGAGGTCCTGACCGCCGTCCAGGGAGGCTGAACCATGGCTGACGACCCCTTCGTCCTCGCAGGTGCGCCGTTCTCGTCCCGTCTGATCATGGGCACCGGCGGCGCGCCGAGCCTGGACGTGCTGGAGCGGGCGCTGGTCGCCTCCGGAACCGAGCTGACGACCGTCGCGATGCGCCGGGTCAACCCCGACGTGCACGGCTCGGTGCTGTCGGTGCTGGACCGTCTGGGCATCCGGGTGCTGCCGAACACCGCCGGCTGCTTCACCGCCGGGGAGGCGGTGCTCACGGCCCGCCTCGCGCGGGAGGCGCTGGGCACGGACCTGGTCAAGCTGGAGGTCATCGCCGACGAGCGCACGCTGCTGCCGGACCCGATCGAGCTGCTGGACGCGGCGGAGACGCTGGTCGACGACGGGTTCACGGTGCTGCCGTACACCAACGACGACCCGGTGCTCGCGCGGAAGCTGGAGGACGTCGGCTGTGCGGCGATCATGCCGCTCGGCTCGCCCATCGGTTCCGGGCTCGGCATCCGCAACCCCCACAACTTCCAGCTGATCGTCGAGCACGCGCGCGTGCCGGTGATCCTGGACGCGGGCGCGGGCACGGCGTCGGACGTGGCGCTGGCGATGGAGCTGGGGTGCGCGGGTGTGATGCTCGCCTCGGCGGTGACGCGGGCGCAGGAGCCGGTGGTGATGGCGGAGGCCATGCGCCACGCGGTGGAGGCGGGCCGGCTGGCGTTCCGGGCGGGACGGATCCCCAAGCGGCACTTCGCCGAGGCTTCCTCGCCCACCGAGGGCGTGGCCCGGCTGGACCCGGAGCGGCCTGCCTTCTGAGGCCCGCGGCCCGTGTGCGGTGCCGGTGCGCGTGACATGCGTGATGCCGGTGCGCGCGACACGTCACAGGTCGGCTGCAGTCACCCCCCTGGCTGGGTGAAACGGCTGGTGTGTCGGTCACGGCTCGTAGACTCGCCTGCGTGGATACGACCCTCTCGGACCCCCTCGTCGGGCAGGTGCTCGACGGCCGGTATCGCGTCGACGCGCGGATCGCGGCCGGCGGGATGGCCACGGTCTACCGGGCCCTGGACACCCGTCTGGACCGCGTGCTCGCGCTGAAGGTGATGCACCCGACGCTCGCGGCCGACGCCTCGTTCGTCGAGCGGTTCATCCGGGAGGCGAAGTCCGTCGCCAGGCTGGCCCATCCCAACGTGGTCCAGGTCTTCGACCAGGGCGCCGACGGCCGGTACGTGTATCTGGCGATGGAGTACATCGCCGGCTGCACCCTGCGCGACGTGCTGCGTGAGCGCGGGGCGCTGCAGCCGCGGGCCGCGCTGGACATCCTGGAGCCGGTGCTGGCCGCGCTCGGCTCCGCGCACCGGGCCGGGTTCGTGCACCGCGACATGAAGCCGGAGAACGTCCTGATAGGGGACGACGGCCGGGTCAAGGTCGCCGACTTCGGGCTGGTGCGCTCGGTGGACACGGTCACCAGCACGACCGGCGAGGTGCTCGGCACCGTCTCCTACCTTGCGCCGGAGCAGATCGAGCACGGCACGGCCGACCCGCGCGTGGACGTGTACGCGTGCGGTGTCGTGCTCTACGAGATGCTGACCGGCGGCAAGCCGCACGACGGCGACTCCCCGGCCGCCGTGCTCTACAAGCATCTGCACGAAGACGTTCCGGCGCCTTCCACACTGGTGCCGGGGCTGGCGCACCCGCTGGACGGGCTGGTCGCGGCGGCGACCGCCCGCACTCCCGAGGCGCGCCCGCACGACGCGGTGGCGATGCTGGCGCACGCGCGCGAGGCGCGGGCCGGGCTGAGCGAGGAGCAGCTGGACGCGGTGCCGCCGCAGGCGCTGTCCGCGCAGCACGACAACGCCGACGACCGCACGAGCGTGATCCCCCGCGCGCTGACCGTGCCCCGTCCGCTGCCGGTCAACGAGGACGACGAGGGCGACGCGGCCGCGCTGAACCGCACCAGCCGCTGGCAGAGCCCGCCGCCGGCTCCCCCGCACCCGGGGCCTTCGCGGTCCCGGCGGCGGCTGCTCACCCTGGTCGCCGCCGTGCTGCTGGTGTTCGGCGTCGGCGCGGGCGTCTGGTACATCAACTCGGGGCAGTTCACCAAGGTGCCGCCGTTGCTGGCGCAGTCCGAGGCGCAGGCGAAGCAGCGGCTGGAGCGGGCCGGTCTGGAGTCCGGCAAGGTCACCTACGCCTACAGCGACACGGTCGCGCGGGGCAAGGTCATCAGCACCGACCCGGAGCCGGGGGCCCGCATCCGTGACCACGACGCGGTGCGACTGACCGTGTCCAAGGGCCCGGAGACCGTGAAGGTGCCCGATCTGCAGGGATACAGGCTGGACAAGGCCCGGTCCGTGCTGAAGGACAGCGGACTGGAGCCGGGCATGATCAACCGGGAGTTCAGCGACGAGGTGACGCGCGGCTCGGTGATCGGCACCGACCCCGAGGCGGGCACGGAGCGCCGCGCGGGCTCGGCGGTCGCGCTCACCGTCAGCAAGGGCAGCCCCGTCGACATCCCGGACGTCACCGGCTCGGACCTTGCCGACGCCCGGTCCCAGCTGGAGGAGGCCGGCCTGAAGGTGAAGGTCGCCCCGGAGCGGGTGAACTCGGAGCTCGACGCCGGACAGGTCGCCGCGCAGTCCCCGGACTCCGGGGGGCAGGCCGCCGAGGGCGACACGGTGACGCTGACCCTGTCCAAGGGACCGCAGATGATCGAGGTCCCGGACGTGGTGGGGGACAGCGTCGACGACGCCAAGCAGGCCCTGAAGGACGCCGGTTTCCAGGTCAAGGAGGACCGCGGGCTGCTCGGGCTGTTCGGCGACACCGTGAAGAAGCAGTCCGTGAAGGGCGGCGAGAAGGCGCCGAAGGGGTCGACGATCACGATCACCATCCGCTGACGTACGAGCCGGGGCCGGCGGTGACCGAGGCCACCTCGGCCGCGTGAGGGGGCACCCCGACGCGCATGGCAGGCTGAACGGGTGATACCTCGATCTCCCTTGCGCAACCCCGTCGGCTCGCACGTCCCGGTGGCCGGCGGTCTGCATTCCGTCGGTCTGTCGTACGCCCGTGACCTGGGCGCCGAGACCGTGCAGGTCTTCGTCGCCAACCCGCGCGGCTGGGCCACGCCCGCCGGGAACCCTCGGCAGGACGAGGCGTTCCGCGCGGCGTGCGAGGCGGAGTCGATCCCGGCGTATGTGCACGCGCCGTACCTGATCAACTTCGGCTCCCACACGGAGGCGACGGTCGAGAAGTCGGTCGAGTCGCTGCGGCACTCGTTGCGGCGGGGGCGTGAGATCGGGGCGCTGGGTGTGGTGGTGCACACCGGCAGCGCGACCGGCGGCCGGCACCGGGAGGTGGCGCTGAAGCAGGTGCGTGAGCACGTGCTGCCGCTGCTGGAGGAGCTGACCCACGACGACGATCCGTTCCTGCTGCTGGAGTCCACGGCCGGGCAGGGTGCCTCGCTGTGCTCGCGGACCTGGGACTTCGGGCCGTACTTCGACGCGCTGGACCGTCACCCCAAGCTCGGCGTGTGCCTGGACACCTGCCACATCTTCGCCGCCGGGCACGACCTGACCGGGCCGGACGGCGCCCACCAGACGCTGGACCTGCTGGTGGAAACGGTCGGCGAGGGACGGCTGAAGCTGATCCACGCCAACGACTCGAAGGACGTGGTGGGCGCGCACAAGGACCGGCACGCGAACATCGGCGCCGGTCACATCGGCGAGGACGCTTTCCGCGCGCTGCTGACGCACCCCGCGACCGACGGTGTGCCGCTGGTCATCGAGACGCCCGGTGGCAAGGAGGGGCACGCGGCGGACGTGGAGCGGCTGAAGAAACTCCGCGCGTCATAAAGCATTGAGGAATACCCCCGGGGGGTATACGGTTCCTGTCGTCGCAGGAACCGTTACCTGGCCATGGGGGCAGTCATGCAGCACGAAGCGCACGCCGAGCACACGCACCACAGGGACCACGGCCAGGACGACCACGGTCACGGCGACCACGCCGGCCACAGCGACCACGCCGGTCACAGCAGCCACGGCCACGACGGCCATCACCACGCGCCGGCCGCGAGCTGGGCCATGGCCGCGCAGGCCACCCTGCACTGCCTCACCGGCTGCGCCATCGGCGAGGTGCTGGGCATGGTGATCGGCACCTGGCTCGGCTGGGGCAACGCGGCGACGATGGTGCTGGCGATCGCGCTGGCCTTCGTCTTCGGCTACTCCCTCACGCTGCGCGGCGTGCTGAAGGCCGGCGTCGACTTCCGTACGGCCTTCCGGGTGGCGCTGGCCGCGGACACCCTGTCGATCGCCGTGATGGAGCTGATCGACAACGGCGTGATCGCGCTGTGGCCGGCCGCAATGGACGCCCACCTGGACGACCTGCTCTTCTGGGGCGCGCTGGCGATCTCGCTGGCGCTCGCCTTCGTCGTGACGACCCCGGTGAACAAGTGGATGATCGGCCGCGGCAAGGGCCACGCGGTGGTGCACCAGTACCACCACTGACCCACGGCGGCAGCAGGACTCAGAGCTCGGGGCCGTCCCCGGGCTCTTCCTGGTAGGAGTAGCGCTGTTCCTTCCAGGGGTCGCCGATGTTGTGGTAGCCGCGCTCCTCCCAGAAGCCGCGGCGGTCGGCGGTCATGTACTCCACGCCCCGCACCCACTTGGGGCCCTTCCAGGCGTACAGGTGGGGCACGACCAGCCGGAGCGGGAACCCGTGCTCGGCGGTCAGCAGTTCGCCGTCCTTGTGCGTGGCGAAGAGCGTGCGCTCGGCGGTGAAGTCGGCGAGGCGCAGGTTGGAGCTGAAGCCGTACTCCGCCCACACCATCACATGGGTGACCTCGGGGGCGGGCGGCGCGATGTCCAGGATGGCCCGGGCGGGGATGCCACCCCACTCCGCGCCCAGCATGCTGAACTTCGTCACGCAGTGCAGATCGGCGACGACCGTGGTGTACGGAAGCGCCGTGAACTCCTCGTGGCTCCAGCAGTGCTTCGCGCCGTCGGCGGTGGCGCCGAACACCCGGAACTCCCAGCGTTCGGGCCGGAACTTGGGCACCGGCCCGTAGTGCGTGACCGGCCAGCCCTTCTGCACTCGCTGTCCCGGCGGAAGCTCGGACACTGCTGCTTCTCCAGATTCTCGCTCCACCGGATGACCCATGTATCCATCCTGACAGACCGGGAGCAGTGCACAGGACCAGGCAGCCCCCGAACCGGACAACTCGCCGCCAAATCCGCCAAGCATGCCCTTACTTACTAAGTGCGCACTTACTGGACGATCCACGAGGCCGGTGCAATCATGCCGCCGCAACCTCCCGATCCCCCAGGTGGAAGGAGCCCGCCGCGATGCAGGGCGACCCCGAGGTCATCGAGTTCCTCAACGAGCAGCTGACCGGTGAGCTGACCGCGATCAACCAGTACTTCCTGCACGCGAAGATGCAGGAGAACTTCGGCTGGACCAAGCTAGCCAAATACACGCGGCACGAGTCGTTCGACGAGATGAAGCACGCCGAGGTGCTCACCGACCGGATCCTGTTCCTGGACGGGCTGCCGAACTACCAGCGGCTGTTCCATGTACGGGTCGGGCAGACGGTCACGGAGATGTTCCAGGCCGACCGTCAGATCGAGGTGGAGGCGATCGACCGGCTCAGGCGCGGCATCAAGGTGATGCGCGAAAAGGGTGACATCACGTCCGCGAACATTTTCGAGGACATCCTCGCCGACGAGGAGCACCACATCGACTACCTCGACACCCAGCTGGAGCTGGTCGAGAAGCTCGGCGAGGCGCTGTACATCGCGCAGCTCGTCGAGCAGCCGGAGAGCTGAGCGACCGCGCGGGCCCAGCGGGCCGAACAGCCCCGAGAAGCTAGGCGGCCTCGTCCAGGCGCTGCAGCTCGGCGAGCACCGGCTTGCCCTGGCCGGCGAGGTCGCGCCGCGGGCAGGAGCCCCGGCCCAGCAGCGCCTGGATGCGGCGGACGCAGGAGCCGCAGTCCGTGCCGGCCTTGCAGGCGGAGGCGATCTGGCGGGGGGTGCAGGCACCGTTCTCCGCATGCTGCTTGACCTGGGCCTCGGTCACACCGAAGCAGCTGCAGACGAACACGCGGGTCACCTCCCGGTCGGTCGGGGTCGTGCCACTCCGACCCTTGATCGGTGAGGCTAACCTAACCTTACCTGTCGTGCGGGGGCCGCAAAAGAGCCGTGGGGCGCGGATCGTATGTGATCCGCGCCCCACTTCTTGGCCGAAAACAACCCGTACCGAGCGGCCCCGTCACTGGCCGCCGTACAGGCCGCTCACTGGTCCCGGTACATCTCCGCGACCAGGAACGCCAGGTCCAGCGACTGGCTGCGGTTCAGCCGCGGGTCGCAGGCCGTCTCGTAGCGCTGGTGCAGGTCGTCGACGAAGATCTCGTCGCCGCCGCCCACGCACTCCGTGACGTCGTCGCCGGTCAGCTCCACGTGGATGCCGCCCGGGTGGGTGCCGAGAGCCTTGTGGACCTCGAAGAAGCCCTTGACCTCGTCGAGCACGTCGTCGAAGCGGCGGGTCTTGTGCCCGGAGGCCGCCTCGAAGGTGTTGCCGTGCATCGGGTCGGTCACCCAGGCCACGGTGGCGCCGGACGCGGTGACCTTCTCGACCAGCTCGGGGAGCTTGTCGCGGATCTTGTCGGCGCCCATGCGGACGATGAACGTCAGCCGGCCCGGCTCGCGCTCGGGGTCGAGGCGGTCGATGTACTGCAGCGCCTCCTCGGCCGTCGTGGACGGGCCGAGCTTGATCCCGATCGGGTTGCGGATCTTGGAGGCGAACTCGATGTGCGCGCCGTCCAGCTGCCGGGTGCGCTCACCGATCCACACCATGTGGCCCGAGACGTCGTACAGCTTCCCGGTGCGCGAGTCGACGCGGGTCAGCGCCGTCTCGTAGTCGAGGAGCAGCGCCTCGTGCGAGGCGTAGAACTCGACCGTCTTGAACTCCTCCGGGTCCGTCCCGCAGGCGTGCATGAAGTTCAGCGCGTTGTCGATCTCGCGCGCCAGCTGCTCGTAGCGCTGCCCCGACGGCGAGGACTTCACGAAGTCCTGGTTCCAGGCGTGCACCTGGCGCAGGTCGGCGTAGCCGCCGGTGGTGAAGGCACGTACCAGGTTCAGCGTCGAGGCCGACGCGTGGTACATGCGCTTCAGGCGCTCCGGGTCCGGCACGCGCGCGGCCTCGGTGAACTCGAAACCGTTGACGGAGTCGCCCCGGTAGGTCGGAAGCGTCACCCCGTCCCGGGTCTCGGTCGGCTTCGAGCGCGGCTTGGAGTACTGGCCGGCGATCCGGCCCACCTTCACCACCGGGACGGACGCGGCGTACGTCAGTACGGCACCCATCTGGAGCAGCGTCTTGAGCTTGTTGCGGATGTGGTCGGCGGACACCGCGTCGAAAGCCTCGGCGCAGTCGCCGCCCTGGAGGAGGAACGCCTCTCCCTTGGCGACGGCCGCCATCCGGGCGCGCAGCTGGTCGCACTCGCCCGCGAAGACGAGCGGCGGATACGACTCGAGGTCCGCGATCACTGCGCGCAGAGCCTCGGGGTCGGGGTACTCGGGCTGCTGCGCCGCGGGCAGGTTTCGCCAGGTGTTGCCAGCGCTGGGGCTGGTTGCGTTCACGGTCACGCCCTCAACATTACGGGGTCACCGCAGACGTCCATGCCGTGGCTCAAAAGATGAGACGGACGGGTCCGCCGCGCGGCCGGCGCGCGGCGGACCCGTCCGGTGCGTCAGTGCAGGTCCTGTACCGCCGGATCGGTGAAGCCGACGGAGAACACCGCGCGCAGGGAGAGGTTGTCGGCGCCCTGGTGGCCGAGGCACGCGTCACCCTCCTCGGTGGCGGCCGTGAACTCCGGGTGCGCCGCCCTCAGGGCGCTGCCCGGGCAGATGCCCTCGGTCAGCCCCCACACCTCGTCGACCTGATCGGCGTCGAGTCGGGGCCAGTAGCTGAGGGCCTGCGGCGGACCCGCCGACCAGTTGCCGCCGGCCGCGCAGCTGGTGCCGGCCCGGGTGTCGCCCACCCAGGTGTGCGAGTAGACGCCGGGCTTGGTGCCGCAGCCCTTGTGGAAGGCGAAGTTCAGTACGCCCTGGCCGTCGGTCCAGGTCATACCGCCCTGCAGGCCCCGGTAGCGGGAGGCGGCCCAGGCGTCCTGGATCACCGTCCTGCCGCCGGACATGTTGAGCAGGCCCGGGTAGGAGGCGGCGCTGGTCGGGTTCAGCTGGTACCGCACGACACGGCCGCCGTCGGTGTAGCCCTGCCACTCACCGGCGACCAGCTTGTAGGGCGCGCCGCCGGTCTTGTCCAGGGACAGCCAGGAGAAGCACAGCTGCTCGGGGTCGATGCTGTGGCCCGAGCAGTCGGAGGGGGTGCCCGCCTGCTGGTAGTAGTGCACCTGCGGCACGACGTACGGGTAGCCGCAGGCGCTGGAACGTCCGGCGCCGTCGATGCCGTAGGTGCTCACTCCGGAGCCGTAGGTGTCGACCTTGGCGAGCTTGTTCAGGTCGAAGACCCGGATGCCGTGGGCGGTGTCCGTGACGTACAGGTAGTTGGCGTACCAGACGATGCCGCCGCCATGGCCGGTGACGAACCGGAAGTTGCTGCCGGTGCCGGTGGGCTCGGCGAGCAGGATGTGGCGGTACTTACCGGTGTCGCGGTCCAGCAGGGAGAGCTTGAGCAGGTTGTCGGTCTTGCAGCCGGCGGACGTCTCGTCGCTGAGCGTGCGGTAGTGCCAGGCGACGGCCAGGACGTGACGGCCCTGGATGGTGCCGTCGGCGCCGTCGGCGGTGCCGGTGCTGCTCATGCCCTGCGGCCACCAGTGCGGACTGGTGTCGTCGCCGTGGGCCTGCGACCAGCACCAGGCCGTCCCTGTGCCCACCGGGGGCAGGGCCTTGGTCTCGGTTCCGGCGCAGGAGCGCATCGAGCGCAGGTTCAGCCAGGGGTCGTCGGCGCCTGCGGAGTTCCTGGTGATGTCGGTGGTGACGACGTCGGACAGCGTCGCGTGGCTGGTGAGGTGGTTGGTGTAGAGGCTGTTCGCGGCCGACACGGAGCTGGTGTCGGTGAGCTTGAACTGGTCCGCCCCGAGCGAGAGTTGCGTCATCGTCGGCGTGTCCGCGGCCGCGGCCGGACGGATGGTCAGAGCCGTCAGCAGCGCCGCGAGGGCCGCGAGCCAGGCGAGCGGCCTGGATCCCCGTATGAGTCCCATGCACACCTTCCGTGGAGTCGATAGGGACATGCCAAAAAGGCAGAAGGGGATCGTAACCCGTAGCGGCATCGGGTAGGGTGCCCGGCATGTTCGCGCAACTCGTCCAGAACTGGTGGTGGACCGCTTCTCCGGCGGCCCACTGACTGCGCGTACGCAAGACTTCGCGAAGGCCGCCCGAGGGGCGGCCTTCGGTGTGTCCGGGGTCGTTCCTCTCCATCGACAGATCGAGAAGGACCCACCCCATGAACCTCACGGACCTGCTGTCCGACCCCCGCCCCTTCGCCCTGCTGCGCCGCCGCACCCCCGGCCACCGCGAGGACGTGGTCGAGCTGCTGATCGGCCCGGTCACCCACCACGACCGCCTCGCCGACCTGCCCGACGAGTGCCTGGCGCTGGTGCCGTTCCGGCAGATCCGCGAGCGCGGCTTCGACGTCCGCGACGACGGCACACCGCTCGCGGTACTGGTCCCCGAGGAGCGGCACTCGCTGTCCCTCGGCACCGCGCTGGCCGAGTTGCCCGCCCACGCGGTGCGGGTCGAGGGCGGCGGCTTCGACATCGAGGACGAGGAGTACGGCGCGATCGTCGCTCGGGTGCTGCGGGAGGAGATCGGCCGGGGCGAGGGCGCCAACTTCGTCATCCGGCGCACTTACGAGGGCGACATCCCGGGTTTCGGCAGGGCCGACGCGCTGGCCCTGTTCCGGCGGCTGCTGGAGGGCGAGCGGGGGGCGTACTGGACGTTCGTCGTGCACACCGGGGACCGCACGCTCGTCGGCGCGAGTCCCGAGGTGCATGTGCGGATGTCCGGCGGGACGGTGGTGATGAACCCGATCAGCGGAACGTACCGCTACCCCGCCGGGGGGCCGACGCCGGAGCATCTGCTGGACTTCCTCGCCGACGGCAAGGAGATCGAGGAGCTGTCGATGGTCGTCGACGAGGAACTGAAGATGATGTGCACCGTCGGCGACATGGGCGGGGTCGTCGTCGGCCCGCGGCTGAAGGAGATGGCCCACCTCGCGCACACCGAGTACGAGCTGCGCGGCAGGTCGACGCTGGACGCCAGGGAGGTGCTGCGCGAGACGATGTTCGCGGCGACCGTGACCGGCTCGCCGGTGCAGAACGCCTGCCGGGTCATCCAGCGGCACGAGGTGGGCGGACGCGGCTACTACGCCGGCGCCCTGGCGCTGCTCGGCCGGGACTCCGGCGGCGCGCAGACCCTCGACTCCCCCATCCTCATCCGCACCGCCGACATCGACGCGGCCGGACGGCTGCGCGTCCCGGTCGGCGCCACCCTGGTGCGCGGCTCCGACCCGGCCGGTGAGGTCGCGGAGACCCACGCGAAGGCGGCGGGTGTGCTCGCCGCGCTGGGCGTGCGCCCCTCCCGCCCGCGTGCGGAGCACACGCGCGTGCGACTCGCCGACGACCCCCGCGTGCGTGCCGCCCTCGACGGGCGCCGCGCCTTGCTCGCGCCGTTCTGGCTGCGGATGCAGGAGCCGTCGGCGGAGCTGACCGGGCACGCCCTGGTCGTCGACGGTGAGGACACCTTCACGGCGATGCTGGCGCATGTGCTGCGGGCCGCCGGACTGACCGTCACCGTCAGGCGCTACGACGAGCCGGACCTGCGCCGGGCGGTCCTCGCGCACGAGGGCCCGGTGGTGCTGGGCCCCGGCCCGGGCGACCCCCGCGACCTGGACGATCCCAAGATGCGCGTCCTGCGGGAGCTGACCGCGGCCGTCCTCGCCGGGCACCGGCACGGCGTTCTCGGCGTCTGCCTCGGCCACGAGCTGATCGCGGCCGAGCTGGGCCTGGACCTGGTCCGCAAGGAGGTGCCGTACCAGGGGGCGCAGACGGTGATCGACCTGTTCGGCCGCGAGGAGACCGTCGGCTTCTACAACAGCTTCGTCGCCCGCTGCGACGACGACAGCGCCGCGGAGCTGGCCGCGCACGGCATCGAGGTCAGCCGTAACGCCTCACACGAGGTGCATGCGGTGCGGGGTCCCGGCTTCGGCGGGGTGCAGTTCCACCCGGAGTCGGTGCTGTCCCTGAACGGCGCCGCGGTGGTGCGGGAGCTGCTGGATCAGCTGCGCGGCACCAGCACGTTCCCCGAGCGGCGGCCCGCGGTGTAGTCCAGGACGTTGCGTACCGTGGTGTCGACGATCTGCCCGACGGCGTCCTCGGTGTAGTACGCCTGGTGGGACGTGACCAGCACGTTCGGGAAGGTGACCAGGCGGGCCAGGATGTCGTCCTCGATGGCCTGAAGGGACTTGTCGAGGAAGAACAGGCCCGCCTCCGACTCGTAGACGTCCAGTCCGACACCCGTGAAGCGGCCCTCGCGCAGTTCGTCGACGAGGGCCGCGGTGTCGACGAGGCCGCCGCGGCTGGAGTTGACCAGGATCGCGTCGTCCTTCATCGCCTTCAGCGCGGCGGCGTCGAGGAGGTGCTGGGTCTGCGGGGTCAGCGGCATGTGCAGGGTGACCAGGTCGGACTCGGCGAGCAGTTCGTCCTTGGGGACGTACCGCATGCCCAGCTCCACGCACGCCGGGTTCTCGGCGAGTCCCAGCCGAGCAGCCGCATGCCGAAGCCGTGGGCGATCCGGGCGAACGCCTCGCCGATCTTGCCCGTGCCGAGTACTCCGGCGGTGCGAGCGTGCATGTCGCGGCCCATCAGTCCGTCGAGCCGGAAGTCGAAGTCGCGGGTGCGGGTGGAGGCGCGGACGATCCGGCGGTTGACGGCCAGGGCGAGCGCCCAGGCGAACTCGGCGACGGAGTACGGCGAGTAGAAGGACACCCGGGCGATGGTCATGCCGAGCCGTTCGGCGGCGGCCAGGTCGATGTTGTTGAAGCCGGTGGAGCGCTGGGCGATCATCCGGGTGCCGCCGGCGGCGAGGGTCTCGAGGACACAGCCGTTCAGGTCGGCGTTGACGCTGGTGGAGATCACCTCGTGGCCGGCGGCGATGGGGGCGGTGTCCTCGTTGAGGAAGACGTCCAGGCAGCGCACCTCGTGCCGGCCGGCGAAGGCGGCCTCGATCAGGGGCCTTTCGTCGGCCTGTACACCGAAGGCCAGGATGTCCACCAGCTGTCCCCTTCCGGTCGGTTCTGGCCGGAATACACGTCCCCTCACCGCCGGCCGCCGCTCAGCCGAAGAACACCCCGACCTCCTCGTACAGCTTCGGCTCCACCCTCTTCACCCGGGCCGTCGCCTCGGAGATCGGCACCCGCACGACGTCCGTGCCGTGCAGCGCGACCATCGTGCCGAAGTCGCCCTCGTGCACGGCGTCGATGGCATGCAGACCGAAGCGGGTGGCCAGCCACCGGTCGAAGGGGCTGGGCGAACCGCCGCGCTGGATGTGGCCGAGGACCGTCGTGCGGGCCTCCTTGCCGGAGCGGTGCTCGATCTCCCGGGCGAGCCACTCGCCCACACCCGACAGCCGCACCTGACCCAGGCCGCCGTCCGGCGTGTGCTGCAGCACCATCGAGCCGTCCTTGGGGCGCGCCCCGTCACCGACGACCACGATCGGCGCGTACGACGCCCGGAAACGGGAGGTGACCCACGCGCACACCTGGTCGACGTCGAAGGGCTGCTCCGGGATCAGGATGACGTTCGCGCCGCCGGCCAGGCCCGAGCGCAGCGCGATCCAGCCCGAGTCGCCGCCCATCACCTCGACGACGAGCACCCGCTTGTGGGACTCGGCGGTGGTGTGCAGCCGGTCGATCGCCGCGGTCGCGACGGAGACGGCGGTGTCGTAGCCCACCGTGTAGTCGGTGCCGGACAGGTCGTTGTCTATGGTCTTCGGTACGCCGACCAGGGGCAGCCCGTACTCGTCCGCGAGGCGGGCCGCGGTGCCGAGCGTGTCCCGGCCGCCGATCGTGATCAGCGCCTCCACCTCGGCCTTGGCGAGGTTCTCGCGGATCCGGCGGACCCCGTCCGGGTCGTCCAGCGGGTGGGTGCGCGAGGAGCCGAGGATGGTGCCGCCGCGCGGCAGGGTGCCCCGCACCTGCGGAATGCCCAGCGGGACGGTCTCCCCCTCCAGCGGACCGCGCCAGCCGTCCACGAAGCCGACGAACTCGTCGCCGTACTCCTGGACGCCCTTGCGGACGACGGCGCGCACCACGGCGTTGAGGCCCGGGCAGTCACGGCCTCCGGTCAGTACTCCGACGCGCATGGGATGTCCCTTCGCGGACGTCACGCTGCTGCTCCCCACGAGCTGCTGTTCTCCACGCTAGCGGTGCGACGGGGCCGTGCGCGGGCGACTCACTCGTCGTCGAGACCGCGCTCTATCGCGTACCGCACCAGCTCGACCCGGTTGTGCAGCTGGAGCTTGCCGAGGGTGTTCTGCACGTGGTTCTGCACCGTGCGGTGCGAGATGACGAGGCGTTCGGCGATCTGTTTGTAGCTCAGGCCCTTGGCGACCAGCCGCAGCACCTCGGTCTCGCGTTCGGTGAGCCGGGGCGCACTCGGCTCGCCGGCGTCCGGGGCGGGCGCGGGCTCGGAGGCCAGGCGCCGGTACTCGCCGAGGACCAGCCCGGCCAGGCCGGGCGTGAAGACCGGGTCGCCGGCCGCGGTGCGGCGCACCGCGTCCAGCAGCTCCTCGGTGGAGGCGGACTTCAGCAGGTAGCCGGTGGCGCCGGACTTCACGGCCTCCAGTACGTCGGCGTGCTCGCCGCTCGCGGAGAGCACCAGCACACGCAGCGCGGGGTCGGCGGCGACGACCTCCTTGCAGACCTGGACGCCGGGCTTGGCGGGCAGGTTGAGGTCGAGGACGAGCACGTCGGGCGCGGCGGCCCGGGCGCGGCGCACGGCCTGCTCGCCGTCTCCGGCGGTGGCGACCACCTCGAAGCCGGACTCCCCCAGGTCGCGGGCGACGGCGTCGCGCCACATCGGGTGGTCGTCGACCACCATGACCTTGATCGGGTCCTGCTGCTCACTCATCGCGCTTCCGCCTTCCCCCGTGCGGCCTTCGCCTTCGGTACCTTCAGTTCCACTTCGGTGCCCTGCCCGGGCGTCGAGATCAGTTCGGCGCTGCCGCCGAGGTCACGCAGCCGCCCGCGGATCGACAGGGCGACCCCGAGCCGCCCCTCCCCCTCGGCCTGCGCGAGCCGTCCCTCGGGGATGCCGGGGCCGTCGTCGCGGACCGTCACCACGATCTCGTCGGCCTCGTCCTCCAGCAGGATCCATGCGCGGGCGCCCGCGCCGGCGTGCCTGCGGACGTTGTCCAGCGCCGCCCCGACCGCGGCGGCCAGCTCCCGCGCGGCGAGCGGTGGCAGCGGCACGGGCGCGCCGGGCTCGGCGAAGGAGACCCGGTCCGCAGCGTACGGCGCGAGCAGCGCGCGCAGGTCGACCGGGCCGGCGTCGTCGTCCGGTTCCTCCACGGCACGTACGAAGGCCCCCTCGGCAGCGTCCTCGGACACCCGGGAGACGGGCACCAGGCCGCCGGAGACCAGGGTGCGCAGTGCCACCTCCTGCTCGCCGGCCAGCCGGCCCAGTTCGCCCGCCTCGCCGCCGAGCGCGGCACCTCGCCGCTTCACCATCGCGAGCACCTGCAGCACGCTGTCGTGGATGTCCCGGGCGAGCCGCTCCCGCTCCCTGGTCGCCGCCTCGATCTCCAGGGCGCGGGCCAGGGTGCGCTCGGAGGCGCGGGCCACCTCGACGACGTAGCCGATGGCGATGGAGGCGACCCAGACGAGGATCACGTTGTGGACGGTGTCGCGGGCCGGGGCACCGCGCTCGAGGAGGTTCGCGACGGCGACGAGGGTGGAGGCGTACGCCGCCCAGCGCCAGCCGCCCTTGATGGCGAACGCCAGCACCGCGCCGGCGGTCCATATCGACGGCAGCGTCGGCCCACCGTCCATGATCCGCTGGTGGTTGTCGGCGAGCGGGGTCAGCAGGATGCCGGCCAGCGCCACGGTCAGGTCGGCGGCGAGGAAACGCCGGGTGCAGCTCTGCGCGTTGGCGACCCTGGGCAGGGTGGCGAGCGTCCACACGCACAGCACCGCGTAGTAGGCGATGGCGAGCCAGGGGCGGGTGAAGCGTCCGTAGGCGGTGGCGAACAGACCGACCGCGTACAGCATGGTCAGTACCCGGTAGGCGGTCAGCGCACGCCACAGCGGCAGCTCGACCGACATGCGCATGACTCGCTCGCGTCTGGCCACGTCCCCCACCCCCGTCGGTCCGCAGGCGCCCTTAAGCGTCCTTCTCCTTCTTCGCCTGCTCCTTCTCGGCCTTCGCCAGCGCGGCTTCGGCCTCCTTCTGCGCCTTCGCCGCCTCCGCGATCTGCCGCTTGGCGGCGGTCGCGTACATGTCGACGTACTCCTGGCCGGAGAGCTTCATGATCTCGTACATGACCTCGTCGGTCACCGCGCGCAGCACGAACCGGTCGTGTTCCATGCCCTGGTAGCGGGAGAAGTCGAGCGGCTTGCCGATGCGGATGCCGGGCCGCATGACCTTCGGGACGACCTTCCCGGGCGGCTGGATCTTCTCCGTGTCGATCATCGCGACGGGGATCACGGGCGCCCCGGTGGCGAGCGCCACGCGCGCGAGGCCGCCCGGCTTGCCGCGGTAGAGGCGGCCGTCGGGCGAGCGGGTGCCCTCGGGGTAGATCCCGAACAGCTCGCCGCGCTCCAGCACCTCGATACCGCTCTTGATCGCGGCCTCACCCGCACCGCGCGCCCCGGAGCGGTCCACCGGGAGCTGGCCGACGCCCTTGAAGAACGCCGCAGTCAACCGGCCCTTGACCCCGGGGGTGGTGAAGTACTCGGCCTTGGCGATGAACGTGACCTTGCGGTCGAGCACTGCGGGCAGGAAGAACGAGTCGGAGAAGGACAGGTGGTTGCTCGCCAGGATCGCCGGGCCCTCGGCCGGGACGTTCTCCAGGCCTTCCACCCAGGGCCGGAAGACGAGCTTCAGCGACCCTCCGATAGAAACCTTCATCGCGCCGTACAACAACCGAGTGCCTCCTGTATGTGTCGAACAGACCTTAACCCGGAGGGCGGCGAAGAGACCGACGCCCCTGGTCGGTGTCAGTGCCGTCGCGTACGGTGAAGCTCACCTGGAAGTCTTGGGAGCAGTTCACACCCTTCTCACGAACAGGAGACCGACCGTGCCGGTCCTTCCTGGAGCCGAGCCGTACCGCCACGAGGGCGGGGAGGTGGGGGTCCTCCTCTGCCACGGCTTCACCGGTTCCCCGCAGTCGCTGCGCCCCTGGGCGGAGTACCTCGCCGAGCACGGCCTGACCGTTTCGCTGCCGCTGCTGCCCGGGCACGGCACCCGCTGGGAGGACATGCAGGTCACCGGCTGGCCCGACTGGTACGCGGAGGTGGACCGCGAGCTGCGCGCCCTGCGCGAGCGGTGCGCGCGCGTCTTCGTGGCCGGGCTGTCCATGGGCGGCGCGCTCGCCCTGCGCCTCGCCGCGCGGCACGGGGACGCGGTCGAGGGCGTCGTCGTGGTCAACCCGGCGAACAAGGTGCACGGCCTCGCCGCCCACGCCCTGCCCGTCGTACGTCATCTGGTGCCGGCGACGAAGGGCATCGCCAGCGACATCGCCAAGCCGAACAGCGCCGAGCTGGGCTACGACCGGGTGCCGCTGCACGCCGCGCACTCGCTGCGGAACTTCTTCCGGCTGGTCGACGGCGAGCTGCCGCAGGTCACGCAGCCGCTGCTGCTCCTGCGCAGCCCGCAGGACCATGTCGTCCCGCCGGCCGACTCGGCACGCATCCTCAGCCGCGTTTCGTCCACCGACGTCACGGAGATCCTGCTGGAACAGAGCTACCACGTGGCGACGTTGGACCACGACGCGGACCGCATCTTCGCCGAGAGCCTCGCGTTCATCGGCCGGCTCGCACCCAGCTTCGGCAAGGAAGGGACGGCGGCAGGTGGCTGAGCACGACTCGGAGCGCGAGGAGCGCGAGGGCCGCGACGAGCGCGACGCGCACGAGCCCCAGGAGCAGAGCGTCCCCTTCGACGAGGAGGCCGCGTGGAAGGCGATCATCGCCGCCTACGGTGAGGAGCCGGCGGACCCTCCCGGCAGCAGACCGTTCCGGTCGGTGGAGGATCTGGCCCTGCCGGAACCCACCACCGACGACGAGCCCGAGGAGCGCAAGCCGGCGACACCGGCGCGGCCGCTCGGCAGCTCGATCTCCTTCGCCCCCGGCCTCGGCCCGCGCGACCACTCCCCGCCCGACCCCTCCGACGACGACTTCGACGAGGACGACGAGGGGCACTTCGTCCCACCGGAGCCGCCGCCGCTGCCCGAGGCGGACGCCACGGCGAAATTCGCCTGGCTCGGTGTCGTCGGCGGCCCGCTGCTGCTCCTGCTGGCGGTGCTGCTGCGCTGGGACATGACCTGGTGGCTGACGACCCTCTCGGTCGGCGGCTTCCTCGGCGGCTGCGTGACGCTGGTGATGCGGATGCGGACGGACGAGGACGACGACGGGGACCCCGGGCGCGGGGCGGTCGTCTAGCCCACGGGAATTCTGAGGGCGGCCAGGACCGGAAAGTGGTCGGTGGCCGCCCTCAGGTCTGCCTCCGTGACACCGGGGGCACCGACGGGCACGCCGCAGCCGAGCACCTCGATGCCCTTGGTGGCGAAGATCGCGTCGATGCGTTCGTGGGGGTCGGCCGAGTTCCAGGTGTGTGTGCCTCCCCAGGGCGCGACGGCGGGGCAGTCCTGCAGCGACTCGGTGATGTGGCGGAAGGCCGGGCCGTCGGGGGATTCGTTGATGTCACCGCCCGCCACGACGTGGTCCACGCCGAGCGCGGCCAGCCGGTCCAGGAACAGGCCGGCCTGGGTGCGGCGCTCCTCGTCGTCGAGGGAGAGGTGGCAGCTGACGACGCCGAGCCGGGCCCCGCCGAAGCGGACCACCGCCGTGGCGAGGCCGCGGCGGTGCAGGTCCGGATTGCGGGGCGGCGGCAGCAGCACGTCCTCGGTGCGCTCGACGGTGGCGCGCAGGGTGCTGAGGATCGCCGGTCCGGTGGTCGTCGCACCGCCGGTGACCATGACGAGGTCCGCCGCGTGGGCGAGGCGGGCGAGCTTCTTGCGCCAGCGGAAGAAGCGGGGGGCCTCCTGGATCAGGACCAGGTCGGGGGCGCAGGCCCGGATGACGCGGGCGAGGGCGTCGGTGTCGTCGCGCATCGAGCGGACGTTGTAGCTCAGGACCCGGATGGTTGCAGAACCGTCGGGCTCTGTGCGGGAGTTGGGGAGCGGTGTGAGCATGGTGATCAACATACGCCGGTGCCCGTCCACTCCCGGAGGAGCGACGGGCACCGATCGCAGGCGGACATCACATGATGGGGTCGGGCTCCCGGGCCAGGTCCGCCGCGCCCACCAGGCCGGCTTCGTTGCCCAGTTCCGCGGCGCGGACCTCGGCGACCGGACGCCAGTTGCCGCCGACCAGCCAGCGCTTGTACGACTTGCGGATCGGGTCGAGGACCAGCTCGCCCTCGTCGGACAGACCGCCGCCGACGATGAAGGCGGACGGGTCGAAGAGCGAGGCCAGGTCGGCCAGGCCGGCGCCGACCCAGCGGGCGAGCTCGCGGTAGGAGTCGACGGCGACCTTGTCGCCCTGGCGGGCGGCCACGGAGATGTGCTTGCCCTCGATGCCGTCGGGGGTGCCGTTGCCGAGGCCGAGCAGGATCTCGGCGCGCTCCGGGGTGGCGTTGGCGCGCTGGCGGGCGTAGCGCACGAGGGCGCGGCCGGAGGCGTACTGCTCCCAGCAGCCCTGCGAGCCGCAGCCGCACAGCAGGCCGTCCGGCACCATGCGGATGTGGCCGAACTCGGCGGCCACGCCGAAGTGGCCGCGGCGCAGCTTGTTGCCGATGATGATGCCGCCGCCGAGACCGGTGCCGAGCGTGATGCAGATGACGTTGCGGTGGCCCTTGCCCGCGCCGAACTTGTACTCGCCCCACGCGGCGGCGTTGGCGTCGTTCTCCACGACGACCGGGAGGCCGGTGCGCGCCTCGACCTTCTCCTTCAGCGGCTCGTTGCGCCAGTCGATGTTGGGCGCGAAGTAGACCGTGGAGCGCTGCCGGTTGACGTATCCGGCGGCGCCGATGCCCACACCGACGATCTCGTGCCCCGCGCGTGCGCCCTCCACCGCCGAGGCGATGGCGTCGATGATGGCCTCGGGCGTGGTGGGGGTCGGCACCTTGAAGGTCGAGAGGATGTTGCCTTCCTCGTCGACCACGCCGGCCGCGATCTTCGTGCCGCCGATGTCGACGCCGATGGTGAGTCCCATGAATCCCTCAGTTTCGGTCGAGCCCCGCTACGGCCAACGGTACCCGAGGCGTTTGCCCTCGGGTCGCCGTCGTCCGCCCGGTGGACCCGGCGCCGACGCGGGGGGGGCTAGTCGAGGTCGATGCGCTGGCCGGGGCCGTCGTCGTCGCCGCGCCCCCGCAGGTCCTCGTCCAGGTCGCTCGCGCCTGCCGTCCAGCGCTTCTCCTGGGCCTGGACGGCCGAGCGGTAGGCGGCGAGCAGCTCGCTGCCGGCCGCGGCGAGGTGGTCGAAGACGTCCGGGTTGCGTTCGATGACCGGCTCGACGGCGGCCTTGGCCTGCTCCACGACCTGCCGCACCACCTGCTGGGCGGCCGGCCCGGCGACCGAGCCGAGCAGCGGTGACTGGATGCCGGCGAGCTTCTCGGCGACCGAGTCGACCAGCTTCTTCAGCTCCTCGGCGGCCGAGCCGGGAGGCGGGCCGTGCTGTGTGCGGCGGCGGGCCTTCTCCGCCGCCAGATCCTCGGCACACGCGGTGGCCCAGGCGTCGGCGTCGGTGGCGCGGAACTCCTCGCCGGCGTGTCCCTGCTCACCGGCACCGGACGGGGGGCGCTCTTCGCTCATGACGCACTCCTGACTACGGCTGGTCCTTACGACGTTACCCGAACGGCGGTAACCGGTTCACCGCTCGCGGGGCCACAGTGCGGGGTCGGGAGCGAACCGGACGCACAGCTCGCCGTCGCGCAGGGCGGCGCCGTCGACGGTGCAGCGGCGCAGGGCCGAGGGCAGCGTGACGATACGGCGGAAGGAACCCGCGGTGACGACGAGTTCGTCGCCACGCCGCACGAGGTCGAGTTCCTCGCGTACGGCGCCGGGCAGGGGGACGTGCCAGACGAGGACGCCGTCGTCGGCGATGCGGTCGGTGAGGGGCCACTCGACGGGGGCGGGCGCCGGATCGACGCCGGGTACGGCGAGGGCGGCGAGGTCGTCGGCGCCGCGCGGGTCACGGCCGAGGTGGCCGACCTCGTGCACCGGGCCGTGCGTCTCCCGCCACTCCCCCAGGGCCTTGCGCTGCTGGGCGAGGGGACCGGCGAGCCAGGGGCCGGAGGCGTCCTCCGGCAGGACGCGGTTGGCGACCGCCGACTCCACGGGCAGGGCGCGCAGCGCGAGCCCCAGGGTGGCGGTGCGCAGCGCGTCGCTGCCGGCGGGGCCGGGTTCGGCGACCAGGCGTACGGAGGTGTGCCGGTCGGCGAGGACGGCCTCCACCGCCGCCAGCTCGGTGTCCCAGCGGCCGGCGGTGTCGTACAGCCAGTCGGACGGCATGGGGACGCCGGCCAGGCGGCCGAGGACCGGGCGCAGCGCGCGGGCGGCCTGCCGCTCCGGCGGGAGCATGCGGCGAAGGTAGCGGCGCAGCTCCTCGGGGAGGGAGAGCAGGGCGAGGGCCTGCGGCGTGGCCGGCAGGTCGACGACGAGGAGGTCGTGGGTCTCGGCGAGGGCGGCGTCGCGCAGCGCGCGCAGCAGGGTGAGTTCCTCGGCGCCGGGCAGCGGGGTGACCTCTTCGGGGTCGAGGCGGGAGGCGCCGAGCAGGTCGAGGACGTGTCCGGCGCGGTTCTGGAAGCCGGTGAGGTCGTCGCGGAATCCCGCGGTGGCGTCGGGACGCCAGGCGGTGAGGTTCTCGGTGACCCGGGTGGGGGTCGGTCCGGTGGCCGTGCCGAGGGCGGCGCCGAGGGTGTCGGTGCGGTCGGCACCGAGGACGAGGGTGCGGGTGCCCTGCCGGGCGGCGGCGAGTGCGGTGGCGGCCGCGATGGTCGTACGGCCACTGCCGCCGGGGCCCGTGATCAGGAGGGTGCGCATGAGGGTGAACGGTAGTGGACGTTGCCTTACGGCCCGTTCGGCGGTGACGCGGCGTTGCGGCCGGCCGGGGGCGGGACGTGCGGCCCGGCGCTTGCGGGGTGCCTCCCCAAGCTCTTCGAGCAGGGGGGACCCCACCGCCCACCCCAGCCGCCCCAGCTGCCCGCGGCTGCGTCGGTGACCTACCGACCCGACTCGACCCGCTTCTTCAGTCCCGCCAGGGCCCGGTCGATGATGACCTTCTCGGCCTTGCGCTTGATCATGCCGAGCATGGGGATCTTGACGTCCACGGTGAGGGAGTAGGTGACCTCGGTCGACCCCGTGCCCACCGGTTTCAGCAGGTACGAGCCGTCCAGCGACCGCAGCATCTGCGACTTCACCAGCGTCCAGGAGACCTCGTCGCCCCCGGTCCAGGTGTACGCCAGCGTCTGGTCGTCCTTGATCGCGCCCGCGTCCATCACGAGCCGCACCTGCTGCGCGCGGCCCGCCTCGTCGGTCTTGAGGACCTCCGCCTCCTTCACCTCACCGGTCCAGTCGGGATAGCGGGCGAAGTCGGCGATGACCGCCATGACGTCGGCCGGTGCCGCCTCGATCACGATGCTCGAGCTGGTGTGTTCCGCCATCGCCGTGGCTCCTCCAGATGCGGGCCGGTTGAGAGAGGTAACAGGTGCGGTGTGAAGGCTACCGCGCCCGCGACCAGCCGCCTTCACCGCCGGTCACCACTCGAGCGCCCACGGCTTGCCCGTCCCCGCGAAGTGCCCGACGTTCACGCACTCGGTGGCGCCGATCCGCATCCGCTTCACCAGCGGCTGGTGCACGTGCCCGAACAGCGCGTACCGCGGCCGGGTGCGCCGGATCGCCTCCAGCAGGGCACGGCTGCCGCGCTCGAAGCGGCGCGCGACGGTGTCGTAGACGAGCTCCGGTACCTCCGGCGGGATGTGCGTGCACAGGACGTCGACCTCGCCGACCGCCTCGATCTTCGCCGCGTACTCCTCGTCGGAGATCTCGTACGGCGTGCGCATCGGCGTGCGCAGGCCGCCGCCGACGAAGCCGAAGGTCCAGCCGCCGATCTCGACGCGCTCGCCGTCGAGGACCGTGGTGCCGGAGCCGGCGTACTCCTTCCACAGCGCCGGCATGTCGACGTTGCCGTACGTGGCGTACGTCGGCGTGGGGAACGCCGCGAACAGCTCCGCGTACTGCCGCCGCACCGCCTGTTCGATCACCGTGGCGCGATCGCCCTCGATGCCCGCCCACAGCCGGGCGCCGAGTTCGCCGGCCTCCTTGAAGCGGCGGGCGGTGCGCAGTGCGACGAGACGGTCGGCGTTCTCGGTCCCGAACAGGTCGGGGAAGATGCCGCGGGAGTGGTCGGCGTAGTCGAGGAAGAGGACGAGATCACCCAGGCAGACCAGGGCGTCGGCGCCGTCGCCTGCGCGGGCCAGGTCCCGGGCGTTGCCGTGCACGTCACTGACCACATGAACACGTGTCCTGCGCCCGCGGGCCGGTGTGGATGACATGGCGATCAAGCGTAGGCGCAGCGATGCACCTGTGAACAGTGGCAGCCCGGCCTGCGGTTACTGGCTAGTCAGGAAAGCCGTGGACTACTGTGCGCGAAGGAACACCAATCTGTGTGACGCAGCGAACATCTCGCCGGGACCCCCTGTCGAAGAAGCCATACCGGCGGGTAACGTCCGGGCAGTCCAGTCGTGCTCAGGATTTCAACCAGTGGGCTCCCCATCCTCCTGGCGTCCTCCCGAGCACCTGACCGAGCCTTGGACCGGACCGTCGCATCACACAACGTCGTGGCGCCGGCGCCCTATGAGGAGCAGCAGTCTTGCGCGAGTTCAGCCTTCCGGCTTTGTACGAGGTCCCTGCGGACGGCAATCTGACCGACATCGTCCGCAGAAACGCCGCGCTGCACCCGGACGTCGCCGTCATCGCCCGTAAGGTCGCAGGGGCCTGGCAGGACGTGACGGCCACGGCGTTCCTGGCCGAGGTCCACGCCGCCGCCAAGGGCCTGATCGCCTCCGGTGTGCAGCCGGGCGACCGGGTCGGCCTGATGTCCCGCACCCGTTACGAGTGGACACTGCTCGACTTCGCGATCTGGAGCGCGGGCGCGATCACCGTGCCCGTGTACGAGACCAGCTCTCCGGAGCAGGTGCAGTGGATCCTGTCGGACTCGGGCGCCACCGCCTGCGTCACCGAGCTGGACAGCCACACCGCCGCCGTGGAGTCGGTGCGCGAGCACCTGCCCGCGCTCAAGCACGTCTGGCAGATCGAGGCCGGCGCCCTCGAGGAGCTGGGCCGGGCCGGCCTGGACGTCTCCGACGAGACGGTCGAGGAGCGCAGCTCGCTCGCCAAGGCCGACGACCCGGCGACGATCGTCTACACCTCCGGCACCACCGGCCGCCCCAAGGGTTGTGTGCTCACCCACCGCAGCTTCTTCGCCGAGTGCGGCAACGTCGTCGAGCGGCTGCGCCCCCTGTTCCGTACCGGTGAGTGCTCGGTGCTGCTGTTCCTCCCGCTCGCGCACGTCTTCGGGCGGCTGGTGCAGGTCGCGCCGATGATGGCGCCGATCAAGCTGGGCTGTGTCCCGGACATCAAGAACCTCACCGACGAGCTGGCCGCCTTCCGCCCGACGCTGATCCTCGGCGTGCCGCGCGTGTTCGAGAAGGTGTACAACTCCGCGCGCGCCAAGGCGCAGGCCGACGGCAAGGGCGCGATCTTCGACAAGGCCGCGGACACCGCGATCGCCTTCAGCAAGGCGCTGGACACCCCCACGGGCCCGTCCCTCGGCCTGAAGATCAAGCACAAGGTCTTCGACAAGCTCGTCTACAGCAAGCTGCGCGCGGTCCTCGGCGGCCGTGGCGAGTACGCCATCTCCGGCGGCGCCCCGCTCGGCGAGCGCCTCGGCCACTTCTTCCGCGGTATCGGCTTCACGGTGCTGGAGGGCTACGGCCTGACCGAGTCCTGTGCGGCGACCGCGTTCAACCCGTGGGACCGGCAGAAGATCGGCACGGTCGGCCAGCCGCTGCCCGGCTCGGTGGTCCGCATCGCCGACGACGGCGAGGTGCTGCTGCACGGCGAGCACCTGTTCAAGGAGTACTGGAACAACCCGGGCGCTACCGGCGAGGCGCTGGCCGACGGCTGGTTCCACACCGGGGACATCGGCACCCTCGACGAGGACGGCTACCTGCGCATCACCGGCCGGAAGAAGGAGATCATCGTCACGGCGGGCGGCAAGAACGTCGCGCCGGCCGTGATCGAGGACCGGATCCGGGCGCACGCGCTGGTCGCGGAGTGCATGGTGGTGGGCGACGGACGGCCGTTCGTCGGCGCGCTGGTCACCATCGACGAGGAGTTCCTCGGCCGCTGGGCCGCGGAGCACGGCAAGCCGGCCGGCGCCACGGTGGCGTCGCTGCGGGACGACGCGGACCTGCTGGCGGCGATCCAGTCGGCGGTCGACGACGGCAACGCGGCGGTGTCGAAGGCCGAGTCCGTGCGCAAGTTCCGCATCCTCTCCCACCAGTTCAGCGAGGAGTCGGGCCATCTGACCCCGTCGCTGAAGCTGAAGCGGAACGTGGTGGCGAAGGACTACGCGGACGAGATCGAGGCGATCTACGCGAAGTAGGCCCTACGACGACGAACGGCGCGGCTCCTTCTCACGAGGGACCGCGCCATCGGCGTCACCAGGGGCCTACAGCAACTCCTCGAGGTGCTCCGCCAGCAGGTCCCAGCGCCACTTCTCCTCGACCCACCGGCGGCCCCGCTCGCCCATCCGGCGGCGCAGTTCCGCGTCGCCGAGGAGGGCGACGATGCGCTCGGCGGCCTCTTGCGGGGAGCCGCCGCGCACGACCCAGCCGGTCTCGCCGTCGAGGACCGCGTCGGGCGCCCCGCCGGAGTCGCCCGCGACGACGGGCAGTCCGGTCGCGGAGGCCTCCAGGTAGACGATCCCGAGGCCCTCGACGTCGAGCCCGCCGCGCCGCGTCCGGCACGGCATGGCGAACACGTCCCCGGCACCGAAGTGAGCGGGCAGGTCCGACCAGGGCACGGCACCGGTGAAGCGCACCGAGCCGGCGACACCCGTCTCGGCGGCGAGGCGGCGCAGGTCCTTCTCGTACGGTCCGCCGCCGACGACGAGCAGCACCGCGTCCGGCTCGGCGGCCAGGATGCGCGGCATGGCCTGGATGAGCGTGTCCTGCCCCTTGCGCGGCACGAGCCGGGAGACGCACACGACGACGGGCCGGTCGGTGAGCCCGAGCCGGGCGCGCACCTGGTCGCCCCCGGAGGTGGGATGGAAGGTCTTCTCGTCGACACCGGGCGGCAGTTGCACCATCCGCGCGGCCGCCTCGGGGGTCAGCGCACCGGCGATCCGCGAGCGCGTGTACTCGCCGAGGTAGGTGATCGTGTCGGTGCTCTCGCCGATCCGGCGCAGCAGTTGCCGTGCGGCGGGCAGCTGGGCCCAGCCGGCCTCGTGCCCATGAGTGGTGGCGACCAGCCGCCGCGCGCCCGCCCTGCGCAGCGCCGGCGCCATCAGCCCGAGCGGAGCGGCCGCCCCGAACCACACCGACGTGCACCCGTGCTCACGCAGCAGTCCCACCGCCCGCCGGGTCACCCGGGGCGTCGGCAGCAGCATCGTCGTCGCGTCGCGTACGACGGTGAAGGGCTGCTCGGCGTCGAAGGCCGCGGTCGCCTCGGCGCCCTCCCGGCCGCGCTTCCACGTGGAGGCGTAGACGACGACCCGCTCGGGATCCAGCCGGAGGGCCATGTTGTGCAGGAAGGCCTGGATGCCGCCCGGCCGGGGCGGGAAGTCGTTCGTCACGATCAGGGTCTTGTGCATCGCCGCCGACCTTACAAGAGCCGTCGAATGTGGCAGGCACACAGCCGGGCACGCCATCATGTCCTTCAGGCAGGTATTCGAACGGACGGGGATCACGTGAAGACGACGGCCACCAGGTGGTCCCTGACCGGACTGCTCGCCGTGTGGGCTCTGACCCGGCTGTTGCTGCTCCTGTTCGTCTTCCGGGTGTACGTCTTCCCCGGGCCGGACGTCACCAGCGACGTGTGGGTGATCTACCAGGGCTGGTACGACGTCCTGCGTGGCGGAACGTTCCCGCAGCAGGACGTCACCTGGCAGTACCCGCCGGCGGCCGCGCTGGCGATCCTCTCCCCCGCCGCGCTGCCCTTCCTCGGCTTCGCGCACGCCTTCTTCGTCCTCGCCTTCCTCGCCGACCTGGTGGCGTTCGCGCTGCTCGTGTACGCGGGCCTGCGCCCCGGCAAGTCGCTGTGGGGCCCGTGGATGTGGGTGGTCGGCGTCCCGCTGCTGGGCCCGACGGTGTACGCCCGCTACGACGTGATGGTGACCGCGGTGGCCGTGGCCGCGCTGCTCGCCGGTGTCCGCCGGCCGCGGCTGATGGGGGCGCTGGCCGCCTTCGGGGCGATGCTGAAGGTCTGGCCGGCGCTGCTCCTGGTCGGCGCGTGGGGCGCGGCCAGGCGACGGGCCTGGACGACGGCCGCGGTGACCGCGGCGGTGCTGGCGGCCGGTTTCGCGCTCTGGATGCCCGGCGCCTTCGCCTTCCTCACCGCCCAGCGGGACCGGGGCACGGAGGTGGAGTCCCTCGGCTCGATGGTCTTCCATGTGGCCCGGCACTTCGGCTGGGACGGGCAGGTGCTGCTGAACTACGGCTCGGTGGAGTTCCTCGGCCCGTATGTCCAGGTCGTCAGCACGGCGGCGCTGGCGCTGACCGGGGCCGTGTTCGCCTGGCTGCTGCTGTGGCGGGTGCTGGCGTCCGAGTTCTCGCCGCACTCCCTGGCGGACGCGGCGTTCACCGCCGTGCTGCTGTTCACCACGACGAGCCGGGTGATCAGCCCGCAGTACCTGGTGTGGCTGGTCGGTCTGGCGGCGGTGTGCCTGTGCTTCCGCTCGACGCGGATGCGGTGGCCGGCGGCGCTCGTGCTGGCGGCGACCCTGTTCACGGTGCTGGAGTTCCCGGTCCACTTCGGCAATGTGGTCGCGAGCGACAACCTCGGCATGACGCTGCTGTTCGCCCGCAACGGCCTGCTGGTCGCCGCCACCGTCACCGCCGCCGTGATGCTGTGGCGCTCGACGGTGCCGCCGGCGCCGCGCAAGACGGTCCCCGCCCGGACGGCCGACCCGGACAAGACGCCGGTGGCCTCCTGAACCAGGCCGGCCCTCAGGCGGCCCGCACCAGGGAGACCTTCTCCTCGTCCGGCGCCGGGGAGCGCCGCAGCAGCAGCGCCACCGCCGCGCACTGCACGGCCATCGCGAGCGCGAGCGCCAGACACACCCCCGGCAGCCCGAGCCCGGCCAGCGCCAGGGCGAGCGGCAGCTGGACGGCCGTACCGGCGAGGGTGACCCGCAGCAGAGCGGGCGCTCCGCCGCTGCCCTCGAAGACCCCGCCGAGCGCGATGAAGCAGGCCATCAGCAGCAGGTAGGGGCCGACGCAGCGCAGGAAGAGCACACCGTCGTGGGCCACCGCGGGCCCGGCACCGAAGGCGGCCATGATCCAGGGGGCCGCGAGGGCGAGCAGCGCGGAGGCGGCGAGGCCCACCGCCCCGGAGACCAGCACGGCCTGCCGGCCGATCGCCCGCCGCGCGTCGCGGCCCTCGCCGCGGGTGTGCGCGGTGTGGATGGAGGCGGCCTGCCGGACCGAGTAGAAGGCCATGGTCGCCACGTACATGACCTTGTAGGCGATGGCGTAGGCGGCCACCGCGGTCACCCCGGTCCGTGCCACGATCGCGACGAGGACGAGCGCGCCGGTCTGCCGCACGGTGAAGTCGGCGGACATCGGCAGCCCGGTGACCAGGGTCCGCCGCAGGGCGGCCGGGACCGGTTCGGCGGCCGCCGCCGAACCGGCCGCGCGCAGCAGGGCGTTGCGGCGCAGGGCGAGGAATCCCGCGGCGAGGGCGACGCAGCGGCACGCGACGGTGGAAGCGGCAGCGCCCCGGACGCCGTAGACGTGGATGAAGAGCGGGTCGGCGACCAGGATCAGGCCGCCTGCGAGCAGGGCGAGGCGCATCGGGGTGCGGGTGTCGCCGGTGCCCTTGAGGACGGCGTCGAGCAGCTGCTGCGCGTAGAAGACGGCGACGCCCGGCAGGGAGATGGCGAAGTACGCCGTGGCGAGCGGGACCGCGGCTCCGTCCCCGCCGCCGAGCACCAGCCGGGCCAGCGGTTCGCGCAGCAGGAACCCGCCCGCCACGACCACCGGGGTGACGACCCCGAACAGCGCCCACCCGCCCCGTACGGCCGAGCGCACCGCCCCCGGATCCCGCGCCCCTCGGGCGTGCGCGACCAGCACGGTCGTCCCGGAGGCGAAGACGAGGGCCACCCCGAGCAGCACGTTCTCCGTGTTGGTGGCCACGGCCACGGCGGCCACGGCGGGTCCGCCGAGCCGGGAGACCCAGACCGTGTTGATGATCCCGGCGGCGACGGAGGCCAGCAGGGAGAAGTAGACCGGGTGGGCGAGTGCGATCAGTTGCCTGCGATGTGTGTCCATGACGTCCCCCTCGACAGCGCCTGGCTACCTCGAATCGAGGTAACTCGACCAGAGGTACCATGACGGGGAGACCACCCGCAAGGAGGATTCGTGCTGGAGCTGTCGATCCTGGGCTTCCTCGCCGAGGAGCCGTTGCACGGCTACGAGCTGAAGGAGCGCATCAAGGCGCTTCAAGGCCATGTCCGCCCGGTGAGCGACGGCGCGCTGTACCCGGCGATCACCCGCCTGGTCGGCGCGGGCAAGCTCGGCCAGCACACCGAGGAGGGTGCGAGCGCGGCCCCCCGCCGGGTGCTCTCCCTCACCGAGGCCGGCCGAGCGGACCTGCTGGAGCGCCTGCGGCGGCCGAAGCAGGTGGAGATCACCGACCAGGTCCGCTTCAACGTGGTCCTGGCGTTCCTGCGCCATCTGCCGGACCGCGGGGAGCAGGCGGCCGTTCTGCGCCGCCGCCTGGAGTTCCTCGAGACCCCCGCGAGCTTCTTCTACCGCGACGGCAGCCCGGTGCGCGCGGAGGAGGCCGGCGATCTGTTCCGCCAGGGGATGCTGAGGGTGGCCCGGGCGACCGGCGAGGCGGAGCGGGCCTGGCTGAGGGAGGCGATCGACGAGCTGGAGCGACCCGGCTGAGCGGACGCCGCCCTCAGCCCGGCCGCACCCGCGGGTCCCTGGGCCGGCCGAAGCGCCAGTCCTCGGCACAGCTGGACCCGCAGACCGTCCCCGGGCAGGCCGCACCTACAGACGGTCCGCAGGCCGGCCGAACCCGCCGCCAGCCCTCGGCACAGCTGGACCCGCGGACAGTCCCCAGGCCGGCCGCACCCGCGGACAGTCCGCAGGCCGACCACCCCCGCCGCCGGTCCTCAGCCCGGTCGCCCGGCCGCCCCGCCGCCAGTCCTCAGCCCAGCTGGACCCGCAGATAGTCACGCCACTGTGCGGTGAAGTCCGGCAGGGTCACGCCGAGCGTCGTCCGCATCGCTTCCTCCACGGCCCCGGCCCGCTCCCGGTGCTCGCCCACCGCGCGGTAGAACGCGCGCAGCCGCGCCTCGTCCCACCGCTCGGCGATCATCCGGCAGGCCAGCCAGCCGCTCTCGTACGCCCGCGCCAGCCGCCCGGCGTCCCCGGCGAAGCCGAAGTCCTGGTCGCTCGGCAGCGCGGCCGGCACCTCGCCGTCGGCCACGGCCCGCTGGAGTTCCGGCGCTGCCTGCGCGGCGGTGCGTCCGCTGCCGCGGTAGCCGACCCAGTCGGCGAACCCCTCCGACAGCCACAGCGGCGTAGCTGCGTCGGTGGCTCGCCGGGTGGCGACGTGCGTGGTCTCGTGCGTGAGGACCACCTGGCGGCCGAGCGAGCCCAGCATGCCGTAGGCGTCGGGGTTGACGATGACCCGGTCGGCGGCCGCCTTGGCCGGCGCCCCGGTCTCACCGGTGGTGACGGCTGCGATGCCGCGGTAGGAGGAGGCGGGCGAGCCGAGCAGCCGCGCCATCCCGTCCAGCGACCTGGGCACCAGCACCACCACCCGGCGGGGCCAGCTCGTCCCCCAGGCGTCGGTCACCGCGGGCACCGCCCGGTCGGCGAGCGCGACGAAGGCGCGCAGCTGCCCGTCGGACTGACCGACGCCCAGCACGAGGCTGTGCCGTCCGCGCACGACCCGTACCGTGCCCTGGTCCCAGAGCTGGTCGGCGGACTTCGGCGCGGGCCGGTCGGCGGTGACCGACCAGCGGCCGTCCGGGGAACGGGTGAGCGTGAGCGTGCGCCCCGCCGTCACCGGCGCCTGGTCGTACCCGCGCACCCGGTAGCGCAGCTCGGCGTCCGCGGTCGCGGTGTCACCGCTGCGCCGCACCCCGGTGACCCGGTACGACCACGAGGTGAGCGGCACCGCGCCCACCTCGGCGAACCCGGCCCGCGTCCCCGTGGTGCGGTAGGCCCGCGCGTCGTGGTCCAGCACCGCCTGCGCCCGCCGGTCGAGCAGACGCTGCACGTCGGCTTGCACACCGCCGGCGCCGGGCCGCGCGCCGCACCCCACGAGGGACACGAGCAGCAGGCACACCGAGACGAGAACCGACATCCCCGACGCACGCCCTCGACCAGCCACCTTCCCGAGGGTACGGGGACAGGGCCCGGTCAGACCCTGGTCACCGACGAGATCGGCATCATGCCGACCGGGTCGTAGCGCACCGGGGCGCCCGGATAAGGGGCGTGGATGACGCGGCCGTTCCCGACGTACATCCCGACGTGGCTGGCGTCGGAGCGGTAGACGACGAGGTCGCCGGGGCGGGCCTGGGAGAGCGGCACCTGCCGGCCGGCGAAGCGCTGTTCCTGCGAGGTGCGCGGCAGGTGCACCCCGGCCCGCCCGTACGCCCACTGCATCAGACCCGAGCAGTCGAACCCGGAGGGTCCGTTGGCGCCCCACACGTACGGCCTGCCGAGGGCCGCGCGGGCGGCGGCGACCGCGGCGGCGGCCCGCCCCGAGGCCGGCACGGCGCCGCCGAGGTCGGCCAGGTCGGTGCGGCCGGAGCGCGAGGTGCGCTCGTAGGACGCGCGTTCGGCGTCCGGCAGGGAGTTGAGCAGCCGGCGCGCCTTGGCGAGCTTGTGCTCGACGGTCTTCTTGTGCCGGGCGACGGCGGCGCGGCTGCGCTCGAGTTCGGCCAGCTGCCGGGTCGCCTCGGCGCGTTCCTGGGCGAGTTCGCGCAGGGCGCCCTGCAGCTCGTGCAGTTGGCCCGCCTGATGGGCGGTGATCCGGTCGAGCACGGAGGCCTTGTCCAGGTAGTCGTCGGGGTCGGCGGAGAACAGCAGCGCCACGGCCGGGTCCATGCCGCCGGAGCGGTACTGGGCGCCGGCCAGCGAACCCAGCGTGTCCCGCAGGGCGTTGACCTTCTCCTGCTGACGGGCGATCAGATCCTGGCTGTCGCCCACCTGCCGGCGCAGCGTGTCGGTGCGCTCGTCGGCCTTGTTGTACGCCTCGGTGGCCTTCTCGGCCTCCTCGTAGAGGCGGTCGACCTCGGCCCGGGCGTCGCCCTGCGGCGCGGCCACGGCGGAACCGGCCGGTACGGCGCCGAGGGCGGCGGCCGCGACGGACAGCACACTGAGGGCGGCGCACGCGCCCCGGTCGAACCCGGAGTGCGCGAGGCGACGGCGATGGGAACCCACGGGAGGCCGCGCTCCTTCCACTGGGGAACAGGACTGCTCCCCGCGGCACCGGGTACACCGTGAACGGCGAAGGCCGGGGGAAACGCGGCAGACAGTAGCCCCGCCACGGGCCGGCGGCCAAAGACCGCCGCGGCCACACACGGTGACGCCCCGCCGCTGACGCAGGTCATCGGCGGGGCGTGGGGTCATTTCCCGTCGCCACGATTCGCCCGTTCGGGCGGCACGACGTGTTGATCTTGTCGAGTCCGAGGTGTCCCGGCGGGTGACGCCAGGGTCAGATCCGCACGCCGAACTGGAACGGCATGTTGTTGATCGACTCGTAGCGCACGACGGTGCCGGTGCGCGGGGCGTGCAGCACCTGGCCGTTGCCCGCGTACAGGCCGACGTGGTGCAGGTCGCCGTAGAAGAGCACCAGGTCGCCCACCTGGAGGTCGCTCATGGAGTAGATGCGCGTGCCGGCGTTCGCCTGGGCCTGGGAGGTGCGGGGAATGGAGACGCCGGCCTGGGCGTAGGCCCAGGAGGTCAGGCCCGAGCAGTCGAAGGAGGACGGGCCGGAGGCGCCGTAGACGTACGGCGAGCCGAGCTTGGACTGGGCGGCGGAGAAGGCGGCGGCGGCGCGGCCGGAGGCGGCCTTGGAGTTGCCGAGGTCGACGCGGCTGCTCGCGGAGCGGCTGGCGCGGGCGTCCTCGGCGGCCATGGCGGCCTTCTCGGCGGCGGTCAGGGAGTTGAGCAGCTTCTGCGCCTCGGCGAGCTTGCCCTGGACTTCCTTCTTCTTCTTGCCCAGCTCGGTGCGGGTGGTGGAGAGGTCCTTGAGCTTCGCGGCGGCCTCGGAGCGCTCCTGGGCGAGCTGACGCTGCTTCTCCTGGATCTTCTTCAGCGCCTCGACCTGCTGGCCGCTCAACTGGTCGAGCGTGGAGGCCTTGTCGAGGTAGTCGTCCGGGTCGGCGGAGAGGAACAGCTGGACGGAGGAGTCGATGCTGCCGCTGCGGTACTGGGCGGCGGCCGCCTGGCCTATGCCGTCCCGCAGTTCGTTGAGCTCCTCCTGGCCGCGCGCCACGTTGTCCTGGATGGTGGAGATGTCCTTCTGGAGTCTCTCCTGCTTCTCCTTGGCGCCGTTGTACTTCTCGGTGGCCTGCTCGGCCTCCTCGTAGAGCTTGTCGACCTTGGCCTTGACCTCGTCCTTGCTCGGCTTCTCGCTGGGCGCCGCGCTGGCCGCCTGAGCGCTGATGGCGACGGCAGCGGCGGCTGCGGTGGTCAGCACGGTCACACGTGCACGGCTCGGCTGCTTGGGTCGACGGTGGGACGCCACGGAGGCGAACTCCTTCTTGTGAGTGATCACCCGTTCGGAGGTTCGATGGCAGACCCTAGTGACCTTCTTGTGATCATTCAAATCCTCACAGCAAAAAATCCGGCCCCGCCATGCATTCTTTGCACACAACTCACCAGGGGTGACACCGGATTGACCGTCCGTGGAGCGCCAGGAGCCTCAATTCGGGCATTGAGGCCGTGCGTTCACCTTCTAGGACAGTCGCTTGAGGAGTACCGCAGAAGCCACCGGCCGGGCACCGGCCCGCGCGACGCCGTCGGCCACCTCACGGTCGGTGGAGGCGACGATGACCGGACGGCCGGGCGGCTCGGCGCGCACCAGCTGACGGATCAGCTCGTCCGCCGTCACGCCCGGCTTGGAGAACAGCACCCGCACCCCGCGCGGCGGCGCCAGCAGCACCGGCGCCACCAGCTCGGCCCCGTCGAAGACACAGGTGACCTCGGCGCCGGTCTGCGCGGCGAGTGCGGACAGCTGCCCGAGGAGCCTCAGACGCTGCTTCTCCAGCGGCATCTGGGGATAGCCGGTCTTCGTGACGTTGTAGCCGTCGACGACCAGGTGTGCCTGCGGCAGGGCGAGCAACTGGTCGAGGATCGCCGGGTCGTTCTCGGACAGGGCGCGCGCCGCGATGTCCTTCGGCGTCATCCGCCCCGGCTCGACGGCGTCCACGGTCTCGGCCGGGCGCACGGACACCGGCGGCAGGGCGAGTTCCCGCCGCAGCCCCTGAGTGGCGTCCAGCAGGGTGTCCAGCAGCAGCCGGACCCGCATGTCCTCGACGCTGCGGCCCTCGCGCGCCGCGCGGCGGGTCGCCTCCAGGGCGGCCTCCGCCTCGCTGAGGCGCGCCTTCAGGCGCCGTGACTCGCTCTCCGCCGCGGACACCTGCGCCTGCCCCTCGGCGCGTACGGTCTCCATCTCGGCCTGCACCTTGCGCACGGCCGCCGCACCGCGCTTGACGTCGCTGAGGGCGGCGCGCAGCTTACGGTGAAGCGATTCCGCTTCCTTCTTGGCCTGGTCCAGCTCCGCGCGCAGCCGCTCGGTCTCGGCCCGGGTGTGCTCCTTCGTCTGCGCGAGCAGCTCGCGCAGCCGCTCCAGCTCGGCGCGGCTCTCCTCGTCGGCGCGCTCGGCGTGGGCGCGCTGCGCCTCCTCGCCGGCCGCCGTGACCAGCTTGACCCAGCCCGCCGGCCGCAGAACATAGGCCGCGGCCGCCACGTCGAGCGGGTCCGCGGCCGGGGGCGGCGAGCCGGAGTCCAGGGCGCCGGCCAGTTCCGGCTGCGCTTCTCTGAACTTCTCGCCGATCCGCTGCCGGAACAGCGGATCCGTCTCCAGCGCGGCCGCCATCGCGTTCCCGGCGAACTTGGCCCGCCGGTTCGGCGCGAACCGCGCGTACTGCCGAAGCTGTGCGGGCAGTTCGCCGACGGTCAGTCCGCCGAAGCCGTCCGCGACGATCTGGACGACTTTGCGGCGCACGCCGTCGGGCAGCGGACGGTCGAGCACCTCAGCGGCGCCGTCGCCCGGCCCCCCGCCTGCGGTCTCCACCATCCGTCACTCCTGTACCTGTCGTACGTTTCCCTGTCGGCCGTGAGGGGCGCTCTGCTCAGGCCTCGGCCGCGGGCCGGTCCACGAGCTCCACCTGGTCCACGGCGTTGCACCAGCGGCAGCGCACCGACTCGATGGTCTCACTGAGCACCTCGCGCTCCTCGACCTTGGGCTCGCCCGCGAGATCGAGGTGCACGTACTCGACGACCTTCGACGAGCGGGTCACGTCGAAGCGGGTGAGGTTGCCGCAGAGCGTGCAGCGCCACCGCGTCGTGGCGGTCGGCAGGGGAACCGTCATCGTGACTGTTCGCTTTCTTCCAGTGTCGGTGACGCACCGGGCTCCCCGGTGCGTGTGGCTCGTAACCCTACGGCCTGGCGGTGACTCGCCGCTGGTCCGTCCACGGCGGCGAGGCGGCCTCGTCCGATGCGTCCCGTTACGTCATGCTCTGTAGACATGATCGGCAACTGGACGACCGCGGTCGGCAAGGCGACCAGGACCCTCCGGCGCACCTCGGCCCCGGTGACGTACGCACTGATCGCCGCGTGCTGCCTGATCTTCCTGCTGGGGCCGGCGGCGGGTGTGAACCCGGCCTACGGCCACGGTGACGAGCTGCTCACCGCCCAGCGGGCCTGGTTCCGGCGCTGGGGCGTGGTCCCGGCCGAACTCCTCCGGGGCTCCCCGCGAGCGGCCCTGACGCCCGTGACCGCCCTGTTCGTGCACGGCAGCTGGGTGCATCTGCTCGGCAACATGCTCTTCCTCTACGTCTTCGGAGCGATGACCGAGGAACGGATGGGCCGCGGCCGGTTCGTCGTGTTCTACGTCGGCTGCGGCTGTCTGGCCCTGCTGGGATACGCCGCCGCACACGCCGCATCCGAGCAGTCGCTCGTCGGCGCCTCGGGGGCGATCTCGGCGGTCCTCGGCGCGTTTCTCTCCCTCTTTCCCCGCGCCCGGGTGACCAGTCTCCTGCCGTTCCTGTTCTTTGTGCCGCTGCGCTTCCCGGCGTGGGTCGTCCTGCCGTTCTGGGCGGCGCTGCAATGGCTGGCGGCGGGGCGGGCCACCCAGGGCCCGGGGGTGGCGTACCTGGCCCATCTGATCGGGTTCGGGCTGGGCTTCCTGGTCGCGTGGGTCCTCTTCCGGAAGGACAGGGGCGCGAAGCGGGGCCCGGGAGGGGCGGTGGTGGGCGACGGGCGGGCGACTAGAGTGAAAGCCGCCCCTGCTCCGGCCCCCGAGGGAGAGAACCAGCCGTGATCACCGCGATCGTCCTCATCAAGACCAGCGTGGACCGGATCCCCGAGATCGCCGAGCAGATCGCTTCGCTGGAATCGGTGAGCGAGGTGTTCTCCGTGACGGGCACGTACGACCTGATCGCCATGGTGCGGGTGCGCCGGCACGAGGACCTCGCGGAGGTCATTCCGGGGCGGATCAGCAAGATCCCCGGCGTGGAGGGCACGGACACGCACGTCGCTTTTCGCACGTACTCCCAGCACGACCTGGAGGCGGCGTTCGCCATCGGTCTGGACTCCTGACCGGGCGCACACCGCCTCACCGGGCGCTACGGCACCTCAGACCGCCGGCACGCAGCGGCCGTCCTCCGTCCGGTACGTCCACTGGGCGCCCTGGGTGACCAGTTCCCGCACCGCCGTGACGAAGCGCTCGACGTGCTCGTCGGGCGTGCCCGCGCCGAAGCTCACACGGATGGCGTTGAGGGACTTCTCGCCGGGGGCCGCCTCGGGGGCGCCGCACTCGCCCTGGGTCTGGGGGTCGCTGCCGAGCAGGGTGCGCACCAAGGGGTGGGCGCAGAAGAGGCCGTCGCGGACGCCGATGCCGTACTCGGCGGACAGGGCCGCGGCGAAGTGGGAGCTGTTCCAGCCCTCGACGACGAACGAGATCACACCGACCCGGGGGGCGTCGTCGCCGAAGAGGGAGAGGATCCGCACCTCCGGCACGTCGGCCAGGCCCTCGCGGACCGTGGCGATCAGGTGCTGCTCGCGCGCGACCAGGGTGTCCCAGCCGGCCTCGGTCAGCGCCTTGCAGGCGGAGGCGATGGAGTAGGCGCCGATCACGTTCGGGGAGCCGGCCTCATGACGGGCGGCGCTGTCGTGCCACTCCACGTCCACTCCCCCGTCCTCGCGCCGGGCGACCTTGCGGCTGGCACCGCCGCCCGCGAGGTAGGGGTCGGCGGCCTGGAGCCAGTCGGCGCGCCCGGCGAGGACGCCGGAGCCGAAGGGGGCGTACAGCTTGTGGCCGGAGAAGGCGACCCAGTCGACGTCGAGGTCGCGCACGCTCACCGGGTGGTGCGGCGCCAGCTGGGCGGCGTCCAGGACGATCCGCGCACCGTGGGCGTGCGCGGCGGCCGCCAGCTCGCGCACCGGCCACAGCTCGCCGGTGACGTTGGAGGCACCGGTGACGCAGACCAGGGCCGGGCCGTGGCCCCCTTCGATCGACTCGGTGCGGCCGGCGAGGGCGCGCTCCAGGGTCTCGACGGCCTGCTGCGGGGTGCGCGGGGCGTTGAGGTAGGTGACCTTGGCGTGCTGCCAGGGCAGCAGCGAGGCGTGGTGCTCGGTCTCGAAGACGAAGACCTGGCAGTCGGCCGGGATCGCCCGGGCCAGCAGGTTGAGCGAGTCCGTGGTGGAGCGGGTGAAGACGACCTGGTCGCCCTCGCGGCAGCCGAGGAACTCCGCGACCGTGTTCCGGGCGTTCTCGAACAGGTCGGTGGACAGCTGGGAGAGGTAGCCGGCACCGCGGTGCACGCTGCCGTAGTACGGCGCGTACGCGGCCACGTCGTCCCAGACCCGCTGCAGGGCGGGGGCGCTGGCGGCGTAGTCGAGGGCGGCGTAGGTGACCTCGCCGCCGGTGACGAGCGGGACGGTGACATCCCGGCCCAGAACGGGCAGCGGGGCACAAACGGAACGGTCGGAGGCAGCGGTGGAGACAGACATGGCGGAACTCCCGTGAGGACGCGCGAGAAGGCGCGGGAAAGATACGAAGAAGGGTGTGCGGAGGCGGGGCTCGGCGGCCCTATCGCATTCGCTTGCTCACGGAAGACTCCTCGACGACCAGGACCCCTGGGTTCGCGAGGGGTCCGCGCTTGCCGCAGACCTTGCTGACTGCGGCCTGGTCTTCACCCGGGGCACCCCGCCACGGACGGAGGGTTGCCGGACAGTCGGCCGGGGCCTCATGACTGTCACTCATGACCTGGTCAAGGAACGTAACGGAAGTGATCGGCGTCCCGCAACCCGAGTCCGGATCGCGGGACGCGTCTCAGTCGACGCTAGGAGTTGCTGGCCGCCACCCAGCGCTCCAGCGTGCGCTTGGCCGACCCGGAGTCGATGGAGTGGGCCGCCTTCGCCATGGCGGTGCGGATCTGTTCCGTCAGGGGTGCGTCGGTCGGCGCCAGGGCGACCAGCGCGGCCGCCGAGTTGAGCACGACGGCGTCCCGGACGGGGCCCTGCTCGCCGTCCAGCAGGCGCCGGGCCACCTCGGCGTTGTAGGACGCGTCGGCGCCGCGCAGGGCCTCCACGGGGGCAAGGTCGATGCCGACCTCCCGCGGGTCGAAGGTCTCCTCGGTGACCTTGCCGTCGCGGACGATCCAGACCCGGGACGTGGCGGTGATCGTCAGCTCGTCCAGGCCGTCGTCGCCCCGGAAGACCAGGGAGGAGTTGCCGCGCTCCGCGAAGACGCCGGCCACGATGGGCGCCATCTTCGCGTCGGCGACGCCGACGGCCTGCGCCCGCACCTTCGCCGGGTTGGTCAGCGGACCCAGCACGTTGAAGGTGGTGCGGATGCCCAACTGGCCGCGGGCGGCGGCCACATGACGCAGCGCCGGGTGGAACTTCACCGCGAAGCAGAAGGTGATGCCCGCCTCCTCGGCCACCTGGGGCACCCGGTGCAGCGGCAGGTTGAGATTGACGCCGAGCTTCTCCAGCACGTCCGAGGCGCCGGAGGCCGAGGACGCGGCACGGTTGCCGTGCTTGACGACCTTCGCGCCCGTGCCGGCCACGACGATCGAGGACATCGTGGAGATGTTCACCGTCTTCGCGCCGTCGCCGCCGGTGCCGACGATGTCGACGGTCGGACCGGGCACCTCGATGACGTTGGCGTGGTCGTACATCGCCCGGACGAGACCGGTGATCTCCTCGACCGTCTCGCCCTTGGCCCGCAGCGCGACCGCGAATCCGGCGATCTGCGCGTCGGTGGCCTCGCCGCGCATGATCTGGTCCATCGCCCAGGCGGTGTCCTCGGCGCTCTGGTCACGGCCCTCCAGCAGGCCGTTCAGCACGCGGGGCCAGGAACGGCCCGCCGCGGTGTCGCCTCCAGCGGGGGTCACAGCGCTCATCAGCCGCTCCTGGTCGTCTCACACATCGAATGACACCTCCACCCTATCCAGCCCCGGCCACGGCGAAGGGCCCCGTCCGAACCCCGGACGGGGCCTGCACCACGGGCGCAAAACGGCCGTCGCCCCCTTCGCTGCGAACCCACGGCCGACCCCACTACGTCACCGCCCCCTCTGTCCCGGCCAGGCCCCTCTGTCCCGGCCCGGCACCTCGAAGCCGGACCGGGCAAGGCAACCCGCCGGGCAAGCGAGGCCCCGGCAGAGCAACCTGCCGGGCAGGCGACCCCCGGGCGGGGCCACCCGCCGGGCACGGCGCCCCCCGGGCAGGGCTACCCCCCGGGCACGGCGCCCCCCGGGCACGGCGAAGGGCCCCGTCCGAACCCCGGACGGGGCCTGCACCACGGGCGCAAAATGGCCGTCGCCCCCCTCGCTGCGAACCCACGGCCGACCCCACTACGTCACCGCCCCCTCTGTCCCGGCCCGGCACCTCGAAGCCGGACCGGGCAAGGCAACCCGCCGGGCAAGCGAGGCCCCGGCAGAGCAACCCGCCGGGCACGGTGACCCCCTGGGCAGGGCTAACCGCCAGGCACGGCTACTGGCCGGGCACGGCGACCCCCGGGCACGGCGAAGGGCCCCGTCCCATCACCGGACGGGGCCTGCACCACGGGCGGCAGGACGGGCCGACGCCCCCTCGCCCCGAACCCGCGACCGACCCCACTACGTCACCGGCCCCCTCATCCCGGCCCGACACCTCGAAGCCCGACCGGGCAAGGCGACCCGCCGGGCACGGCGGCCCCCGGGCAGGGCTGCTCGCCGGGCACGGCGACCCGCCGGGTAGGCGACCTCCGGACAGGCAACCCGGCACGGCGGCCCCGGGCACGGCGAAGGGCCCCGTCCGAACACCGGACGGGGCCCTTCGACCGTGGCGTGGCTGACGCAGCGATCAGTGGTGGCCGTGGCCGCTCGTGATCTCCCTGTACTCCTCGGCGGTCGGCTTCGGAATCTGCGACTCCTCACCGAAGTACGCCTCGCTGAGCTTGGCGCGCAGCTTCTCGCCGCCCTTCAGCTTGCGCTCGACACCGTTCTCGTCGACCGTGGGGCCGATCTCGAGCGGCTGGTACTGCTCGTGCGCTGTGAGGGTGTGCAGCGCCTCCTGGCTGAGGGGCTCGTGGACCTCGATGAACTCACCGTGCGGCAGGCGCTTGATGGTGCCGGTCTCGCGACCGTGCAGCACCTTCTCCTTGTCCCGGCGCTGCAGGCCGAGGCAGATCCGCTTGGTGATCAGGAACGCGAGGACCGGTCCGACGAAGACGAAGATCCGCACGAACCAGGTGACCGCGTTGATCGACAGGTGGAAGTGCGTGGCCCACAGGTCGTTGCCGCCACCGATCAGCAGGGTCAGGTACACCGTCATCCAGGCGACGCCGAGACCCGTACGCGTCGGGGCGTTGCGCGGGCGGTCCAGGATGTGGTGCTCGCGCTTGTCACCGGTGACCCAGGCCTCGATGAACGGGTAGACCGCGATCGCCACCAGGACCAGCGGGAAGATCACCAGCGGGATGAACACACCGAGGACCAGCGTGTGACCCCAGAAGTTGATCTCCCAGCCCGGCATGAAGCGGATCAGACCCTCGGAGAAGCCCATGTACCAGTCGGGCTGGGCGCCCGTGGACACCTGGTCCGGCCGGTAGGGGCCCATGGCCCAGATCGGGTTGATCTGCGCGACCGCGGAGATGACCGCGATGACACCGAAGACCAGGAAGAAGAAGCCGCCCGCCTTCGCCATGTACACCGGAAGCAGCGGCATGCCGACGACGTTCTTGTTCGTCTTGCCGGGACCCGCGAACTGGGTGTGCTTGTGGTAGAAGACCAGGATCAGGTGGGCCACCATCAGGCCCAGCATGATGCCCGGCAGCAGCAGGATGTGGATCGAGTAGAAGCGGGCCACGAAGTCGCCGCCCGGGAACTCGCCGCCGAAGAGGAAGAACGACAGGTACGTGCCGACGATCGGCACGGACAGGATCGCGCCCTCCATGAAGCGGACACCGGTGCCGGAGAGCAGGTCGTCCGGGAGCGAGTAACCGGTGAAGCCGGTGAACATGCCCAGGACGAACAGCAGGAAGCCGAACAGCCAGTTGACCTCACGCGGCTTGCGGAACGCGCCCGTGAAGAACACGCGCATCATGTGCACGAACATGCCCGCGAGGAAGATCAGCGCGGCCCAGTGGTGGATCTGCCGGATCAGCAGACCACCGCGCACGTCGAAGGAGATGTGCAGGGTCGACCTGAACGCCTCGGACATCATCTGTCCCTGCAACGGGACATACGTGCCGTGGTACTCGACCTCGTTCATCGACGGGTGGAAGAACAGCGTCAGATAGACACCCGTCAGAATGATGATGAGGAAGCTGTACATGCACACTTCGCCCAACATGAACGACCAGTGGTCGGGGAAGATCTTGCGCATGTTCGACTTGGCGAGGGAGTAGATCCCCAGCCGGCCGTCGGCCCAGTCGGCGACGCGCTCGCCGGCCGGTGCCTTCCCGCGAGAGCGGGGTGCTTCGTTCGCTGCAGTACTCATCCGCGCTCCCAGAAAGCAGGACCGACGGGCTCTTCGAAGTCGCCGAGCGCCTCGAGGTAGCCCTCGTCGTTCACACCGATGCGCAGCTGCGGCAGGGCGTGACCAGCGGGACCGAAGATCACACGGGCACCGTCGGACAGGTCGAAGGTGGACTGGTGGCAGGGGCACAGCACGTGGTGCGTCTGCTGCTCGTACAGCGAGATCGGGCAACCGACGTGGGTGCAGATCTTGGAGTACGCCACGATGCCGTCGTGCGACCACTCCAGCTCACGCTTGTCCTTGATGTTCTCCGGCTGGAGCCGGACGATCATCAGGGCCGCCTTGGCGATCTCGGTCTGGAAGTCCTCGTCGTGCTCCTCCAGGCCCTCGGGCTTGGCGAAGGTGAGCGAACCGACCGCGACGTCCTCGGGACGCAGCGGCTCGTTCGTGTTCACGTTGACGAGGAGCTTGCCCTTGGACCACAGCGTGTGACGCAGGCTCGTCCCGGGCAGCGGACCGAGGTCGCGCAGCAGGAACAGGCCCGACAGCGGGACCAGGGTCAGCGCGCCGAACATCGTGTTGCGGATCAGCTTGCGCCGGCCCAGCGCCGACTCCTTGGCGCCCTGGCGGAAGTCCGCGTGGACCTTCGCCCGGACCTCCGGGGTGGCCTCGATGGGGTGACGCTCGTCGGCGACCTCCACGTCGGACATCAGGGTGCGGGCCCAGTGGACCGCGCCCGCGCCGATGCAGAACAGCGCCGTGCCGAGGGTCAGACCCAGCGCGAAGTTCATCGCGCTGAGGTGGCCGATCGGGAAGACGAAGATCGACTTGTGATGCGGGATCGTCACGTACGCGGCGATGAAGCCGAGGGTGGCCAGCATCGACACCGTGAACAGCAGGGCGACCACACGCTCGGACCGCTTGGCGGCCCGCTCGTCGATGTCCTGGATCCGGTGCTCGTGGGGCGGCAGGCCGGGGTCGGTGAACGGGTTCTCGCCGTCAGCGACGCCTACCGCGCCGTGCGCGTGGGCCTGCTCTGCGGGCAGGTTCTCTTCTGGAATGTCTTGGCTACTCATGACTTCTTGGCCTTTGCGGTCCGAGCGGCGACCCAGACGGCGACCGCGATCAGGGCGCCGAGGCCGAAGATCCAGGCGAACAGACCCTCACTGACCGGCCCGAGGCCGCCCAGCTCGAGACCACCCGGGTTCGTCGTATCGCTGCCGTTGACCGCGTGCAGGTACGCGATGATGTCCTTCTTGTTCTGCTCCGACATGGTGGTGTCGGGGAACGACGGCATGTTCTGCGGGCCCGTCTGCATGGCCTCGTAGATGTGCTTGGGGTCCACACCTTCGAGCGTCGGGGCGTACTTGCCGTTCGTCAGCGCGCCGCCCTTGCCGGTGAAGTTGTGGCACTGCGCGCAGTTGGTGCGGAACAGCTCGCCACCCTTGGCGATGTCCGCGCCCTCCGGGCCGTACTGCTGCTTCGTCGGGACGGCCGGGCCGGCGCCGAGCGAGGCCACGTAGGCCGCGATCTGGTCGATCTGGGCCTGCGTGTAGATGTTCTTCTTGCGCGGGATCTGGGCCATCTGCGAGGTGGAGGCCGGCATACGGCCGGTGCCCACCTGGAAGTCGACCGCGGCGGCGCCCACGCCGACCAGGCTCGGACCGTCGGAGGAGCCCTGACCGCCGGTGCCGTGGCAGCTGGCGCAGCCCACGGTGTAGAGCTTCTTGCCCTCGTCGATGGCGAGGGACTGGGAGGAGTCGTCGGCCTGCGCCTTGCCCGCGGGCGCGAACGCGGCGTACAGACCCCCCGTGGCCGCCAGCGCGAGGAGTAGGACGACGACCGCCGCCAGCGGATGGCGTCGTCGTGCGGAAAGCTTTTTCACGGATTACCCCGGTGTCAGGATCTTCAGCGTCGATGCTTCTGGGTGGTGCGTTGCGAGAACGCGCGTGGGATCTTCTCGCTACTTGATCAGGTAGATCGTGGCGAAGAGGCCGATCCAGACGACATCGACGAAGTGCCAGTAGTAGGACACGACGATGGCGGCGGTCGCCTGCTCGTGCGTGAACCTCTTGGCCGCGTAGGTACGGCCGAGGACCAGCAGGAAGGCGATGAGACCGCCCGTCACGTGCAGGCCGTGGAAGCCGGTGGTCAGGTAGAACACCGAACCGTACGGGTCCGAGGACAGCGAGATGCCGTCCTTCTTCACCAGCTCGGTGTACTCGTAGATCTGACCGCCGATGAAGATCGCACCCATGATGAAGGTGACGATGAACCAGCCCCGGAGCTTCTTCACATCCCCGCGCTCGGCCGCGAACACGCCGAGCTGGCAGGTGAGGGAGGAGAGCACCAGGATCGTGGTGTTCGTCGCGGAGAAGGGCACGTTCAGGGCATGCGCCATCTCCTTCCAGTGATCGGCACCCGTCACCGAACGCAGGGTGAAGTACATCGCGAAGAGGGCCGCGAAGAACATCAGCTCGGAACTCAGCCAGATGATGGTTCCGACGCTGGTGAGGTTCGGCCGATTGACCGACGGGTGCGCGTGCCCGGTATCTACTGTCGTTGCTGTCGCCACGACCGACATTATGTCGGTCGCTTATCCCGCCCTCACTCCGGGGGGTGCCGTTCGGAGTGTTCCCCGCGTGTGTACTGCCCGGATGGCCCATCGCAGAGGTGTTCCAACAGGTGTTGACGGGCTGCGCGAGGGAGTAGCATCCGCCGCAACGGGCTTGTCTCTTACGACGCTGACGTCTCGGAGGAACCATGCGGCCGACCGCCACGGTGCTGGTCTACAGCGACGACTCCAACACGCGGGAGCAGGTACGGCTCGCGACCGGGCGGCGGCCCGCGCCGGACGCCCCGGTGGTGGAGTTCATCGAGTGCGCGACGCCCGAGGCGGTCCTGCGGGAGATGGACAAGGGCGGCATCGACGCCTGTGTGCTGGACGGCGAGGCCGTGCCGATGGGCGGCATGGGGATGTGCCGGCAGCTCAAGGACGAGATCTTCCAGTGCCCGCCGGTGCTGGTGCTGATCGCACGGCCCCAGGACGCCTGGCTGGCGACGTGGAGCCGGGCGGATGCGGCGGTGGCGCTGCCGGTGGAGCCGGTGGAGTTCGCCGGGGCGCTGGCTTCCCTGCTGCGGCAGGAGCGGTTGCAGAGCGCCTAGCGGCTCGGGGCGCGAGGTCGTTGCGCGACTGCGGGCCGCTCGTGGCCGGTCGCGCCCACGCGGCGGAGCCGTATATCGACCCGGCCCCGCCCCTGAAATGGGTCACAGGGCCCTGGGCTGGAGCCTTGCCGCATCCTGCGTGACCGTCGTGTTGCTCTTCACGGCCGCGACGGCGCTGCCTGTGCGCCACTTCTTCCAGTCCAGGTTCCAGTCGCCGAAGCCGTTGCCGAAGGGTTCCATCGTCTCGCCGGCCGAGTTCACGACCTGGACGACGTCGCCCTCGCGGACGTGGTCGAAGAACCACTCGGCGTTGGCGGTGCTCATGCCGGTGCAGCCGTGGGAGACGTTGGCGTAGCCCTGGGAGCCGACGGACCACGGGGCGGCGTGGACGTACTCGCCGCTCCAGGTCACCCGGGTGGCGTAGTAGACCGGCAGGTCGTAGGAGTCCGCGCTGCCCTCGGCGATGCCGATGGTGGTGCCGCGCATCCGTACGAAGTACTCCTTGCCCAGGACGACCTTGACGCCGTTACGGGTGTCGAAGCCGGGCTTGCCGGTGGTGACGGGGAACTGTTCGACCTCCTCACCGTTCTTGTAGTACGTCAGCGTGTGCGCCGCGGCGTCCGTGACCGCGATGACCCGGTCGCCCGTGGAGAGCTTCACCGAGGCGGACTTGCCGCCCCACAGGCGGTCGCCGATCTTGATGCCGTCCAGGTTGCTGCGCACCTCGATGGTGGCGTGGGCGGGCCAGTACTCCTCGGGCCGGAAGTGGAGCTGCTTGTCGTCGACCCAGTACCAGGAGCCCTGCACCGCGGGGGTGGAGGTCACCTTCAGGGCGCGTTCGACGACGGCCCGCTGGTTCTTGTCCTTGATGGGCTGGCTCAGCTCGGCGGTGATGGGCTGTCCCACGCCGTAGGTGCCGGACTTGGGGCCGAACTTCACGGTGAGTGTCTTCTTCGACGTGGGCTTGCCGGTGTCGAAGGTGAGGACCTTGCGCCCGGGGGCGCCGTCGTCGTCCTCGGTACTCACCCGGACCGTGTAGTGGGCGTTGGCGGCCAGCGGCTCGGTGCTGTGCCAGCGGGTGCCGTCGGCCGAGAGTTCGCCCGCCACGAAGCGTCCTGTGGCGTCCACGGCGGTGACGTCCGTGATCCGGTCGTCGTCCTCGGCGGTGACTTCCAGGGGCTTGTCCGGGTCGGCCTTCTTCCCGTCCCCTGAGGGGCCGTTGAAGGCGATCTGGTCGGCCGCGTCGTAGGGGCGGTCGGCGAGCGGGTTGCCGTCCGAGCCGCAGGCTGTGGCGGCCGCGCTCAGGGCGATCACCAGCAGCGTGCAGCCGACGGCTGTGCGGGGGCGGGAAGGCGTGCTCATGACTTCACGCTAGGAAGCTTCGTCAATGGCGGCGCGCGGGGTCACTCTCCCGAGTGACATGGATTACGGCGAACGGACACGCGGACCCCTGTGAACGCGTGAGCCCGGACGCTCCGTGAGGAGTGTCCGGGCTCAGCGGCGTTCAGCGCGTGTTACTGGGTGCGGTTCTCACCGCGGTAGTACTCGAAGACCCAGCCCCAGATGCCGATCAGGATGATCGGGACGGAGAAGTACAGCAGCCACCAGCCGACCGCTACGCCGAGGAAGGCGATCGCACCGCCGATGCCGAGGGCGAGCGGCTGCCAGCTGTGCGGGCTGAAGAAGCCCAGCTCACCCGCGTCGTCCGCGACGTCGGCCTCCTTGTTGTCCTGCGCACCGGTGTCGACCCGCTTGGCCGTGAAGCCGAGGTAGAAGCCGATCATGATGGACAGGCCGAAGGCCAGGAAGAGTGCGGTGGTACCGGCCGGCTCCTTCGACCACACGCCATACACGATGGCCATGATCAGCATGAAGGCGCTGAGCCAGATGAACATCTTGCCCTGGATCTTCACTTGCCGGCCTCCTTGCCGCCCGCGATGGCCTTCTCACCGTGGCCGGCGTGCGCCAGCTGGTCGAGCTCGGCGATCTCCGGGTGGTGCAGGTCGAACGCCGGGGATTCGCTGCGGATCCGCGGCAGGGTGAGGAAGTTGTGCCGCGGCGGCGGGCAGGAGGTGGCCCACTCCAGGGAGCGGCCGTAGCCCCACGGGTCGTCGACGCCGACCGGCTTGCCGTACTTGGCCGTCTTCCACACGTTGTAGAGGAAGGGCAGGATCGACAGGCCGAGCACGAAGGACGCGATCGTCGAGATCGTGTTCAGGGTGGTGAAGCCGTCCGCCGCCAGGTAGTCGGCGTAACGACGCGGCATGCCCTCGGCGCCCAGCCAGTGCTGGATCAGGAAGGTGCCGTGGAAACCGACGAACAGCAGCCAGAAGGTGATCTTGCCCAGGCGCTCGTCGAGCATCTTGCCGGTGAACTTCGGCCACCAGAAGTGGAAGCCGGAGAACATCGCGAAGACGACGGTGCCGAACACGACGTAGTGGAAGTGCGCCACCACGAAGTACGAGTCCGAGACGTGGAAGTCCATCGGCGGCGCGGCCAGGATGACACCGGTCAGACCACCGAAGGTGAAGGTGATCAGGAAGCCGGTCGCCCACAGCATCGGCGTCTCGAAGGACAGACTGCCCTTCCACATCGTGCCGATCCAGTTGAAGAACTTCACACCGGTCGGGACCGCGATCAGGAAGGTCATGAAGGAGAAGAACGGCAGCAGCACACCGCCGGTGACGTACATGTGGTGCGCCCACACCGTCACGGACAGACCGGCGATCGCGATGGTGGCCGCGATCAGACCCATGTAGCCGAACATCGGCTTACGCGAGAAGACCGGGATGACCTCGGAGATGATGCCGAAGAACGGCAGGGCGATGATGTACACCTCTGGGTGCCCGAAGAACCAGAAGAGGTGTTGCCACAGCAGTGCGCCGCCGTTGGTGGCGTCGAAGACGTGGGCGCCGAACTTGCGGTCCGCCTCCAGGGCGAACAGCGCGGCCGCGAGGACCGGGAAGGCCAGCAGGACCAGGACACCGGTCAGCAGCACGTTCCACACGAAGATCGGCATGCGGAACATCGTCATGCCCGGAGCGCGCATGCAGATGATCGTGGTGATGAAGTTGACCGAGCCGAGGATGGTGCCGAAGCCGGAGAAGGCCAGACCCATGATCCACATGTCGGCGCCGATGCCCGGCGAGCGGACCGCGTCCGACAGCGGGGAGTAGGCGAACCAGCCGAAGTCGGCCGCACCCTGCGGGGTGAGGAAGCCACCCACGGCGATCGTCGAGCCGAACAGGTACAGCCAGTAGGCGAACATGTTCAGCCGCGGGAAGGCGACGTCCGGGGCACCGATCTGGAGCGGCATGATCCAGTTGGCGAAGCCCGCGAACAGCGGCGTCGCGAACATCAGCAGCATGATCGTGCCGTGCATCGTGAACGCCTGGTTGAACTGCTCGTTCGACATGATCTGCAGGCCCGGGCGCGCCAGCTCGGCGCGCATGAGCAGCGCCATGACGCCACCGATGCAGAAGAACGCGAACGACGTGACCAGGTACAGCGTTCCGATGGTCTTGTGGTCGGTGGTGGTGAGCCACTTGACCACGACGTTGCCGGGCTGCTTGCGCCGCACCGGCAGCTCGTCCTCGTAATACGGCTTGTCGGCCGCCGAGGCACCCTGGGGTTCGTTGACGATGCTCACAGGACGTTCGACTCCCGGTTCTTCTCGTGCCCCGTCTGCGCGATGCCGGCGGGAACGTAACCGGTCTGCCCCTTCTTGACGAGGTCCTTCAGGTGCTGCTCGTAGCGCTCGGGAGAGACGACCTTCACGTTGAACAGCATCCGGGAGTGGTCGACGCCGCAGAGCTCGGCGCACTTGCCCCGGAAGGTGCCCTCCGCGTTGGGGGTCACCTGGAACGCGTTGGTGTGGCCCGGGATGACGTCCTGCTTCATCAGGAACGGCAGCACCCAGAACGAGTGGATGACGTCCCGCGACGTGAGGACGAACCGGACCGTCTTGCCCTTGGGGAGCCAGAGGGTCGGACCGGGGTTGTTCGTCTGCGGGTTCCGGGTGCCCGGGACACCGCAGTCGTAGACGCCGCCGGCGCCCGCCGGGAACGCCTTGGTGAACCGCTCCGGGATCGCGTTGAGTTCCGGGGCGGTCTTGGCGTCACCGGAGGAACCGTTGACGCTCTCGATGTAGTTGAAGCACCAGCTCCACTGGAAGCCGACCACGTTGACCGTGACGTCGGGCTTCTTGTCGAGGCTGAGCAGCTTCGACTCGTCGCGGGCGGTGAAGTAGAACAGCACCGAGACGATGAGGATCGGAACGACCGTGTACAGGGCCTCGATGGGGAGGTTGTAGCGGGTCTGCGGAGGAACCTCGATCTTGGTGCGGCTGCGCCGGTGGAAGAAAGCACTCCACAGAATCAGACCCCACACCAGCACGCCAACGGCGAGCGCGGCAGCCCAGGAACCCTGCCACAGGGAGAGGATCCGCGGAGCCTCTTCCGTGGTCGGGGTGGGCATACCAAGGCGGGGGAAGTCCTTGTATGTGCAACCGGTTGCGGTCGCCAGGACCAGGCCCGCGGTCAGTGCCTGCAGCAGCTTCCGCCGCATCGGGCGCCGCGGCGAGCGGTCGGAGCCGTTGGGACTCACGTAGCGCCTTCCCGAGAGTCTCGCCCGCGCTGTTCGGCTGCGGCCTTCTCGCTGGTCGGTCGCCGCCCTGCGTCGGGCAGGGGTTTGGATGTTTATGCGGACCAAACCCTAGCCGACGCTCTCCGAGGGTTCGCGGGGAGGGGTGCCTAGTGAAGGGGGTGGTTCGCTGGATTGGCGGCTGCGGGCCCGTCGGGGCTGGTCGCGCCCCGCGGCGGAGCCGCTATGTGCACAGCCCCGCGCCCCTTGAGTCGGCTGCCCTCCCGGGGTTTTAACGTTGCCGTATGGGCTACTTCGACGCTGCTTCCGGCGCTCCTCTCCACCCCGTTGCTCGTCAGGCGTTGTTGGCCTCTCTGGATGAGGGGTGGGCGGATCCTGCTCGGCTGTACAAGGAAGGGCGCAGGGCCCGGATGCTGTTGGACGCCTCTCGGGAGGCGGCTGCCGAGGTCGTGGGGTGCCGGGCCGATGAGCTGGTGTTCACCTCGTCGGGGACCCGGGCCGTTCATACCGGTGTCGCCGGGGCGCTGGCCGGGCGGCGGCGCATCGGACGTCACCTGATCGTGTCGGCTGTCGAACACTCCTCTGTCCTCCATTCGGCCGAGGCGCACCAGGCGGACGGGGGCACGGTGACCGAGGTGGGCGTGGACCGGGGCGGCCGGGTGGACGCTTCCGCGTTCGCCGCCGCCCTGCGGGAGGACACCGCGCTGGCCTGTCTGCAGGCGGCCAACCACGAGGTGGGGACCGTGCAGCCGGTCGCCGAGGTGGCCGCGGCGTGCCGGGCGGCCGGGGTGCCGTTGCTGGTGGACGCGGCCCAGTCGCTGGCGTGGGGACCCGTCGGGAGTGACTGGTCGCTGCTGGCGGCGAGCGCGCACAAGTGGGGCGGGCCGTCGGGGGTGGGGTTGCTCGCCGTGCGCAAGGGGGTGCGGTTCGCGGTGCAAGGGCCGGTGGACGAGCGGGAGTCGGGGCGGGCGGCCGGCTTCGAGAACATCCCGGCGATCGTGGCGGCGGCGGCCTCCCTGCGGGCCGTGCGCGCCGAGGCGGCCCAGGAGGCGGTACGGCTGCGGGAGCTGACGCGGCGGATCCGGGCGGCGGTGCCGCAACTGGTGCCGGACGTGGAGGTGGTCGGCGACGCGGAGCGGCGGCTGCCGCACATCGTCACCTTCTCCTGTCTCTATGTCGACGGTGAGGCGCTGCTGCACGCGCTGGACCGGGCGGGTTTCTCCGTCTCGTCCGGTTCGTCCTGTACGTCGAGCACGCTGACGCCGAGCCACGTCCTGAAGGCGATGGGCGTGCTGAGCGAGGGCAACGTCCGGGTGTCGCTGCCCCCGGGGACGCCGGAGGAGGATGTCGAGCGGTTCCTCCAGGTGCTGCCGGAGGCGGTGGCGGGCGTACGGGAGCAGCTCGGGGCGCCGACGCCGGCCGCGGCGGTGGGGAGCGAGGACGAACTGGTCGTGGACGCCCTCGGCAAGCGCTGCCCCCTGCCGGTGATCGAGCTGGCCAAGGTCATCGGCACCGTGCCGGTGGGCGGCACGGTCCGAGTCCTCTCCGACGACGAGGCGGCCCGCCTGGACATCCCGGCGTGGTGCGAGATGCGCGGTCAGGAGTACGCGGGCGAGGAGCCGGCGGAGAGGGGGACGGCCTACCTGGTGCGCCGGATCAGGTGAGGCACGCGGGGCGCGGGGCTGTGTCGATCCGCGGCTCCGCCGCACGCGCGACCAGCCCCACGCCCGCGCGCCCGGCAGCGCCGGACCCGGGGCCGGACCAGCAGCCGCCCGGGGTCTCAGGAGAGGTGCTTCTGGACCTCCGAGGCGGCCTCGTCGCCGTACGCCTTGGTGAACCGCTCCATGAAGTGGCCGCGCCGCAGCTGGTACTCCTGCGTCCCCACCGTCTCGATGACGAGGGTCGCCAGCATGCAACCCACCTGCGCCGCCCGCTCCAGGGACACGCCCCACACCAGACCCGACAGGAAGCCCGCCCGGAAGGCGTCGCCGACACCCGTCGGGTCGGCCTTGCGGTCCTCCTCCGGGCAGCCGACCTCGATCGCGTCCTCGCCGGCCTTCTCGATGCGCACGCCGCGCGCGCCGAGCGTGGTGACGCGGTGGCCGACGCGGGAGAGGATCTCCTCGTCGCTCCAGCCGGTCTTGTTCTCGATGAGGCCCTTCTCGTACTCGTTGGAGAACAGGTACGTCGCGCCGTCCAGCAGTATCCGGATCTCGTCGCCGCTCATCCGGGCGATCTGCTGGGAGAAGTCGGCGGCGAAGGGGATCGCGCGGGAGCGGCACTCCTCCGTGTGGCGCAGCATCGCCTCGGGGTCGTCGGCGCCGATCAGGACGAGGTCGAGGCCGCCGACGCGGTCGGCGACCGTCTTGAGCTCGATGAGGCGGGCCTCGCTCATGGCGCCGGTGTAGAAGGAGCCGATCTGGTTGTGGTCGGCGTCCGTGGTGCACACGAAGCGGGCCGTGTGCAGCGTCTCGGAGATGCGGACGGAGCCGGTGTCTACGCCGTGCCGGTCCAGCCAGGCCCGGTACTCGTCGAAGTCGGCCCCGGCGGCGCCGACGAGGACGGGCCGGGTACCGAGCTGGCCCATGCCGAAGGCGATGTTCGCGCCGACCCCTCCGCGCCGTACGTCCAGCTGGTCGACCAGGAAGGAGAGGGAGACCGTGTGCAGCTGGTCCGCGACGAACTGGTCGGCGAAGCGGCCGGGGAAGGTCATGAGGTGGTCGGTGGCGATGGAGCCGGTGACTGCGATGCGCACGGCGTGGACGCTCCTGTGTGGAGGGGGATTGACAGTTCACGCTACCCGCTGGAGGGCCGGCTGCGCAGTGGACGAAACTACCCGATAGTAGATCTTTCCCGGCAGCCCGGCCGGTGCCTACGGTTCCGCTATGACGAACCTCGAGTTCCCGCGGACCGCGCCCGCCGACCCGGAGGGCGGCCTGGCCTCGCTGATCGGTGACAGCGCCCGGATGGCTCCGCACTGGGCGGTCCCCGAGCGGGAAGCGCCCCGTCCGGTACCGCCGTCGCACATCCACGGCGTGCGGGTTCCGGACACCTCCGCCAGGCTGCTGGAGGCGATGTCGGACTACGGCGACTGACCGCGCGCGGGTCGCGCGACCGGTTCGGCGTACGGAAGGGAACCGTACGCTCCCCTGCTGCGTCCCATCGCTGTCCCCCGGAAAGGGGACGGGTGATACGACCCTCCGGCAGGCACATTTGACAGGGCCTGGTCAGGGTTGAGGGACAGCTGCGCAGCCGAAGGAGCGATGCGGTGAACACCGAGCGACCCGACAACGACGACGCACCGGCCGGGCCCGAGGAGCACGGGAGTGCCGGTGAGCGGGGCGCCGCGCGCCGGCGGTCTCCGCTGGCCGTCGCCTCCGTGGCGGCCGCCGTGCTGCTGGTCGGGGGCGGCGGGGCGTATCTCGCGGCGAACGCCGCCGGCGGCTCACCGGGGGCCGGGGCGTCGGGCAAGAACGGCTCGCCGACGCCCCTTGCGCTCGACGACTACGCGGGCGGTACGGGTCCGGGGTCCACGGGTCCGGGCGGGACGAACGGGATCGCGCCCGGGGAGCCGAATCCGTACGGCGTGACCTACCGGGCCGGCGGCAAGCTGCCCGAGGGGCCCCGATCGTCGCCGGCGTACCGGGCGACGGGCGAGGTGTCCCGCGCGGACGTGGCCCGACTGGCGAAGGCGCTCGGCGTGGACGGGGCGCCGGTGGCCGAGGGGCAGACCTGGCGGGTGGGCACCGGCAAGGACGGCGCCGGGCCGATGCTGCAGGTGAACCGGCAGGCGCCGGGGACGTGGACGTTCACCCGGTTCGCGCCGGGCACCGACAACTGCAAGGGCTCCGTGTGCGCACCGGGCCCGGCCGAGACCGCCGGGGACCCGGTGAGCGTGGCGGTGGCCGAGAAGGCGGCCGCGCCGGTGCTGAAGGCGGTGGGCCAGGACGACGCGAAGCTGGACGCGAGCCAGGTGATGGGTGTGCGCCGGGCGGTGAACGCCGACCCGGAGATCGGCGGGCTGCCCACCTACGGCTGGACGACCGGGGTGATCGTCGACGCACACGGGCAGGTGGTCGGCGGCAGCGGGATGCTGCGCACGCCGGTCAAGGCCGACACGTATCCCGTGCTGAGCGCGGAGCGGACGCTGGCACTGATGAACGCGGCGCCGGGGACGAGCACCGAGCACCGGATGGGCATCGGCGGCTGCGCCAGTCCCGTACCGCTGAAGGACCGGCTGGAGGCGCCCTGCGGGCGGTCCTCGGGCGCGGGGCAGCGGGAGGTGATCACCGTGCGCAAGGCGGTGTTCGGGCTGGCCACGCACTACTCCGCGGGGCGGCAGGTGCTGGTCCCGTCCTGGCTGTTCGAGGTGCGGCCGCCGGGCGCCAAGGACGACTTCACGGTGACGTATCCGGCGCTCGACCCGAAGTACCTGACCTCGGCCCGGCCGTCGACGCCGCCGTCGGCGCCGCCCGGTGAGCCGACCGGACGGCCCAGCCCCCGGCCGACGGGGCCCGCGAACGACTCGGCCCCGGCGCCGTACGGCGTGCGGGCCGAGGGCTACACGGCCGAGGGCAGGGAGCTGACGGTGACGTTCACGGGCGGTGTGTGCGCCTCGTACGACGTGACGGCGCGGGAGAGCGCCGACCGGGTGGTGGTCACGGTGACCGCGCATCCGTGGAAGGACAAGATCTGCCCGATGATCGCGAAGTTCTACCACCGCACGGTGCAGCTGAAGGAGCCGCTGGGCGACCGCAGGGTGGTCGGGCCGGACGGCCACGGCATTCCGCTGCAGAAGGTGGGGGCACGGCTGCCGGCCGACCCGCGGTGACCGGTACGGCGGAAGGCGGCGACCCCGGGTGGGGGTCGCCGCCTTCCGCCGTGTCGGCTGTGCGGCGTGGCTCAGCTGAAGGAGTCGCCGCAGGCGCAGGAGCCGGTCGCGTTCGGGTTGTCGATCGTGAAGCCCTGCTTCTCGATGGTGTCCACGAAGTCGATGGTGGCGCCGCCGAGGTACGGGGCGCTCATCCGGTCGGTGACGACCTTGACCCCGCCGAAGTCCTTGACCACGTCGCCGTCGAGGGACCGCTCGTCGAAGAAGAGCTGGTAACGCAGGCCGGAGCAGCCGCCGGGCTGGACGGCGACGCGCAGGGCGAGGTCGTCACGGCCTTCCTGGTCGAGCAGGGCCTTGACCTTGGACGCGGCGGCGTCGGTCAGGACGATGCCGTCGGTCACGGTGCTGGTCTCGTCCGATACGGACATCTACATCTCTCCAAGGTTGTACGGAGACTGCTTGCCGACGTGTGCAACCGGCAGGGCCACGGATTCATTCCGGGACGTCCCCGGTTCTTTCGTCCTCGGCTCTTTTTCATGCTCGCACACGCGCCGGTGAGCGCACAGCAGCCTGCGGCGGGAGAGGACACCCGGGCATCGGGATTCACGTCACATCGACATGAGGGCCATCGTCAAACTGACGTGAAGCCGTTATGATATATAGCGTCAGTTAGACGAAAAGTAGAAAGGGTGCGTGTCGTGACCACCGCCCAGACCCCGGAGCTCGACGTGCAGCCGAGTCCGCTCGCCCTGCTGCTGCTCGGCCGCGAGGCCGACCCGAAGAGCGAGCGGGGCGTCGAGTGCCCCGGTGACCTGCCGTCGCCGTCCGACCCCGACCTGGTCGAGCGCGCCCGCGCGGCCAAGGAGAAGCTCGGCGACAAGGTCTTCGTGCTCGGTCACCACTACCAGCGGGACGAGGTGATCCAGTTCGCGGACGTCACGGGCGACTCCTTCAAGCTGGCCCGCGACGCCGCCGCCCGGCCGGAGGCCGAGTACATCGTGTTCTGCGGTGTGCACTTCATGGCGGAGTCCGCGGACATCCTCACCTCCGACGACCAGAAGGTCGTCCTGCCCGACCTCGCCGCCGGCTGCTCGATGGCCGACATGGCGACGGCCGAGCAGGTGGCCGAGTGCTGGGACGTGCTGACCGAGGCCGGGATCGCCGAGCAGGTGGTGCCCGTCTCGTACATGAACTCCTCCGCCGACATCAAGGCCTTCACCGGCAAGCACGGCGGCACGATCTGCACCTCGTCCAACGCGCAGCGGGCTCTGGAGTGGGCGTTCGAGCAGGGGGACAAGGTCCTGTTCCTGCCGGACCAGCACCTCGGGCGCAACACCGCGGTGCGGGACATGGGCATGTCGCTGGACGACTGCGTCCTCTACAACCCGCACAAGCCGAACGGCGGGCTGACCACCGAGGAGCTGCGCGCGGCGAAGATGATCCTGTGGCGGGGCCACTGCTCGGTGCACGGCCGCTTCAGCCTGGACTCGGTCAACGACGTGCGCGAGCGGGTGCCCGGCGTGAACGTGCTCGTCCACCCCGAGTGCCGGCACGAGGTCGTGGCCGCGGCGGACTACGTCGGCTCGACGGAGTACATCATCAAGACGCTGGAGGCCGCCCCGGCCGGCTCCAAGTGGGCCATCGGCACGGAGCTGAACCTGGTCCGCCGCCTGGCGAACCGTTTCGCCCCCGAGGGCAAGGAGATCGTCTTCCTCGACCGGACGGTCTGCTTCTGCTCCACGATGAACCGCATCGACCTGCCGCACCTCGTGTGGGCCCTGGAGTCCCTCGCCGACGGCAAGCTCGTCAACCGCATCGAGGTCGACAAGGAGACCGAGGCGTTCGCGAAGCTGGCGCTGGAGCGGATGCTGGCGCTGCCGTAGCCGGCGCCCACGGTCCGGCTCACCCCGCCGCGGACCTGCGGTCGGGGTGAGCCGGGTCGAGGGAGAACACGGTCCCGTCCGGGGTGTCGACGACCAGGGCGCCGTCGTTCATCACCGCCCCGGGCTCGGTCCAGCCCTCGCTGTCGACGCGGTCCGCCTGCGCGGAGGACTCCCACAGCAAGGCGCCACCGCGCGCGTCCAGGGCGGCCACCCGCCCGTTCGCGCTGGCCAGATACAGGGTGCCGGTCCGCTCGTCGGCCAAGGCGTTCCCCGGTTGCTGCAGCGTCGTCGTGGTCTGCCACAGGCGCCGGCCGGTCCCGGGCGACACCGCGGTGACCCTGCCGGTGGACCCGGCGACGTAGAGCCTGCCGTCCGCCAGCGTCAGCCCGCCCCGGTACTCCTCGGCCGCCTTGACCGACGTACGCGCCCCGGTGACCGGATCCACCAGCACGAAGCGGGTCCAGGACACGTCGGAGGTGGGGCCGGCGGCCGCGTCCTCCTCGTACTCGGCGAGGAGCAGCCGTCCCGAGACCGTGCCCATCAGGGTCGCCCGGCCGGAGGGCGTGCGCAGACGGCGTGCCGAGCCGTCGGCCGGGTCGACGACGACGAGCTGTCCGTCCCCGGGTCCGTAACTGCCGCACTGCGCGTAGGGCCTGCCCTCCACGTCGCGCAGGGTGCAGTGGTCACTCGCCGGCAGGGTCAGCGTCCACCGCCTGCTGCCGTCCCGGGGCGAGCGCGCCGTCACCGTGCGGCCGTCGCCCTCCGGGATGAGCACCAGACCGGCGGACATGGCCGGCCCGACGTCGTCGGCGGTCACCACGCGTGACCACAGCTGCCGGCCGGTGCGCGTGTCCAGTCCCACGACCTTGGTGACGGTGGGGCTCTGCGACGCGCTGCTGACGGTCTGCACCGTCACCACGGCCCCGTCCCGCACGCCGAGCACATGGGACTCGTAGCGGTTGAGGGGCAGCCCCTCCGGCAGGGCGGCCCGCCAGCGGATCGCGCCGGTGCGGCCGTCGATCCGCTTGGGGCGGACCGCGGACCCACCGCAGTAGACGTCGCCCCCGCTCGCCCGGCAGGACCCCGCGTCCATCATCCCGCCGCTGCTCATCCGGGACCCGTCGTCACCGGCCGTGGGGGGGTCGTCAAGACTCGTCCTCCACGGATGCCAGCCCCGCGGCACCGTCCCCCAGCGCGCGGCCGGCGACGCCGTCGCGGGCGGCTGGGCGGCGGTGCGCTCGGTGCCGTCGGCGCCTCCCCACAGCAGATACGCCGTGAGTGCGAGGCCGGCCGTGCCGATGGTGGCGGCCGTCACCGGCAGCGCACGGCCACGGCGCCGCGGGCGCTCGCCCCCGGCCTCCGGAGCCGGCGGACGGCCCAGGTTCATCGTGAGCCGGTCGTCCGCCGCCTCCTCGGGCAGCAGGACGGCGAACTCCCGGGCGAGGACGTCCAGTCCGGGCCGGTCGGCCGGCTCCTTGGCCAGGCAGCGGGCCAGCACGTCCCGCAGCGGGTGCGGTACGGCGCCCAGCTCCGGCTCCTCGTGCATCACCCGGTACGCCGTCAGATACGGGCTGTCCGTGTCGAAGGGGCCGCGCCCGGTCACCGCGAACACCAGCAGCGCGCCGAGCGAGAAGACGTCGGAGGCCGGGCCCACCGAGCGGGCGTCCGTGAGCTGCTCCGGCGACATGAACGGCGGGGTGCCCATCAGATGCCCGGTCTCGGTCAGCGTCTGGTCGCCCGCGGCCCGGGAGATGCCGAAGTCGATGACCCGGGGCCCGTCGTCGGCCATCAGGACGTTGCCGGGCTTGAGGTCGCGGTGCACCACTCCGGCGCGGTGGATGTCCCGCAGCGCCTCAACCAGCCCCAGAGCCAGATTCCGCAACGCGGGTCCCACGATCGCGCCCTGACCGCGGATCAGCGAGGCCAGCGACGGCCCCGGCACGTACTGCGTGGCCATCCACGGCCGCGCGGCCTCCGGGTCGGCGTCCACCACGGGCGCCGTGAACGCGCCGCTCACCTTGCGGACAGCGGCGATCTCCTGCCGGAAACGGGCCCGGAACACGCCGTCCGCGGCGTACTGGGCGTGCACCACCTTGACGGCGACCTCACGGCCCGAGCGCGACCGGCCGCGGTAGACGACACCCATGCCGCCCGCCCCGAGCCGGTCGACGATCCGGTACCCACCCACCGACCTGGGGTCGTCCTTGCGCAGCGGCACCGCTCCCCCACTCCCCTTCCCCCGTTCAGCAGTACAGGGTCACAGGATAGGCAGCGGTGCCGTGGCGAAGGCCCGGGGTCAGACCCCGGCCGGCTCCAGCTTCTCCTGCGGCTCGGCCTCCCGCTTCGCGGCGCGCTTCTTCGCACGGCGCTCCTTGCGGAGCTCCAGCATCGCGTAGAGCGTCGGGACGAGGAGGAGGGTCAGCAGGGTGGAGGTGATCAGGCCGCCGATGACGACCACGGCGAGCGGCTGGGCGATGAAGCCGCCCTCGCCGGTGACGCCGAGGGCCATCGGGAGCAGAGCGAAGATCGTCGCCAGTGCCGTCATCAGGATGGGGCGCAGGCGGTGGCGGCCGCCCTCGATCACGGCCTCGACGACGCCGTAGCCCTGGCCGCGGTACTGGTTGATCAGGTCGATCAGGACGATCGCGTTCGTCACCACGATGCCGATCAGCATCAGCATGCCGATCATCGCGGGGACGCCCATCGGGGTGCCGGTGGCGACCAGCAGGCCGAGCGCGCCGGTGGCCGCGAACGGGATGGACACCAGAAGGATCAGCGGCTGGGCCAGCGAGCGGAACGTCGCGACCAGCAGCATGAAGACGATCGCGATCGCCGCGAGCATGGCCAGGCCGAGGTTCTTGAACGCGTCGTCCTGGTCCTGCGTCACGCCGCCGATCTCGGCCGTCGCACCCGCCGGGAGCTTCAGCGCCTTGATCTTCGACTGGAGGTCCGCGCTGACCGCGCCGGTGTTGTCGGCGGTCGGCTTGGCGGTGATGGTCGCCGCGCGCTGACCGTCGATCCGGGTCATGGAGACGGGTCCGTCCACCAGCTTCACATCGGCGATGTCACCGAGCTTCACCGGGCCGAGGCGCAGGTTGCGCAGCTCGTCCAGCGTCCGCGCCGGCTTGGCGGAGGTGATGACGACGTCGCGCTCGGTGTCGTCCAGCACCGCCTTCGCCGCCGGGGTACCGCGCACGGCCTGCCCGACCGCGGTGCCCAGCGTCTGGTCGTCGAAGCCGGCCGCGGCCGCCTTGGCGTTCGCCTTCACCGAGATGCGCGGCACGCTCTGCGAGAGGTCGCTGGTGACGTCCGTGACGTCGTCCAGCGACGCGACGGTCTTGCGGACCTGTTCCGCGGCGGTGCGCAGGACACCGCCGTCGGCGGCCTTGACGACCACGCTGAGGTCCTGGCTGCCGAAGCCGTCTCCGGCGGACACGGTGGTCGAACCGATGCCGTCGAGCTTCTTCAAACCGGCCTCGATGCGGTCCTGCACGTCGTCGTAGGTCGCGGAGTCCTCCAGCATGACCTGGTAGGAGGCCTGGTTGCTGTCGGTGCCGCCGCCGAAGGCCGCCATGAACCCGGAGGAGCCGATGGTGACCTGGTAGTCCTTGACGCCCCGGGTGGAGGCCAGCAGTTGCTCGACCTTCCTCGCCTGCGCGTCGGTCGCGGCCAGGCTGGTGCCCGGCTGCAGCTTCTGCTTGAGGGTGAGGACCTTCTGGTCGCCGGAGTCGAAGAAGTTCGTCTTCAGCAGCGGCGCCATGCCGAAGGTGGCGACGAGGACGACGACGGCGATGGCCACGCTGGTGAGGCGGCGGCGGGTGGCGAAACGCAGGACGGGGACGTAGAAGCGCTGCAGGCGGCTGTTCGCCTCCTTCTCCTCGGCCTTGCGGCGGGCCTCCTCGGCGTCCTCGGGCGTGCCCTTCGGGGCGCGCAGGAACCAGAACGACAGGACCGGTACGACCGTCAGCGAGACCACGAGCGAGGCCAGCAGGGCGGCCGTCACCGTGATGCTGAACGAGCCGAACAGGGCGCCCACCATGCCGCCGACCAGGCCGATCGGCAGGAACACGGCGACCGTGGTGAGGGTGGAGGAGGTGACCGCGCCCGCGACCTCGCGCACCGCGTTCAGGATCGCGTCCTGGCGCTCCTCGCCGTAGCCGAGGTGGCGCTTGATGTTCTCCAGGACCACGATCGAGTCGTCGACGACCCGGCCGATGGCGATGGTCAGCGCGCCCAGGGTGAGCATGTTCAGGGACAGGTCGCGCGTCCACAGCACGATCAGCGCAAGGACGACGGACAGCGGGATGCTGACCGCGGTGACCAGGGTGGAGCGGATCGACGCCAGGAAGACCAGGATCACGAGGACCGCGAAGAGCAGGCCGAGCGCGCCCTCGGTGGTCAGGCCGGAGATGGACTTGGACACCGCCGGGCCCTGGTCGCTGACGACGGTGATCGTCGCGTCCTTGCCGAGGTCCTTGCGCAGGTCCGGGAGCTTGTCGTTGACCGCGTCGGAGATCGCCACCGCGCTGCCGTCGTGGTCCATGGTCGCCATCACGGCGAGGCTGGGCTTGCCGTCGGTGCGGGTGATGGAGTCCGCCGGGGCCTCCTGCTGCTTCACCGTCGCCACGTCGCCGAGCCGGGCCGCCCGGTGACCGTCCCGGGCGGGGATCGTCAGATTCTGGATCTGCTCCAGGGAAGTGAAGCCGCCGCCGACCTGGACGGTGCGGTTGTGGCCGCCCTCGTCGAAGGCACCGGCCGGCATCGCCGCGCCGCCGCCCTGGAGGGCCTGGGCGAGGGACTGCACGGTCAGACCCGCCGCGGCCAGCTTGGCCTCGTCCGGGGTGACGGCGACCCGGAGATCGCGCACGCCGCTGACGGTGACCTGGCCGACGCCGTCGATGTCCTTCAGCGCCGGTACGACCGTCTTGTCGAGCTGGTCGGCGAGGGCCTGCTGGTCCTTGCCGGAGGTGACGGCGAGGACGACGGCCGGCATGTCGTCGGTGGAGCCCGCGACGACCTGCGGGTCGACGGCGTCCGGGAGCTGGACGCGGGCGCGGTTCACGGCCTGCTGGACGTCGGCGACGATCCGCTTGGTGTCGTTGCCGTAGTCGAAGGACGCCATGATCACGGCGTTGCCCTCGCCGGCCTTGGAGGTGACGCCGGTGATGCCGTCGACGGCGTCGAGGCGGTCCTCGATCGGCTCGACGACCTGCTTCTCGACGACGTCCGGGGAGGCGCCCTGGTAGGGAGCGATGATGGAGACCATCGGCAGTTCGATGGTGGGCAGGAGCTGCTGTTTCAGCTGCGGGATGGCGATCGCGCCGAACACGAGCGCGATGAGGGACATCAGGCCTATCAGGGCACGTTGTGCCAGGCTGAATCGGGACAGCCAGGACATGGCGTCAGGGTCTTCCTTCTGTGAGCGGCAGAAGCGGTGGCTTCTGCGAGCGGCAGAAGCGTGGCCCTCTCACCTTGTGGCATGCCCGGGTGCACTTCCGTAGGCCGCAGGTCCCGTTTCCTTATGCGGGGCATACTCCGGGTGCAGTACGGCCGGGTTGAGGTCACTCCACCCGTGGACGGACCAGGCCGGACTCGTAGGCGATCACCACGAGCTGGGCACGGTCGCGGGCGCCGAGCTTGGCCATGGCGCGGTTGACGTGCGTCTTCACGGTGAGCGGACTGACCTCGAGGCGCTCGGCGATCTCGTCGTTGGAGTGGCCGCCGGCGACCTGCACCAGCACCTCGCGCTCGCGGACGGTGAGGGCGGCGAGGCGGTCGGCGCGGGCGGGATCGCGGTCGCCGTCCCCGTCGGCAGGGTCGCTCTGGGCGAGGAAGCGGGCGATGAGGCCCCTGGTGGCGACGGGCGAGAGCAGGGCCTCCCCGGCGGCGGCGACGCGGATGGCGTTGAGGAGTTCGTCGGGTTCCGAGCCCTTGCCGAGGAAGCCGGAGGCTCCGGCGCGCAGGGACTGCACGACGTAGTCGTCGACCTCGAAGGTCGTGAGGATCACGACGCGGACGCCGGCCAGGTCGGGGTCGGCACTGATCAGGCGGGTGGCGGCGAGGCCGTCGGTGCCGGGCATGCGGATGTCCATGAGGACGACGTCGGCGCGGTGTTCCTTGGCGAGGGTGACGGCTTCGGCGCCGTCGGAGGCCTCGCCGACGACCTCCATGTCGGGCTCGGAGTCGACGAGCACGCGGAAGGCGCTGCGGAGCAGGGCCTGGTCGTCGGCGAGGAGTACGCGGATGGGGGTGGTCATGGGGGCAGGATTTCATGGGGCTCGGGGGCGTTGTCGGGGGGCGGTATGCGTTGTGGCCGACCGCGCTTGCCTGCGGCGCCCTTGCCTGCGAGGGGTGCGTCGTGGTCGGCCGCCCCCGCCTGCGGCGCCCTTGCCTGCGGGGGGTGCGTCGTGGTCGGCCGCCCTCGCCTGCGGCGCCCTTGCCTGCGGGGGGGGTGCGTCGTGGCCGGCCGCCCTCGCCTGCGGCGCCTGGTCGTGTTGCGGCTGCGGGTGCGTTGTGGCTGGTCGCGCCGTTCCCCGCGCCCCTTTTTTTGCCTGCGGCGGCCCGTTGCGGTGCGTGGTGGGCTGGTGTCGCGCCTGCGGTGCGTTGTGGGGCGGGGCCGGGGTGGGGGGGTGTCCGTCCTCGGTCCGGCCGGCCGTTTCCGACGGGCTCGCTGTGTCTCGGTGCCGGCCGCTGCGGGCGGACACCCCCCACCCCGGCCCCTTCCCGACGTACGCGGGTGCGGGCCGTCGCCCGTTTCGTCTCGGGTGCGGGCCCCCTGGGTCCTGCGGCACTGACGGCGGCGCCGGATGCATCAGGGGCGCGGGGAGCAGGCAGGACGCGGTCGGCACGGGCCGCGCAGGCGTGGGGGTCACCCTGGGTCAGAACCGGGTGGCTTCAGCGGCAGCGTGGCGTGGACGCGGAAACCTCCTCCGTAGCGGGGGGCCGTGGTCAGGGTGCCGCCGAGGGCCGTGGTGCGTTCGCGCATGCCCAGGAGGCCGTGGCCGCCGCCGGGGGCGGGCGTCGGGGCCTCCTTGCCCGCGCCGTCGTCGAGGACCGTGATCTCGATGCGGGGGCCCACCCGGACCACGCTGACCTCGGCCTTCGCCCCGGTGCCCGCGTGTTTGTGGACGTTGGTGAGGGCCTCCTGGATGACCCGGTAGGCGGCCAGGCCGACGGCGGCGGGCAGGGTGGTGTCCTGGTCCGCCCGGACCACCTCCACGTGCAGGCCCGCGCTGCGGAACGTGCCGGCGAGTTCGTCGAGACGGTCCAGGCCGGGGGCCGGCTCGGTGGGGGCCTCCGGGTCGCCGGACTGCCGGAGCAGGCCGACCGTGGCGCGCAGTTCGTTCAGCGCGCTGCGGCTGGCCTCGCGGACGTGGGCCAGGGCTTCCTTGGCCTGGTCGGGGCGCTTGTCCATGACGTGGGCGGCGACTCCGGCCTGCACGTTGACCAGCGCGATGTGGTGGGCGACCACGTCGTGCAGGTCGCGGGCGATGCGCAGGCGTTCCTCGGCGACGCGGCGGCGGGCTTCCTCCTCGCGGGTGCGTTCCGCGCGTTCGGCTCGTTCGCGGATCGCGTGCACGAAGGCGCGCCGGCTGCGGACGGCGTCGCCGGCGGCAGCGGCCATGCCGGTCCAGGCGAAGATGCCGAGGTTCTCCTGGGCGTACCAGGGCAGCGGGCCCGCCAACATCGCGGCGCCGGTGAGGACGGTCATCGTCAGCAGACCGACCCGCCAGGTCGTGGGACGGTCGGTCGTCGCCGCCACCGTGTAGAGGGCCACCACGGCGGACATCGCGACGGGGGCGCGCGGGTCGCTGGTGACGCATTCGACGACCGCGACCGTGCCCGTGACGAGGAGGACTCGCAGCGGGGCGCGGCGGCGGGCCACCAGTGCGGCCGCGCCGATCGTCATGAGCAGCAGACTGAGCGGGTCGGGGCGGCGTACGCCCCACGTCACGCCGTTCTCGCCGTGCGGGTCCACGAAGGATCCGGCGACCATGCAGAGCAGCACCCCGGCGGCCAGCGCCGCGTCGAACGCCGCGGGGTGCGCCTTGAGCCGGCATCGGGCGCGGTCGAGGGTACGGGGGGTGCTCACGCCTGAGTACGGTACGGCGTCCCGGTGCCGCCCGGCACCGGGACGCCGTGACCGGTCGTCGTCAGCCGGGGATCAGCCCGTCGTCGCTGAGCAGCTCGCGGACCTCCTCCAGCGTGGCCTCGGCCGCGGGGAGGATCAGGTCCGACGGCTCGAGGGAGTCGTCGGGCAGCGGTGTGCCCAGCTCGCGCACCTTGGTCAGCAGGGCCGTCAGGGTGCGGCGGAAGCCGGGGCCGTCGCCGTTCTCCATCTCGGCCAGGAGTTCGTCGTCCAGCTTGTTGAGTTCGGTGAGGTGGCTGTCCGCCAGCCTCACCTGCCCCTCCCCCATGATCCGTACGATCATGTCGGCCATGTCGCCCTCCGGGCTCTCGGCGCTCGCCTACTGCTTGTCGAAGCGCGGGGTGTCCTGCGGCTGCTGCTGGGTCTGCGCCTGGCCGTTGCCGCCCTCGAGGGCCTGCCGGTCGGCGGACGTGCCCCCGGCCAGCTCGGCCTTCATGCGCTGCAGCTCCAGCTCTACATCCGTACCACCGGAGAGCCGGTCCAGCTCGGCCTGGAGGTCGTCCTTGTGCATGCCGGAGGGGTCGTCCAGGGCGCCGGAGGCCAGCAGCTCGTCGAGGGCGCCGGCGCGGGCCTGCAGCTGCGCGGTCTTGTCCTCGGCCCGCTGGATGGCCAGGCCGACGTCGCCCATCTCCTCGGAGATGCCGGAGAACGCCTCGCCGATGCGGGTCTGGGCCTGGGCGGCGGTGTAGGTGGCCTTGATGGTCTCCTTCTTGGTGCGGAAGGCGTCGACCTTGGCCTGCAGGCGCTGGGCCGCCAGGGTGAGCTTCTCCTCCTCGCCCTGGAGGGTCGCGTGCTGCGTCTCGAGGTCCGTCACCTGCTGCTGGAGGGCGGCCTTGCGGGACAGCGCCTCGCGGGCGAGGTCCTCGCGGCCCAGGGCGAGGGCCTTGCGGCCCTGGTCCTCCAGCTTGGTGGACTGCTGCTGCAGCTGGTTGAGCTGGAGCTCCAGGCGCTTGCGCGAGGTGGCCACGTCGGCGACGCCGCGGCGGACCTTCTGCAGCAGCTCCAGCTGCTTCTGGTACGAGTAATCGAGGGTCTCGCGCGGGTCCTCGGCCCGGTCAAGGGCCTTGTTCGCCTTCGCGCGGAAGATCATCCCCATACGCTTCATGACACCGCTCATGGGCTTCGCGCGCCCCCTTCTGACGGACTCCGGCTCCAGCTCTGCGACAAGACCCACAGTACGGGCCCTGCCTCCATTGACGCACTGTTCGGGGACGGATGCGCTCATCCCCAAGGACGACTGCGGTGGACACCGCTCCGGCGGAGGGAGGAGAGCGGACCCCGACCGCGGCGTCCCACGGTGCCCCTTCTGTCCTGTACAGACGACTGGTGTTGCGGGATCGTTCCCCAGCGGGCTGGGGTCCATGCCCGTCATGCCCTTACCCTTGGATTTTGTGTTCCGTAGCCGTGCCAAGGAAGAGAAGGCCCCCGGCGCCGACCAGGCGGCGGTAGACCTCTCCAAGCAGCCCCGCGACCCGCAGGCCCCGAAGGGCAGGCCCACTCCCAAGCGGAGTGAGGCCCGTTCCCAGCGCCGCAGTGTCGCCACCACGCCGACGAATCGCAAGGAGGCCGCCAAGCGGCAGCGCGAGGAGCGCCGCGTCGCGATGGAGCGCCAGCGCCAGGCGCTGGCCAGCGGTGACGAGCGCTATCTGCCGCCCCGGGACAAGGGCCCGGTGCGCCGCTTCGCGCGCGACTTCATCGACTCGCGGTTCAACATCGCGGAGTTCTTCCTCCCGATGGCCGTGGTCATCCTCGTGCTGAGCATGATCCGGGTGGGCTCGCTGCAGAGCATCGCGCTGCTGCTGTGGCTGGTCGTGATCGTGCTGATCGTGCTCGACTCGATCGTCACGGCGTTCCGCCTGAAGAAGCGGCTGGCCGAGCGCTTCCCCGACACGCCCAAGCGCGGCGCGGTGGCCTACGCCCTGATGCGCTCGCTGCAGATGCGCCGGCTCCGGCTGCCCAAGCCGCAGGTCAAGCGCGGAGAGCGGCCCTGAGCACGACACCGTTCACCGGGGGCGCGGCCGAGGCCTGGCTGAGCAAGCTGGGCGGGCTGCGGGACGTCGTCCGCCAGGAACTGGTGGCACGGCAGCTGGACGAGCAGATAGCCGGGCGGTTCCCCATCGGGCAGCGGCTGCGGGTGCTCGACGTGGGGATGGGCCAGGGCACGCAGGCGCTGCGGCTGGCCCGGGCCGGGCACAAGGTGACCGGTCTGGAGCAGGACCGCACGATGATCGCCGCGGCCCGGGAGACTCTCGCCGGTGAGCCGGAGGGCATCCGGGAGCGGATGCGGATCATCGAGGGGGACGGCCGGGACACCGGCGTGCACTTCCTGCCGGGCAGCTTCGACGTGGTGCTGTGCCACGGCGTGCTGATGTACGTCGAGGAGCCCGACCCGCTGCTCGCGGGGCTGGCCCGGATGCTCGCCCCGGGCGGACTGCTGTCGCTGCTGGTGCGCAACGGTGACGCGCTGGCGATGCGGCCGGGCCTGTCCGGCGACTGGGCCGGGGCGCTGGGCGCGTTCGACACCACCGCCTATCGCAACCGCCTCGGCATGGACGTACGCGCCGACCGGCTGGCGACTTTGACGGCCACGCTCGCCGGGATCGGCGCGCCTCTGCAGAGCTGGTACGGCGTGCGGGTCTTCACCGACACGGCGGCGGACGGCGCTCAGGCGCCCGCCGACCTCGACACGCTGCTGACGGTCGAGGAGAAGGCCGGCCGCACGGACCCCTACCGGGGCGTCGCGGCGCTGCTGCATCTGTGCGGGGTACGCGGCTGACAGCCGCGGCCGCCCGACGTCGCGGGCCCACTGCGGGTCGCCGGCGGCCGGGCGAGCGAGCCGCACCCGCCTGCGCCGGTCACCACGGCCCCTTGCGGGTCGGCGGGTGCCTCGCGGGCGGCGTGCGTCGCAATCGTGCGCGCCGGTTTGCGCCACTGACGTGCGGCCGCCGGGTTCCGGTCTCGCTCGTTCGGGTGAGCTGCGCGGGCCGGGGAGCCACCCGGGCCTGAGACTCGGGCCATGGACGTTTCCCGTGTCGCTGTCGCCCGTCTCCGGTTCGCCGTCGCGGCCTGTGTGTGCGGTGCCGTCCTGCTGGCCGGGTGCTCCGGCGCCGGTTCGTCCGGTGAGAAGGAGAACGCGACGACGCAGGCGGCGCAGCCCGCCGCTCCCGGCCGGGAGGCCACCGACCTCCAGTCCGACTACCTGAAGGTGATCCGGGAGGTCCTGCCGTCGGTCGTGCAGATCCAGGCGAGCAACGAACTCGGCTCCGGCGTGGTGTACGACGACAAGGGACACATCGTCACCAACGCGCACGTCGTCGGCGACGAGAAGACCTTCGAGGTCACGGCGGCCAACAGCGGCGAACCGCTCACCGCGACCCTGGTCTACTCCTACCCGCAGCAGGACCTCGCGGTCGTCAAGCTGGACAAGGTGCCGGCCGGGCTGCGGGCCGCGACGTTCGGCGACTCGGCCAAGGTGGAGGTGGGGCAGATCGTGCTCGCCATGGGATCGCCGCTCGGCCTGTCGTCCAGCGTGACGCAGGGCATCGTCTCGGCGACCGGACGGACCGTCACCGAGGGCCGCAGCGGCGGGGGTACGGGCGCCACCATCGCCAACATGGTGCAGACGTCGGCGGCCATCAACCCCGGCAACAGCGGCGGCGCGCTGGTCAACCTGGACGGGCAGGTCATCGGCATCCCGACGCTGGCCGCCACCGACCCGCAGCTCGGCGGCGGTTCGGCGCCCGGTATCGGTTTCGCGATCCCCGCGTCGATGGTGAAGACCATCGCGGATCAGATCGTCAGCAGCGGCAAGGTGACCGACTCGGGCCGCGCGGCCCTGGGCATCACGGCCCGCACGTTCCTCGACGACAGCTACCAGCCGGCCGGGGTCGTGGTGGTCGACGTCAAGAGTGGCGGTGCCGCCGACAAGGCGGCCCTGCGGGCCGGGGACGTCATCACCAAGGTGGGCGGCACCCGCATCACCACCATCACCTCGCTCTCCGAGGCGCTGGCCGCGGACAAGCCGGGCCAGAGGACCACGGTGACGTACACACGGGACGGCCGTGAGAAGACGGTGGACGTGACGCTCGGCGAGCAGTGAGACGGTGCCCGGGGGCGGTTCGCCCCCGGGACACCGGCTGTCCTACGACTCGTCCGCGTGCAGGCTCATCGGGCCGTAGATCTCCGTGGCGTCCTCGAACAGCCGCACCTGGTCCGCGCCGCCCTCCGCCAGGGCCTTCCAGTTCTCCCCGATCCAGGACTCGGCGTCCCCCTGCGTGGTGAACTCCTCCGGCTGCACCGCGGGCTGGACCTCCGTCCCGTCGGCCTTCTCGAACCGCCACGTCCATGCCGCCATGTACGCCTCCCGGGTGTGAGTACCTGCTCCGGCGGACGCCGGATCTTGGTCCGGCTCCAGCCCGCAGCGTATTCGCTCCGCCGGGTGAGCCGCCAAGAGACCGCCGTAAGACCGCAGGTGATCGGTCAAAATGCGGGTCGTGGGGCCGGCCCCGCCCCCGCGGCGGAACCGCACAGCGAACACGGCCGCACCCCTGGGGGGCCTCCGTCACGCGAGCCGGGCGCCGAACGGAGAAAATCATGGTGTGGACGTGACTCTGCTCGGCACCGGTGCCCCCGCGGGACTGCCCCGCCCCGACTGTCCCTGCGCCATCTGCGCGACCTCGCTCGGCGGTGACGCGCGGGCGGCGACCGCTGCCCTGGTCGACGGGACCCTGCTGCTGGACCTCACCCCCGGCGCGGCGTTCGCGGCGGCCCGGGCCGGGCATTCGCTGGGCGGGGTACGGCAGGTGCTGCTGTCGCATCCGCACGACGGGCCGCCGGTGGAGGTGCCGGCCGGGCTGCCGCAGCCCGGGCGGGTGCCGGACGGACGGGAGCTGGCCCTGCTGACGGGGCATCGGGTGCGGGCGCTGGCGATGGACACGCCGGGCACGGGCTACGCGGTGACCGGTCCCGAAGGACAGCGGCTGCTGTATCTGCCTCCGGGCTGCGCGCCGGCCGGGCTGGAGGCGGGGGCCGGTCGGGCGGCGCCGTACGACATGGTGCTGGCGGACGTCGTGGGGCGGCCGGACGCACTGGCGCGGCTGCGGGCGGTGGGAGCGGTGGCGCCGACCACGGACGTCGTCGCGGTCCACCTCGACCACGACGTGCCGCCGGGCGGCGAGTTGTCGCGGCGGCTCGCGGCGGCGGGCGCGCGGGCGGTGCCGGACGGGACGACGCTGGTGGTCGGGGCGTACGAGGACGTGCCCGACGTACCGCGGCGCACCCTGGTGCTGGGCGGCGCCCGGTCGGGCAAGTCGGTGGAGGCGGAGCGGCGGCTTGAGGCCTTCCCGGACGTGCTGTACGTGGCGACGGGCGGTACCCGGGACGGGGACGCGGAGTGGGCGGCGCGGGTGGAACTGCACCGGGAGCGGCGGCCGGCGTCGTGGCGCACGGCGGAGACGGTCGACCTGCTGCCGCTGCTGACGCAGGAGGGGCCGCCGCTGCTGGTGGACTGTCTGTCGCTGTGGCTGGCCCACGCGATGGACTCCGTCGGGGCGTGGGACGACGCCACGTGGGCCGGTGGCGGTGAGCGGGCGCTGCGCGAGCGGGTGACGGCGCTGGCCCGGGCGGTGCGCGAGGCGCGGCGGACGGTGGTGCTGGTGTCCAACGAGGTCGGTTCCGGCGTGGTGCCGGCCACCGCCTCGGGGCGGCGCTACCGGGACGAGCTGGGGCGGCTGAACGCGGCGGTGGCCGGTGAGTGCGAGCAGGTGGTGCTGGTCGTGGCCGGGCAGGCGCTGGTGCTGCGGGGGTGAGGGGAGGTCAGTTCTTGCGGGCGACGACGCGGCAGGTCGGTGACCAGCCGCGGGGTCTCTTCGTCAGCAGGGTGCAGCCCCGGTCCGTCAGTTCGGTGTGGACGTCGGCGGGATGGAAGGGGCTGTTGCGGGTGTGGAGCCGGACGACGAGGAGGCCGCCGACGCGCAGGGCGGTGAGGGCGGCGGTCAGTTCGCGGCGCGGGTCGGCGCTGTGTTCCAGGTGGTGGAGCAGGGTGACCACGTCGTAGCGGTCGCTCAGCGCGGTGTCGGCGAGCGGGCCGACGTAGGCCTCCTCGACGCGTTCCGCCGCGCGCGCCCACAGCACGCGGGGGGCGGGGTCGACGCCGTCGAAGGAGGTGTACGGGAAGAACTCCCGTGCCGTGTCCGGGAACGCGCCGTCGCCCGTGCCCACGTCGAGCCAGCTCTCGGGTTCCGCGGCGAGGCGTGCCACGCGGCGGGCGAGTGCGCGCAGCCGGCGCCGGCCGGTCAGCAGCGCCGAGCCGCACCACGGGCACTGCGCACGCGGCGCCGGCGGCACCGACGGGGTGGGCGGGAGGGTCGGCATGGGCGGAACGGCCGGCAGGGGCGGAACGGTCGACATCGGCGCCTCCCATACGACAATCCGTGCAAAACGGAACGTACGGGACCGCCTTCCGGGGTGCAACGACGCCGTGCCCGCGGGGTCACGGCGTGGCGCGGTCGTGTTCGACCGGGGCCGGTACTGTTCGGCGAATGAGCTCGCTTAATCTCGACGACTTCACCGATCTCATCGAGCGCCCCGACGGCGGGGTGCGCCGCGACGCGGAGTCCCGCCGCGAGCGTCGGATCGTGCCGCCCGGCGCGCTGGGACGCCTGGACGAACTGGGCGAGTGGCTGGCCGCGGCGCAGGGCGTCGTCCCCGTGCGTCCCGTCGAACATCCCCGTCTCGTGCTGTTCGCCGGCGACCACGGGATCGCCGGACTGGACGTCTCGGCGCGCCCCGCCGGCACCGCGGCCGCGCTCGTGCGGGACGTACTGGAGGGCGCCCGGCCGGTGTCGGTGCTGGCCCGGCGGCTCGGCGTCCCGGTGCGGGTGGTCGACATGGCGCTGGACTGCGCGCCGGAGGAGCTGCCCGCGGACGTCGTACGGCACCGGGTGCGGCGCGGCAGCGGCCGGATCGACGTCGAGGACGCGCTCACCCTTCAGGAGGCGGAGGCCGCCTTCCGGGCCGGGGTCGCGGTGGCCGACGAGGAGGCCGACTCCGGCACCGACCTGATCGTGCTCGGCGACATCAGCGTCGGCGGGACCACGGCGGCCGGGGTGCTGGTCGCGGCGCTGTGCGGGACCGACGCGTCGGTGGTGACCGGGCGGGGCGGGCTGGCCATCGACGACCTGGCGTGGATGCGCAAGTGCGCGGCGATCCGGGACGCGCTGCGCCGGGCCCGGCCGGTGCTGGGCGACCAGTTGCAGCTGCTGGCGACCGTGGGCGGCGCCGACCTGACCGCGATGACGGGCTTCCTGCTGCAGTGCGCGGTGCGCAAGGTGCCGGTGATCCTGGACGGCGTGGTGGGCGCGGCGTGCGCGCTGGTCGGGCAGCGGATCGCGTTCCGGGCGCCGGACTGGTGGCTGGCCGGGCACACCGGTGGGGAGCCGGGGCAGGCCAAGGCTCTGGACCGGATGGCGCTGGAGCCGCTGCTGGACCAGGGCGTGCGGGTCGGTGAGGGCGCGGGCGCTCTGCTCGCACTGCCGCTGGTCCAGGCCGCGGCGGCCCTCGCGGCGGAGCTGCCGGAGAGGGACGACAAGGGCGACGAGGACGACAAGGGCGGGGGCGACACGGCCGACGCGGGCGTGGGCGGCACCGTCGACGCGGCGGGCGAACCCGACGAGGAGTAGCGACCACCCCGTACGGCCCAAATAGGACGGTTTGCCCGGACGGCGGCCATATGATCCCCGGTCATGGGAGAGAGCCGCATCGCACGTCGGGCCGCCGCCTTCGCCGTCTGGTATCTGCGCGCCGTCGCCTTCGTCAACTTCCTGAGCGCGGTGTGGGTCTCCCTCGGGCAGGACGTGCGGCGGCACAACCAGGAGAACCTCTTCACGCCCTATCTGCTGACGGCCGGGTTCGCGTCGGGAGTCTTCACCGCGTTCCTGGCCGTCACCATGCGGCGGCGCAAGCGGGCCGCGTGGATTTTGAACCTGGTGCTCGGCGGGGCGTTCCTCGCGCTGTTCGCCCTGGCCACGGCCCTGCTGCCGGAGATCCGGCACTCCGCGCAGAACTGGGTGTCACTGGCCCTGACCGCGGCTTTCGTCGCCTCGCTGCTCGCGGGCCGGCGTGAGTTCTACGCCAAGGGCGACCGGTCCAATCCGCGGCTCGCCGCCGTGGTCGCCGCCGGTGGCGGGCTCGCCGCGTCCCTGCTGGCGGCGCTGCTGGTGACGGTCACCAACCAGGCGGCGGACGCCGGCCGTTCGACGTTCGCCTCGCGCTGGTGGTACGGCACGCTGCACCTGGTCTCGGTCGCCGCCGACGACTCCCGCTTCCCCGGCCTGTCCACGCCCACCTGGGTCGACGTGGCGGTCAACGTGCTGAGCACGGCCCTGGTCCTCGCGGTCCTGTACGCCGCCTTCCGCTCCCGGCGGGCCGTCGACCCGCTCACCGCCGAGGACGAGAAGGGGCTGCGGGAGCTGCTGGAGCGGCACGGGGAGCGCGACTCGCTCGGCTACTTCGCGCTGCGCCGCGAGAAGAGCGTGGTGTGGTCGCCGACGGGCAAGGCGGCCGTCGCCTACCGGGTGGTCGGCGGGGTGTCGCTGGCGTCCGGGGATCCGCTCGGCGACCCGGAGGCGTGGCCCGGGGCGATCGAGCCGTGGCTGGCGCAGGCCCGCGCGCACGGCTGGATCCCGGCGGTGATGGGGGCGAGCGAGGAGGCCGGAACCGTGTACGCGCGCCACGGCCTGGACGCGCTGGAGCTGGGCGACGAGGCGGTGGTGGAGGTCGCCGAGTTCACGCTGGAGGGCCGAGCCATGCGCACGGTCCGGCAGGCCTGCAACCGGGTGCGGCGGGCCGGGTACACGGTGCGGATCCGGCGGCACGAGGACATCCGCGCGGACGAGATGACGTACCTGGTGCGGCGTGCCGACGACTGGCGGGACGGCGCCACCGAGCGGGGTTTCAGCATGGCGCTGGGGCGGCTCGGGGACAGTGACGACGGCCGGTGCGTGATGCTGGAGTGCCATGACGCCGACGGCCGGCTGCGGGCGCTGCTGTCCTTCGTGCCGTGGGGTCCGAAGGGGCTCTCCCTGGACCTGATGCGACGGGACCGGGACTCCGACAACGGTCTGATGGAGTTCATGGTCATCGAGCTGCTGCGGCGGGCCCACGAGATCGGGATCACGCAGGTCTCTCTCAACTTCGCGATGTTCCGCTCGGTCTTCGAACGTGGCGCACGCCTCGGCGCCGGGCCGGTGCTGAGGCTGTGGCGGTCGCTGCTCAGCTTCTTCTCCCGCTGGTGGCAGATCGAGTCGCTCTACCGCGCCAACGCGAAGTACCGGCCCATCTGGGAGCCCCGGTTCCTGCTCTTCGAGAAGAGCGCGGACCTGCTGCGCATCGGCCTCGCCGCCGCGCGGGCAGAAGGGTTTCTCGAGGCGCCGGGGCTGCCGAAGTGGCTGCACCGTACCCATCTGGAGACCCGCAGATGAAGCACCTCGCCCGCTGGGCCCGCGCCGAATGGGGACTGCTGTACGTCACCGTGCGCGAGCCGCTGCTGGAGAGGAGATGGCGGGCGGTTCCGATGACGCTGTCGGCGGTGTGCCTGACGGCGGTGCTGCAGGTAGTGCAGAACCGGTCCTGGGGGTTCGGGTTCGTGCAGGACGTGGGCGCGGTGCGGGCCGAGGACCCGCTGTGGCTGTCACTGCTGCGCACCCCGCTGTCGGTGTTCGTGCCCGCGCTCGACCTGCCCGTGTGGGGCGCGCTGGCGCAGATCCTGCTGGTGTTCGGCATCGCCGAGCTGTGCCTGGGCTGGTGGCGCACGCTCGGCATCGCCTACGCCGCGACGCTGGCCGGCACCCTCTACGCCCGCCTCGGCATCCGTCTCGGGCCGCACGCTCCCCTCGGGCTGCCGGCCTCCGACGCCCAGGTGGTCGACACCGGCCCGTCGGCGGCCGTGGTGTGCCTCGCGGTGTACCTGTGCTGGCGCTACGGAGCCCATGTCACGGCCGGCGCGGTGACGCTGGCGATGATCGCCGAGGTGCTGGTGAAGGACAACCTGGCCGGCAAGGAGCACCTGGCCGCGCTCGCCGGTGTGGTGGTGCTGTGCGCGGCGGCGCAGTGGCGACGGCGTCACCGGCGTTCGACGGCGCGGGTCGGCTCGGGGTCCGGTTTCCCGCCGAGCCAGTCCTGGACTGCGCGGCGGGGCCGCGACCAGCGGCGGTCGTGGCGGTAGGCGCGCAGCCCGGCCTTGGCGCGGGCGCGGGGGCGGCGGCCGTAGAAGCGCCGGGCCCACAGCGAGCCGGGGCGGGCCAGCCGTACGGCACCGATCAGGGCGATGAAGGGGATGATCACGCCGAGGACGGCCATGCGGCCCTTGCCCTTGGTGAGGGCGATCAGGGCGAAGAGGAAGTTCACCGCGACCGTCAGGATGGCCTCGCCGCGGTTCTGCAGTTCCGCCTGGCTGACGTCGTTGACGCCGAAGGGTGAGAAGCCGACGAGGACCAGCCCGACCAGCGCGGCGGTGAACACGACGAGTTCGACGCTCTTGCGGCCCGCCTCGCTCCAGTAGACGTCGTCGAGGTGCAGGATCAGCGCGAACTCGTCCAGGACGAGCCCGGCGCCGATGCCGAACAGGACCGCGCACAGTCCCGCGCCGAAGCCGTGCCGCCCGCTGGCGACCGCGCCGAAGCCCCCGACGACGGTGAGGACGACTCCGGGGACGACGTGATGGACGTGCACCCCGCCTGCCTTGACGTTGCCGAAGGGTCCCCGGCCGGCCCGGATCAGCCGGGTGACGAGCCGGGTGATCAGAAACGTCAGGACGAAGGCGGCCAGGGCGAGGAGCAGGGGGAGCTTGCCCGGCTCCACGATGTTGCGCACCCACCAATGCCCCATATCCGCACTTTAGTCGCGCTCGTCCCCGGCCGCCGTCCGTGCCCGCGCGCCCCCCGGATACCCTGCGCCGGTGTCCACGACCCCCTCCCCTCTCGACGGCCTGCGATTCGCCTTCGGCACGCTCACCGTCCTGCCGGTCACCGTCACCCGCTGGGACCGCGGAGCCGCGCGCGGCGGCATGCTGGCGGCACCCGTCGCCGGCCTCGTCGTCGGCGCCCTGGCCGCCGGCTGCGCGCTCGCGCTGCTGGCCCTGGGCGCGGGCGCGCCGCTCGCCTGCGTCGCCGGGGCCGCCGTACCCGCCGTACTGACCCGGGGACTGCATCTCGACGGGCTCGCCGACACCGCGGACGGGCTGGGCAGCGGCAAGCCCGCCGAGGACGCGCTGCGGATCATGAAGCAGTCGGACATCGGGCCGTTCGGTGTGCTGACCCTGGTCTTCGTGGTGCTCGCGCAGGTCGCGGCGCTCGCCCAGCTCTACGGCGGCTCATGGGGCCGGGGCGCCCTCGCCACCCTCGTCTCGGCGGCCACCGCCCGGCTGGCGCTGACGCTGGCGGCCCGTCCCGGCGTGCCGGCCGCCCGCCCCGAGGGGCTCGGTGCCGCCGTGGCGGGGGTCGTCCCGGCGGGCGGCGCGCTGCTCGCCACGGCACTGGTCACCGCTGCCGCCGCCGCGGGCGGTGCCCTCCTCGGCGCCTACGACGCGCTGCGCGCCGCCCTCGCCGTACTGCTCGCGCTCGCCGCCGCCGAACTCCTGCTGCGGCACTGTGTCCGCCGCTTCGGCGGGGTCACCGGTGACGTGTTCGGCGCGCTGGCGGAGACGGCGGGCACGGTCGCCCTGCTGGTGTTCTGCCTGGGTCGGTAATCTCTTCCGCCGTACACGGACAATGACCGATCGGGGGACCGTCATGCCCAAGCTGCGCCGTGCCGTGGCCTGGTTCATCGACTTCGCGCTCGTCGTCGCGGCGGCGTCGGCGCTCGCGGTGCTCACCTTCCACCGGATATCCGCGCTCGTCACCGACGTGCCCGAACTGGCCACCCGGGGCGGCCTGGACCTCGTGACCTCGCGCGGCGACGTGCTCGGCGCCTCCGAGCACCTCGGGTCGTCGCTGTGGCACAAGGTGGTGCTGTACGTGGAGCAGGCCTTCGCGGTGCTGGTGCTCGTCACGTTCGCCTACCAGTGGGCCTGCCTCGCCCTCCTCGGGCGCACCGTCGGCAAGGGGCTGCTCGGCCTGAGGGTGGCGCAGGCCGCCCCGCGCCGGGCCGCGCTGCGCGCCGCCGTCACCACGGCCGCCGACGTCGCCGTGTACGCGGTGGCCTGCGTGCTGCTGATCGAGGGCCACTTCGCGCTGTCGTTCCTGGTGTGGGCGCTCGCGGTGGTGCTGTTCCTGGTCAACGCGGTGCCGGTGTTCTTCCCCAGCCGCCGCTCGCTGGCCGACCGGATCGCGGGGACGGCGGTGACGGGCCTGGGTCTCAGCAGGGCCGGCGCCACGCCCCCAGCTCGTACTTCTTGAGCATCGAACTCAGCCCCAGGCGGTGCGAGGCCGCGCAGAACCGGCTCGTCGGCAGCTCGTACTCGACGTGGAAGACCGCCTTTCCGGCCCGCACGAACGGCGTCAGCCGCACGCACTCGCCGTACTGGGCGCACTGCTCGTTCACCGCGAAATCGAAGTCGCCCACCAGCTCCGGGATCTGGTCGAGGTCGTTCTTGAGACCGACGGCCAGGCCACGCTCGTGCGCCAGCCGTGCGATCAGCCGGTTGTAGCGGAGCTGGTCGGCGGCCGTGAGCGGGAAGCCGGTCACGTTGACGTAGCCGTCCATGTTGTCCGGCTCGACCGCGTCGAAGCCCTTGTCCCGGCACAGGTCGAGGCGGGCCGCCATCAACGGCTCCAGCGTGTCCGTACGGCGGATGTCGAGCCAGCGCTCACCGTCCCACCCGTTGCCCTTGCCGAGCACGGACGCGGGGAACTTCTCCGCGTCCGGCCGCCAGTCCTCCCAGGCGCCGGTCGACAGGTAGCAGACGACCTTGCGGCCCGCGCGGTGCAGCGCGGCCACGGTCTCCCGGGAGTGGTCGAAGCCGTCGATGTCGTACACCGGGACGTCGACGGAGGTGTCCAGACGGCCGCTGAGCTGCCACTGCCAGGGGGTGCCCGGCCGCGGCTGCCAGCGTGCCTGCCCGGACGGCGATCCGGAGGGCGATCCGGCCGGCGGTGCCGTCGGCCGCGGCTTGTCCGAGCGGTCGTCGGAGGCGGATGTGCAGCCCGCCACCAGCAGCGCCAGCAGGGCGACGACGAGCAGGATCGGGCGTTTCACCGGGCGGGCTCCAGGGTGTGCGGCAACGTACCCCAAGGATGATCCCCGCCGCCCGGCACCGCGCAATGCAGGCCGGCGCCGCGCGCCCGGGCCAGGACCGCGCAGTCGGCGCCGGACGGCACCGCGTGCACCAGGTGACAGGTCAGCGCGCCGTCCAGGAGCGGCTGCGCGGGCAGCGAGCGATACGACTCCCAGGCGCCCTCGAAGGTCACCAGGACGTCGGCGATCCGGGCGTAGGAGGGGTGCGGGAGGGTGCCGTGGTTGAGGACCAGCGTGCCGCAGCCGGCGCGCCACGCGGCGGCGGCCAGGCCGCGGTAGTGCACGAGGGCGTGCGGACCCGCGGACACCTGGTCGAGGAAGGCACCGTCCGCGCCGTACCAGTCGCGGTAGCGGGCGAGGTCCGCCGCCACCTCGTCGTGCGGCCGCAGCGCGTAACCGGTGTCGGCGTAGCCGAGCACCCGCACCCCGGCCGCCCGCAGCCGCGCGGCGACGTCGGCGAACGCCGGGTCGGGGGCGGTGCCGGGGCCGCTCGCCGGGTTGAGCACCACGCCGTACAGGCGGGGCGCGGCGGCGATGATCGCCTCCCATTCGGCGGGGCGGACCGACGGGTGCTCGTAGTACGGGACCAGCAGATCGGGCCTCGGGGCGGTGATCGGTGTGTCCATGGCTGTGTTCATGGGGGTGTTCATGGGTGTGTTCATCGGTGTGCGGTCGCCCTTCCCAGCAGGACGCAGACCAGGACCGCCTGCGCGGCTCCGGCCGTGCCGTACACGGCCACGGCGACCTGGTGCGGTCCCGCCGCGTGAGTGGCCAGGGCGAGGCTCTGCGCGAGGGCGGCCAGGCAGCACACGGCGACCGCGGTGTGCACCGCGCCGAACGACTGCAGCAGCAGGCCGGTCCACAGCACCACGCCCAGCAGGAGCAGGCCCGCCAGGCGCAGGCCGCTCGGTCCCGGGGAGTGCGGCCACAGCGCGGTGGTGGCCAGGGCCAGGGCGAACAGCACGGCGAGGTAGCCGGTGAGGCACTCGGCCACCGTGCGCGCGGTGCGCCGCCAGAACGCGCGCGGGCTGCTGGTGGACCGCAGCCCGGCCAGGCTGCCGCTGCGGAAGCGGTACAGCAGCCACTCGGCGGGCCCCATGCTCAAGGTGAGCGCGACCGCGGCGGGCGCGGCGATCGCGCTGTGCTCCTCCCCCGCGAGCACGTCACCGAGCGCGGCGTACAGCACCAGCACCCCGCTGCCCAGACCGAACAGCGCGTACGGCAGGGAGCCCGTCAGCCACAGCGGCGCACCGCGATCGCGGGCGGGGGCCGCGCCGAGGCCGCCGAAGGGCAGCAGCGCGGTCAGGCCCGCCGCCCAGCTCCCCTCGCCCAGATCCTTGACGGCCGGGGCGACCTCGCGCAGGGCGAGCAGCGCGACGGCGGCGAGCGAACCGAGGAGCAGGACCAGCCGGACCGGCCCGGGGAGCGGCGTGGCCAGGGACACCGCGGCGCCCGCGGCCATCGGCGCGAGCGCCGCCAGCAGGGCGCGTTCGCGGCCGAGGACCAGCAGGGTGGTGGCCGCGCCCAGGTAGCAGGACTGCCCGGCGGCGAAGGCCGGCGCGGCCGGGTGGCCGGTGCCCCCGACCGCGAGCGCGACCAGCGTGCCGAGCAGCGCGCCCACCGGGGCGCCCAGCAGCAGGGAGCGGCGCGCGGCCGAGGTGTCGCCGAGGCCGAGCCAGGAGTACGCCCGGTGGGCCAGGCCCTGGTTCCAGGTCCAGCCGGTCAGGGCGCCCGCGAGGAGGGTGAGCGTGCCCGCGGGCAGCCCGAGGCCGTCGCGGGGGCCGGCCAGGAGCGGACCGCCGAGCACGTAGGCGAAGCCGGGCAGGGCGAAGACCACACCGCGCAGCAGACAGCCGAGCAGGCCGGCCTGCCAGGGGTCGTGGGGTGGACCCTCCGGCTCGGGATGGCGGCGCTCGACGCGGTCGTACAGCTCCTCGGCGAGCGCGAAGGAGTTCTTCACGCCGTACCGCTCGCGTATCCGGTCGTCGGAGAGGCCGTCGGACTCCAGCAGGGCGGCTATCTCGTCCGGGTGGACGGCGGCCGCGATGAAGTCCTCCAGCCGTGTGGCGAGTTCGTCGACCGGGTCGGGCTCGGCCCACGCCGGGGTGGTGCGCTGGCGCGGCACGGCGGGCAGGGTCTGCGGGCGGGCGCCGGGCGGCAGCCAGACGGAGCCGCTCACCAGCCGGCTCCGTCCGTCGCGACGGCCGCGTACCAGGGGTCGCGCAGTTCGGCGGTCCAGTCGGCGACCGTCTCCACCGTCGGCTCGTACACCTCGGGCAGCCCGGCGAGTTCCTGGTAGATCGTGCGGAAGTTGTCCACCGAGCGTTTCAGGGTGAACCGGTCGATGACCCGCTGCCGGGCCAGCGCGCCCAGCTCAAGGCGCCGCCGGTCGTCCTTGAGCAGGGTCAGCGCGGCGGCGGCCATCTTCTCCGGCTCGCGCGGCGGGACGACGAGCCCGGTGTCCCCCACGGCCTCGCGCACGCCGCCTACGTCCGTGGAGACGGTCGTACGGCCGCAGGACATGGCCTCGATGATCGAGAAGGGGAAGCCCTCGGAGATGGAGGACAGCATGACGACATGGCCGGCCGCGTAGGCGCGCCACACCTCGCTGATACGGCCTTCGAAGGTGAGGCCGTCGGTGACGCCGAGTTCGGCAGCGAGCTTCTCCAGGCGGGTGCGGTAGGCCTCGCCGCCGGGCGGGACGGGGCCGAAGAGCCGCAGGCGGGTCTCGGGGAGCTCGGCGCGCACCAGGGCGTAGGCGCGCAGCAGGGTCTCCAGGTCCTTGATCGGGTCGATCCGGCCGCACCAGCTGAGCGTGGGGACGTCCGGCTCGGGTCCGGCGTGCGGGAAGGCGTGCGGGTCGACGCCGTTGTACACGGTCCGGATCCTGTGGACGTCGGCGCCGCCGCGCTCCTCCCAGCGGCGGTTGTACTGGTTGCACGGTGTGATCAGATCGGCCATCCGGTAGCCGTGTGAGTTCAGCTCACGGTAGAAGCCGAGCATGAACGCCTTCACCGGCCAGCGCTGGCTGTCGCTCCGGTACCCGAGGTAGCGCTCGCGCAGATAGATGCCGTGCTCGGTGAGCAGGAACGGCACGCCGTCCAGGGCCCGGGCGGCGACCGCCGGCAGGGTGGCCAGACCGCTGCTGACCGCGTGGGCGACGGAGTCCTCCGCAACCCGCACCCCGAGCGGGCGCAACGCGTGTTCCAGCAGGTCGGTCGCGGTGAGCGCGTCGTGCACGGTGGGCCGGGCGCGGGCCGTCGGCAGATGCGGCATCGTCCAGATCCACATCAGCGAGCGCAGCGCGCCCTCCGTGCGCAGTGCGGCCGGCAGCCGCCCGTCGCGGGCGAGGCGGGCCAGCTCGGTGAGGGCCTCGCCGAAGTCGCAACCCGCCTGCGGGTCGAGGAAGGAGAGCAGCAGTTGCTCGTAGGCGTCGGTGAAGCGGCGCCTGGCCCTGCCGTGGGGCGGGCTCTTGCGGCCGGGGCGCGGGCCCCAGGTGGGCACGGAGGTGTGCCGGTGGACGTTGGGCGGCAGTTCCCAGGTGACGGGCTCACGGCCGGTGCCGGTGAGGGATATCAGGTCGAACGACACCTCCGGCATGCCCTTGACGAGCTGGTCGCACCAAGTGCTGACCCCTCCGTGGACGTGCGGGTAGGTGCCTTCGGTGAGCATGGTGACGCGCATGGCTGCGCCGCTTCCCCCCTGTTGTGCGGATCTGTCGGGGGAACTGCGCCGGGCCCCGGCTGCGGGTCCGTTGTGGTTGCCCGCGCAGTTCCCCGCGCCCTTTCGGGGCGCTTCCCCCTACGGCAGTTTCAGAGTGACCGCGGACTGCAGCGGCTCCGGTGTGGTCCACGCCGAGCGCTCCCCCGCGTACGGCGTGCCGAAGGTGCCGGTGCCCAGGAGGAGTTGCTTCTTCGTGCCCTCCGGGACCGTCACCGGGATCTGGACCCCGGACGGTGCGGTGACCGTCACCGTGGTGCCGACGCGGTACGCCGTGACACGGTTGTTCGCGAGGGCCGACTGCCAGGCCGCGCGGCGCTGGAGTTCGGTGCCGATCGCGCTCTGGCGCGGGTTCTCCAGCGGCGTGTTGTCGGCGAACAGGGCCTTGTAGTCGGCGAGCACCCTGTCCAGCACCGGGTAGAGGATGCGGTCCTCGGCCAGGTTGGACTGGTGGGCGTAGTGCGGGCGCGGATCGTTCGAGATCGCGTGCCCGAGGTCGGTGCGCGCCTCCTGCGGGACGATCACGTCGTCGTAGCCGGTGGCGGTGTCCAGGGGGCCGGTCAGGCAGGTGGACGTGGGGTTGTTCTCGCAGATGCCGCTGCCGCCGTCGGTGCGGGAGGTGTAGATCCAGTTGTACTCGTCGGCCATCTCCGCCTTGGTGCCCACGTTGTAGTACACGTTCATCGGGTAGCGCGGCACGGTCAGGGCGGCGCCGACCGGGCGCTGCCCGGGCTCGCGCGAGTTGTCCGACGCGGTCCACTTCACGCCGTTGTCGGCGAGCGCGCCGGCCAGGTTGGGGTTGTCGGTGGGCTGCTGCGGAAGCGTCTTCAGGCCGGAGTGCTCGCCGGTGACCAGTTCCGTGCGGTCGAGGGGAAGGCCCTTGGTGACGGCCCAGTTGTAGTTGTTGCGGATCTCCGCGGAGATCCCCGAGCGGCTCATCCACTGCGTGGAGCCGTCGGCGTTCTTCGCGCAGCTCCACGGCACGGTGGTGGTGTCCTGGACGCAGCCGAGGTACTGGTGCGTGTAGGTGTGGTTGATCCAGCGGTACTGCGCCTTGTCGGCGAGCAGCCGGTCCGCGAGGGCGTCGGTGCCGCCGTGCTCGCTCTTCCACTCCTCGCCCGACCCGGCGTTGAACACCATGTCCAGGGTGAAGCCGTGCTCCCGCTGCCACTGCGCGGCGTAGGCGGCGTCGTCCGCCGTCATCCGGATCGGCACGGTGCCCGCCCCGTCGCCGCCGACGCAGTCGAAGTCACCGGGCGTGCAGTTGCGCGCGGCGTCCCAGCGGCTGTCCGGAGCGAAGACGTCGTCGACGTGCACGGCGAAGTAGTTGCGGGCCTGCCCCAGGTGCACGCCCTGGGTGAGCCACTCCACGATGCCCCGGGCGAGCAGCCGGAACTGCTGCTGGTAGCGGTTGTAGGCGAACGTCACGACCAGCTCGCGGCGGCCGTCGTGGGCGTACTCACCGACCAGGCTGCCGCGGCCGGTGGAGCCGGGGACCGCGGTGTCGACGTAGGAGGTGAAGCCGGCGCGGGGGCGGGCCACGTAGCCGTAACTCTCCTGGACGTAGGGCGAGTTGTCCTCGAAGGTGAACGCCCCGTCGAGGTAGCCGAACCAGCCGCCCTTGCCGGCCGCGGTGACCTGCGCTCCCTGCCCGTCGAGGGTGCCGGCCCAGCCGCCGTCGCTGGTGTAGTCCAGACCCACTTCGGGGTGCGCCCAGGTGTAGGCGTCGACCTGCGGGATCGCGTACGTCCTCTCGTACGCCTCCAGCGCGAGCTGCTCCGGCGAGGTCGCCGAGCCGAACGGGGCCTCGTCGGGCAGCACCACACCCTGGTAGCGGGCGCGGGGCGTGGAGCCGGTGGTGTCGGCGAGGAAGGCCGCGTCGATCACCGGACGGCTCACGGCGTTCAGGTCGACGGTGGTGTACGGGATGCCGGTGTTCGTCAGCTGGTCGGTGATGGCCGCGACGGGGCTGCTCCCGTCGTCCACGACCAGCACCTTCAGGTCGATGCGCGGCGTGACGGCCGCCGCCGCGCCGGGCACCGCGAGCCCGAGCGCCATCGTGGCCGCCGCCGTCACCAGGGCAGCCGTGGTTCTGCGCGCACTGTGCGCCATGTGGTCCTCTCCCCCCCAAGGAAACCCCCGCCCGTTGTGGCCGGTACGCGGAGGATCCGTGGAAATGATGCGAAGCGGTGAGGTCGGTGCTCACCGGAACCCGATGAGTGTGACTCAGGTCATCAGGTGCGAGGATCGGGAAATGGCCACGACGCCACCGACAGGTGAACGCTCGCAGGAGTGAGCGAACGGGGCCGCGAGCGTAGGCTCCCTCCAGGGTGTCCCGCCGGTTCGCCGCGCCGGTCGGGGACCCCCGGTGGGGACCGCCTCCCGGACCCGGATCTAGTGTCGGCCGTCGGGTCCGGTCGAACCCACACCACTCGGCCGCAGGAACTTCACATCGGAAGCGAGATATCACCACCGTGACTGCTCTCACTCTCAGCACCGCCGCGGCGTCCGGTCTGCGGGCCGACGCGATCGTGATCGGTGTCGCCAAGGGCACCCGATCCAAGTCCGGCGACCTGGTCGTCGCACCGGGCGCCGAGGCCGTGGACAAGCCCTACGACGGGCGGCTCGCCGCCGTCCTGGAGACCCTCGGGGCCTCCGGTGCCGAGGGCGAGGTGACCAAGCTGCCGGCGCCGGCCGGGTTCAAGGCTCCGCTCGTGATCGCGGTGGGCCTGGGCGCGGAGCCGGAGAAGGACGAGACGTACGACGCCGAGGCGCTGCGCCGGGCCGCCGGCGTGGCCGCCCGCACCCTGACCGGGGCGAAGAAGGCCGCGTTCGCGCTGCCGCTGACCGACGCCGCGGACGCCGGCGCCGTCGCGGAGGGCGTGCTGCTGGGCGCGTACTCCTTCGACGTCTACAAGCAGGAGGGCCGTCAGGCCAAGGACGGCGCCAAGGCCAGGAACGGCAAGGCGCCGCTCGCCGAGGCCGTGCTGCTCGGCGGCAAGCCGCGCGACGCCGCGTTCAAGGGCGCGCTGGCCCGGGCCACCGCGGTCGGCGAGGAGCTGAACCGGGCCCGCGACCTGATCAACACCCCGCCGAACGACCTCACCCCGCAGTCCTTCGCCGCGATCGCGCAGGCCGCGGCCAAGGAGCACGGCATCAAGGTGCAGGTGCTCGACGAGAAGGCGCTCACCAAGGGCGGCTACGGCGGCATCCTCGGCGTCGGCGGCGGCTCCGCGGCCGCTCCGCGCCTGGTGAAGCTGTCGTACACCAGCTCCAAGGCCAAGAAGCACCTCGCGTTCGTGGGCAAGGGCATCACCTACGACTCGGGCGGCATCTCGCTGAAGCCGGCCGGTCACAACGAGACGATGAAGTGCGACATGAGCGGTGCGGCGGCCGTGTTCGCCGCCGTCGTCGCCGCCGCGCGCCTGGGCCTGGAGGTCAACGTCACCGGCTGGCTGGCGCTGGCCGAGAACATGCCCTCCGGTTCCGCCGTGCGCCCCGGTGACGTGCTGCGCATGTACAGCGGCAAGACGGTCGAGGTGCTCAACACCGACGCCGAGGGCCGGCTGGTGCTGGGCGACGCCCTGTGGGCCGCGTCGGAGGAGAAGCCGGACGCGATCATCGACGTGGCGACCCTGACCGGCGCGATGATGCTGGCGCTCGGCAGCCGGACGTTCGGCGTGATGGCCAACGACGACGCGTTCCGCGCCGCGGTGCACGAGGCCGCGGAGGAGGTCGGCGAGCCGGCCTGGCCGATGCCGCTGCCGGAGCACCTGCGCAAGGGCATGGACTCCCAGGTCGCCGACATCGCGAACATGGGTGAGCGGATGGGCGGCGGCCTCGTCGCCGGTCTGTTCCTGCGCGAGTTCGTCGGCGAGGGCATCCCGTGGGCGCACCTCGACATCGCCGGCCCGGCGTTCAACGAGGGCGGGGCGTTCGGGTACACGCCGAAGGGCGGCACGGGTACGGCGGTGCGGACGCTGGTCCGGGTGGCCGAGCTGGCGGCGGCCGGGGATCTGGGCTGAACCTGTGATCCCGGGTGAACGTCGGACGGCGTTCGCCCACTGAAGGGGTCATGTCCGTCATATGGCGGCTTTCGGAGCGTGGGGGGCTGGTCGCGCAGTCCCTCGCGCCCCTTTCCCTTGGCATCCCTCCCCTTGGCTTCAAGGGGACGTGGGACGTCTCACACACCGGCCCGGCGTCTCGATCCCGTCCGACAAGTGCAAAGATGGAGCCCGGCAGGACAGGGCCCCTACCCGAGGGCCGAAGAACGAGCGGCCGGACACCAGCCGCCTGCCGGTCATCGACGACCGGCGTACGGCGCACATGCATGGAGGACGTGACGTGGCGAACGACGCCAGCACCGTTTTCGACCTAGTGATCCTCGGCGGTGGTAGCGGTGGTTACGCCGCGGCCCTGCGCGGGGCTCAGCTGGGCCTGGACGTCGCCCTGATCGAGAAGGACAAGGTCGGCGGTACCTGCCTGCACCGGGGTTGCATCCCCACCAAGGCCCTGCTGCACGCGGGCGAGATCGCCGACCAGGCGCGTGAGAGCGCCCAGTTCGGCGTCAAGGCCACCTTCGAGGGCATCGACATCGCGGGTGTCCACAAGTACAAGGACGAGGTGATCTCGGGCCTGTACAAGGGTCTGCAGGGCCTCGTCGCCTCCCGCAAGGTGACCTACATCGAGGGTGAGGGCCGTCTGTCGTCGGCCACCTCCGTCGACGTGAACGGTCAGCGCGTCCAGGGCCGCCACATCCTGCTCGCGACGGGCTCCGTGCCGAAGTCGCTGCCGGGCCTCGAGATCGACGGCAACCGGATCATCTCCTCCGACCACGCCCTCGTCCTGGACCGCGTGCCGAAGTCCGCGATCATCCTGGGCGGCGGCGTCATCGGCGTCGAGTTCGCCTCCGCGTGGAAGTCCTTCGGCTCCGACGTCACGATCATCGAGGGCATGAAGCACCTCGTCCCGGTCGAGGACGAGAACTCCTCCAAGCTGCTCGAGCGCGCCTTCCGCAAGCGCGGCATCAAGTTCAACCTGGGCACCTTCTTCCAGAAGGCCGAGTACACCCAGGACGGCGTCAAGGTCACCCTCGCCGACGGCAAGGAGTTCGAGGCCGAGGTCCTGCTGGTCGCGGTCGGCCGCGGGCCGGTCTCCCAGGGCCTGGGCTACGAGGAGGCCGGGGTCGCCATGGACCGCGGCTACGTCCTCGTCGACGAGTACATGCGCACCAACGTTCCGACCATCTCCGCCGTCGGTGACCTGGTCCCGACGCTGCAGCTCGCGCACGTCGGCTTCGCCGAGGGCATTCTGGTGGCGGAGCGGCTGGCCGGTCTGAAGACCGTCCCGATCGACTACGACGGTGTCCCGCGGGTGACGTACTGCCACCCGGAGGTCGCCTCCGTCGGCATCACCGAGGCCAAGGCCAAGGAGATCTACGGCGCGGACAAGGTCGTCGCTCTGAAGTACAGCCTGGCGGGCAACGGCAAGAGCAAGATCCTCAAGACCGCCGGCGAGATCAAGCTCGTCCAGGTCAAGGACGGTGCCGTGGTCGGCGTCCACATGGTCGGCGACCGCATGGGCGAGCAGGTCGGCGAGGCCCAGCTGATCTACAACTGGGAAGCGCTGCCGGCCGAGGTCGCCCAGCTCGTCCACGCCCACCCGACGCAGAACGAGGCGCTCGGCGAGGCCCACCTGGCGCTGGCCGGCAAGCCGCTGCACGCGCACGACTGATCAGCCCTCGGGCGCGACGACACAGACTTTCCGCAACTCGTAAGGAGCAACCGAAACCATGGCGGTTTCCGTAACCCTTCCGGCGCTCGGCGAGAGCGTCACCGAGGGCACCGTCACCCGTTGGCTGAAGGCCGAGGGTGAGCGCGTCGAGGCCGACGAGCCGCTGCTCGAGGTCTCCACCGACAAGGTCGACACCGAGATCCCCTCCCCCGCCGCGGGTGTCCTGGCCTCCATCAAGGTCGCCGAGGACGAGACGGTCGAGGTCGGCGCCGAGCTGGCCGTCATCGACGACGGCACCGGCGCCCCCGCTGCCGCTCCGGCCCCCGCCGCCGAGGAGGCTCCGGCTCCGGCCCCCGAGCCCGCCGCGGCCGCGCCGTCCACCGAGCAGGCCGCCCCGGCCCCGGCCCCGTCCGCCGAGGCCACCTCCGGCGCCTCCTCCGCACAGGGCACCGACGTGGTCCTCCCGGCGCTCGGCGAGTCCGTCACCGAGGGCACCGTCACCCGCTGGCTGAAGTCGGTCGGCGACTCCGTCGAGGCCGACGAGCCGCTGCTCGAGGTCTCCACGGACAAGGTCGACACCGAGATCCCGGCGCCCGCCTCCGGCGTGCTGCTGGAGATCGTGGTCGGCGAGGACGAGACCGCCGAGGTCGGCGCCAAGCTCGCCGTCATCGGCGAGGCGGGTGCCGCTCCGGCCGCCGCCCCGGCCCCGGCTCCGGCGCCCGCCGCCGAGGCCCCGGCCGCCCCCGCGGCCCCGGCCCAGCCGGCCGCCCCCGCCCCGGCCCCCGCCGCTCCGGCCGCGCCCGCCGCTGCCGCCCCGGCGCCGGCCCAGCCCGCCGCTCCGGCGCCCGCCCCGGCTCCGGCCGCCCCGGCTGCCGCGCCCACCGCGCCGACCGCCACCCAGGCGACCGACGAGGGCGCCTACGTGACCCCCCTGGTGCGCAAGCTCGCCGCCGAGAACGGCGTCGACCTGGCCACCGTCAAGGGCACCGGCGTCGGCGGCCGCATCCGCAAGCAGGACGTCGTGGCCGCCGCCGAGGCCGCCAAGGCTCCCGCCGCCGCCCCGGCCCCGGCCGCCGCTGCTCCGGCCGCCGCCAAGAAGGCCCCGGCGCTGGAGGTCTCCCCGCTGCGCGGCCAGACCGTGAAGATGCCGCGGATCCGCAAGGTCATCGGCGACAACATGGTCAAGGCCCTGCACGAGCAGGCCCAGCTGTCCTCCGTGGTCGAGGTCGACGTCACCAAGCTGATGCGGCTGCGCGCCCAGGCGAAGGACTCCTTCGCCGCGCGTGAGGGCGTCAAGCTCTCCCCGATGCCGTTCTTCGTCAAGGCCGCCGCGCAGGCGCTGAAGGCCCACCCGGTCATCAACGCCAAGATCAACGAGGCCGAGGGCACGATCACCTACTTCGACACCGAGAGCATCGGTATCGCGGTGGACTCCGAGAAGGGCCTGATGACCCCGGTCATCAAGCACGCCGGCGACCTCAACATCGCGGGCATCTCGAAGGCGACGGCGGAGCTGGCCGGCAAGGTCCGCGCCAACAAGATCACCCCGGACGAGCTGTCCGGTGCGACCTTCACCATCTCCAACACCGGTTCGCGCGGCGCGCTGTTCGACACGATCATCGTGCCGCCGGGCCAGGTCGCGATCCTCGGCATCGGTGCCACGGTCAAGCGTCCGGCCGTCATCGAGACCCCCGAGGGCACGGTCATCGGCGTCCGCGACATGGTCTACCTGACCCTGTCCTACGACCACCGCCTGGTGGACGGCGCCGACGCCGCGCGTTACCTGACCGCGGTCAAGGCGATCCTGGAGGCGGGCGAGTTCGAGGTCGAGCTCGGCCTGTAACCATCGCTCGGCGCAGCGGATCGAGTGCCCCCGCCCGGAATCTCCGGGCGGGGGCACCGACGTATGTGGCGACACGGAACGTAACGGGTATGCGGCACATGCGACCCCGTCAGGGGCGCGGGGAACTGTGCGAGCAACCACGAACGGTCCCCACCCGCCCGAACACGGACGGAACCGCGCTCCTGGGCACCCCGCCCGTCCCACGGCGTGTAACCCTGGTCTCACCTGCGCAAAGACACCCCCGCACGCCCTCCCCGCGGAGCGAACCCGCCGTATTGTCTACATGTCAGCCCTCCCTAAGGAGCTCTCATGACCGCGCCCGTCGTCCACTCGCTGCGCGAACAGATCCGCGAGCACATCGTGGAGGGAATCGTCAGCGGGCGCTGGCAGCCGGGCGAGCGGATCGTGGAGCGCCGTATCGCCACCGAACTGGAGGTCAGCCAGACCCCGGTCCGCGAGGCGCTGCGTGAGCTGGAGTCGCTGCGGCTGATCGAGTCCGCCCCGAACAAGGGCGTGCGGGTACGCAACCTGACGGCGGCCGACCTGGAGGAGAGCTACCCGGTGCGGGCCGGCCTGGAGGCCATCGCGGCCGAGCTGGCGGCGGAGAAGCTGGCCGTGGACTGCTCGGTGCTTCAGCCGCACGTCACGGCCCTGTACGCGGCCGACCGCAACGCCGACGGCACGGCCCAGGTGCGGCACACCGTGGGCTTCCACCGTGAGCTGGTCCGCGCGGCCGACAACTCCGTGCTGCTGCACACCTGGGAGGGCCTCGGGATCGAGGTCTTCACGGCCCTGTCGATCCGCTGGCTCGGCACGGTCCAGCAGTCGTACGCGGAGGAGCACGAGGAGCTGGTGCAGGCCTTCCAGCGCCGCGACCCCCGGATCGCGGAACTGGTGAAGGCCCACGTCCTGGGCTGCGCCCCGCGTCCGTAGGACTGCCGCCCACGTCCGGGCCGGCGGCGCTCCCGCCGCCTCTCCGCCCCGCGCGTTGGGTTGCTCCCCCTGCCTCGGCCCCGCCCCGCGCGTGGGGTTGCACCCCCTGTCTCCGTCACGCCCCCCTCCCGCACTGGGGTCACGCCCTCTTGGCCACGCCCCGCCGTGGAGGGCTCACGTCCCCCTTGGCTGCCCCGAGCCCAGGGGTTTTCGCCCCCGCCGCCCCTACCCTCCCCGTCCCCGGGGGCTCCGCCCCCGGGCCCCCGCCGCGCAGTTCCCCGCGCCCCTGGTCGCTACGGGGGTCCCGCCGCGAGGGCAGGCCGCCCGGAGCGCGGCGTCAGCGGACGCGGATCGCGGCCCCGCCGTGAAGGGCACACAGCGCGGACGGGCGCGGAACGCGCCCTGAAGGGGCGCGGGGAACTGCGCGACCAACCCCACACGACCCGCACCCACCAACACCCCCCGGCACACCCGCGGCGCGGACGCGCGGAACGCACCCTGAAGGGGCGCGGGGAACTGCGCGACCAACCCCACACGACCCGCACCCGCCGCCCCACCGCACCACCCGAGCTGCACCGCGCTCACCTGCACAAACACCTCCCCCGAGCAGTCACCCGGTGCCACCGCCGGAGGCACCCCGTGCCGACTTTCTCGTGATCAAGAGGTTTTCACCCTCAACCCTTTGATCGATCATCGATCACGGAGTTAGAGTCACCGACGGACTTCCACCGAAGTTCTTGAGCCCTGTCCTGCCAAAGACCTAGGGCACCCCTGAACCCTTCACTGTGAGGGAACCCCCTTCGACTGAGGAAGGCGGCGACATGACCGACCCCAACGCCATCCAGCCGAGCGAGCTCGACCAGCTCCCGGACCGCGACCCCGAGGAGACCGCCGAATGGCAGGCCTCCCTGGACGCCGTCGCCAAGGCGGCCGGGCCGCACCGGGCCGCGTACCTGATGCGGCGCACGCTGGAGCGCGCCGAGGGCGCCGGCATCGCCCTGCCGAAGCTCCTCGAGACGGACTACGTCAACACCATCCCCACCTCCGCGGAGCCGGGCCTGCCCGGTGACCCGGAGATGGAGGCCCGCATCACCGCGTGGAACCGCTGGAACGCGGCCGCCATGGTGACCCGCGGCTCCAAGCACGGCGTCGGCGGCCACATCGCCACCTTCGCCTCCGCGGCCTGGCTCTACGAGACCGGCTTCAACCACTTCTTCAAGGGCAAGGAGGGGGACGGCTCCGGCGACCAGCTGTACATCCAGGGCCACGCCTCTCCCGGCATCTACGCCCGCGCCTTCCTGGACGGCCGCCTGACCGAGGCCCACCTCGACAACTTCCGCCAGGAGGCCGCCGGCAACGGCCTGCCGTCCTACCCGCACCCGCGCCGCCTGCCCTGGCTGTGGGAGTTCCCGACCGTCTCCATGGGCCTCGGCCCGCTGTCGGCGATCTACCAGGCGCGCTTCAACCGCTACCTCACCAACCGCGGCATCAAGGACGTCTCCGCCTCGCACGTGTGGGCGTTCCTCGGCGACGGCGAGATGGACGAGCCGGAGTCGACGGCGGCCCTCGCGCTCGCCGCGCGTGAGGAGCTGGACAACCTCACCTTCGTCATCAACTGCAACCTGCAGCGCCTGGACGGCCCGGTCCGCGCGAACTTCAAGATCGTGCAGGAGCTGGAGGCCCAGTTCCGCGGCGCCGGCTGGAACGTCGTCAAGACGCTGTGGGGCACCGCGTGGGACGAGCTGTTCGCGCTCGACACCACCGGCGCGCTCGTACGCCGTCTGCGCCAGGTACCGGACGCGCAGATCCAGACGTACCAGACCCGCGACGCCGCCTACATCCGCCAGGACTTCTTCGGCGCCGACCCGGCGCTCGTCGAGATGGCGAAGCTGATCGGCGACGACAAGATCCTCGAGTGCTTCCACCTCTCGCGCGGCGGTCACGAGGCCCGCAAGGTCTACGCCGCGTACAAGGCCGCCGTCGAGCACAAGGGCGCGCCGACCGTGATCCTGGCCCAGACGGTCAAGGGCCACACCCTCGGCGAGGGCTTCGCGTCGAAGAACGCCAACCACCAGATGAAGAAGCTGACGGTGGACGAGTTCAAGGCGATGCGCGACCTGCTCGAGCTGCCGATCAAGGACAGCGACTTCGTCGACGGCGTGGTCCCCTACGGCCACCCGGGCGCCGACTCCCCCGAGGTCCGCTACCTCCAGGAGCGCCGCGCGGCGCTCGGCGGCCCGGCCCCGGCCCGTCGCACGCATGCGCTGGCCCCGCTGCCGGCCCCGGCCGAGAAGGCGTTCGCCGCCTTCGACAAGGGCTCCGGCTCGCAGAGCGTGGCGACCACGATGGCGTTCGTCCGCCTGGTCAAGGACCTGGTGCGCGACAAGGAGACCGGCAAGCGCTGGGTGCCGATCGTCCCCGACGAGGCGCGCACCTTCGGCATGGAGTCGCTCTTCCCGTCCCTCGGCATCTACTCGCCCAAGGGCCAGACGTACGAGCCGGTCGACCGCGACCAGCTGATGTACTACAAGGAAGCCAAGAACGGCCAGATCCTCAACGAGGGGATCACCGAGGCCGGCTCCATGGCCGACTTCATCGCCGCTTCGTCGTCGTACGCGACGCACGGCGAGGCGATGATCCCGTTCTACATCTTCTACTCGATGTTCGGCTGGCAGCGCACGGCCGACCAGATGTGGCAGCTCGGCGACCAGCTCGGCCGCGGCTTCCTCGTCGGCGCCACGGCGGGCCGCACCACGCTGACCGGTGAGGGTCTGCAGCACGCCGACGGCCACTCGCCGGTGATCGCCGCGACCAACCCGGCCGCGCTCAGCTACGACCCCGCGTTCGCCTACGAGATCGCGGTGATCGTGCGCGAGGGTCTGCGCCGGATGTACGGCGAGGCTAAGCCGGGCGAGGACCAGAACGTCTTCTACTACCTGACGGTCTACAACGAGCCGATGCCGCAGCCGGCGAAGCCGCAGGGTCTCGGCATCGACGAGGGCATCGTCAAGGGCCTGTACCGCTTCAACACGGCGGAGTCCGCGGGCGTCACCGTCCCGGCGAACGCCCCGCGCATCCAGCTGCTGGGCTCCGGTACGGCGATCCACTGGGCGCTGAAGGCGCAGCAGTTGCTCGCCGAGGAGTGGGGCGTGGCCGCCGACGTGTGGTCCGCGACCTCCTGGACGGAGCTGCGCCGGGACGCGCTGGAGGCCGACGCGGCCCTCCTGCGCGGCGAGGAGCGGGTGCCGTTCGTCCGTCAGGCGCTGCAGGGCGCCGAGGGCCCGGTGCTGGCCGTCTCCGACTACATGCGCCAGGTCCCGGACCAGATCGCGCAGTGGGTGGAGCAGGACTGGTCCTCGCTGGGCGCCGACGGCTTCGGTCTGTCGGACACCCGTGAGGCCGCCCGCCGCCACTTCGGCGTCGACGCGGAGTCGATCGTCGTCGCGGCGCTGGCCCAGCTCGCCGGCCGCGGCGAGGTCAAGGCCGCGTCGGTGAAGGAAGCCCGCGAGAAGTACGGCCTGTAATCACCCAGGTCCCGACGAAGGGGTACGGCGTCCGCCGTGCCCCTTCGTTGTCGGTGGGCCCCGGCATGATGGCCGTATGCGTGCTGCCCGGCTGATCAAGATGGTGCTCCTCCTGCAGTCCCGGCCCTCGATGACCGCCGCCGAACTGGCGCGGGAGCTGGATGTGTCGGAGCGGACCGTCACACGGGACGCGCAGGCGCTGAGCGAGGCGGGCGTCCCGGTGTACGCGGACCGGGGCCGGGCCGGCGGCTACCGGCTGATCGGCGGGTACCGCACGCGGCTGACGGGGCTGGCCCGCGGCGAGGCCGAGGCGCTGTTCCTGTCCGGGGTGCCGGGGGCACTGCGGGAGATGGGGCTGGAGGACGCCGCCTCCGCAGCCCGGCTGAAGGTGTCCGCCGCGCTGCTGCCGTCGCTGCGCGACGCCTCCCGTACGGCGGCGCAGCGGTTCCATCTGGACGCGCCGGCCTGGTTCCGGGAACCGCAGACGCCTCCGCTGCTGCCGGCGGTCGCGGAGGCGGTGTGGGACGACCGCCGGGTCACGGCCCGCTACCGGCGGGGCGAGCGCGAGGTGGAGCGGGTGCTGGAGCCGTACGGGCTGGTCCTGAAGGCGGGGGTCTGGTACCTGTGCGCCCGGGTGCCCGAGGACGGGGCGTACCGCACGTACCGTATCGACCGGTTCTCCGCCGTCGCGGCCGGCGACGAGCGCTTCGCGCGGGACGAGGACTTCGACCTGCCCGCCTTCTGGGCGGAGCACTCCGAGCGGTTCGCCCGCTCGCTGCTGCGCACCGAGGTCGTGGTACGGCTGTCCCCCGAGGGTGTGCGGGGTCTTCGATGGGCCGTCGACGCGGTGTCCGCTCGGGAGGCGCTGGCGTCGGCCGGGGAGCCGGACGGCGAGGGCCGGGTGACGGTGACGCTGCCCGTGGAGTCCGAAGAGGTCGCACACACCCAACTGAGGGCACTCGGGGCGGAGGCGGAGGTGCTGGCCCCGGCGGGCCTGCGCGCACGGTTCGCCGAGGAGGCGGCACGGCTGGCGCGGCTGTACAGCGGCGCAGGTGACGCGGCGAGCGCCCGGCCGTGACGAACCGGCGCACTCCGCGTGCGCCCCCGTCCGCGACGCAGGATGCTGGAGCCGTGATGGACGAGACGGAGTTCTGGGAGCTGATCGACGCCACTCGCGAGGCCGCCGAGGGCGACCCCGAGGAACAGGCGGACCTGCTCGTCGAGCGGCTGCTCCAGCAGGACCCCGAGGCGGTCCTCGACTTCGCCCGTCACTTCGAGGCCCGCTACAACCGCGCCTACCGCTGGGACCTGTGGGGGGCCGCCTGGGTGCTGCTGGACGGCGCCAGCGACGACGCCTTCGACTTCTTCCGCTGCTGGCTGATCGGCCAGGGCAGGGAGGTGTTCGAGGGCGCCCTGCACGATCCGGACGCGCTCGCGGACCTGCTGGACGACTTCGACGAGGAGATCGACGGCGACGGCGAGGAGCTGGGCTACGCCGCCGACGAGGCCTACGAACAGCTCACCGGCACGGTCGCCCCCGACCTGGGCATTCCACCGGCGCCCTCGGAACCGGCGGGCACACCGGTCGACTTCGAGGACGAGGGCGTACTGGCGGAGCGCTACCCGAAGCTCTGGTACCGCTTCCGCGAGTGAGCCGGGCCGCCGCTCGCTGCCGGCCGCCTCCTCACCGGGCCGGCCGGCCTTGCAGTGCCGCGGCGCGCTGCCGTATCTCCGGCAGCCGGGCGATCAGTGCGGCACCCGGGCAGGTGGTCTCGTAGGCGTCGCGATGGGCGGCGACCACCGGAAGGGCTGCGGAGGCCCCGCGAGGGAAACGGCTGCCGCTGTTGCTCGAGGTGAGACGGGCGGAGCCGCGCGGGTCGACGTCGGCCGGCCCGAGCTTCCAGGCGACCAGGGCCGCGATGGCGTCGGTCATGGCGCGCGGCACCGGCGTGCTCCCGGTGAAGGTGCCGATGGCGGCGATGCCGGCGGTGCGGTGGTTGAAGCCCTGGGTGTGGGCGCCGGTGACCGGGCGGTCGACGCCGCCGGCGCGGCCCTCGTAGATGGTGCCGCAGCGGTCGACGAGGAAGTTGTAGCCGATGTCGTCCCAGTCGCGGCCGCCGGTCTGGCCGGTGTAGACGTCCCGGATGATGCGGGGCGTGTCGGCGCAGTCGTAGGTGCTGGGGGTGTCGGTGTGGTGGACGAAGACGGCGACGACCTGGTCGTCGTAGCGTGGGGGCGGCTGTCCGCCGCGGACAGCGGCGCCGAGCCAGGCCGCGCGGGGCACGATCCGCGGCTGGGGCGCGGTGTGCGGCGCGGGGTGGGCGGCCTGCGGCCGGGAGGCGGGACGCGGGGCGGTGACGGCACGCTCCACGCCGGTCGCGCACAGCACCAGGGCGACGACGGCGGCCACGCCCGGCAGGCAGGCGGCCGCGGCGAGGGCGGGGCCGGCTATCCGGGGGCGGACGCCGCGGGCGGCGGTCCGGGCACCGCTGCGGGCCCGGACGGCTTCGCGCGCTCTTCGCACGACACGCATGGGTCCCACTGTGGGCGCGCCGCGGCCGGTCCGCGATGTGTGGTGTGCCACCTGGTGGAACCATCGTCCTGGTCCGGGGCGTTTTCCGGGGTACGGCGGCGGTGACCGGTTCGATGGACGGCTGATCATCCGGCCCTTGGCGCGCGTACCCAGGGGTGCCCTTGGCCCGCACGTCCAGGGGCGAGAGAGAGGCGGCTTCGTGGACCTGCTCGACATCGTGCTGCTGCTGGTGATCCTGGCGTACGCGGGCTCCGGCTACCGGCGCGGCCTGGTGGCCGGGTGCGTCTCGCTGGCCGGGTTCGTGGGCGGCGCGGTGGTGGGCGTCTGGGTGCTGCCGTGGATGATGCGTCTGGTGTCGCCGGGGACGACCGCGGCGACGGTCGTTGCGGTGTTCACGGTGCTGGTGCCGGCCGTGGTGGGGCACGAGCTGGCGGGGCGGCTCGCGCTGCGGCTGCGGCGGGAGCTGGACCGGGGCCCGCTGCGGGTGGCAGACGGCGTCGGCGGGGCGGCGGCCAACGCGCTCGCCGTGCTGCTCGTGGCATGGGTCGCGGCGAGCGTCCTCGGCGTGACCTCCACTCCTGTGGTGACGAGTGCGATACGCGACTCGCGGCTGCTCGGCGCGGTGCAGGACGTCATGCCGGACACCACGCCGGCGTGGTTCTCGCGGGCCACGTCCGCGCTCACCCAGGCGGGCTTCCCGCAGGTGTTCAACCCGTTCGAGAACGAGTCGACGGCCGAGGTGCCCCGGCCCACCGGGGACAGCGTCACGGCGGCAGCCACGGACGCGGCCAAGCTGAGCACGGTGAAGATCGAGGGTGCCGCGGGCACCCAGGGCCGCGAGGGCAGCGGCTTCGTGTACGCGCCGCGGCATGTGATGACCAACGCTCATGTGGTGGCGGGTATCGACCACCCGGGCGTACGGGTGGGCGGCGTCGGCCGGACGTACGACGCGCGGGTGGTGCTGTTCGACCCGGACCGGGACGTGGCGGTGCTGTACGTGCCGGATCTGAAGGCGCCCGTGCTGCGTTTCGACGACGGCGCCCGGCGCGGCGACCGGGCGGTGGTGGCGGGCTATCCGCAGGACGGCGACCTCGATCTCCAGGCCGCGACGGTCGCCGGCCGGGTCCGTGCGACGGGCCAGAACATCTACAACGACGCCGGCGTGACCCGCGAGATCTACTCGATCCGCTCGACGGTACGCCCGGGCAACTCCGGCGGCCCGCTGCTGACCACCGACGGCCGGGTGTTCGGTGTGGTCTTCGCCCGCTCCACCTCGGACGACGAGACGGGCTACGTCCTGACGGCGGCCGAGGTGGCCGAGGACGCCCGGCAGGCGGCGAACGCGACGGAGGCGGTGGACACGGGCGACCTGGTCACGTCGTAGCCCCGGGGGGCGTCAGACCAGCCGCCTGCCCATCATCACGTCGTCGACGTACGCGCCGTCCAGGTAGAACTCCTCCGGCTGTACGCCCTCGACGACGAAGCCCTCCGACTCGTACAGGGCGCGTGCCACCGTGTTGTGCCCGAGGACGCGCAGGGTGATCCGCCGGAACCCCTTGGCGCCGGCCTCCGCCACGGCCGCCCGCAGCAGGGCCCGCCCGACGCCCTTGCCGCGCGCCTCCTCTGCGACGGCGAGGCCGCGGACGTAGCGCACGTGCGCGTTCGAGGGGAGCGGGGTGGGCGTGCCGAGGCGGAGGTATCCGACGACGCGGCCGTCGATCTCGGCGACCAGATGGGCTTCGGGCCCGGCGTCCTCCGGGAAGAAGGGAGCGCCCGGCGCGGGCGGCCCCGACACGGCGTGCAGGGGGGACCACACGGCACGGTCCAGCCGGCGCAGTGCATCCTCGTCCTCGGCTCGGGCGGTACGTATGAACGACGGGTTCGACTCGGGCATGCCGGTCACCCTACGGGGACGGGGACACGCGTCTCACCGCGGTTTTACGCGGGCGCCGGAGAGGATGTGGGTCATGCACCCTGCACGCATCGCGGTGGCCGGCGCGTCCGGCCTCATCGGCAGCGCCCTGGCCCGTTCCCTGACCGCCGAGGGGCACCGGGTGGTCCGTCTGGTGCGCCGCGACCCCGCCGGCCCGGACGAGGTCCGCTGGGACCCGGAGCGCTCGTACGTGGACGGCGGCGCGCTGGAGGGCTGCGACGCCGTGGTCAACTTCGCCGGGGCCGGGATCGGCGACCGCCGCTGGAGCGCGGCGTACAAGGCGCGGATCCGTTCCAGCCGGGTCGAGGGCACCCGGACGCTCGCCCGGACCCTGGCGTCCCTGGACAGGCCGCCGCGGGTGTTCGTGAACGGCAGCGCGATCGGCATCTACGGCGACACGGGCGGGAGGGCGGTGGACGAGGACGCGCCGCCCGGCACCGGCTTCCTGCCCGAGCTGTGCGTGGAGTGGGAGGCGGCCACGGAACCGGCGCGCGCGGCCGGGGTGCGCACGGTGCTGCCGCGCACCGGCCTGGTGGTGTCGAGGTCGGGCGGCGCGTGGGGCCGTCTCTTCCCGCTGTTCCGGGCGGGGCTCGGCGGCAGGCTGGGCGACGGCCGGCAGTACTGGTCGTACATCGCGCTGCACGACGAGGTCGCCGCGATCCGTCATCTGATGGACCGCGCGGACCTGTCGGGCCCCTTCAACCTCACCGCCCCCGAGCCCCTGACCAACGGTGAGATCACCGAGGCCATGGCCCGCGTCCTGAACCGCCCGGCCCTGCTGCCCGTCCCGGCGTCCGCCCTGCGCCTGGCCCTCGGCGAGATGGCGGGCGACGTCCTGGGCAGTCAGCGGGTCCTCCCCGCGCGGCTGCTGCGGTCGGGCTTCACGTTCGCCTTCCCGGGCATCGAGGACGCGATCCGCGCGGCGTGAGACAGAACCAGGGACGGATGTGACCGTATGCGACCGGCGTGCGCCCGTGCCCTGTCCATGCGCGACTGTCCCTGACCGATCACCGTCCTAACCTCGACCCGAACTCGGGTATCCGGGACGCCCGTTGGGGGCATGACGTCTCCACCGGCCGCGCAACCTCGAGGAGGGGCACGTGCTTGAGCCCGCGTACCAGGCAGACGTCGTCGTCGTGGGAGCCGGGGTTGCCGGACTCTCGGCAGCGCATCGGCTGACCAGCGCAGGAATCACCACCGCGGTACTGGAGGCCGCCCCCTGTGTGGGCGGCCGCATGGCGACGGAGAAGGTCGACGGCTTCCGGCTCGACCGCGTCGGCCAGCTGCTGTCCACCGCGTATCCAGAACTACGCCTGACCCCGGGGCTGGACGCGCTGGCCGTGCGTCCCTTCGCCCCCGGCGTCCTGCTGCACAGCGACGGCCGGCATCACCACGCGGGTGCCACCGCGGCCGGCAGGGGCGCACGGAGCACCGGGGGCGCACGCGGCGCACTTCACGTAGTGCGCGCCCTGGCGAGTGCGCCCCGTACGGCCGGCGCGCCCCGGGCACGCGCGAGTGCCCCGCTGGGCACCCCGGTCGACCAGGCCCGGCTGGTCCCGGCCCTGACCCGGCTGGCCAACCTGCCGATCGAGGAGGTCCTCGCCCGCCCGGAGACGGAGGCCGGCCGGTCCCTCACCGCGCGCGGTCTGCCCGCCCGCACCGTGGAGGGCTTCCTGCGTCCGCTGCTGGCCGCCCTGCTGTGCGACCCGGAGCTGACCACGTCCAGCCGCTGCGCCGACCTGGCCCTGCGCGCGTTCGCGGCGGGCCGGCTGTGCCTGCCGGAGGGCGGCGCGGACGTTCTGCCGGAGCTGCTGGCCCGCAGCCTGCCGCCGGGCACCGTGCACACCGGGGTCCGCGTCACGTCGGTCGCCACGACCTCCGTGACGACCGCCGAACACGGCGTGTTCCGCTGCCGCGCGGTCCTGGTCGCCACCGACGCCCGCACCGCCGCCGAGCTGCTGCCGGGACTGCGGGTGCCCTCCTTCCACCCGGTGACGGTCGTCCACCACACGACGGACGACCCGCCGGGCACGGACACCTCCCTGCTGCTGGACGCCGACCGCGGCGGCCCGGTCGCCCATACGGCGGTGATCAGCCGCGTCGACCCGACCCGTGCCCCCGCGGGCCGCGCGCTGATCTCCTCCACCGTCCTCGGCGCCCCGCCCGCCGACGTGGACACGGCCGTCCGCCTCCACCTGGCCCGCCTCTACGGCACGTCGACGGCCCGCTGGGAGACCCTGGCCGTCCACCACACGCCGGAGGCGGTCCCGGCGATGCGTCCCCCGCACGACCTGCGCAAGCCGGTACGGCTCCTCGCCGGCCTCTACGTCTGCGGCGACCACCGCGACACGAGCACGGTCCAGGGAGCCCTCCACTCGTCCCACCGAGCCACGACGGCCCTCCTGACAGACCTGGGCCTGACCGGCTCCCTCCACCGGGCGGACCCCACGAGCACGATGCCACGGGCGGCGTAAAGGACCGGCAGCGACGACGGCCGGCACCCGCGTACGGCGGGAAGGGGCCGGGGTGGGGGGTGTCCGCCCGCAGCGGCCGGCACCGGCGGACGGTGCCGGCGTCGGAAACGGGCGGCCGGACCGAGGACGGACACCCCCCGCCCCGGCCCCGACTCAGAGTCGGCCGCAGGCGCGACCGCAACCGGCCACCGGCCGGAAACGGGCCGCCGCAGGCGAAAGGGGCGCGGGGAACGGCGCGACCAGCCACAACGCACCCGCAGCCGAAACACAACCAGGCGCCGCAGGCAACGGCGGCCAGCCACAACGCACCCGCAGCCGAAACACAACCAGGCGCCGCAGGCAACGGCGACCAGCCACCACACACCCGCACACGACAACGCACCCGGCCGCAGGCATCACCCGCTAAGCCAGCGCAGCAACCCGCTCTCGATATCCCCGAACAGCCGCCGCATCGCGATACGGCTCCAACCGCCGCTCGAACTCCCGCACATACTCCACCGCCCGCGCCGAGCGCATCTCCGCGGCCGCCCCCGCCGCCTCCGCCCCCAGCCGGCACGCCTGTTCCAGCTCGCCCAGCCCCAGCCGCGCCGTCGCCAGCACCACGGTGCAGAACAGCCGGCTGCGCGCGTACCCGCCCCCGCTCGCCCGCAACTGCAACGACCGCTCCGCATGCTGCGCCGCCGCCCGGAACTGCTGCAGATCCCGGTGGCAGTGCCCGAACTCGTCCGCCAGCTGCGCCTCGTCGAAGAACCGCGCCCAGTGCGGCACCTCGTCCCCGCCCCGCGCCGCCTCCAGCGCCCGCTCGGCCCGCACCAGGGACGCGGTGCAGGACCGCACCTCTCCCAGCACCCCGTGCCCGCGCGCCTCCGCCGCGTGCAGCAGCGCCTGCACCACGGGCGGCACCCCCGTCCCCACCCCCTGCTGCGCCACCCGCGCCAGCTGCACGGCCTCCCGCCCGTGCCCGAGATACACGGCCTGCCGGCTCATCGTCACCAGCACGTACGCCCCGTACGCCCGGTCCCCCGCCGCCTGGGCGAGCCGCAGCGCCTGCACGAAGTACCGCTGCGCGAGCCCGTGCGCGGCGATGTCGTACGACGTCCATCCGGCCAGCCGCGTCAGATCGGCCGCCGCGACGAACAGCCGGCGTCCGGTCTGCTCCCCGTACACCCCGCGCAGCATGGGCTCGCACTCGTGCTCCAGGTACCGCACGAGCGCCTGCCGGGCATGTCCGCCCCCGTAGGTGTCGTCCAGCGTGCGGAACAGCTCGGCGACGGACCGCAGCGCCGCGATGTCCCCGCCGGAGACCCGCACGGCGGGCGGCCGCTCGGCCCGCCCCCGCTGCTGCGGCACCACCGCCGGCCGCCCCTGGGCCGGCACCCGCACGGGCGGCTCACCGCGTGCGACCTTGTCGTCGGACCGGCCGATCAGCCAGTCCCGGCTCGGCACCACCAGACCCGCCGGTGTGAAGGCGATCTTCCGCAGCTCGGCATGGTTGCCGGAGTCCTTGCGCCACAGCCCGCTGACGATGTCGATCGCCTCGTCCGGGGTCGCGGCGAATTCCAGCCCGGCGTACACGGGGGCGCATGCGTCGAGCCCGAGATCCTGGGCGGTGAGCCGCCGCCCGAGCCGCCGGGTGAACACCTCGGCGATCAGCGCCGGGGTCGTCCCGCGCGGCTGCTGCCCCCGCAGCCACCGCGTGACGGAGGTCTTGTCGTATCTGAGGTCCAGCCCGTGTTCGAGCCCGAGCTGGTCCACGCGACGGGCGAGACCCGCGTTGGAGAACCCCGCTTCTGCGATGAGCGCGGCGAGCTGTCGATTGGGAGTGCGCTGCGCGGGTCGTTCCGTCATCTGCGGTGCGGTCTCCTGCCTTCCAGGCCTGCGAGGTGCCCGGATTGCCTGTGAGCAGCCCTTATGGCCTCTTGGACGGCGCGAATGTAGCGGAGCGTAAACAGGCGATCGCACACTTCCCCACCCATTCATCCGATCGTGTGAGGATTGCCCGCAGGGCTGACGCGTCCGAGGCAGTCGTACAGTGGCGTGGGCGCGTTTCATGCCTTACGACTTCGAGGAGGCGCTTGCCGTGAGTGAGCTGCGGTTCGTCCGTATGGGGTTCGGCGCGGACATGGTCGACTACCAGATCGCCTGGGACGAACAACGCCGCGTGCACGCCGCCCGGTTCGCGGACGAGGTGCCTGACACGTGTCTGCTCCTGGAGCACCCGCCCGTGTACACCGCCGGCCGCCGCACCGCACCCGAGGAGCGCCCGCTCGACGGCACCCCCGTGATCGACGTGGACCGCGGCGGCAAGATCACCTGGCATGGTCCGGGCCAGCTGGTCGGCTACCCGATCCAGAAGCTGCCCCGCCCGGTGGATGTGGTCGCCCACCTGCGCCGTCTGGAGGAGGCGATGATCCGGGTGTGCGCCGAGTTCGGCATCGAGACCTCGCGCGTCGAGGGCCGGGCCGGTGTGTGGGTGCTGGGCGACCCGGTCGAGGAGCGCCCCGCCTTGGGAGGGCTCACGCTCGACTTCGACCCGCGCAGTACCGACCCGGAGTTCGACCCGCGCCTGAACGGCCCCGAGTACGCCCCGTCGAACGCGGGCCAGCGCCGCGAGGACCGCAAGATCTGCGCCATGGGCGTCCGCGTCGCCAAGGGTGTCACCATGCACGGCTTCGCCCTGAACGTGAACCCGGACACCTCCAACTTCGACAAGATCATTCCCTGCGGCATCCGCGACGCGGGCGTGACGTCGCTCTCGTACGAACTCGGTCGCGAGGTCACCATCGAGGACGTGCTGCCCGTCGCCGAGCGGCACCTGAAGGACGTCCTGGGGAACGCGGACCTCAAGCCGCGCCCGGTCGAGCCGTCTGCGGCCTGACGCGGCACCGGACATGCAAATCCACGGGCGTACCCTTGAGGGCGCCGAAGAATCAATCGCTAGGGAGCCGGTCGTGTCCGCAGTCGCACCCGACGGACGCAAGATGCTGCGCCTGGAGGTCCGCAACAGCCAGACCCCCATCGAGCGCAAGCCCGAGTGGATCAAGACCCGGGCGAAAATGGGTCCCGAGTACTCGAAGATGCAGAACCTCGTGAAGAGCGAGGGCCTGCACACGGTCTGCCAGGAAGCCGGCTGCCCGAACATCTACGAGTGCTGGGAGGACCGCGAGGCGACCTTCCTCATCGGCGGCGACCAGTGCACCCGGCGCTGTGACTTCTGCCAGATCGACACCGGCAAGCCCGAGGCGCTCGACCGTGACGAGCCGCGCCGCGTCGGCGAGTCCGTCGTCACGATGGACCTGAACTACGCCACCATCACCGGCGTCGCCCGCGACGACCTGGAGGACGGCGGCGCCTGGCTGTACGCCGAGACCGTGCGCCAGATCCACCAGCAGACCGCGGACCGCGAGGCCGGCCGCACCAAGGTCGAGCTGCTGGCCCCCGACTTCAACGCCGTCCCGGAGCAGCTGGCGGAGGTCTTCGCCTCCCGGCCCGAGGTCTTCGCACACAACGTCGAGACGGTTCCGCGGATCTTCAAGCGCATCCGCCCCGGCTTCCGCTACGAGCGCTCGCTGAAGGTCATCACCGAGGCCCGCGACTTCGGCCTGGTCACCAAGTCCAACCTGATCCTCGGCATGGGCGAGACCCGCGAGGAGGTCAGCGAGGCGCTCAAGCAGCTGCACGACGCGGGCTGCGAGCTGGTCACCATCACGCAGTACCTGCGTCCCTCCGTGCGGCACCACCCGGTGGAGCGCTGGGTGAAGCCCCACGAGTTCGTGGAGCTGAAGGAGGAGGCCGAGCAGATCGGTTTCTCCGGTGTGATGTCCGGCCCGCTGGTCCGCTCCTCGTACCGCGCCGGCCGCCTCTACCAGATGGCGATCGAGAAGCGAGGCGAGTTCATCGCCGCGCAGGCGGTGTGAGAGCCATCCGTGTGAAGTCACGCACAAGTCGTTACTGACCGGTAATGACCGGTTCGACGCGGTCCTGACCGTCCTCGCAGATGAGGGCACTCGTCAGGGCCGCGTCGTCGTTCGCACACCACGCTCCTGGGTTTCATGCGCGTTTGACCGGTCGGTCACGTCCTGGTAACACCAAACAGTGACCCTGGTATCACGCCCCGTACACCCATCACGAGGGGGGACCTCGACGATGCAGGCTGCGCCCGTCCACGACGTCATGCCGCACGGCACCCGCGCCACCGCCATCCCGTCCTTCACCGACGCGCTGCGCGCCGTCGAGTCGCTGCTGATGAGCAGCGGCCAGCGCACCGCCCGCCGCAACGCCTGGACGTCCGTCCTCGAGGACCGCCGCCGGGCCAAGGACCGGGTGGAGGCGGAGCGCTTCCTGAAGCAGTCCACCACCGCGCGTTCCTGACCGGCCTCGCCCACCCGCCGCGGGCCGGCGGCGCGGGCCGGCGGGCACTGCCGTCGTCGGCACTCCCGGGGCCACGTAGACTTCGTGGCATGGCGAGGAAGGAAAACGCAGCGGACGCTGCGAACGCAGGGCGACTGAAGCAGATCGCTCTCACTTACAAGATGACCCGTCGGGCCGACAAGAAGATCGGTCTGGTACTCGCGGCTGTCGGCATCATCACCTTCGGTGTCTTCCTCGCGATCGGTTTCCTGATCGGTCACCCCATCTATCTCGGCATCCTGGGCCTGCTGCTCGCCTTCCTCGCGTCGGCGATCGTGTTCGGCCGCCGCGCCGAGCGGGCCGCCTTCGGGCAGATGGAGGGCCAGCCCGGCGCCGCGGCGGCGGTCCTGGACAACATCGGCCGGGGCTGGACCACCACCCCCGCGGTGGCGATGAACCGCAACCAGGACGTGGTGCACCGCGCGGTCGGCAAGGCCGGCATCGTGCTGGTGGCCGAGGGCAACCCGAACCGCGTGAAGACGCTGCTGGCCGCCGAGAAGAAGAAGATGAACCGCATCGTGGCGGACGTGCCCGTGCACGACGTGATGGTGGGCACCGGCGAGGGCCAGGTCGAGCTGAAGAAGCTGCGCACCACCATGCTGAAGTTCCCGCGCGTGCTCACCGGCCCGCAGGTGACCGCGACCAACGACCGTCTGCGCGCCCTGGGCGACCTGATGAGCAACATGCCGCTGCCCAAGGGCCCGATGCCGAAGGGCATGAGGCTCCCGAAGGGCGGCCCGAGGGGCCGCTGAGTCCCCGTGTACGACGAAGGGGGCGCCCGGTGATCACCGGGCGCCCCCTTCGTCGTAGGCACTCGCGTGGGCTAGATCCGCACCTCGACGGTGTTGGCCAGCCGGTCGTGCAGGCCGCGGCCGTCGCGGTCCCAGATCAGGGCCGGGATCGCCAGGCACAGCAGCACCGAGCGCAGCAGGGCGCGCAGCGGGTTGACCGTGCCGGTCTCCAGCGCGACGACCCGGAGGCCGAGCAGGCGCTTGCCGGGGGTGAAGCCGACCGTGCCGACGGTCAGGACGCTCAGTACGAAGAAGACCAGGAGCGTCCAGTTGCTCGTGGCCGGGATCCTGTACCCGTCCGTGATCAGACCGTATGCGATCAGAAAGCTCAGGCCCCAGTCGATGGCGAGGGCGCCGAGCCGCCGGCCGGGCCGGGCGATCGAGTTCGGTCCGCTCTCCGGCAGACCGAGCTGCTGACCCCGGTAACCGAAGTCGGCTCCCGCGTCCTCCATGGCCGCGCGGGGCCCGGACAGCCACGATCCGATTGCTTGCCTGTTGTCCACCCGTACACGGTACTGCGCCCGTATATGACCGGGGCACGGCGGGGTGTGTCGGGGCTAGCCTGGTGGCGGAGCCGGTTAACTTCGGCGAAACAAATGGGTCACGCCCGAGAAATCACCCGTCCCTAGGGTCGAGTGGAGCGTGTGCCACCGCACTGGCCGCACGACCGATCAACCACCCCCGGCGAGGCGGTCGGGAGTAGGAGGAGCTGGATGTTCCAGAACGCCGACGAGGCCAAGAAGTTCATCGCGGACGAGGACGTCAAGTTCATCGACGTCCGCTTCTGCGACCTGCCGGGCGTCATGCAGCACTTCTCGCTGCCCGTCGAGGCGTTCGACCCCGACGAGGAGCTGGCGTTCGACGGTTCGTCGATCCGCGGCTTCCAGGCCATCCACGAGTCCGACATGGCGCTGCGCGCCGACCTGTCGACCGCGCGGGTGGACCCCTTCCGCCGCGACAAGACGCTCAACATCAACTTCTTCATCCACGACCCGATCACGGGCGAGCAGTACTCCCGTGACCCGCGCAACGTGGCGAAGAAGGCCGAGGCGTACCTCGCGTCGACCGGGATCGCCGACACGGCGTACTTCGGCCCCGAGGCCGAGTTCTACGTCTTCGACTCCGTGCGCTTCAAGACCTCGGAGAACGAGTCCTTCTACCACATCGACTCCGAGGCCGGCGCCTGGAACACCGGGGCGCTCGAGGACAACCGCGGGTACAAGGTCCGCTACAAGGGCGGTTACTTCCCGGTCCCGCCGGTCGACCACTTCGCCGACCTGCGCGCCGAGATCTCCCTGGAGCTGGCCAAGGCCGGTCTGCAGGTCGAGCGCCAGCACCACGAGGTGGGCACCGCCGGCCAGGCGGAGATCAACTACAAGTTCAACACGCTGCTCGCGGCCGCGGACGACCTGCAGCTGTTCAAGTACATCGTGAAGAACGTCGCCTGGCGCAACGGCAAGACGGCGACCTTCATGCCGAAGCCGATCTTCGGTGACAACGGCTCGGGCATGCACGTGCACCAGTCGCTGTGGAGCAACGGCGACCCGCTGTTCTACGACGAGGCCGGCTACGCGGGCCTGTCGGACACCGCCCGCTACTACATCGGCGGCATCCTCAAGCACGCCCCGTCGCTGCTGGCCTTCACCAACCCGACGGTGAACTCCTACCACCGCCTGGTGCCGGGCTTCGAGGCGCCGGTGAACCTGGTGTACTCGCAGCGCAACCGCTCCGCCGCGATGCGTATCCCGATCACGGGTTCGAACCCGAAGGCCAAGCGCGTCGAGTTCCGCGCCCCGGACGCCTCCGGCAACCCGTACCTGGCCTTCTCCGCCCTGCTCCTCGCGGGTCTGGACGGCATCAAGAACAAGATCGAGCCGGCCGAGCCGATCGACAAGGACCTCTACGAGCTGGCTCCCGAGGAGCACGCGAACGTCGCGCAGGTCCCGACCTCGCTCGGCGCGGTCCTCGACCGCCTCGAGGCCGACCACGAGTTCCTCCTCCAGGGCGACGTCTTCACGCCGGACCTGATCGAGACGTGGATCGACTTCAAGCGCACGAGCGAGATCGCCCCGCTCCAGCTCCGCCCGCACCCGCACGAGTTCGAGCTGTACTTCGACGTGTGATCGGCACCCGCCGAGCGATCGGCGGGTGACAGCGTCCGGCGCCCCCGTCTCCCCCTCCCGGGAGGCGGGGGCGCCGTCGTCTGTACGATGCGGGCAAGGACATGACACACGGGGGGTGTTTTCCCATGCCCGAACTCGATGATTTCGACCGGGAGTTCGACCACCGCTGGGCGCGTTCGGCCGAGTACAAGGAGCCCTCGGCCCGCGCCCGCATGCTGGCCGCGCGCTGGAAGGACAACCCACCGGAGCCGGTCCCCTTCCGCGCCGACCCGGACCCGGTACGCCCCCGCCGCTCGTCATGGACGTCGACGGCGATGGTCTTCACCTGCGTCCTCGCGGTGATCGCCCTGCTGGGGTGGGCACAACTGCGGGCGACGTACTGAGATCCCGGTCCTCGCCGACACAGGTGAGGCAGCGGCGGCGCGGCTCGCCGACGGTGCACGGGTGCGGGACGTGCTCGACGTGGACGACCCCGGCGCCTGGCTGGCCCTCGACGCCGGCGTCCGGGACGGACACTGGCGACGCCGGGAGCTGCCCACCGATCCCGGACAGTGGGACGAGCCCCGGCTCGCCCTGGCCCTGTGCCACCGCGACGGCCGGATCCGGGAGCGGGCCGTGGGCCGAGCTGCCCACCGTCCCGCCCTGCTGCCTCTGCTGGTGATCCGCGCCGCCGACTGGGCGGAGCCGGTGCGCGAGCGGGCCCGGGCCCTGTTGCGGCTCGCTCTCGGCCTCGACACCGCCGTGGCCCTCGCCCCGTTGCTCCTGCTGGTCGGCCGACGGTACCGGGGTGACCACGGCGTCGAGTTGCTCGGAGACGTCCTGCGGGCGGCGCCCGTCGAGCGGCTGGCCCCGCTGCTCGGCCACGCCGACCGCACCGTCTCGCCGTCGACTCCCGTCTGCTCTCGGCCGCCGAGCTGGCCGGCACCGCAGCCCGGGACACCGACATCGTCGTCCAGCGCCTGTGCTGCGACGCCGCCCTGGCCGCCGTGGCGGCAGGCCGCGGGACCGCCGACGACGTTCTCGGCCCGCTGCTCACCGCCCGCAACCCGCATGCCCGGGCGACCGGCGTCACCGCGCTGCGGCGGGCGGGGCGCCCCGAGCGTGCCGAGGACTTCCTCGCGGACCGGTCGGCCCTGGTGCGAGCCTGTGCCCGCTACGTCGTACGGCAGCACGGAACCGACCCGCTGCCCTGGTACCGGCAACGATGCGCCTCGCCGGAGGGTCCCGCGGTGCCGCCCGGCGCGGTCGTCGGGCTCGCGGAGTGCGGGGAACGTACCGACGCCGGTCTGCTCTGGCCGCTGGTCCACCACCCCGACCCCCGGGTGCGCGCCCAGGCGGTGGCCGGGCTCCGCATTCTCGACGTGGACGTACGGAGCCTGTGGCCGCTGCTGGAGGATCCGGCGGGCGGTGTCGTACGGGGGAGGTCACACGTGCCCTGCTGCCCTCGGCGCGGTCCCTGGATGCCGAGTGGCTGACCGGACTGCTCACGCCGGACAGGTGCGGGGCCACGCGAGTCGCGGCCACGCGGTTGCTGGACGCGTACGGCCCCCGGTGACCTTTTGCCTCTGCTAGGGCCGATCGGAACCCGTTGATGGGAAGCCGTGGGTGCACACTGGCAGAGGGGCGAGTGCCTTACTGCGGGGTGATGCGAGATGCAGAGCCGCTTTGCCGGTGATCGGCGGCTGACCGTGCGGATGTCGGTCACGCTGTTCCTGCTCGGGCTGCTGTACGTGGGGTTCGTGGCGGCGCTGATCGTGCTGCTGAGGTCGTGGGTGATGGTCGTCGTCCTGGTCGGGGCGATGTTCGTGGCGCAGTTCTGGTTCTCCGACAAGATCGCCATGTTCGCGATGCGCGGGCGGGTGGTGGAGCGGGAGGAGTATCCCGAGCTGCATGCGGTCGTCGACCGGCTGTGCGCGATCGCCGACATGCCCAAGCCGGTGGTCGCGGTGTCCGAGATGGACATGCCGAACGCCTTCGCCACCGGCCGCAATCCCGACCACGCCGTGGTCTGTGTGACCACGGGGCTGCTGCGGCGCCTGGAGCCGGCCGAGCTGGAGGGTGTGCTGGCCCACGAGCTGTCGCACGTGGCGCACAAGGACGTCGCCGTGATCACGGTCGCGTCCTTCCTCGGGGTGCTGGCCGGTCTGATCGTGCGGTTCGCCTTCTACTCGCAGATCTTCAGCAGCGGCCGCCGCGACCAGAACACCGCCGCCGTCTTCGCCGCCGTGATCGGTGTCGCCGCGGCCGTCTACGCGATCAGTTTCCTGCTCATCCGGGCCCTGTCCCGCTACCGGGAGCTGGCCGCCGACCGCGCGGCCGCACTGCTGACCGGGCGCCCCTCGGCGCTGGCGTCCGCGCTGACGAAGGTCTCCGGCGACATCGCCCGGATCCCGACGAAGGACCTGCGCACCGCGCAAGCCTTCAACGCCTTCTACTTCACCCCGGCGACCGGTTCCGAGCCCGGCATCGAGCGGTACTTCTCCACCCACCCCACGCTGCAGCAGCGGCTGGAGCTGCTGGCCCGGATCTCCGTCGAGCTGGGCGAGGCACAGGCGCCCGGGAAGACGGGCTGAGCATGGGGCTGCTGGACATCCTGCTCGGCCGTACGAAACCGGTCGCGCCCGATCTGGACCAGCTCTTCGCGCTGCCGTCGGCGGCGGTGACGCTCCAGGCGGCAGCCGGTTTCACGCCGACCGGTCAGGGCGCGGTGTGCTTCGCGACCGTCGAGGGCGCGGCGTTCGAGCAGACGCACCGGGAGGTGCAGGCACTGCTGGACGCCGACACCGACCGCACCGGGCCGCCCGTGCGGCTGACGCAGGACTCCTACGGCTACTCCTGGCTGGTCTCCCACCGCTCCCCCGACGAGCTGCCCCAGCTCGTCAACGATCTCCACGCGGTGAACAGTTCCATGGAGGTCAACGGCTTCGGCCCGCAGCTGCTGTGCTCGCTCGCCGGCTTCCGCGACGACCGCGACCGCCGGCTGGCGCTGGTGTACCTGTACAAGCGGGGCACGTTCTACCCCTTCGCGCCGCTGCCCGGCCCGGCCGAGCGCCGCGACAACGCCCTGGAACTGCAGATCAGGGCCACCCTCGCGAACGACCTGCGGATCGAGCAGGATCTGGGGCGCTGGTTCCCGGTGTGGGGCGCCCCCGCGCTGTGAGGCACGGGGGCTGCCGTCTCCGGTGGTGGTCGGTTACTCGGCGCGTTCCTGGCGGCGGGACTCGAAGGGGCGTTCGCGGCGGTAGCGGCGCTCCCACTTGGCCTGCTGGTCCCGGCGGGCCTTGTACGCCCGGTAGGTGGCGGGCGCGGAGCCCGGGGACGCCGGGGGCGTCCCGTCCGGCGCCGAGGACGTGCCCCGCCCGTACCGCGCGTACAGGCAGAGCAGGGCGACGGCGGCAAGCCACCAGACAGGGTCGGAAAAGCCCAGGACCACCAGGACCGCGGTCGCGGCCATGACGATGGTGCCCATACGGGAAGGGTAGGGAGACCGGCGAAAGGGACGCATCCGCTTTTTGCGCGAGCGCACTTGGGGGTGTGAGTGAATGGGGCGCATGACCGAGTCCCTGTCCGACTTCACACTCGACGTCGACGGCGAGCGCCTCAGCGGGGTCTACGGCGGAGCGGGCGACGGCCCGGCCGTGGTCCTGCTGCACGGCGCCGGTGCCGGCAGCAAGGAGCGGCTGCTGCCGCTGGCCGACGAGTTCACCGCGCGTGGCTGCCGCGTGCTGGCCTTCGACTTCTCCGGGCACGGCGAGAGCACCGGCCTGCTGCGGCGGCTGAGTCTGCGGCGCCGCTTCGAGCAGGCCGTGGCGGTGATCGACGCCTGCGCCCCGGACGGACCGCTGGTCCTGGTCGGGTTCAGCATGAGCGGCCAGACCGTGGCCGACCTGGTCGCGTACTACTCGCAGCGGGTCGCCGCGATCGGCCTGTGCGCGCCCGCCGTGTACGCGCCCGAGGCGTGGGAGCTTCCCTTCGGCAACGGCGACGGACGCTTCAGCACGATCCTGCGTACGCCGGACAGCTGGCGTGCCTCCCGCGCGCTGGAGGCGCTGCGCGCCTACGAGGGCCGGGCGGTGCTCGCCGTACCCGGCACGGACGCGGTGATCCCGCCGGCGGTGACGGAGGCGGTGCAGGACGCGCTCACCGCCCGCGCCCAGTACACGCGCTTCGAACTGCCCACCGCGGACCACCAAGTGGGGACGTGGCTGCGGGACCATGCCGAGGACCGGCGGGCCTTCGTGACCGCCGTGCTCACCGGGCCCGACGACCGGGGCTGGACGGCCACGCGCGCGTGGGTGGCCAAGCAGCTGCCCCAGGGGCGCACGGTCACCGACACGCGCGTGCTGCGGGGCGGGTGGACCTCCCAGATGCGCCGGCTGACCCTGGACGACGGCGGCGCGCTGGTGCTGCGCAGCTTCGTCAAACCCTTCTACCGGCGGCACGCCCCGGGGCTGCTGGCCCGCGAGGCGTCGGTGCTCGCGCTGCTCGCCGGTGAGGACGGCATCCCGGTGGCCGAGCCGGTCGCCGTCGACGCGGGCGCCGAGCACTGCGACCACCCGTCCCTCCTCATGACGCTGCTGCCGGGCCGGGTGCGCGTCGACGAGCACGACGCGGAGGAGCTGGACCGGCGCCTGGACCTGCTGGCGGCCCAGCTGGTGCGCATCCACCGGGTGGTGCCACGGGAGCGGCCGCGCCGCTACGAGGCGTGGACCTCCGCCGAGCGGGTGCGCACCGCGCCGGGCGCGCTGTGGGAGCGGGCGGTGGACGTGCTGCGCCGCGAGCCGCCGGCGTACGACGGCTGCTTTCTGCACCGGGACTTCCACCCCGGGAACGTGCTGTTCAGCGGGTCTGGTGCGCAGTTGCGGGTCAGCGGGGTGGTCGACTGGGTGGAGACGTCGTGGGGCCCGGCCGATCTCGACGTCGCGCACTGCTGCACGGCCCTCGCCCTGCTGCACGGACCGGAGCACGGGCTCGCCTTCCGGCAGCGGTACGAGGCCCACGGCGGGCGCCGGCTCGCCGACGGCCCGGACCACCTGTACTGGCGGCTGCTGGACGCCCTGGCCTACGCCCCGGACGCGGCGAGACTCGCGGGGCCGTGGCGGGAACTCGGGCGCGCGGATCTGACGCCGGAGGTGCTGGCCGAGCGGCTGGAGGCGTACGTCGGGGGGCTGCTGGAACGCTACGGCTGAGGGGCGGTCGGCTCCGGGGGCCGCGTCCGCGGGCCGTTGTCAGTGGGGTCCTGGAAGATGGCGTCAGGCACCGGCGTGGGGACGGACGGAGGCGGCATGAGCGGGCGGGTACGGCACATCGGCGTGGCGGAGCGGCGGGCGCGGCTGGCCGTACGCCACCGGCTGGCGCCCCGCGCTCGGGCGGTGACGCCGGAGGAGGTGGCGGAGGCGCTGGTCGCACTGCACGGCACGGACCCGGCGACGGTGTATCTGGCGGTGGGCGCGCGGCTCGCGGACCCGGCGGGGACGATCGCCGGGACCGAGCGGGCGCTGTACGAGGACCGCTCGCTGGTGCGGATGCACGGCATGCGGCACACCGTGTTCGTGTTCCCGACGGAGCTGACGGCCGTGGTGCACGCCTCGACCGGTCTCGCGGTGGCCGCCCGGGAGCGGGCCTCGCTGCTGAAGGACATGGCCGCGGCGGGCGCCCCGGACGCGGCCTGGCTGAAGGAGGTCGAGGAGTCGGCCCTGGCGGCGCTGGCCCGGCGCGGGCAGGCCACGGCGGCCGAACTGGCCAAGGACGAACCGCGGCTGAGAGAGCAGTTCGCCTACGCGGCCGGCAAGAGCTACGAGGGCGTGCACACGGTGTCCTCCCGCCTGCTGCGCGTCCTCGGCGTGGAGGGCAAGGTGGTCCGGGGGCGCCCGCTGGGGTCCTGGACGTCGAGCCAGTTCCGCTGGGCCCCGGCCCCCGCGCATCCCGAGCTGGACGCCGCCGCTGCCCAGGCGGAGCTGCTGCGGCGCTGGCTGGCGGTGTGCGGCCCGGCCACGGAGGCCGACCTGAAGTGGTGGACGGGCTGGCGGGTGACGGAGGTACGGCGGGCGCTCACCGCGATCGGGGCGCGGGAGGTGGCCCTGGACGAAGGCACGGGATACGTCGTCGCGGGCGACGAGGAGCCGGGCGGTGAAAAGCCGGGCGGTGAGAAGCCGGCCGGCGAGGGCCCGGCGGAGCCATGGGCGGCCCTGCTGCCGGGGCTGGACCCCACCGCGATGGGCTGGCAGCAGCGGGACTGGTTCCTGGCGCCCGGTCTGCGCCCGGCGCTGTTCGACCGCAGCGGCAATGTCGGGCCGACGGTGTGGTGGGACGGCCGCGTGGTGGGCGGCTGGGCGCAGCGGCCGGACGGGGAGATCGTGTGGCGGCTGCTGGAGAAGGACGGTGTGGGCCGTGAGGCCGAGGCGGCGATCGCCGCGGAGGCGGAGCGGCTGCGGGGCTGGGTCGGGACGACCCGGGTGACGCCGAGATTCCGGACGCCGCTGGAGCGGGAGTTGGCCGGCTGAGCCCGGGGGCGACCCCCGGCCCCCCGCAGACGCCGGGCATCGACGCCCGTACGCGGGTGGGGCCGACGCCGGGCGCCGCCACGCGTACGGTGCGGGCCGCTGCCGGGCATCGCGGGCGCCTACGGCCCGGGCCGACGCCGGGCACCGCCCCCGAGGACGGCACCCGGCATCGGTCACCGATTCACCGGCTCACCGGCAGTAGCGCATCAGCGCGCGCACCATGTGGCACGTCGTGTCGGACGGCGGGTGGACGCCGATCGCCTCCGCCGTGCTCCGTATCGTCTCGTTGCGGGCCTGGCCCGGCATGTAGACGCCGGAGTCGAGCAGGGCGATGGCCAGGCGCATGGCCTTCAGACGCCGGTTGTGCGTGATGTACCACTCGCGCGGACGGCCCGGCGGCAGCGGACGCTTCGCCGCCGGCGCGTACGGCGAGTCGAACAGCACGGGGTGGGTCGCGGTGGACTGGGTCGGCAGCGGCTTGCGGGACGGCTTCGGGTGGAGTGCGGCAGCGGGCACGGGCATCCTCCTGTCGCGGTCAGGGAGTCTCCGGAGGCCCCGGCGTCTTCCCTCGAACACTACGTCAATTCTACTGTCCACCACTGACAATCGGAGGTTCGCAGAGCCACCCAAAGGTGCAGGTGGGCAAGGGAATTGGCGCAGCGTCACGGACGCTGCGGGAGGGGCGGATGAGGCGCCGAGAATTCGAACAGGACTCGCCCGTGACGAGGGCCCGTTCCGGCCGCCCGGTAGCGTGAGCTGCATGGAAATCTGGATCAACCCGGCCTGCTCCAAGTGCCGCAGCGCCATCAGCCTGCTCGACGCCGAGGGCGCCGACTACACCGTCCGCCGCTACCTCGAGGAGGTACCGAGCGAGGACGAGATCAGGGAGGTCCTTCAGCGGCTGCAGCTGGAGCCGTGGGACATCACCCGCACCGGGGAGGCCGAGGCCAAGGAGCTGGGCCTGAAGGGCTGGCCGAAGGACGAGTCCGCCCGGGACCGCTGGATCAGCGCCCTGGCCGAGCACCCGAAGCTCATCCAGCGTCCCATCATCACGGCCGACGACGGCACGGCGGTGGTGGGCCGCACGGAGGAGGCCGTACGGGACGCGCTGTCCCGCTGAGGCGCACGGCGGCCGCGGCCCGGCGCCGGCGCCGGGCGCACCGAACTCCGCTGTGACGCAGGCCACTTCGCTGGTCCCCGTGACCGCTGAGTAACTCCGTTCGGTATCTCGTACATAGCGGCGTACGCTCCCCTACCTCTTCAGGAGGCGCGCATGTCGCGCAGGAGAACGCTCAGTACGAAGAAGAAACTCGCACTGCTGGTCACTGCCGCTGCGGTGGCCGGCGGCGGGGCCTTCGCCATGGCGAGCACCTCGAACGCCTCCCCGCCGCCGCGGACCCTGTCCGCGGACTCGGGTGTGTGCCAGGGGCTCGCCACCGCTCTCGGCAACAACCAGAAGTTCATCGACGGCCAGCGGGCCAACCCCGACGCCCAGTCGCAGGCGCGGATCGCCAACCGCCAGGCGGTCATCGAGGAGATCAAGCGCAAGCAGGCGGCGTCCGGATGCGCGGTCGGGGAGTCGGCTCAGGACTCCCAAGCCGGTCAGAACGGACAGCAGTCGGGGCAGCAGGGCCAGGGCGGACGACAAGGCCAGGGCGGGCAGCAGACGGGGCAGGGGTCCGCACCGCCCTCGCAGGCCGCCGGGGCGGGAAACGGCGGCGGTGCGGCCGCCTCCGGTCAGCAGGTGTGCAAGGGGTCGACGGTCACCCTCTCCGGCGAGGGCGGCGCCCCGGCCGCGTCCAGCAACCAGTTCCCGGCCGGGACGAAGCTCAAGGTCACCAACCTGGACAACAACAAGACCACGACGGTCCAGGTCACCTCGGTCTCGGGCAGCTGCGTGCTGCTGAACAACGCGGCCTTCGAGCAGGTCCGCGAGCCCGGCAAGTTCCTGATCCGCCGGGCGCTGATCGAGAAGGTGGGGTGAGGCCCGTAGAGCCGACCGATCACCTCAGTCGCTGCCGTCGCTCCGGCCGCTGAGGAAACCGCTGAGGCGGCGGCCCAGATGCGGGGGCGCGGCGTGCGGCAGCGCGTGGTGGGAGACGTCCGGTACGACCTCCACGTCCGCCCGCGGCAGCAGCGCCCGGGCCCTGGCCGCCACCTCGTGCGGGTCATGGGTCCTGCTGTTCGCGGCCACGAGCAGCAGGACCGGCACGTCCAGGCCCCGCAGCGCCTGGGGCGCCGGGCGGGGGCCGGTCACCGGCTTGACGGCGGGGAAGCCGGTGGCCGCCTCCTGCAACCGCAGCCAGTCGGCGTCCAGCCGCACTCCTGACGCCTCCCAGACCAGGAAGGCCCGGGTGCGGTGGGGCGCGGGGCGCAGCAGCATCGGCAGCGCGTGCAGCAGGTACGCCGCCTTGAACCCGGCGAAGCACTGGGTCGGGTCCAGGAGGAACAGGCGGCGTACCCGCTCGGGCGAGCGCAGCGCGAAGTGGAGGGCGACGAAGGCGCCGTAGGAGTGCGCGCCGAGGTCGGTCGCGGGGCCGGCGCCGAGGCCGTCCAGCAGCGCCTGGAGCCAGTCGCACAGGTCGTCGGGCGTGCGGGGGCGGCGATCGGCGGGCAGCTCGCTGCGACCCGGGACTCCGGGCAGGTCGACGGCGTACACCCGCCGGGTGCGGGCCAGTTCGGCGGCCTGGGCGTACCAGGAGGCCGAGGTCGCGCCTCCGCCGCCGGGCAGGAGCAGCAGCGGGGGCGCGTCGCGCGGTCCGCAGGCGTTGACGTACGCCGTGCCGTACGGGGTGGGCACGAGGAGCGTCTCCCGCTCCGCCGGCCACTTCGCCATGACCTTGTCGTACGCCGTCCGGAATCCGTCCGGGTCGAACCGGCCGCTCATCACACCGCACCCCCTATTATCTCGCTGAGCAAGATTCTTGTTCAGCGAGACGATAGCGGAAGGCGGCCGTGGTGTCCCAGGAACCCGAGATGGAGATCGTTCATCTGCTGCGCGCGGTGGCGGTCGAGCTGGGGCTGCACAGTGCCCGCTTCGCCCAGCGCAACGGCATGCACCCGACCGACGTGCGGGCCCTGATCGCGCTGATGGACGCCCGGCGGGCGGGCGAGGAGATGACGGCCGGTCGCCTCGGCGCCGAGCTGGGGCTGAACTCGGCCGGGACGACGGCCCTCATCGACCGCTTGGAGCGGGCCGGGCACGCACGCCGCGCGCGGGGCCGGCTGGACCGGCGGACGGTGGTCGTCGAGGTGGACGAGCGGGCCGTACGGCTCGGCCAGGACTTCTTCGGACCGCTCATCGGCCGAACGGTCGAGCTGCTCGCACACTACGACGACCGTGAACGGGCGGCGATCCGGGACTTCCTGGCCGGGGTGCGGGAGGCGGCGGCCGACGGCTCCTGAGCCAGGGGGCTGCAGGCCCACGCTGCGGCAGCTCAACCGCATCGCATACGAGTTCGGGCGTGGTAGGCGCCCGTCACGCCCCTCCTCACAGTCGCCCGCCCGGCGACGTGAGACGCGCCACACCACCCCCAGGTAACACGGGGTTCACATTCGAGCAATGGACGGGAAATCGCCTGTTGGCAGGCTGCCGACATCCACCGCGGCGCCCAGTGCCGCAGCGCCGCAGCACCCGCAGTGCGCCAGACCCACGTTAAGGATGTGGCCCCGATGACCTTCAAGGCTGAGTACATCTGGATCGACGGCACCGAGCCGACGGCCAAGCTCCGTTCCAAGACGAAGATCATCACGGGCGCCCCCGCCGGCCTGGAGGCGCTGCCGCTCTGGGGCTTCGACGGGTCCTCCACCAACCAGGCCGAGGGCCACTCCTCGGACTGCGTCCTGCGGCCGGTCTTCAGCTGCCCGGACCCGATCCGTGGCGGCGACGACATCCTGGTGCTGTGCGAGGTCCTGGACACGGACATGACCCCGCACCCGAGCAACACGCGTGCCCTGCTCGCCGGGGTCGAGGAGCGGTTCGCCGCACAGGAGCCGATCTTCGGCATCGAGCAGGAGTACACGTTCTTCAAGGACGGCTACCCGCTGGGCTTCCCCAAGGGCGGCTTCCCGGCCCCGCAGGGCGGCTACTACTGCGGCGTCGGCTCCGACGAGATCTTCGGCCGTGACGTCGTCGAGGCGCACCTGGACAACTGCCTGAAGGCGGGCCTCGGCATCTCCGGCATCAACGCCGAGGTCATGCCGGGCCAGTGGGAGTTCCAGGTCGGCCCGCTCGCCCCGCTGGAGGTCTCCGACCAGATGTGGGTGGCCCGCTGGCTGCTGTACCGCACCGCCGAGGACTTCGGCATCGCCGCCACCCTCGACCCCAAGCCGGTCAAGGGCGACTGGAACGGCGCGGGCGCGCACACCAACTTCTCCACCAAGGCGATGCGCGAGGGCTACGACGCGATCATCACCGCGTGCGAGTCGCTCGGCGAGGGCTCCAAGCCGCTCGACCACGTCAAGAACTACGGCGCCGGCATCGACGCCCGGCTGACCGGCCTGCACGAGACCGCCCCGTGGGACAAGTACTCCTACGGCGTCTCCGACCGCGGCGCCTCGGTCCGCATCCCGTGGCAGGTCGAGAAGGACGGCAAGGGCTACATCGAGGACCGCCGCCCCAACGCCAACGTCGACCCGTACGTCGTGACGCGGCTGATCGTCGACACCTGCTGCTCGGCGCTGGAGAAGGCCGGCCAGGTCTGATCCCCCGCTGATCCACCCCCCTTTTTTCGCGCGAGGGGCGTCCACCGTCGAGGTGGACGCCCCTCGCGCTGTCAGTGGGGCATGTCATCGTGAGGACATGGAGATCGACGGGGGCAGGGGGAGCAATGGGGGCACGGGAATCGTCGGGGGCGCGGGGATGAACGGGGCTCTGGCCGTCAAGGCCGAGACGGAGTACGGGGACACCCATCTGCGGCCGACCGCGGACGTGCTGCGGGCTCTGGTGCACCGCATCGGCGAGGCGGGCGACCGCTGGATCGTCGTGCAGCGGGTACCGGACCTGCCGCTGGTGTTCGCGCAGGTGTGGCACGAGGAAGGCGGGGACTGGCGGCTGGAACACCGGCGCGGGGAGGACGAGTTCCTCGGCGCGGAGCTGACGGACCCGGAGCGGGTGGCCCGGCTGCTGGCCGGCTGGGCGCGCCAGGAGCCCGGCTGGGACGCGGGCGTGGAGTGGGAGCCGGTCGAGCTGCCGCCGAGCGAGGAGGTCCCGCCGCTCGACGCGCAGGTCGCGGCCGAGGCCGGGGAGCATGTGCGGGCGATGCTCACCGACGGGTATCTGGGCATCCAGCGCCTCGTGGAGGAGACCGTCCACCTCATGGAGGACGCCGTCTCCACCGCCCAGGCACGCGAGCTGGTCGAACGGCTGTGGCTGGAGCGGGTGTCGGAGCAGGAGAGCTGGGACGGCCCGACCGACCCGGACCGTCTCACGGAGGCGTTCGCCGCGCTGGAGCGGGCCGGCGTCATCGCCCGGGAGGACTTCACCTGCTGCCGCAGATGCGGCATGGAGGAGATCGGCGGTGAGGTGAGGGACCCGGAGCTGACGCGGGGCTTCGTGTTCTTCCACCACCAGGCGACCCGCGCCGCCGCCGAGGGGCACGGACTGACGTTGCACTACGGCGGGTTCGACGGCTCCGAGGAGACCACGGCGGCCGTCGGGCGCGAGGTCGTCACGGCGCTGGAGGAGGCGGGGTCGTCCACACAGTGGGACGGCGACCCGGGCCGTTCGGTCACCGTCATACCCCTGGACTGGCGCAAACGCCTGGTCGGATGAGGGGCTCCGGGGCGGCTTCGGTGCGGATGAGTGTCCACTCGGTGTCCACACAGTGAGAGGAGGGCTCCTGTTAACGGCTCACGTCTGCTTCAATAAGTCCATGGCCAGCTTCCAGAAGTACTCCGCGACAGGTCGCCAGGACCTCGAGCCCTTCTGGCCTTCCCGTCAGCACCACGACTTCGACCGGGTGTGTTGCCGCGCGACGAACGCGCCGGCCCTCTAAAGCCGTAACCCCGGCCTTCGGCCGGCGCGACAAGCCGTACGTCCCCCGACGCGACGCGACCACGAGTCGCCGCCGTCGACCTGTCCGACGAACGACGAACTTCTCGCGCGAAAGAGCTGACCTCTCATGGCGACCACTCGTTCCCTCAGCACCGCCACCCTGCCCGCCCCTGCCCCCGCCCCGGCCGCCCGCCACCGGCTGCGCGCCGTCGACCGGGACGAGGTGGTCGACGTTGCGGACTTCCTGCCGCCCGGTGCCACCTGGCTGCCGGCCCCGCAGCACGCCCTGCCCGCACTGCCCGGCCGGCCGCCGATGGTCGGCTACCTGGTGCTCGTCCCGGCCGACCAGCAGCCGCCGTTCCTGCCGGTGGCCGTGCCGGACCAGCCGGAGCCGGACGCGCTCGGCCCGGCCCTCGAAGAGCCGCTCGTGCGGATCGACGCCGTGCAGCGCACCGCCTGGGTCGGCGGACGCCAACTCGACCTGACCTACCTGGAGTTCGAGCTGCTCGCCCATCTGGTGGCCAACCCGCACCGGGTGCACACCCGCGACCAGCTGGTCACCACGGTGTGGGGATACGGCCACGTGGGCGACGGCCGCACCGTCGACGTCCACGTCGCCCGCCTGCGCCGCAAGCTGGGCGCCGAGCACCGCAAGGCGATCCAGACGGTGCGCCGCGTCGGCTACAAGTACGCGCCGCCGGCCGGCCGCTGACACCTCTGCCGCGAGCAGAACACGGTTCCGTCCCACGCCCGGCTCCGGCACAGTCGTCGGCATGAGACTTCTGGTGCTGGGCGGTACGGAGTTCGTGGGGCGGGCCGTGGTCGAGGCGGCCCTCGACCACGGCTGGGAGGTGACCGTCTTCCACCGGGGGCGGCACGCGGCCCCGGAAGGGGTGCGGTCGCTGCACGGCGACCGCACCGCCCCCGACGGCCTCGCGGCCCTGGCCGGCACGGACGAGCACTGGGACGCCGTCGTCGACACCTGGTCGGCGGCGCCCCGCGCGGTCCGGGACACGGCACGGCTGCTGCGGGAGCGCGCCGGACGGCATGTGTACGTCTCGAGCTGCTCGGTGTACACCTGGCCGCGCCCCGCCGGGTACGGCGAGGACGCGCCGCTCGTCGAGGGCGCCGCCCCCGACGCCGACCACACCGACTACGGGCGCGACAAACGCGGCGGGGAGCTGGCGGCCGTCGCGGAGTTCGGCGCGGACCGCTCGCTGCTGCTGCGGGCGGGGCTCATCCTCGGGCCGTACGAGAACGTCGGCCGGCTGCCCTGGTGGCTGAACCGGATCGCGCGCGGCGGCCCCGTGCTCGCGCCCGGCCCCCGGGAGCTGCCGCTGCAGTTCATCGACGCCCGCGACCTCGCCCGGTGGACGCTCGGGGCGGTGGAGCAGGAACTGAGCGGGCCGTACAACCTGATCAGCCCCTCGGGACACGCCACCATGGGCGCGTTGCTGGAGTCCTGTGTGCAAGCCACCTCGGGCCCGGCCGACCTGCGCTGGACCGACCCGCGGACGATCCTCGACGCGGGCATCGAGCCGTGGGTGCAGCTGCCCGTGTGGGTGCCGCCGGACAGTGACCTGCACGACGCGCTGCACCGCGCGGACGTCTCCCGGGCCCTCGCCACGGGCCTGCGCTGCCGTCCCGTCGAGGAGACCGTCGCCGACACCTGGCGCTGGCTGCGCGACCTCGGCGGCGCGGCACCGATGCGTGCGGACCGCACGGCCAAGGGGCTCGACCCGGAGGCCGAGGCGAAGGTGCTCGGCATCGACGAGGGTGTATCCGGCACCACCCCCTGACGGGGTCCCCGGCCCCGTGCGGACACCCGTCGCGCCCGGCGGGACTGTTCCGCGCGACGAGCGACGAACGACGACGGCGAGCCGGCGTTCCCGGACCACCGTCGCCGACCTGCAACTCCACTGAATCCTCACGGGCTTTGAACACCACTGGAGCCGCTTGCGTATCCAAGGGCGCCGCTTCACCCCTCGGGCGCCTCGCTGCCGCCCCGGAAGCCCGCACGGAAGTCAGAGGAGTTCCATGGCACGCAACACACGAAAACGCCGCTCGTCCATGGCCGGCAAGGCCATAGCCGCATCGGCGGCCCTAGCGCTCGGCGGGGGCGGGCTGATCTGGGCGAACTTCTACGCGTCGGCCCACGAGTCGCACGACTCCTGGGGCAACCGCACCAAGGCGGCGGCCGCGCAGGTGGCGACGATCTCCTGCCCGGACGTCGGTCAGCAGCTCACGGACGTGCCGGGTCAGGCACGCACGGAGGTGGACGGTGAACTGGCGAACCTGGACCGCCAGATCACCGACGCCTACCAGCGGCTGGCGACGACGCGCGACGCGCAGACCCGCGACGCGAGCTTCGTGCAGAACTCCATCCTCCAGCCGCTGAAGGACCGGCGGGCGGCGATCATCGACCGCATCCAGCTGGAGATCAACCGGGTCGGCGGCAACGCCCCCGGCCGCCTGGACGACCTCGCCGCCTGCACGGCCAGCCCCGCCGACCAGCCGCAGACGACCGGCGGCCAGAACAACGGCGGCCAGATGGACGGCGGCCAGCAACAGGGCGGCCAGAACAACGGTGGCCAGCAACAGGGCGGCCAGAACAACGGTGGCCAGAACAACGGTCAGCAGGGTGGCCAGAACAGCGGCGGCCAGGCCGGCAACGGCCCCTCCGCCGCCGACTTCGTCGACATCACCAAGGTCCAGCCGAACGTCCCCGCCAAGCCCCGCAGGATGCGCAACGCCTCCGTCGGCACCTTCACCACCCGGTGCGGGGTGAACGCCAACGGCAATCACAACACCGACAACGTGATCGTGGCCCCGGGCGTCAAGAACGGCGCGCACCACCTGCACGACTACGTCGGCAACCAGTCGAACGACGCCTTCGCCAACAACGGCACCTTCGCCGCGGCCGAGACCACCTGCCAGAACCAGCAGGACAAGTCGTCGTACTACTGGCCGGTGCTGCGGGTGCAGGACGGCACGCAGGACTTCGACCAGAACAACGACGGCGGCGGCAAGGAGGGCAACGTCGGCAAGATCCTGCTCGCCAGGCAGGCGCAGATCAAGTTCGTCGGCAACCCGGTCGGCAAGGTCGTCGCGATGCCGCAGTTCCTGCGGATCATCACCGGTGACGCCAAGGCCTTCACCAACGGGCCCGGCAACGCCAACGCGCACTGGAGCTGCACCGGCTTCGAGAACAAGGTCCAGCTCACCGACAAGTACCCGATCTGCCCCGCCGGCAGCAGTGTGGTGCGCAGTTTCGCCTTCCAGTCCTGCTGGGACGGCCAGAACATCGACAGCGCCAACCACCGCACCCACGTCGCGTTCGCCGACGCGAGCGGCCGCTGCAAGAACGGCTTCAAGGCGATCCCGCAGCTGACCATGCGCCTGGTGTACGACGTGCCGGCGCCGGTGATCAGCAACGGCCAGGTGAAGAACGCCTACGCGGTCGACGGCTTCCCGGAGCAGCTGCACAAGGCGATCACGGACCACGACGACTTCATCAACGTGATGAACGGCAATCTCAACAGCAAGATCGCGAACTGCATCAACCAGGGGCAGAAATGCCAGTGACCCCCTGACCCCCCACATGCGAAAGCCGGCGGTGCCACTCCCCCACCGCCGGCTTTCGTATGCCGCGCACCCGATCAGTGGTGACCGGAGTGCCCTCCCCCGTGCTGCTTGCCCTGCTCGATGGTGCCGCCCAGCGTGGAGCGCAGCGCGCCGACCACCCCGTCGTCGCCGACGGCGACCCACTTGCGGCCGACGAGGTAGTGACCGCCGTAGTCCTTCGCCTCGTTGATCCACTCCCGCTGCCCGCGGTCGGTGGCGAAGGTGGCCAGCACGAACTTCCCGGCAGTGGTGGTGCAGATGGCCTGGCGGATCTCGTCGGCGTCGGTCTGCATGTCCGGCCGGCACTTCGCCTCGGCGGCCAGGTGCTCCAGACTGCCGGTGGCCGTCGGCGGTACGGCGTCGTCGTGGCCGCCGCCGGCGCCGCAGCCCGCGACCGCCAGCGCGGCCAGGGCGCCGGTCACGGCGAGCAACGGTCGGGTCAGCCTCATGTGTTTCCTCCGGGGTCCGGGGGTGCGGGACGCCTGTCGATACGGCTGCCGCGGGCCTCGCGCTCAATCCTTTCGCCCGCTGTCACCGATCCGTACCCCTGTGCGAGAGTGGGCCGGTGAACCAGGACTGGGAAGACCGGATGACCGCGGCCTGGGCCGCCTTGGACGACTACCCCGAGGAGCGGGCCGCCGAGTTCCGTGCCCGGATCGACGCGCTCGTCGCCGAGCTGCCCGAGGACAGCCCGGTGGGCCCCTTCGAGCGGGCCTGCGCCTTCGACTCGACGGGCCACTCCGACAGGGCCGTTCCGCTGTACCGGGAGGCGCTGGCGCGCGGCCTGGACGGGTACCGGGGCCGGCGGGCGAAGATCCAGCTGTCCTCTTCCCTGCGCAACATCGGGCAGCCGGAGGAGGGCGTCAAGCTGCTGACGCCCGAACTGGACGCTCCCTCGGACGAGTTGGACGACGCGGTACGCGCCACGCTCGCGCTGTGCCTGTCCGGCCTCGGGCGCGACCGCGAGGGGCTGTCGCTGGTGCTGGGCGCCCTGGCCCCCCATCTGCCGCGCTACCAGCGGTCGATGGCGAACTACGCCCGTCTGCTCGTGGAGCCCGAGGACTGAGTCACCCGGGCGGCGGTGACCATCCACCGATTCGCTCGTTCTGCTGAACGTGCAGTCACAGGATGTCGCCCCGCGCCCCTCATCGTCCCCCGCCGGCCCGGTCGTCGACGTCGAGCAGGCCGAGGCCGCGCTCGTCGAGCACTACCCGCGGCTGGTGCGGCTCGCCTATCTGGTGCTGCCTCCGGGCCTCGGCCGCGGCCGGCGCGTCCTGACCGCCCACGCCCTCACCCAGCGCGCCCTGCCTCGCGGCAAGGCCGCCACCGCCGCCGTCCCGGCCCAGTCCACGGGGCGCGACGGCGACCCGGGGTACGCCTTCGTACGCCGGCAGGTGCTGCGCGCGGCGCTGGAGGCGGGGCTGCCGTCCGGGCGCTTCGGCCGGCTCAGGCGGCCCCAGCTGCCGCCGCTGCTGCCGCAGGTGTGGGGACTGCGCCTGTTCCCGCGCTCGGGCGGCGCCGACGAACTCGCCCTTGACCAGCGGCTGTCCGCGCTGCCCGCCCCGGCGCGTGCCGTCTACGCGCTGCGCGGCCTGGAGCAGCTGTCCGACGACGAGGTGCGCCGCGTCCTGACGGCGGCCGGGGTCAAGGACGTGGGCGCGGCGCTGCGTGAGGCCGACGACGTGCCCGCGCGGTACGGGCTGCTGACCTCACCCGAGTTCGATCCGTGCTCGCTGCAGGCCCGGCCGACCGATCTGATGCGCCGGCGCCAGCACACGAGGGCCGCGCTCGCCGCCGCCGCGGCCCTCGCCGTGTGCGGCGCGCTGGTGGCGCTGCCCGGCGGCGGCTGGGGACCGGACGGCGCGGCCGCCCCGGCATACGCGCAGAACCCGGCCGCCGAGGCCGCCCTCGACCCGGGCCGGCTGGTGAAGGCCACGCCGAGTGCGTGGAAGACGGCGTCGCGCACCGACTTCTCACTGTGGCCGGCGCGCGGCGACCTCACCGGTGACACGTCCCTGCTGCGCCGCGCCCTCGCCGTGTGGGCCCGCCCCGGTGAGACGGTTCGTGTCTCGGCGACGCCCGGCACGGCCTCCGGCGGCCCGGCCGGCCCGCCGCAGCTGCTGTACGCGGGCACCGTCGACAACGCGCACGTGGTGATCCTCTACGACGGGTTGCGCATCGCCCGCTATGCCGAGCCGAAGGACGGCACGCAGGGCGCGGCGCTGGACTTCGCCCGCGCGGACGGCGCGAGCGGCACCGGGGCGGCCGCGGTGGTGCTGGGCCGGGCCGACGGCAACGTCCGCTATCTGACCGCCCCGTGGGTGACGAAGACGGCCGAGCGGGACCTGATGAAGCCGGCCGCCGACGCGAGGGACCTGGCCCTGACCGACGGGGTCACCTCGCCGATGGCCAGCCCGGCGACGAGGACCGGCCCGTGCACGTCGTGGAACGCCCTGCAGGTCACCGACGACAGCGGCACGCATGTCCTGACCGACCTCGGTGAACTCATGCCCGCCCGCCTCACCGCGGGCCACCCCGGCAAGGAGCGCGAGGTGTCCGGCGCCGAGAGCCTTCGTGCGTGGGCGCCGTACGCCTGCTCGCTGGGCGCTGTGCGCTCGCAGGGCGTCAGCTCCGTGAACGCGTGGCAGTACGCCGAGCAGAAGCTGCCGGGCGGGGGCGGCACCGCCGACTGGGTGTGCACGCGGGCGGAGACCTGGCGGGGCGGCGGGGCGCGGGTGCTGGCGCAGTTCCACACCCCGGGCGGCACCTACGGGGCGGTCGCGGCGAAGGCCGAGGACGTGCCGGCGTGCGGTCCGCGCGATCCGCAGGTGCTCGCCGGGGTGCTGTGGAAGTCGCAGGGCGGTACCTGGTACCTGCTCGCCGCGGGCGGCAAGGACACGGCGTCGATCAGCACCACGGGCGGTCTGCGCACGAGCGCGGACGGCCACGTCCTCGCGGCGCGCGGCAAGCAGGGCCTGCAGGCGGAGCTGAAGGGCACCCTGAACGACGGCCGGGAGATCGGCGGGCTGCACTAGGTCACGCGACGTGCGGCAGCCGGACGGCCACACGGGCTGCTGACAGTGACGTCAACAAGGTCGCGCAGGAGGGGTTCCCCCTCGGCCTACCCATCAGTACATTGACGCCATGTCTAACAAGCAGGCCGCTCGGGTCCCCCAGCCGGTCGAGGCGGAGCGGATAGCGCTCAAGGCCCGCAAGGTGTCCTTCTCCTGGGAGCACACGCCGCTGCACTGGGTGCCCGGGGATCCGTTCACCACGCACACCATCAATGTGCTGCATCTGCTGCTGCCGGCCGGGGAGCGGTGGTTCGTGCACGTCTACAAGCAGGTGCTGCCCTACATCCGGGACGAGCGGCTGCGTGAGGACGTCATCGGGTTCATCGGGCAGGAGGCGATGCACTCCCAGGCCCACGACGAGGTCCTGCCGCACCTGCGCGAGCAGGGGCTCGACCCGACGCCGTACACCGCGCAGGTCGACTGGTTCTTCGAGAAGCTGCTCGGCGACCGGACACTGCCGCCGGGCCGGGCACGCCGCTGGTGGCTGATGGAGCGGGTCGCGCTGATCGCGGCGATCGAGCACTACACCGCCTTCCTCGGCGACTGGGTGCTGGGCGCCGAGGAACTGGACCGGCGCGGCGCCGACCCGACGATGCTGGACCTGCTGCGCTGGCACGGCGCCGAGGAGGTCGAGCACCGCTCGGTCGCCTTCGACCTGTTCCTGCACGTCGACGGCAGCTACCGGCGGCGGGCGCGGACCTGGGCGACCGCGTTCACGGCACTGGTGTTCCTGTGGCAGCGCGGGGTGCGGTTCTTCATGGAGAACGACCCGACCCTGCTGGACGCCAGGCCCAGCCTGCGTGATCTGTACACGCGGGGCCGGCAGGGCCTGCTGCCGTCGACCGGCGACATGCTCAGGTCCATCCCGCGCTATCTCAGCCGCACCTACCACCCCTCCCAGGAGGGCTGCACCGAGCAGGCCGTCGCCTACCTCGCCTCCTCCCCGGCAGCCCGCGCGGCAGAGAAGAGGACCGCCTGATGCCGAAACTGCGCACTGTCGTGGTCGTCGCCGGGGCCGCGCTGCTCGCCCGGCGGGCGCTGCGCCGCCGAGTCCAGGCCTCGCCGCTGTGGCCGATGCCCGCACTGGAGACGCCGATCAGCGGGCAGCCCCGGTCGCGGGCGCTGACGCTGCTGGTGACCGGGCGCGAGGAAATCGCCGACGGGGTCGTCCAACTCCGCCTGGAGGGACACGACCTGCCGCGCTGGGAGCCCGGCGCGCATCTGGACCTGGTGCTGCCGTCGGGCCTGGTGCGGCAGTACTCGCTGTGCGGCGACCCCGAGGACACCTCCTCCTACACGGTGGCCACACGGCTGGTGGAGGACGGGCGGGGCGGCTCACGCGAGGTGCACGAGCAGGTGCGCGAGGGCATGGAGCTGGAGGTCCGCGGCCCGCGCAACCGGTTCCCGCTGACGGGGGCACCGCGGCACGTCTTCGTCGCCGGCGGCATCGGCATCACCCCGATCATGCCGATGCTGCGCGCGCTCACCGCCGAGGACGCCGACTGGCGGTTGCTGTACGGCGGCCGCAGCCGGGCCTCGATGCCGTTCCTGGAGGAGCTCGGGAAGCTGGGCGGTGACCGGGTCACCGTCGTCGCCGAGGACGAGGCCGGACTGCCGGACCTCGACGCGTGGCTCGGTGAACTGCCCGAGGACACGGCCGTGTACTGCTGCGGGCCCGAGGGGCTGATGGCGGCGGTGGAGCAGCGGGTGCCGCACGTCCACATGGAACGGTTCACACCGAAGTCGGCGTCCGGCGCCGCCTTCGAGGTCGAACTGCGCCGCAGCGGGCGGGTGGTGACCGTGTCCGAGGACACCACCGTGCTGGCCGCCGTGCGCGCCGAACTCCCCGACACCGCCTACTCCTGCGAGCAGGGTTTCTGCGGCACCTGCCAGCAGCGGGTCCTGGAGGGCGAGGTGGACCACCGCGACGAGCTGCTGACGGACGCGGAGCGCGACGACTCCATGCTGATCTGTGTCTCCCGCGCCCGCGGCGAACGGCTGGTGCTCGACATGTGAACCTCCGTGGCCGATCGGGTCCGTGGGCGGCCGGATCCGATCGGTAAGGTGTTCGCATGACTACCGGGGTACGCCGCCGCATGGGCGTCGAGGAGCGACGGCAGCAGCTGATCGGCGTCGCCCTCGAGCTGTTCAGCCGCCGCTCGCCCGACGAGGTCTCCATCGACGAGATAGCGTCGGCCGCGGGCATCTCACGCCCGCTCGTCTACCACTACTTCCCCGGCAAACTCAGCCTGTACGAGGCCGCGTTGAAGCGTGCCTCGGACGAACTGGCGGCCCGTTTCGTGGAGCCGCGCGAGGGGCCGCTGGGCGCCCGGCTGCTGCGGGTGATGTCCCGCTTCTTCGACTTCGTCGACGACCACGGCCCCGGCTTCTCCGCGCTGATGCGCGGCGGCCCGGCCGTGGGCTCGTCGACGACCAACGCGCTCATCGACTCCGTACGGCAGGCCGCCTATGTCCAGATCCTTTCGCACCTGGGCGTCGAGGAACCGCCGGCCCGTCTGGAGCTGGTGATCCGCTCCTGGATCTCGCTCGCCGAGTCCACCGCACTGATCTGGCTGGACGGCCGGCGCATCCCGCGCGCGGAGCTGGAGGCGCAGCTGGTGCACGACTTCGCCGCGCTCCTCGCGGTGAGCGCGGCCTACGACGAGGAGATGGGCGCGCTGCTGCGCCGGGTGATCAAGGACGAGCCGGGCGACGGGCCCTTCGCGGACCTGGTCACCCGGCTCATCTCGCTCGCCGCCCAGACAGCGAGCCCGACCGACGTCGCGCTCGCCTAGACAGCGAGCCCGACCGACCGCGCTCGCTCAGGCGTCGTACTTCCGGTAGGACGCGTCGAGGTCGCGGACCTCCGCGGAGGCGTGCAGCGCGAGGCCGTCGGTGGGCTTCACGTGCTGCCGCAGCAGCTCCAGCACCTGCTCGGCCAGCCGCGCCTTGGTCTCCTCGGTGCGGCCGGCCAGCAGGCCGATCGTGACGTGCACGATGGCGTGGCCCTCGGTGTCCGGGCCGACGACGGTGTCCTCCGTCCGGCGGAACTGCGTCTTGCACGCCGGCGGCTTCGCGGCCGCGATCTCGACCGTGGCCTCGTGCACGGCCCGGGCGAAACCGGGCCGGTCGAAGGCGTCGGCGAGGCGCTCGGAGTAGTCGACGGTGATCTGCGGCATGGGCACTCCTGTTCTACGGCGGTCGCGGTCAGCCTAGTGACGGAAGACCGCGACCGTCCGCTCAGTCCACGTGCCGGAAGACCGCGACCGTCCGGGGCGGAACGGCGAAGGTGCCGGTCGCCGCCTGGTAGGACGCGCCCTTGACCACGGGATCGGCCCCCGCCGCCTGCACCGGGTGCAGCCCGTACGCCGTCCCGGCGAGGCCGGCGATCCGCTGCTCCTGCCGCTCGGGCGTCGCGTTGAACACGACGACCAGATCACCGAGGCGCATGGTGATCACTCCGGGCGTCTCGTCCTTCCCGGACAGCGGGAAGGAGAGCCGGGACTGCACCTGCGCGGCGGTCGCGAGGGAGAAGTCCGGCTCGGTCGTCCGGATCTTCAGCAGGTCCCGGTACGCGGCGGACGCGCCGTCGATCTGCGGGCAGCCGACCGTGATCGTCCCCAGCAGCGGCTTGGCGTACGGCCATTTGGAGGCGTTGTCGGCCGCCGGCGGCAGTCCGCGGCCGAAGCCGTTGCCGTCGGCGCAGTTCCAGTGGATCGCGTTGAACCAGTCGCCGCTGTCGAAGGAGTTGCGGTCGAGCGACTTCGAGCGCAGCAGGTCGGTGCCGGCCTGGGAGAGCGCCGGGCCCTGCGAGAGGGTGGCCGTGGCCATCGCCAGGACCTGCGTCCGGGCCCGGTCGGCGGCGCTCGTCGAGACGGGCAGCTTGTAGGCGAGGGCGTCGAAGAGGGCCTCGTTGTCGTGCGCGTCGACATAGGCGAGGGCGTCGCCCGGGTCGGCCGCGTACCCGGCGGGAGCGCCGTTGTAGTCGATCTCGGCGCCGGTGACCTCCTTGCCGACCGAGTCCGTGAAGTGGTACTTCGCCAGGTTCCCGGACAGGCCGACCTTGATCAGGTCCTGGTCGTGCAGGAGGCGGGCCTTCTGCTCGGCCGGGGTGCCGTTGGCCGTGGAGGAGTTCGGGTCGGTGTACAGCCCGCTGGCGAAACCCTGGACGCCGGGGTCGGCGTCGAAGGGGCTGCCGCCGCGCACGGCGTCACGGGCGCGGTCGGAGAAGGTGGCGATGCCGGTGCCGGCCATGTTGGCCTGCGTGGCCTGCACGAAACGGGCGTCGTTCGCGACCTCGCCAAAGTTCCAGCCCTCGCCGTACAGGATGATCTTCTTGCCGTCGACGCCGTCCTTGGCGACGGTCAGCGCGTCCAGCGCCTTGCGGACTGCCAGGATGTTGGCCTTCGGGTGGTGGCCCATGAGGTCGAAGCGGAACCCGTCGACCTTGTACTCCTTGGCCCAGGTGACGATCGAGTCGACGACCAGCTTGCCCATCATGGCGTTCTCGGGCGCGGTGCCCGCGCAGCAGGTGCTGGTCGCCACCGAGCCGTCGGCCATGAGCCGCTGGTAGTAGCCGGGCACGACCTTGTCCAGCACCGAGGTGTCCGCCTGCCCGGCTGCCGCCGTGTGGTTGTAGACGACGTCCATGACGACGCGCAGCCCGTCCCGGTTGAGCGACTGGACCATCTCACGGAACTGCACCGTGCGGGCCGTGCCCTCCGGGTCGGTGGCGTAGGAGCCCTCCGGGACCGTGTAGTGGTACGGGTCGTATCCCCAGTTGTAGGCGTCCTTCGCCGCGCTCTTCGTCACGCACTCCTGCTGCCGGTCGGAGTCGGCCGGAAGGGCGGCCAGGTCGCAGTCCGGGGTGGCCTGGTCGGCCTTCTTCTCGGGGATCGTCGCGATGTCGAACGCGGGCAGCAGGTGCACGTAGGAGGTGCCGGCCCGGGCCAGCTCCCGCAGGTGCTTCGAGCCGTCGCTGCCGGTGTCGGCGAAGGCCCGGTAGGTGCCGCGGTCCTGGGCGGGGACGGTCGGGTCCTCGGCCGAGAAGTCCCGGATGTGCAGCTCCTGGATCTGCGCGTCCCGCAGCGGCACGGCCTTCGGCTTGGCCGACGTGGACCAGCCCTTGGGCGCGAGGGCCCTGTCGTCGAGGTCGACGACCAGGCTGCGCGCGGAGTCGGCGGTCAGGGCGAGGGAGTACGGGTCGGTGACCTGGTTGGTGACGACCTTGCGGACGCTGGGCGCCCACACCTTCACGACGTACCGGTACGGCTTGTTCTTCCAGGAGGCCGGGCCGGTGACGGACCAGACGCCGGTCGCGGCGTCGCGGTGCATGGCCTTGAGCGAGCCGTCCAGCTCCAGCGACACGCTCTGCGCCGTCGGCGCCCACACGGCGAGGGTCGGCTTCCCGGCACGGAACGTCGGGCCGAGGTGGGCCTTGGCCGCGCCCGGGTACAGGTCGTCCAGGACGCCGGCGATCTGCACGCCGGTCGCGGCCAGTACGGCACCGTTGGCCGCACGCTGCGAGACGACGAGCTGGCCCTGGAGCGCCGCACGCACCCGGTCGCGGTCGCGCGGGTCGACGGACCAGGCGGTGTAGTCCTTCAGGTGCGGGAACCTCGCCTTCTGCGCGTCGGTCAGCGTGCTCCTGGACAGCCGGATCCAGCGCTCGTCATCGCTGGTCAGGGCACCGTCCTTGACGGTGATCGAGCCGTCGCGGGAGTACAGCAGCTGGGTGGACGCGGCGGCCTCGGAGCCGTTGAAGGCGACGGTGTCCCGGTCGATCCAGACCGCCTTGGAGGTGGCGAGGTCGAGCGCGGCGGAGGAGCCCTGCGGCTGCGGCAGCAGGTACTTCTCCTGCCCGGCGAGCAGCCACACCTCGTGCCCGTTGCTCTTCAGGTCCAGGGACTGGTCGGTGGGCAGGTCCTTGTCGTCGCCCTTGTGGAGGATGTAGCTGAGACTGGTCGCACCGGCCGCGAGCGGCACCTCGTAGACGGCCCCGTAGGCGTCCGTGCGCACCGGCTGCAGCGGCTTGGTCCAGTCGGTGGGGTTCGCGGCGCCCGTCCAGACGTGCAGACCCCAGCCGTCGTAGGCACCGTCGGCCCGGTGGTAGTGGATGACCGCCTTGGTGGTGTCCTGCGCCGGGTAGGCGGGCCGCTGCGTCGACACGTCGGTCTTGCCCTGCTCGATCCACACCTCGCCGGTCTTGGTGACGTCGATCGAGCGGTCGGAGGAGACGTCCTTGTTGCCGTCCTTGTCGATGACCAGGAAGCCGACGTTCGAGGCGCCCGGCTTCAACTTGACGTAGGCGAAGGCCCCGTAGGCGTCGCGGCCGTTGAAGGGGTGGCTGGCCGGCCAGTTCGTCGCCTCGCCGTCGGCGAGGTCGCCCCAGGCGTACAGGCCCCAGTTCGTGTAGTCGCCGTCGGCACGCTTGTAGTGCACGACCGCGTAGTCGCGCGAGGAGGCGGTGGGCACCTCGGGTGCGGGCGGGGTGCCGGTGGTGCTGCTCGCCGTGGCGCTCGCGGTGTGCCCGGCGGAGTCGACCACGACGGCCTTGTAGCGCAGGGCGGTGCCGGCCGGGACGTCCTTGCCGAGGGTGTGGGTGACCTTGTAGGGCGCGTGGTCGGCGGAGCCGAGGATCTGCCACTTGGCGTCGCCGACCTGGGCGGCGAAGACGACGCGGTCGAGGGCGCCGCCGTTCACGTCGGCGGTGAGGTCCACCATGCCCGTGGCGCCGGGCGCGGGAGCCGTGAGGGTGAGGGACGGCTTGGCGGCGGGGGCGGCGAGCTTGCCGGCCGCCTTGTAGACGACGGCGGATCCGGCCGGGACGGTGAGGCTGAGCTTGCGGTCCCCGTCCGTGGTGAGCGTGCCGTCGGCGCCGTGGATGCCCCGGTACGTCATGTCCGCGGACCCGGTGGCGAAGGTCGCGGTCTGCGCGGAGCCGGCGTTGTTGAACGCGACGACGTACTCCTGGCCGGTGCGGGCGTCGGTACGGGTGAAGGCGTAGATGCCGGGCCCGTCGGCCGCGTACCGCTCCTGCTGCACGCCGTCGGTCAGCGCAGGGTTGGCCCTGCGGAGCTGGGCGAGGGCGCTGATCTGCCGGTAGAGCGGTGCGGAGGTGTCGTAGGCGTCGCTCGCGTGGGTGCGGTCGGTGCCGATCTCGTCGTCGTCGAGGTAGTCGGCGACCTTCGAGGCGAACATGGTCTGGCGGGCGTCCTTGTCGCCGCCGGAGCCCGTGAAGCCCTGCTCGTCGCCGTAGTAGACGACCGGGTTGCCGCGGGAGAGGAACATCAGCTCGTTGGCGAGCTTGTCCTTGGCGAGGAGTTCGGCGTCGGGTGCCTTGGGGTTGTCCTGCTTCAGGAACGACCCGATGCGGCCCATGTCGTGGTTGCCGAGGAAGGTGACCTGCTCGTAGGCGTTGGCCTTGTCGGTGGTGTACCGGTAGTCGTCGGCGAAGACCTTCGCGAGCTTCTGCGCGCTGCCGCCCTGCGAGGCGTAGGTGCGGGCCGCGTCCTGGAAGGGGAAGTCGAGGGTCGCGTCCAGCCGGCCCTGGGTGACGTACGGCGAGGTGACGGACGTGTCGGCGGAGTACACCTCGCCGAACATGAAGAAGTTCCTACGGCCGTGTGCGGCGGCGTACTTGTCGAGCGCCGTCGCCCACTGGGTCCAGAACTCCATGTTCACGTGCTTGACGGTGTCGATGCGGAAGCCGTCGACGGCGAAGTCCTTCACCCACCGCTCGTAGATCTTCTCCATGCCGCGCACGACCTCGGGACGTTCGGTCCACAGGTCGTCCAGGCCGGAGAAGTCGCCGTAGGTGGTGGACTCGCCGGCATAGGTCGAGTCGCCGCGGTTGTGGTACATCGTCGGGTCGTTGAGCCAGGCCGGGACCTTGGCCGGGCTGGTGACCTTCGGGGTGCGCGGGAAGGAGGCGGCGTCCACGGCGGGGAAGGCCCGCTTGCCGTCGGCGTAGTCGGCGTCGTCGAAGGGGCGGCCGTCCTTGGTGAGGTACGGGAAGGCGCCCTTGGAGAGGTAGTCGTAGGACGCGGGCTCGTAGTCGACGAGGTCCGCGGTGTGGTTGGTGATGACGTCGAAGAAGACCTTCATGCCCTTGGCGTGGGCCCGGGCGATGAGTTTCCTGAGGTCGTCGTTGGTGCCGAAGTGCGGGTCGACCTGGGTGAAGTCGGTGATCCAGTAACCGTGGTAGCCGGCCGAGGCTCCCCCAGTGCTTGACGCCTGGGAGGTACCCCCAGCGCCGGTGCCCTGCACGGGCCGGTTCTTGAAGATGGGCGCCATCCAGATGGCGGTGGTGCCCAGGCCCTTGATGTAGTCGAGGCGCTGGGTCAGGCCCTTGAGGTCACCGCCCTGGTAGAAGCCCTTGTCGGTGGGGTCGTAGCCGGTGGCCAGGCGTGAACCGGTCAGTCCGCCCTGGTCGTTGGTCCGGTCGCCGTTGGCGAAGCGGTCCGGCATGACGAAGTAGAACTGCTCGCGGGTGGCGTCGTGCCGGGCGGGCTGCGCGGCGAGCGCCGCGTCGGAGGGCGGCGGGGGCGGGGGGTCGGCGTGGGCGGCAAGCGGCTGCACCAGCGCGGCCGCGAGGGCGGCTGCGGTGACGGCTGCGGCTCGTCTGCTCCGTGCACTGCGGCGCGTCCCGGGCGCCGGCCATCTCGGTATCACAGGCGGAGACTCCTTGTGCTTACGGCTCGTTCGGGTCCGACCCCGGCGTCTTGGCGCGGGCTGCGCTGCGTGCGCCCGCGGGGACCGTATCGCCGACGAAAGACTTACAGCAAGAGGTCTGAAACGCCCAGCAAGAATTTTCACCGGGGGCCGCGCTGACGTTGCGGAGTACGCCGGATGGGGGAATCGTGGCTGGTGTGGCGCAGTCCGTGTGCGAACCCCTCTGGATCCACCATGACCAGAACCACCCCGCGACACATCCTCCCCCTGGCCGGCGCATCCGCCGTGGTCACAGCGATGGCGCTGACCATGGGCCCGGTACCCGCGGCGGCCGCGGCTCCCGACGGTGCCGGGGGCAGCCTCCCCTTCTCGGCCCGGGCCGACTCCACGCCCCCTCCCCCGCCATCCCCGCCACCGCCGCCGTCTCCGCCGCCCCCGCCTTCTCCGCCGCCCCCGCCGTCTCCGCCGCCCCCGCCTTCTCCGCCCCCGCCTTCTCCGCCGCCCCCGCCTTCTCCGCCACCTCCGCCACCCCCGCCGCCGGAGACGCCGCCGACCGGCCCGCACGACGGTGGCGCACCGGCCACCACGGCCCTGAAGCAGCAGCAGAACGTGGCCGGCAGCGTGGCGGCGGACCTGGAAGGCAAGAAGGCCGACGTCCCCGACGAGCTGGTGCCGAGCGTGCAGCATCTGGCCGACGTGCTGCAGGCGGTGAACGACACGCAGACCCCGCCGCAGGAGCGTGACGGAGCCGTCCGCAGCGGACAGCAGGTGACCGCCGCGCTGAAGGTGATCGACGACCCGGACACACCTGCCGCGGTGCGTGACCGGTTGACCGGGATGGTGCAGCAGGTGGCCGCCGCCCTGGCCGCGGCGAACGGGTCGGAGACACCGCCCGAGAGCGGCATGCTCGCCGTGGTCGTGGCCAGGTCGGCGTCCGTACTGGGGATCGTCGCCGGCCAGGACACGCCACCGGAGGTGGAGAAGAACCTCGTCGGGGCCGCGAACAACGTGCTCTCGTCCGTGCAGGAGGGCACGGCGAACGGGGAGGGCAGGACCGGTGCCCCCGCCGGCGCTCAGCCGACATCGACGCTGCTGGTGGCGACCGCACTGGAGACCGCGACCAACCCGGACACCTCCGAGGACAGCCGGAAGGGGCTCGCGGAAAGCGCCCAGGAGGCGAGTGCGTCACAGCCCGGCGACCCGAGGGCGGCGGACAAGAAGCGCCGCCTGGAGAAGGAGCTGAAGCAGGCGATCTCCGATCAGGGCCTACCGGACGAACCGCTCGGCAAGGCGGCCGAGCTCTGCACCAACTCCGTCTTCCAGTCCGTCCCGGACACGGCCCTCGCCAAGTATCTGGACCGCCTGACGCCGCACACGTGGGACAGCGAGGGGGTCCAGGACTTCTGGAAGTCCCAGGAAGCGCGGAACGACTCCTTGGACGTGTTCGCCCAGTTGCGGAACGACAAGCTCGACGACACCGCGCTGGCCATCAAGCAGATGATCCCCCAGCTTGCCCACTCGCTCCCGGCGAACGACATCTTCTCGTCCCTCGGCGTGCCCGCGCTCCACTGCCTCCAGGCGGCGAGGCAGCTCGACCAGGAGGCGGGCGTGAAGTCGGGCAACTGGGTCAACGCGGCTCAGCAGGTATGAATCTCAGCAGCTCCGCGACGGACACCTCGGCCGTGGCATGCCGGGTCGCGATTCCGAATTTCCTCAGTTCTCTCTTCTGCGCGCCATAATCGATCGAGCCGCCTGCGAAGTGGAAAGAGGAGATGGAGTACACCGGCGGAGCGCTCGGAGACCAGAATGCCGTCACATAGAGCGGTGCCCGGGTCACGTTGACGAGGTTGTTGTCGTGCCGGATCCTGGCGACGTAGGTGAGCGTGTCCGCGCCCTTGCACTCGACAGCGCGGCAGGCGTACCGGGGATGCCGCCACGACGCGTACGGTTTCCGGTAGTGGTCGACATCGATCCGGCCCCGGTCCTTCCTCATGTAGGTGATCTGCAGGTCGACGTCCAGCAGGTCGTACGGCACGTCCCTGGGGATCTCGAAGACATGCTCCAGGGTGTCCTCCTGCCCGGCCTCGAGCACCTCACCCGGGTCCTTCACGCGTCCGCTGCTCAGCGACTTGTAGGAGAGTCGATCGACGTACCGTTCCGCCTCCTCCGCCTTGCCGACGCTCTCCCTCCACGTCCGCGACAGGTTGTCCCCCGACTCGGAATACCTGGCGGTTCTCCCGTATACGCTGAAGTCGCTCACGATGACGTACACCGACACGTCTCCGGTGTTCTTCACGGAGAGTGTCAGCGGAATCTGCACGAAAGGGAGAGAACGGTCCTGGCGGGCCCTCCCGAATTCCGCCTTGAGGGAGAAACGCAGGGGAGCCGTCGTGGGCTGGTACAGGGTGGAGTACGCGAGGCTGACCGCGGACAGCAGCGCTGTCGCATAAAAACCCGCCACGAACTTATTGGGGTGCGGCAGCCCTGTCCAGGCTTTCTCCCTGATCAACAGGACACAAGCCCACACTGCCCAGCACCCCAGCGGTATGAAGGCGAACAGGTAGGGCGTGATCTCCTTCTCCTCCAGCCACAGCAGGAAGAGAAGACTGTCCGTGGCCAGTGCGATGACGGCGCCGAGCAGGATGATCGCGCCCGAGGCCCTGACCTCCCGCCGGCCCCGGTGGTCGGGCACCAGCGCCGCCCCGGCCCACTGGACCACACCGGTCAGCACGAGCACGGCCCCGGCGATGCGCTGGGCGAACGTCAGGGCGCCGGAGGCGTCCGGCCAGCCGATGATCGCGTTGAGGATCCCGGAGGCGATCAGCCCGGCCATCATGACGACCATGGTCGTGCGCCGCCGGTAGGGCCGGTCGGGCCAGGTGCCGCTGCCCCCTCCGCGCCAGCACACCGAGGCGGAGTCCTCCACGTCGACGTCCGGGTAACCGAGACGCTCCAGCAGTTTCCGCAGCTCGCGCAGCGACCAGACGCTGCCCGCGGCACTGCCCCCCACGATGACCCGGCGGAGGCCGCGATCGTCTGGCGCCTCGACGACGACCCACGGACGGATGCTCATGACGCCAGCCTCCGTTCCGGACCGCACGCGCGCACGCGCTGTTGCTCCGCTTGGCGATCCCACCGGGCCGGGCCCACGGCGGCCGTGCAGGAGTGCCGTGGGCCCGGCTGGGGGGAGCTCAGCAGCTCGGCTTGCCCGCGTAGACGGCGAGCGCGGTGTTGGCGCCGAGGGTGGCGGTGAGCTGGCCGGAGCCGTTCACCGTCACCGGGGTGTTGTTCTGGACGTTGCAGTACGTCCCGGCCGGGAGGGACGTCTGGTAGGTGCGGGTGAGGCTCGAGGACTCGTGGTTGATGGCCACGAAGCCCTTGGCTCCGCGTCCGAAGGCGATCGCGTCGCCGCCGTTGTCCCACCAGTTGGTGACGGCCTCGCCGCGGGTGGCGTTGCGGAAGCCGACCATCCGGATGATCTCCGGCCACTTGTGCTGGCACTTCCAGCCGTCCTGCCAGCAGGCGTTCACCGTGCCGCCGTTGGGCGGCCCGGCGTCGGCGTCCGACCACTCGTAGCCGGAGTTGATGTCGGGGGCGCCGTAGGGCCAGGCCAGCATGAAGACGTTGGCCAGGGTGTAGTTGGCGCCGTCCTTGTAGTTGAGGGTGGAGCCGTTGCGCTCGGTGTCGTGGTTGTCGACGAAGACTCCTGCGACGGAGCTGTTCATGTAGCCCCAGCCCTCGCCGTAGTTCTTCAGGTAGGCGAGGTTCTCGTTGTTGAAGACGCGCTTGAGGTCGTAGGCGTAGCGGAACTCCTGGACGTCGCCGTTGCCGGTGTACTCGGTCGGCTGGACGGCCTCGCCCGCGCCGTAGATGACCTCCTGCTTCCAGTAGACGGACGGGTTGGTCAGCCGGGACTTGATGTTCGCCAGGTCGGCGGCGTCGATGTGCTTGGCGGCGTCGATGCGGAAGCCGTCCACGCCGAGGGAGAGCAGGTCGTTCATGTACCCGGCGATCGCGCCGCGGACATAGGGCTCGCCGGTGTCCAGGTCGGCGAGGCCGACGAGCTCGCAGTGCTGGACGTTCCAGCGGTCCTGGTAGTTGCTGACCTGGCTGGTGCAGTCGTCGAAGTCGTACGACGAGTACAGCCCGGGGTAGTTGTACTTCGTGTACGACGAACCGCCGGTGCCGGTGCCGCTGCCGGCCGACATGTGGTTGATGACGGTGTCGACGACGACCTTCACACCGGCCGCGTGACAGGTGCTGACCATGTTCTGGAAGGCGGTCCGGTCGCCGAGCCGCCCGGCGATCTTGTACGACACCGGCTGGTACGACGTCCACCACTGGGAGCCCTGTATGTGCTCGGCGGGCGGGGAGACCTGGACGTATCCGTAGCCGGCGGGGCCGAGGGTGCCGGTGCACTCCTTGGCGACCGAGTCGTACTTCCACTCGAAGAGGACGGCCGTGACGTCCTTGGTGCCGGGCGGGGAAGCGTGCGCGGCGGCCGGGGTCATGACAAGTGCCGCGGCGAGTGCGGCGGCCCCGGCGAGGGTTCTGCGTGCCATGTGGGGTTCCTTCGTCCTTGAAGGCATGTGGGGAACCGCGTAAGGGCTTGCTGAAAGCTTCAGCAAACTTGCGGTGACGCAGATGTTAAAGGCCCGCCGCCTGAAAAGGCAGCGGGCCGGATGAAGTTGTTGAAGATTCTTTCGAACCGGGAGGGGCCGCCGCTCAGGCGGTGGTGAACCACACCGTCGTGTCGGCCGGCACCTTCGCCTCGCCGCCGGCCTCGGTCACCTCACCGCTGGTGAGCAGCACGCGGCCGTATACCGGAGTCGTCACGGACTCCCCCGTGGTGTTGGCGACGCAGACGAAGTCGCCCCGGCGGAAGGCGAGGACGCCCTCGGGAGCGCGCAGCCACTCCACGCTGTCACCGGCGCCGAGGTCGCGGTGCTCGCGGCGGGCGGCGAGCGCGGAGCGGTACAGCTCCAGCGTCGACCCCTCCACGCCGGTCTGTGCCTCGATGCTCAGCTCGCCCCAGTTCTCCGGCTGCGGCAGCCAGCTGCCACCACTGCCGAAGCCGTACGACGACCCCGTCCGGGTCCAGGGGATGGGCACCCGGCAGCCGTCGCGGAAGCCGTCCTGGCCCGCGCCGCGGAAGTACGCAGGGTCCTGGCGCACCTCGTCGGGCAGGTCGACGACGTCCGGAAGACCCAGCTCCTCGCCCTGGTAGACGTAGGCCGAACCGGGCAGCGCCAGCATCAGCAGCGTGGCGGCGCGGGCCCGGCGCAGGCCCAGCGCGCGGTCGCCGGCGGTGCGGATCTGGGTGCCGAGGCCGGGCGGGTTGGCGAAGCGGGTGGCGTGCCGGGTGACGTCGTGGTTGGACAGCACCCAGGTGGCGGGGGCGCCGACCGGGCGCATGGCGTCCAGCGTGCGGTCGATGACCGTGCGCAGCTCCTCGGCGTCCCACTCGGTGGCCAGGTACTGGAAGTTGAACGCCTGGTGCAGCTCGTCCGGGCGGACGTAGTTGGCGGTGCGCTCGACGGTCGGGGTCCAGGCCTCGGCGACGAAGATCCTCTCGCCCGCATACTCGTCGAGGATCGTGCGCCACTGCCGGTAGATGGTGTGGACGCCGTCCTGGTCGAAGAACGGCATGACATCGTTGCCCAGCAGTTTCAGCTGGTCGTGGCTGCCGAGGTCGGGCAGGCCGTCGGCCTTGACCAGGCCGTGGGCGACGTCGATGCGGAAGCCGTCGACACCCATGTCGAGCCAGAAGCGCAGGATGGAGCGGAACTCGTCGCCGACGGCCGGGTGGTCCCAGTTGAAGTCGGGCTGCTCGGGCGCGAAGAGGTGCAGGTACCACTCGCCGTCGGCCACCCGGGTCCAGGCGGGGCCGCCGAAGATGGACTCCCAGTCGTTGGGGGGCAGTTCGCCGTTCTCCCCCTTGCCGGGGCGGAAGTGGTAGCGCTCGCGCAGCGGGGAGCCGGGCCCCTCGGCGACGGCACGCTTGAACCACTCGTGCTGGTCGGAGGAGTGGTTGGGGACCAGGTCGACGATGATGCGCAGGCCCAGCTGGTGGGCGTCGCGGATCAGCGCGTCGGCGTCCAGCAGGTTGCCGAACATGGGGTCGACGGCCCGGTAGTCGGCGACGTCGTAACCGGCGTCGGCCTGCGGGGAGGCGTAGAAGGGGCTCAGCCAGACGGCGTCCACGCCCAGGTCGCGCAGGTACGGCAGGCGGGAGCGTACGCCCTCCAGGTCGCCCATGCCGTCGCCGTTGCTGTCGGCGAAGCTGCGCGGGTACACCTGGTAGATCACCGCTTCCCGCCACCAGTCGCGGCGCTGGGCGACAGTGGCGAGGGCCGAGTTCGGTGCCGGGGAGTGCTGGGTCATGACGTCCTTGATGCGTAAGGAGAGTGCGGTCATCGGGTCTGTGGGTGACGGCGGCAGGAGGGTGAGGCGGCCGCGGTGCAGCGGGGTCGGATGAGTACCGCGGCCGCCTGCCCGCGCGGTCAGGCGCGCGGGAGCTCGTCGCTGACGGGTGTCAGCCCTTGGTGCCGCCGGCGGTGAGGCCGGTCACGAGGTTCTTCTGCACGAGGTAGAAGAACGCGGAGACGGGTATCGCGATCAGGACCGCGGTGGCGGCCATGAGGTTGCGCTGCGCGTCGTGTTCGCTGATGAAGCTCTGCAGGCCGACGGCGAGGGTGTACTTGCTGTCGTCGAGCATGAAGGTGGTGGCGAAGGCGACCTCGCCGAAGGCGGTGATGAAGCTGTAGAAGCCGGCGACCGCCAGACCCGGCCGGGCGAGCGGCAGGATGAGCCGCGCGAACGTGCCGAACGGGGTCAGGCCGTCGACGCGTCCGGCCTCGTCGATCTCGAACGGGATGGTGTCGAAGTAGCCCTTGAGCAGCCAGGCGCAGTACGGCACCGCGGTCGAGCAGTAGATGAGGATCAGACCGAGGTAGTTGTCGATCAGCTGCAGCTCGGACAGGATCTGGTACATCGGCACCATCAGCACGGCCACCGGGAACATCTGGGTGACCAGCAGGACCCACATGAACTTGCGGTAGCCCGGGAAGCGCATGCGGGAGACGGCGTAGCCGGTGGTGGCGGCGACGAGGACGCCGATCACGGTGGTGCCGAGGGAGACGATCAGCGAGCTCTTCAGCCAGTCGAAGAAGCTGGTGTGCTGGAGGACGAAGGAGTAGTTGTCCAGTGTCATCTTCCCCCAGATCCGGCCGGGGTGCAGATAGTCGTCCTTGTCCGGGCCGAGGGAGAGGAACACCAGCCAGGCCACCGGCAGAAGGGCGATCACGCTCGCGCCGATCAGCAGGCCGTGGGAGGCGAAGGTGGCGGCGAGTGAGCGCTTGCCGCGGCCGCGCACCGTGCGGGGCGCGCCCGTGGAGGTCTTCTCGGTCACCGCGGCGGAGGTCTCGACTGTGGTCGTGGTCATGAGGAGGGCTCCTGCCTCAGATCGCGAGCTGCTGGTCGTTGCGGTTCAGCCAGCGGCGGTAGAAGGAGGTGAAGACGATCAGGATGGCCAGCAGCAGCATGCCGTAGCTCGCGGACTGGGCGAAGTCACGCGGCTGCTGTCCGAAGCCGAGGTAGTAGGCCCAGGTGACGAGGATCTGGGCGTCGGGCGCGGAGGTGGCGCCGAACAGCAGGAAGATCACCGCGAACTGGTTGAAGGTCCAGATGATGCCGAGCAGGACCACGGTGGAGCTGACCGAGCGCAGGCCGGGCAGGGTGACGTAGCGGAACTGCTGCCAGGCGCTCGCACCGTCCATCTCGGCGGCCTCGTACAGGGAGGCGTCGATGGACTGCAGGCCGCCGAGCAGGGAGACCATCATGAACGGCACACCGCACCAGGTGTTCACCATGATCGCGGCGAACCGCTGCCAGAACGTGTCCTCCAGCCAGGCCGGCGAGGGCAGGTGCAGGGCGTCGAGGAAGGTGTTGATGACACCGCCGTCGGAGAGCATGATCCGCCAGCCGAAGACCGTGACGAAGGTGGGCACGGCCCAGGGGACGATCAGCATCAGCCGGTAGAAGGTGCGGCCGCGCAGCTTCTGGTTGAGCAGCAGCGCGAGGCCGAGGCCGATCGTGTAGTGCAGGGCGACGCACAGCGCCGTCCAGGCGATCGTCCAGATGAAGTGCGACCAGAAGCGGTCGTACGCCGTCGGGCCGAAGAGGATGTCCTGGTAGTTGTCCAGCCCGATGAACTTGTAGGTGGCGTCGATGTGGTTGACGCCGATCGTCCGGGCGGTGTTGAGGCTGTTGGCGTCGGTGAGCGTGAGGTAGAGGCCGTAGACCAGCGGATAGACGACGAGGACGCCGAGCACGACGGCCACGGGGGCGACCATCGCGTAGGCGTACCAGTGCTTCTGGTAGCCGTGCTTGAGACGTTGGGCGACTGTCATGGTTCTCGACACCTTCGAAGACGATCAGGGAGTACGGCGCACAGGCCGGTGGCCGCCGGATCCCTCCCCCCGCTCAAGACGGGGGATCCGGCGGCCACGCGGGGTCACTTGCTGAAGTCCGGGACCAGCTTGGTGATCGCGGTCTCCGCGTTGCTCAGGCCCTTGTCCAGGGACTCCTTGCCGCCGGCGATCTTGGGCAGCTCGGTGTCGAGCGGGCCCCACAGCGAGCTGTACTCCGGCAGCGCCGGGCGGGGCTGGGCGGCGGGCAGGACGGTCTGGTAACCGGCGATGCCCGGGTCGGCCTTGACCTCGGCGGTGTAGGCGTCGTCACGCGTCGGCAGCGTGGAGTTCTTCAGCGCGATCTGTGTCTGCGACTTCGCGGAGGTCATGAAGTTGACGAACTTCAGTGCCGCCTTCTGGTGGGCGGCGTCCGAGCCCGCGTAGACCGACAGGTTGTGTCCGCCGGTCGGGGCGCCGGCCTTGCCGGCCGAGCCGGCCGGGACGGTGGCGATGCCCAGGTTGGCCTTGTCCTTGAAGGCGGAGCCCTTGTAGAAGTTGGTGATCTCCCACGGACCCTGGATGATCGCGGCGACCTTGCCGTTGACGAACGCGTCCTGGATGTGGGCGTAGGCGTCGGCGGTGGTGTCGGCCTTGTGCAGGCCCTTGCCGTCGAACAGGCTCAGCCAGGTGCCGTAGCCCTTCTTGGCGGCGGCCGAGTTCACGGTGATCTTCTTGCCCGCGGCGTCGACCGTGTCGGTGCCCTCGCCGTAGAGGTAGGGCTGGGCGTAGTAGGCCTGGGTGGAGCCCCAGTAGCCGTCGACGCCGGTCTTGTCCTTGACGGTGGCCGCGGCCTTCTTCAGGTCGTCCCAGGTCTTGGGCGCCTCGGTGATGCCGGCCTTGGCGAACAGCTGCTTGTTGTAGACGAGCGCGAGGGTGTCGGTGACCAGCGGCACGCCGTAGGTCTTGCCCTCGTACTGGGCCTGCTTGATCAGGCTGGGCTGGAACTTGGCCTGGTCGGCGAGGGCCTCGGTGCCGTCCAGCGGCAGGAAGTAGCCCTTCTTGGCGAAGGCCGGGGTCCAGCCGACCTCGGAGCGCAGCACGTCGGGGGCACCCTTGGAGCCGGCGGCGGTGTCGAACTTGTTCTGGGCCTGGTCGAACTGGACGTTGACGTAGTTGACCTTGACGTCCTTGTTCGCGGCCTCGAACTGCTTGATCAGGGCCTGGTACGTGGGGGCCTCGTTGGTGGCGTTGGAGGTGTCCCACCAGGTGATGGTGACCGGCCCGTCGGCCTTGTCGCCGCTGTCACTGCCGCCGCAGGCCGTCGCCGCCAGCGCGAGGGACGCCGCCAGCGCGGTGGCCGCTATGCCACGCCGCATGAGTTCTCCTTGAGGTGAAAGCCCGAGTGGTGCCGACTGCGCCTTTGCTTGCCGTCGGGCGACGTGAACGTAACAGCCATGTAAGCGTCACGAAAGACCTTGCAGCAAAAAAGTGCAAGACATCTCCGAAGTTACCCGGGCGTGATCGGGACTCGACCGACATGAGACCGCTGTGAGACTGTTGTTTACGCGGGTTGCACGGGGCGTAGCCGCCCTGTGAAAGACTCTGCAAGCTCTTGCCGCCGATTGCACGAGGGAGCGCGATGACGCAGCAGCCCACCGCGGGACGTTCGACGGCCCGCCCCCGGCGCCCGGTCGGTGTGCAAGCCGGGATCCGGCCGGTACAGTCCGGTGCCGTGACCACACGGCTTGCCGACATCGCTGCTCAGGCGGGGGTGAGTGAAGCGACCGTCAGCCGCGTCCTGAACGGCAAGGCCGGCGTCGCCGCCACCACCCGCCAGTCCGTGCTGGCCGCGCTCGACGTGCTGGGCTACGAACGGCCCGTGCGGCTGCGCCAGCGCAGCGCGGGCCTCGTCGGACTGATCACCCCGGAGCTGGAGAACCCCATATTCCCGGCCCTGGCCCAGGTCATCGGCCAGGCGCTGACCCGCCAGGGCTACACCCCGGTGCTCGCCACACAGACCCCGGGCGGCTCCACCGAGGACGAGCTGACCGAGATGCTCGTCGACCGCGGGGTGGCCGGCATCATCTATGTCTCCGGGCTGCACGCCGACACCACCGCCGACATGCAGCGCTACGAGCAGCTGCGCGCCCAGGGTGTGCCGTTCGTGCTCGTGGACGGCTTCTCGCCCAAGGTGCAGGCGCCGTTCATCTCCCCCGACGACCGCGCTGCGATGGCCCTCGCGGTCACGCACCTGGCCTCGCTCGGCCACACCCGGATCGGCCTCGCCCTCGGCCCGAAGCGTTTCGTGCCGGTCCAGCGCAAGATCGAGGGGTTCGTGCGGGCCATGCAGGACCAGCTCGGACTGGCCCCGGACGTGATCGAGACGGAGCTGGTCCAGCACTCGCTGTACACGCTGGAGGGCGGACAGGCGGCCGCGACCGCGCTGATCGACCGCGACTGCACGGCCGTGGTGTGCGCCAGCGACATGATGGCGCTCGGCGCCATACGGGCGGCCCGCCAGCGGGGCCTGGAGGTCCCCACGGACATCTCCGTCGTCGGCTTCGACGACTCGCCGCTGATCGCCTTCACCGACCCGCCGCTGACGACGGTCCGCAAGCCGGTCCCGGCGATGGGCCAGGCGGCCGTGCGCACGCTGCTGGAGGAGATCGGCGGGACCCCCGCACCGCACAGCGAGTTCGTGTTCATGCCCGAACTGGTGGTGCGCGGCTCCACTGCCTCGGCGCCGGGCGACCGGAACCGCCGCCCGTAGGGCGGCACGCGAAACCGCCCGTAGGGGGTCACGGACACCCAAGTCGTCCGCAGGGTGGAGAAGGTGCGCTTTGGACCCGACCGGAGGATGATCGGTCGGAGAAGGCTTTTCTGGCAGAATTCGTGTTCATGGGTGAGACGACCGTGACGACCCCGGAAGGCCGCGAAGAGGCCCTCCCGCAGTCCGTCACGGCCGCTTCGCGCACAGGCCCGCTCGGCCGGCTGCGCACCCCGCGGGCCCCGCGGCTGTGGTTCGAGATCCTTCTGATCGCGGTCAGTTACTGGACGTACTCGCTGATCCGCAACGCCGTGCCGGAGCAGCGCGGGCAGGCACTGCGCAACGCCGACTGGATCTGGCGGCTGGAGCACCAACTCGGCATCGCCTTCGAGCAGTCCGTCAACCATGCCGTGAACTCGGTGAACTGGCTGATCATCGGGATGAACTACTACTACGCCACCCTGCACTTCATCGTCACGATCGGCGTGCTGGTCTGGCTGTACCGCCGCCATCCGGGGCGCTACGGCGCGGCCCGGCTGGTCCTGTTCGCCACGACGGGTGTGGCCCTGGCCGGTTACTACCTGTATCCGCTCGCGCCGCCCCGGCTGATGAACGGCAGCCACTTCATCGACACGGTCATGGTCCACCAGACGTGGGGCTCGATGGCCTCCGGCGACCTGAAGCACATGTCGAACCAGTACGCGGCGATGCCGTCGATGCACATCGGCTGGTCCCTGTGGTGCGGCCTGACGATCTTCGCACTGGCGAGGACGCCCTGGGCGCGCGTCCTGGGCCTGCTCTACCCGGCGGCGACCCTGCTGGTCATCGTGGCCACAGCCAACCACTTCTGGCTGGACGCGGTGGGCGGCGTCCTGTGCCTGGCCTTCGGCTTCACGGTGGCCCGCCTGTGGTACGGCGCCCTGCCGTACGCCCTGCCGCGGCAGGTGGCCCGCGAGGCAGCGCGGGAACCGGTCACGGCGGCCCGCTAGCCGCCGTAGAACAGCTCCTCGACGACGCCCCGGGCCCGGCGTGTCGTACGCCGGTAGGCGTCGAGCATGTCCCCGACGTGCCCGGGGCCGTAGCCGAGGTAGCGCCCGACGGCGGCCAGTTCGCGGCTCTCCGTGGGGAAGGTGTTCCCGGCCCGCCCGCGTACCAGCATGACCGCGTTGCGCACCCGGGTGGCCAGCACCCACGCCTCGTCCAGGATCTCCGCGTCCTCGGCCGACAGCAGCCCGGCGTCCAGGGCCGCGGCCAGGGCCTGCCGGGTCCGGGTGGTGCGCAGCCCCGGAACCTCCCGGGCATGCCGCAGCTGCAGCACCTGTACCGTCCACTCGACGTCGGACAGCCCGCCCGGCCCGAGCTTGGTGTGCAGCTTGGGATCGGCGCCGCGCGGCAGCCGCTCGGACTCCATCCGGGCCTTGAGCCGCCGGATCTCCCGCACGGAGTCCTCCCCGAGCCCGCCCGCCGGGTAGCGCAGCGGATCGACCAGCTCCACGAACCGGCGCCCCAGCTCCTCGTCCCCGGCGACCGGCTCGGCCCGCAGCAGCGCGTGCGACTCCCAGGTCAGCGACCAGCGACGGTAGTACGCCTCGTACGACTTCAGGGTGCGCACCAGCGGCCCGGACTTGCCCTCCGGGCGCAGATCGGCGTCGATCAGCAGCGGCGGGTCGGAGCTGGGGATCTGCAGCAGCCGCCGCATCTCGGCGACGACCTTGTTCGCCGCCGCGCCGGCCTCCCCCTCGTCGACCCCGTCCCGCGGCTCGTGCACGAACAGCACGTCGGCGTCGGAGCCGTAGCCCAGTTCGTGGCCGCCGAAGCGTCCCATGCCGATGACGGCGAACCGGGTGGGCAGCGTGTCGCCCCACCCCTCGCGCACGACGGCCCGCAGGGTGCCGGCGATGGTGGCGGCCGTCAGATCGGAGACGGCAGCGCCGACCCGGTCCACCAGAGCGCCCTGGTCGGCCTCGGCGGACTGCGTCTCGGTGCCGTAGGAACCGACGATGTCGGCGGCGGCGGTGCGGAACAGCTCGCGGCGGCGCACGCCACGGGCCGCCGTGACGCCCTGCTCGGCGTTCTCGGCACGTCCCACCGCCGCGAGGATCTCCTGCTCCAGATGGCCGCGCGACCTGGGCGCCAGCCCGCCACCGTCCCCGTCGCCGAGCAGCGCCACGGCCTCCGGCGCCCGCATCAGCAGGTCGGGAGCGAGCCGCCCGGCGGACAGCACCCGCGCCAGGTTCTCCGCGGCCGCGCCCTCGTCCCGCAGCAACCGCAGATACCAGGGCGTCTTCCCCAGCGCGTCCGACACCTTGCGGAAGTTCAGCAGCCCGGCGTCCGGGTCGGCGGAGTCCGCGAACCACCCCAGCAGCACCGGCAGCAGCGTCCGCTGGATGGCGGCCTTGCGGGTGACACCGGACGCCAGCGCCTCCAGATGCCGCAGCGCGGCGGCCGGATCGGCGTACCCCAGGGCGATCATCCGCTCCCTGGCCGCCTTGGCGCTCAGCCGCGCCTCCCCCGGCGCGAGCTGGGCGACCGCGTCGAGCAGCGGCCGGTAGAACAACTTCTCGTGCAGGCGTCGTACGACACCGGTGTGGCGTTTCCACTCGCGGGTCAGCTCGGTCACCGGGTCGGTGCGCAGCCCCAGTGAGCGTCCGATGCGGCGCAGATCGGCGTCGTCCTCGGGTACCAGGTGCGTCCGGCGCAACCGGAACAGCTGGATCCGGTGCTCCATGGACCGCAGGAAACGGTAGGCGTCGTCGAGCTGGACGGCGTCCGCACGGCCCACGTACCCGCCCGCCGCGAGCGCCTGCAACGCGTCCAGCGTCGTACCGCTGCGCAGGGAGGCGTCGGCGCGCCCGTGCACCAGCTGAAGGAGCTGGACGGCGAACTCGACGTCGCGCAGCCCCCCTGGCCCGAGCTTCAGCTCCCTCTCCACCTCGGCCACCGGGATGTTCTCGACGACCCGCCGCCGCATCTTCTGCACGTCGGCGACGAAGTTCTCCCGCTCGGCCGCCTGCCAGACCAGCGGCTCCAGCGCCTCGATGTACGCCCGCCCCAGCTCGGCGTCACCGGCGACGGGCCGGGCCTTGAGCAGGGCCTGGAACTCCCAGGTCTTGGCCCAGCGCTGGTAGTACGCGAGATGGCTGGCCAGGGTCCGCACCAGCGGGCCGTTGCGCCCCTCGGGCCGCAGGTTGGCGTCGACGGGCCAGATGGACCCCTCGACGGTGGTCTCGGAACAGATCCGCATCAGATGCGAGGCGAGCCGGGCAGCGGCCTTCAGGGCCTTGCCCTCGTCGCCCCCCTCACTCGCCTCCGCGACGAAGATGACGTCGACGTCGGAGACGTAGTTCAGCTCGTGGCCGCCGCACTTGCCCATCGCGATCACCGCGAGCCGGCAGGCGGCGGCGTCCTCGGGAGCGGCCGCCTTCGCGATGGCCAGCGCCGCGCGCAAGGTCGCCGTGGCCAGGTCGGCCAGCTCGGCGGCGACCTCGGCCACGTCCGTCGTCCCGCACACGTCACGGGCGGCGATGGACAGCAGACAGCGACGGTAGGCGACGCGCAGCGAGACGGGGTCGACGGCCTCCTCCAGACCGCGCTCGAACTCCGCGAGTCCCGGATGCAGGTCGGAGGGCTCGTACGTGACCAGCGCGTGCCAGTCCTTCGGGTGCCGCGCGAGGTGGTCGGCCAGCGCCGCGGAGGCACCCAGCACGCCGAGCAGCCGGTCCCGCAGCGGCTTGGCCGCTATGACGGTGTCGAGCAGCTCCCGGCGCGCGGTCGCATCGGGCTGCGCCTCCAGCAGACGGGCCAGGCCCTGCAGGGCGAGATCGGGGTCGGCGGTCCCGCCGAGGGCTTCCAGCAGGACGGGGTCGGTGCGGACGGGGGCGAGGTCGGTGCCCTCCAGGAGGCGTTCGGCGGCGGACGGGTCGGTGAAGCCGTGCCGCAGCAGCCGAGAAAAGGTACTGCTCCTGCGCCCGGGCGCCGTCATCTGCGGCCTCCTTGATGTCCACGTCGTCCTTGGCCAGAGCCTAGTCGCTGCCGCGGGCCTGAGCGTGGGCTGCGCCCGGCGCTGACACGGGACCGTCCCGGTGCCCGGCATCCAGTGGTGCACGTCGACTTCGTCCGGCAGGGGCCCGGCGTTCGGGGGCGCCCGGCGTCGCGGCCGGGGTAGGTCCGCTCACCGGCGCCGGCCGGGTGCCTCCCCCGAGCTCTTCGAGCAGGGGGACCCCAGCGCCCACCCGTGCCGCCCCAGCGGCACGACTGCCCGCAGCCATGTCGGCACCGCCGGCCTTACAGCTACGTGAGACGGCGGCCCGCAGCCGCGCGGGAGGACGGCCGCCCGACGTGGCGGCGCGCTGCTCAGCCGACGACGGCCGGTAGGCGCCGACGGCGGGAAGGGGCCGGGGTGGGGGGTGTCCGCCCGCAGCGGCCGGCACCGAGACACTGAGCGCTCGTCGGAAACGGCCGGCCGGACCGAGGAC
>NZ_JBVJPV010000003.1:447124-551627 GCF_055609245.1 Streptomyces sp. NPDC036813 | reverse complement strand
CCCTTGGCGTGCTGTTTTTCGACGGCGCGCTGCGAGCCGGCGTGCGTCGCTTCCTCGATACGGCGCTGCAGATCCGCGAGCTTGCCCGCGGTCGTGTGAAGGTCGATCTCTTCCGGCTCGGACATCGGGATCGCGGCTCCCTGCCTGCTCAAAAGGGGGGACGGTTACTCATCCGTAGCGTAGTGCGGCCCCCAGCCGACGGCAGTGCGGCGTTTCCCACACCTAGGGTGGCTTGCATGACGCCGCGAGATGCATCAGACGACAGCCGCTGGTCCGACCTCGACCGCCCGCCCCTCAGCGCCGCGGCGCTGAGGCGCGCGCTGGTGCGCGAGGGAAGCCTGTGGTCGGACCTGGACGTGGTGCAGCGCACCGGCTCCACCAACTCCGACCTGGTCGCCCGCGCGGAGACGGGCGAGGCGGCCGAGGGCGCGGTCCTCGTCGCCGAGGAGCAGACGGCCGCCCGCGGGCGACTGGACCGGCAGTGGACGGCTCCGCCGCGCTCGGGCCTGTTCTTCTCGGTCCTGCTGCGGCCGACGGACGTCCCGGTGGCCCGCTGGGGCTGGATCCCGCTGCTGACCGGGGTCGCCGTGGCCACCGGCCTGTCCCGGGCGGCAGGTGTCGACACGGCCCTGAAGTGGCCGAACGACCTCCTCGTCACCGTCGACGGCGAGGAACGCAAGGCCGGCGGCATCCTCGCCGAGCGGGCCGGAGAGGGCGGCGTGGTCGTCGGTGTCGGCATCAACGTCACGCTGAAGGCGACGGAACTCCCGGTACCGCAGGCCGGGTCGCTGGCGCTGGCCGGAGCGGTGAGCACGGACCGCGACCCACTGCTGAGGGGCGTGCTGCGGGCGCTGGAGGAGTGGTACGGCCGGTGGCGCGAGGCGGGCGGCGACCCGGCTGCGTGCGGCCTGCAGGAAACGTACGCGGCGGGCTGCGCGACGCTGGGCCGCACGGTCCGCGCGGAGCTGCCGGGGGACCGGTCCCTGGTGGGCGAGGCGGTGGCGATCGACGGCGACGGCCGCCTGGTCCTCGCCACGAAGGAGGGCGTGCAGGAGCCGGTGGGCGCGGGGGACATCGTGCATTTGCGCCCGGCGTGACCTGCGGCGGCCGGGCGTCGACCTGGTGCGTGCAGCCGCGGTGGCGGCCGGAGGGCGGAAGGACGGCCGACCCAGGGGCGCGGAGAACTGCGCGACCAGCCCTCCACACCCCGGCACCCGGACGCCGGGACGAGCCACCCCGAACGGACCCCCCGGGGGGTCCAAGGGGGCGGAGCCTCCTGGAGGGACGCCACGCACCCCGGGTGACAGCACAACCCCGCGCGCGTCACCCCCGGCCCCCGCAACGGAGTGAGGTGGCGCACACCTGCCGTAAAGTTGGAGGCCGGTCGATACCTGACCTCGGCAGATCGGAAGGGCAGCAGGCGTGACCGTCGACGACTCGGGCTCCGGACCCGACGCCTCCGACTCCGGCGAGGACCCCCTCGCGCTGCGCCTGGAACAGCTGATCCTCGGCGCCGAGCGGCGCTACACCCCGTTTCAGGCGGCCCGCAGCGCCGGTGTCTCCATGGAGCTTGCATCCCGCTTCTGGCGTGCCATGGGCTTCGCCGACATCGGCCAGGCCAAGGCCCTCACCGAAGCCGACGTCCTCGCCCTGCGCCGGCTCGCCGGTCTGGTCGAGGCGGGCCTGCTCAGCGAGGCGATGGCGGTGCAGGTGGCTCGTTCGACGGGCCAGACCACCGCCCGATTGGCGGAATGGCAGATCGACTCCTTCCTGGAGGGCCTGACCGAGCCGCCCGAGCCCGGCATGACCCGCACCGAGGTCACCTATCCCCTGGTCGAGCTGCTGCTGCCGGAGCTGGAGGAGTTCCTCGTCTACGTCTGGCGCCGCCAGCTCGCTGCCGCGACCGGCCGGGTCGTCCAGGCGGCGGACGACGAGGAGATGGTGGACCGGCGCCTCGCGGTGGGCTTCGCGGACCTGGTCGGGTTCACGCGGCTGACCCGCCGTATGGAGGAAGAGGAGCTCGGCGAGCTGGTCGAGGCGTTCGAGACGACGGCCGCCGACCTGGTGGCCGCGCGCGGCGGGCGGCTGATCAAGACCCTCGGCGACGAGGTGCTGTTCGCGGCGGACGACGCGGGCACGGCGGCCGAGATCGGGCAGCGGCTGATCGAGACGATGGCGAACGACGAGACGATGCCGGAGCTGAGGGTCGGCATGGCGTTCGGCACGGTGACCACTCGCATGGGTGATGTCTTCGGTACGACCGTCAACCTGGCGTCCCGGCTGACCTCGATAGCGCCCCCGGACGCCGTCCTCGTCGACAGTGCCTTCGCGGAGGAGCTGATCCGCACCGGGGAGGCGCCCGCCTCGGAGGCGGAGGCGGCCGAGCAGGCGGCGGCCGCCGAGAAGGAGGGCGAGGAGCCGCCGACGTACCGCTTCGCACTGCAGCCGATGTACCAGCGTCCGGTGCGTGGACTCGGCGTGGTCGCGCCCTGGCTGCTCGGCCGGCGCGACGACGGCAGGGCGTAGCGGCTCAGCCGAGGAGCCCCGGGCCCAGGCACACGGCGATGATCGGCAGACACAGTCCCTGGCCGGGATCGCCGGGCTGCCCGGCCGGTGGCGGAGTCGCCGGCGCGGTGGAGTGCGACGGGCTCGGTGCGGGCGCCCGGGGAGGCGGGGCCGGTGCCGCCGTGGACGCGGGCGGGGCGGCGGGAGGCGCGGCCGTCCGCCCGGAGCCGGTCGACGCGGTGGCCGGCGGCTGCGAGAGCGGGACGGAGTACGACGGGGTGGCGACGGCCGACGGGTGGCGCCCGGCATCTGCCGTGACCGGGACCGTCGCGAGCGGTCCGGTGCTCTTCCCGCCCATCACGTCCGTGGCGGAGGGGCCGGGGCGCGGCGCGGCGGAGACGGTGGCGGCGGCGTCGGCCGCCCGCTCGGTGACGGTTCGGCGGCCGGGCTCGTGATCGGTGCGGGGACCTGCCTCCGCAGTGCCGAGGCCGGGGACGCCGGATTCGGGGGCCAGCCGTACGAGACTGAGCACACCGGCGGCCAGGGCGAGACCGCCGGCGGCGAGCAGCACCCGCCGGTGGCGGGGCCGGCGGTGCCGGCCGTGGGTGGTGTCGTGCGGTTGCTGGTCCGCTGTCTCCGTCAGCGTCTTTGTCATCGCGACGTTCCCCCTTCTGCGCTTGCGCCCCCGATGCGCCGTGGCGGACGCACGGTATGCGCTCCCCCGGACGGAGGACCCGGATTTGGGCGGGATGTCACTCGAACGGGTGCCCGGCGGCTCGTACGACCCGGGTCCGGCCCTTTTCCGGACGGCCCCGGCCTGCGATGATCGGGCCGTTGTCGTCTGTTAACCCGCGTTAACCGGGAGGGTGTCATGAGCGAGGAGCGGTTCGGGGAGTTCGTGCTGGTGCGGCGGCACGGGGACGAGGGTGCCCGGCATGTCGCGGAGCTGGCCCTCGACCGGCCCAAGGCCATGAACGCGGTCTCCACCGAGATGGCCCGCTCGATCGCCGCCGCGTGCGAGGCCCTGGGCGCCGACCGGGACGTACGCGTGGTGGTGCTGACGTCGACGCACGAGCGGGCGTTCTGCGTGGGCGCCGACCTGAAGGAGCGCAACTCCTTCTCCGACGCCGACCTGGTACGGCAGCGGCCGGTGGCGCGCGGTGCCTACGCGGGCGTGCTGGAACTGCCGGTGCCGACGATCGCGGCCGTGCACGGTTTCGCGCTCGGAGGCGGCTTCGAGCTGGCGCTGTCCTGCGACCTGATCGTGGCCGACCGCACGGCCGTGGTGGGGCTGCCGGAGGTGTCGGTGGGCGTCATCCCGGGCGGCGGCGGCACCCAGCTGCTGCCGCGGCGGGTGGGCGCGGCGAGGGCCGCCGAGCTGATCTTCACGGCGCGTCGGCTGGAGGCCCCGGAGGCGGCCGAGCTCGGGCTCGTGGACCAGCTGGTCGACGCCGGGCAGGACCGCGCGGAGGCGCTGGCGCTGGCCGCGCGCATCGCCGGGAACTCCCCGGTGGGCCTGCGCGCCGCGAAGCGGGCCCTGCGCCTCGGTCACGGCCTGGACCTGCGGGCCGGCCTGGAGGTCGAGGACGCCGCCTGGCGCTCCGTGGCCTTCTCGGGCGACCGGGCGGAGGGCGTGGCAGCCTTCAACGAAAAGCGCGAGCCTCAGTGGCCGGGGGAGTAAGCAGGGGCGCATACGAACAGGCGTGAGAGCGACAGCCTGACGGGGTGCATGCGAGCAGGGTGACTGCAACGCCCGGGAGGGGCGCGGGGAACTGCGCGACCAGCCCTCGCGGCCCGCACCCGAAGAACGAGCCCCCGGGGGTCTGGGGGCGCAGCCCCCAGGTGCCGGCAACCCGCCCGCACCCCGAACCCACCAGAACTCACACACACCTGTTCGCCCCATTAACGCACCGATTCAGCCAAAACCTCCCTAGCCTGGAGCAATGGGTGAGGACAGGCGCCTGGCCGCTGTGGTGGCCCTGGCCCAGGGGATGGCCGCGGCACACAGCCCGCGGGAATCGTGGCGCGCCGCGGCGCTCGGCGGCTGCCGCGCGCTGGCCGGGAGTTTCGCCGCGCTGTCGGTGTGGGAGCGGGACCTCGGCCGGCTGCGGGTCCTGGTGAACGTGGGGGACCGGGCTCCGGAGGAAGAGGAGTTCCCGGTGGACGAGACGTACCCCGTCCACCAGTTCCCGGAGATCACCGAGTTCCTGCACGAGCGCTGGGCGTCGGGCGGCGAGCCCAACGCGTGGGTGGAGACCGCCGAGGGGCCGACCGCGGGCCACGCCGGCTACTGCCACCAGCGGGTCGCCGCCCTGCGCCGCCGGGGCCGCGGGTGCTGTGTGGTCGCGCCGATCGTCATGAACGGCCGCGCCTGGGGCGAGCTGTACGTCGCGCGCCGGGCCGGTTCCCCCCTCTTCGACCGGGGTGACGCGGACTTCGCGACCGTGCTGGCCTCCGTGGCCGCCGCGGGCCTGGCGCAGACGGAGCGGTTGCAGGAGGCGCGACGGCTGGCCTTCAGCGACGCGCTGACCGGGCTCGCGAACCGCCGTGCCGTGGACGCCCGCCTGGACGAGGCGATCGAGCGGCACCGCAGGGAGGGTGCGGTGGTCAGCCTGGTGGTGTGCGACGTGAACGGGCTCAAGCACGTCAACGACACCCTCGGTCACGCGGTGGGCGACCGTCTGCTGGAACGGTTCGGCTCGGTGCTCTCGCTGTGCGGAGCCATGCTGCCGGGGGCGCTGGCCGCCCGGCTCGGCGGGGACGAGTTCTGCCTGCTGGTCGTCGGCCCGCCCGTGCAGGACGTGGTCAAGGTCGCCGACGAGCTGTGCCGAAGGGCCGCCGAGCTGGAGCTGGGGGAGGGAGTGGCCTGCGGGGTCGCCTCCACCGAGGAGCCGATCGGCCCGCTGCACTCGGCCCGCCGGCTGTTCCGTCTGGCGGACGCCGCCCAGTACCGTGCGAAGGCCGAACGCTCCACCCGCCCGGTGGTGGCCGGTCAGGAGGGTCCGGACGACCCCGTGATCCGGCTGGCGGACCAGCCCACGACGGAAGCGGCCCCGGAACGCCGCGCCTTCAGGGGCCGCCTGTAGGGGGCCGCCCGGTGCCTGCCGACTGCGTGCCGCCCCGCCGGTAAGGGGTGGACCCCCGGCCCACTGGTGACATCTTCGTCTTCAATGCGTACGCTCCTGAATATGAGTATGCACACTGTGGTGGTGGGGACGTCCGGGGTGACCGCGTCCGACGTTCTCGCGGTGGCCCGTGACGGCGCCCGCATCGAGCTCTCCGAGGAGGCGGTGGCCGCCCTCGCCGCGGCCCGCGGGATCGTGGACGCGCTCGCGGCAAAGCCCGACCCCGTCTACGGCGTCTCCACCGGATTCGGCGCCCTCGCCACCCGCCACATCAGCCACGAACTGCGCACCCAGCTCCAGCGCAACATCGTTCGCTCGCACGCCGCCGGCATGGGCCCGCGCGTCGAGCGCGAGGTCGTCCGCGCCCTGATGTTCCTGCGGCTGAAGACCGTCTGCTCGGGCCACACCGGTGTCCGGCCCGAGGTCGCGCAGACCATGGCGGACATCCTCAACGCCGGGATCACCCCCGTCGTCCACGAGTACGGCTCCCTCGGCTGCTCCGGCGACCTCGCCCCGCTGTCCCACTGCGCCCTGACCCTGATGGGCGAGGGCGACGCCGAGGGCCCCGACGGTGTCGTCAAGCCCGCCGGCGAGCTCCTCGCGGCGCACGGCATCGAGCCCGTCGAACTGCGCGAGAAGGAGGGCCTGGCACTCCTCAACGGCACCGACGGCATGCTCGGCATGCTGGTGATGGCGCTCGCGGACCTGGACCGGCTGTACAAGTCCGCCGACGTCACCGCGGCCTTGTCGCTGGAGGCCCTGCTCGGCACCGAGAAGGTGCTCGCGCCCGAGCTGCACGCCATCCGGCCGCACCCGGGGCAGGGCGCCAGCGCCGCCAACATGCTCGCCGTCCTCAAGGGTTCCGGCCTGACCGGGCACCACATGGACGACGCGCCCCGCGTCCAGGACGCCTACTCGGTGCGCTGCGCCCCGCAGGTCGCGGGGGCCGGCCGGGACACCCTCGCGCACGCGCGCCTGGTCGCCGAGCGGGAGCTGGCCGCCGCCGTCGACAACCCCGTCGTCCTGCCCGACGGCCGGGTCGAGTCCAACGGCAACTTCCACGGCGCCCCGGTGGCCTACGTGCTGGACTTCCTCGCCATCGCCGCCGCCGACCTCGCCTCCATCGCCGAGCGGCGCACCGACCGGCTGCTGGACAAGAACCGCAGCCACGGACTTCCGCCGTTCCTCGCCGACGACGCCGGCGTGGACTCCGGGCTGATGATCGCGCAGTACACGCAGGCCGCCCTGGTCAGCGAGATGAAGCGGCTCGCCGTGCCGGCCTCCGCCGACTCCATCCCGTCCTCCGCCATGCAGGAGGACCACGTGTCCATGGGGTGGTCGGCCGCGCGCAAGCTGCGCACCGCCGTCGGCAACCTCACCCGCGTGATCGCCGTCGAGCTGTACGCGGCGACGCGGGCGATCCAGCTGCGGGAGGGCCTGACGCCGGCGCCCGCCTCGCAGGCCGTCATCGACGCCGTACGGGCCGCCGGGGTCGAGGGGCCGGGCCCGGACCGGTTCCTGGCGCCCGACCTGGCCGCGGCGGACGCGTTCGTGCGCGACGGGCGGCTGGTCGCCGCGGTGGAGTCCGTCACCGGTCCGCTGCAGTAGCGCGTTCGAACCGCGCGGGGCCCCGCCGCACTTCGGTGCGGCGGGGCCCTGTGCGTGTGCGGCGAGGCGGCGACGCCGACCGTGGCTCAGAAGCCGAGGCGTTCCCGGCGTACCGAGTACACGACGAAGCCGGCGCCCAGGGAGAGGAAGACGCTGCCGCCGACGACGTACGGAGTGGTGTCGAAGCTGCCGGTGTCGGCGAGTTGGGTGCCGGCGCCGGAGACCCCCGAGGCGTCCACGGCGGACGTGTCCGTCGTACCGGCCCAAGCCGCCTGGGCCCGTGTCGTCGTGTCCCGCGCTCTCGCCGGAGTCTCGGACGACGCGTTGGCGGACGGGACGAACCACAGGGCGCCCAGAAGGGTCGCCGCGGCGGTGGCGGTCAGCAACGAGCGGCGGGCGGATGACACGGACTATCGATCCCCTTGTGGCGCTGGCGAATTGGCCGGCGAATTGGCCGTGCGGGCCAATGCTTGGGGGCGATGCTAATGAAAGGCGCGGGTCGCGGGAAAGTTGTGGGAGCGGGGAGCCTTACGCTCCCGGCATGACCACTGAAGAGACATCACGTTTTGTGCGGCTTCGCGTGGAACTCGTACTGGAGGTCGACGACGAGCAGGCGGTGACCGCCGCGGCGCTGCGGCGTCTGGCCGAGGACCCGGAGATGCCGGAGGCCGAGCGCACGCAGGCCGAGGGGGCTGTGACGGAAGACACCGCCGAGGCACTCGCCTATCTCGTCGATCCGTTCGGCCTGGTCAGCGAGGTTCCGGGGGTAGAGCTGCAGCAGGCGTCCTGGTCGAGCGAACGGATCGACTACGACCCGGACTCGCCGGACTGGGACCTGGACGAGGATGATGGCGACGAGGACGAGGACGAGGACGAGCGCACCGGCTGAGGCCGCGCAGGGGGATGCCATGACCCCGGGCGGCAACCGCCGTCCGGGGTTTCGTCGTCCCAGGGGGCGCAGGGACCGGTACCCGCACCAGCACGCCCGGCGGACGTGGTGTGTCCCACACCTCAGGGGAATGCGGAACGGGACGAACCGGTCGTAGCGTTGAACGTTCTTACGGGGACACTCGGGGTTTTCGGGATTCGGCAACGATGGAGAAGCGTGTGATGACGGAGGGTAAGCGGCGCAAGGGCCTGATGGCCGCGTCCGCACTGCTCGGCGGGGTGCTGGTGCTCACCGGCTGTTCCGACGGCGAGAAGGCGTCCGCCGGTGGCGGCGGCAACGACACCTCGGCCAAGGTCGACGAGGCGGCAGCCCAGAAGTCGTCCGAGGCGCAGATCACGATCACACCGAAGGACGGCTCGGACAACGCCTCCATCAACAACTCCGCAGCCGTCACGGTGAGCAAGGGCACTCTCACCTCCGTGACGATGACGTCGGCCGACGGCAAGCAGGTCGAGGGCCAGCTGTCCGCGGACAAGACCAGCTGGAAGCCGAGCGTCCAGCTCCAGCGGTCGACCACCTACAAGCTCGCGGCGGAGGCCACCGACAAGGACGGCCGGGTCGCGCACGAGAACGCCTCGTTCACCACCGTCTCCCCGGCCAACAGCTTCATAGCCAACTTCACCCCGGAGGACGGCGCCACGGTCGGCGTCGGCATGCCGGTGTCGATCAACTTCAACAAGGCGATCACCAACAAGGCGGCCGTCCAGAAGGGCATCAAGGTCACCTCCAGCAGCGGCCAGGAGGTCGCCTGCCACTGGTTCAACGCCAACCGCATGGACTGCCGCCCCGAGCAGTACTGGCAGAGCGGCTCCACCGTCACCCTGAAGCTCGCCCTGGACGGCGTCGAGGGCGCGTCCGGTGTCATGGGCGTGCAGCAGAAGACGGTCTCCTTCCACATCGGCCGCAACCAGGTCTCCTACGTCGACGCGAAGACCAAGCAGATGAAGGTCACGCAGGACGGCAAGGTCGTCAAGACCATCCCGATCTCCGCCGGCGCACCCGACCACAAGACGTACCAGGGGCAGATGGTGATCTCCGAGAAGTTCAAGGAGACCCGGATGAACGGCGCGACGGTCGGCTTCACCGACGACGACGGCAAGGGCGAGTACGACATCAAGGACGTGCCGCACGCCATGCGCCTGTCGAACTCCGGCACGTTCATCCACGGCAACTACTGGGGCGCGAAGTCCATCTTCGGCTCGGTCAACACCAGCCACGGCTGTGTGGGCCTGTCCGACACGAAGGGCGCCAACGACCCGTCGACCCCGGCCGCGTGGTTCTACACCCACTCCCTCGTCGGTGACGTGGTCGTCGTCCAGAACACCGGCGACAAGACGGTCGCCCCGGACAACGGCCTCAACGGCTGGAACATGAGCTGGTCCGACTGGAAGGCCGGCTCGGCGATCTGACGCCGCCCCCTCGCTGACACGAACGGCGGCCGTCGCCCGGAAAAACCCGGGCGACGGCCGCCTTCTGTCTGCCTACGCTGCTCCGCATGATCCGACTGGAACGCCTCCGCCCCGACCACGCGGACGCGCTGCTGTCCTTCGAGCGCGAGAACCGCGCGTACTTCGCCCGTACGGTCTCCGACCGAGGCGACGCGTACTTCACGGACTTCCCCGCCCGCCACGCGGCTCTCCTGGCCGAACAGGAGGCGGGCATCTGCCACTTCCACGTGATCCTCGACGCCGAGGGAACCCTGGCCGGCCGCATCAACCTGCTGGACGCGGCCTCCGGAACGGCCGAACTCGGCTACCGCGTAGGCGAACGCTTCACGGGGCGGGGGGTGGCGAAGGCGGCGGTGCGGGAGGTGTGCCGGCTGGCGGCCGACGCGTACGGCCTGTCCACCCTGACGGCCCGGACCACCCTGGACAACGCGGCGTCCAGGGCGGTACTGACGGCCTCGGGCTTCAGGGCCGCGGGGGAGACGACCGTCGGCGGGCGGCCGGGTCTGCGTTTCGAACGCCGGCTCGTCTGACGCGAGCCGCGTTCTCATCCTTCTCTTATGGCGCGCTTATGGCTCCATCACACGCCCCGCCTAGCTTCCCCCGCATGTTCTTCACCTACCTCAGGCGCGAGTTGCGGCGCCGCAGAAAGGCGGCCCTCGTCGTCGCCTCCGGGCTTGCGCTGGGGATCGCGCTCGTCATCGTCGTCAACTCCGTGTCGGCCGGCATGGGGAAGGCGCAGGACAAGGTGTTGCAGTCGCTGTACGGGCTCGGCACCGACATGACCGTCACCAAGGCCGCCGCGCCCGCGGCCGACGGGGCGCAGCGGCCGCGGTTCCAGTTCGGGGCGCGGGACAGCGGGGACGGCACCGAACAGAGCAGTGACCGGGTGATGGTGCAGGGGTTCCAGACGCTGGCCTCCTCCACCGTGACCGAGGTCGGGCGGCAGAGCGGGGTCGCCGACGCCGTCGGGGGCCTGAGCCTGCAAGTGCTCAAGGTCAGCGGGCAGTTCACCCGGGGGCAGTTCCAGCAGGACGGCAACGGTGGCAGCGGCGGTCCCCGCGGCGGGTACGGGCAGCCCGGCGGGGAGGTCAGGGGCGGCGGCGCCGACTTCGACGTCAACAGTTACTCCGTCTACGGCACCGACGTCACCAAGCCCGCCCTGGGGCCGCTGACCTCTTCCAAGATCAGCAGTGGGCGGACCTTCCGCACCGTGGAGGCCGACGCCGCCGTCGCCGTCGTCGACTCCGGCTACGCCAAGGAGAAGAAGCTCACCGTCGGGTCCAGCGTGACCATCAAGAGCGTCAAGTTCTCCGTCATCGGCGTCGCCACCGCCGACAGCGGGGACGCCGCCGCCGATCTCTACGTCCCGCTGAAGCGGGCGCAGACCCTCGCGGGAGCCGCGGACAAGGTCACCACCATCTACGTCAAGGCGACCGACTCGCAGCGGATCGACAGCGTCAAGGCGGCGATCCGGAAGAACGTCTCCGGGACCACCGTCACCACCTCCGCCGATCTCGCCGACACCGTCTCCGGGTCGCTGTCCACCGCCTCCTCCCTCGCCACCAGCGTCGGCAGATGGCTGTCCGTGGTGGTGCTCATCGCCGCCTTCCTCGTCGCCGGGCTGCTCACCTCCTCCGCCGTGTCACGGCGGGTGCGGGAGTTCGGCACGCTCAAGGCGCTCGGGTGGAAGTCGGGGCGTGTCACCGGGCAGGTCGTCGGGGAGGCCGTCGTCAACGGGCTGCTCGGCGGCGTCCTCGGCATCGCGCTGGGACTCGCGGGGGCGTACGCCGTCTCCGCCGTCAGCCCCACGCTGCAGGCGCAGTTGGGCGGCGGGAGCGGCAACGGCGGCGGCTTCGGCGGGCCTGGGCGCCGCCTCGCCGAGCGGACGCTCGACGTCGCCCTCACCGCGCCGGTCTCCCTCACGACCGTCGCCCTCGCCGTCGCCCTCGCCGTGGCCGGTGGGCTGACCGCCGGGGCGTTCGGCGGCTGGCGGGCCTCACGGCTGCGGCCGGCGGACGCGCTGCGCCGCGTCGAGTAGCGGCCTCGCAGGCCCGGACGCGCCACCCCGCCGAGCGAACGCTCGACCCCACCGCCCGCCCGACCCAGGGACACCCCATGTACGAACTCAACGGCGTCACCAAGCGCTACACCCGCGGCAAGGACACCGTCCACGCCCTCGACGGCGTCGACCTCACCATCCACGACGGCGACCGGCTCGTCATCCAGGGCCCGACCGGCGGCGGCAAGTCCACGCTGCTGCAGATGCTCGGCGGACTGGACCGGCCGACCTCCGGCGACGTCGTCCTCGACGGTGTCGATCTGGCCAAGTTGCCGGAGGCCAGGCTCACCCGGGTGCGCAGCGAGACCATCGGTTTCGTCTTCCAGTCCTTCAACCTCATCCCTACGCTGACCGCGCAGGAGAACGTCGAGACCGCCCTCGTACCCCTCGGTGTGAAGGCGAGGGAACGGCGTGAGCGGGCCGCCGAGGCGCTCGCCTCCGTGGGGCTCGGGGAGCGGCTCGCGCATCTGCCGGGCGAGATGTCCGGCGGTCAGCAGCAGCGCGTCGCGATCGCCCGCGCGCTGGTCAAGCGGCCCAAGGTGCTGCTCGCGGACGAGCCGACCGGCAACCTCGACGAGGGCATGCGCGACGAGGTGATGGAGGTGCTGGAGCGCATGTGGAAGGAGCACGGGCTGACCTTCGTGATGGTCACTCACGACTCCGCGCTGGCACGGAAGGCACCCCGGCTCGCGACCCTTCGCAAGGGACGGATCACGGTGACGGAAAACGCCAACTCGTGACGTACGGCCGTATTGAGGCACTGATCACCCCCCGGCATACTGCGCACTCCGGGGGGTTGACGTGCAGACGTACGAGACTGCCCCCGGCCGGGTGACAGGGGAAATCGCCCGGTACCCAGCAAGGGGGAGTTTTGCGCAGACAAGTGAAGAACGCGGGCGCGGCCGCTGTCGCCGCCGCGGCCGCGGTGGCGCTCGCCGCGGGTATGACCAGCCCGGCGGCGGCCGCCCCGACCGGGCAGCGCGCGACCGGCGCCGCCCGGGTCCAGCCCTCGCTGCAGGCCAAGCACCGCGTCACCCTCATCACCGGTGACCGGGTCGCCGTCGACGCCAAGGGGCGCGTCGTCGGCCTGGAGCGGGCGAAGGGCCGCGAGAACATACCCGTCCAGATCCGCACGGTCCGCGGGCACACCGTCGTACTGCCCGCCGACGCGGCCCGCATGGTCGCCACCGGCGTGGTCGACCAGCGGCTGTTCGACGTCACCGAGCTGACCCGGTCGGCGACCCTCAAGGCCCAGAAGAACGGCCTGAAGGTCATCGTCGGCTACCGGGGTGCCGCCGCCACCGCCCGCGCGGAGGTACGCGAGGCCGGCACCCTGCGTCGCACCCTGACGACCCTCAACGCCGACGCCGTGCAGACCCCGCAGGCCGAGACGCCGGCACTGTGGGACGCGGTCACCAACGGCGACCGCACCGCCTCCGGCATCGCGCACGTCTGGCTCGACGGCGTCCGCAGGGCCAGCCTCGACAAGTCGGTGCCGCAGATCGGCGCACCGGCCGCATGGGCCGCCGGCTACACCGGCAAGGGCGTGAAGATCGCCGTCCTGGACACGGGCGTCGACGCCTCCCACCCCGATCTGAAGAGCCAGGTCGTCGCGGCGAAGAACTTCTCCACCGCCAAGGACGCCACCGACCACTTCGGGCACGGCACACACGTCGCGTCCATCGCGGCCGGCACCGGCGCCAAGTCCAAGGGCAAGTACAAGGGTGTCGCGCCCGGCGCGCGCATCCTCAACGGCAAGGTCCTCGACGACAGCGGCTCCGGCGACGACTCCGGCATCCTCGCCGGCATGGAGTGGGCGGCCCAGCAGGGCGCCGACGTCGTCAACCTCAGCCTGGGCGGCTACGACACGCCCGACATCGACCCGCTCGAGGCCGAGGTCGACAAGCTGTCCGCCGACAAGGGCATCCTGTTCGCGATCGCCGCGGGCAACGAGGGCCCGGAGTCGATCGGTTCGCCGGGCAGCGCGGACGCCGCGCTCACCGTCGGCGCCGTCGACGACAAGGACAAGCTCGCCGACTTCTCCTCCACCGGTCCGCGCGTCGGCGACGGCGCCATCAAGCCGGACGTCACCGCGCCGGGCGTCGACATCACCGCCGCCGCGGCCAAGGGCAGCGTCATCGACCAGGAGGTCGGCGAGAACCCGGCCGGCTACCTGACCATCTCGGGTACGTCGATGGCGACCCCGCACGTCGCGGGCGCCGCCGCGCTGCTGAAGCAGGAGCACCCCGACTGGGGGTACGCCGAGCTCAAGGGCGCGCTGACCGGCTCCGCGAAGGGCGGCGCGTACACGCCGTTCCAGCAGGGCAGCGGCCGAATCGCCGTGGACCGGGCCATCAAGCAGGCCGTGGTCGCCGACCCGGTGTCGGTGAGCTTCGGCACGCAGGCCTGGCCGCACACCGACGACAAGCCGGTCACCAGGCAGGTGACGTACCGCAACCTCGGCAAGAGCGCCGTCACGCTGAAGCTGTCCGCGTCCGCCACCGACCCCAAGGGCAAGGCGGCCCCGGCCGGTTTCTTCACGCTCGGCGCGAGCAGTGCCACCGTCCCTGCGGGCGGCAAGGCGTCCGTTGACCTCACCGTCAACACCAAGCTGGGCGGCACCCTCGACGGCGCCTACTCGGCCTACGTGACCGCGAGCGGCGACGGGCAGAACGTGCGGACCGCCGCGGCCGTGCAGCGCGAGATCGAGTCGTACGACGTCACGGTCAGGCACATCGGCCGGGACGGCAAGGCGACCGACGGCTACCTCACCGACCTGTTCGGCTACACCGGCCTCGCCCAGGGCCGGCACTACCAGGCCCCGGTCGCCGCCTCCGGCACCACCACGGTGCGCGTGCCCAAGGGCACCTACCTGCTGGACGCCTGGCTCGCGAAGGACTTCAAGGAGTTCAAGGGCGGCATCGACTGGCTGGTCCAGCCCAAGCTGGACGTCACCCGGAACCTGACGCTCACCCTCGACGCCCGTACCGCGAAGAAGGCGGACATCACCGTCCCGGACCGCGCCGCCAAGCCGCTGTCCGCGACGATCGACTACTCCTACGACGCGGCCGGCGTGCTCGCCGGGTTCAGCCAGACCTCCTTCGGATCCGTGCGGATGGCCGCCCTCGGCCCGGACGTCACCGGCCTCACCCAGACCTGGAACGGGCAGTGGACCAAGGGCGCCACAGCCGAGTACGACGTGGCCACCAGCGCCAAGGTCAAGCGGGTCCAGGGCGACAAGGTCCGCCACTTCACGGCCCGTGAACTCAGCACCGTGCGGGCCGGCCTCGGTGCCTCCGCCCCCGGCAGGACCGGCGGCCTGACCGCGCTCGGTTTCCTGGCCGAGGACGTCGCCGTCGGGGCGTCGGTGGCGCAGAAGCTGCCGAGCACCCGGACGCTGTACCTGTCGACGGCCGACAAGATCCAGTGGACGTTCGACTTCGAGCAGTACGCGGGCAAGGACGCCGACGGCCTCCCCGTCGTGGACGCCGCCTACAGCCTCGGTGACCCGCAGACCTTCGCCGCGGGCAGGACGTACACGAAGACCTTCAACACCGCGGTCTTCGCCCCGCACGTCGACGCCGACTACGGCGTCTTCCGTGACGGCAACACCCTCTACGGTGTGCTGCCGCTGTTCGCTGACGGCAGCGCGCACGCCGGGTCGTCGCTCCTCACCAAGGCGACGACGACGCTGTACCGCAACGGCAAGAAGGTCGGCTCCAACCAGGACCCGCTCGCCGGTGACGGCGTGTTCACCGTCCCCGCCGGCGACGCGGCGTACCGGCTGTCGACGTCGGTCAGCCGCAGTGCCAAGGTCGCGGGCGTGTCCACGCGGATCGACGCGAGCTGGACCTTCCGCTCCGTCAAGCCGGCGGCCGACCGGCAGGCCAGGCTGCCCGTCTCCACGGTCCGCTTCAACGCCGCGACCACGCTGGACAGCAAGGTCGCCGCGGGACGCACGGCCACCTTCCCCGTCGTGGTGGAGGGCGCGGCCGCCGGCCGGGGCCTGAAGTCCCTGACGGTGTGGGCGTCCTACGACGGCGGCAAGACCTGGAAGCGGATCCAGGTGACGAAGGGCAAGGTCACCCTGAAGAACCCGGCGGCGGGCAGGTCCGTCTCGCTGCGGGCCGCCGTCAGCGACAAGAAGGGCGACACGGCGACGATCACGGTCTTCAACGCGTACTACGGCAAGTGAGCCGCGCACGCTGACCGACGGTCATGCGACGAACACACCGCCCGCCGCGGGGATTTCCTCCGGCGGGCGGTGGTGTGTCCGGGGGCGTGGCGGGGTGACCGGCACGGGTCAGCAACGGCGGGGCGGGGCGGCGGATCAGGGTCAGCCGTGGGGAGGCGGCCGGCCGGGGTCAGCCGTGGCGGGTCGTCGACTCCGTGCCCGCGAGGGTGGCGTCGGTGCCCCAGCTGGCCAGCAGCCGCAGTGATTCCGCTGACGCCGAGCCCGGCTCGGCGTGGTAGGTGATCAGGGACTGCTCACTGCCGTCGGTCAGGCGGAACGACTCGAACTGCAGGGCCAGATCACCCACCAGCGGGTGGTGCAGTCGCTTCACGCCGTGGGTCTTGTCCTTCACGTCGTGCGTCGCCCACAGCCGGCGGAAGTCCTCGCTCTTCACGGACAACTCGCCGACCAGCGCGGACAGCCGCGGGTCGTCCGGGTAGCAGCCGGCGTCCATGCGCAGCGCGCACACGATGTCGATCGCCTTCTGCTCCCAGTCCACGAACAGTTCCCGGTACTCCGGGCGCAGGAACGTCAGCCGCGCCCAGTTCCGCTCCGCCGCCGGCAGCTCCGCCCAGTCCCCGAACAGGGCGGCGGCCATACGGTTCCAGGCCAGGATCTCCGCGCGCCGCCCCACGACGTACGCCGGGACGCCGTCCATCACCTCCAGCAGCTGCCGCAGCGCCGGGCGCACCTGCTGCGGACGCGCCGCCGGCTTCTTCTTGTGCCGCTTCGGCTTGGCCAGATGCGTCAGGTGCGCGTGCTCGGCGTCCGTGAGCCGCAGCGCGCGGGCGATGGAATCCAGCACCTCCGCCGACACGTTCCGCCCGTTGCCCTGCTCCAGGCGCGTGTAGTACGCCACCGACACCCCGGCCAGCTGCGCCAGCTCCTCGCGGCGCAGCCCCGGCACCCTGCGATGCCGGCCGTAGTCCGCAAGGCCCACGTCGGACGGCTTCAGCCGGGCCCGGCGGGTGCGCAGGAACTCGCTCAGCTCGGCGCGGCGGTCGAGCGGGGCGCCGGCACCGCTCTCCGGCTCACCGAAGGCCTCGGCAGCCGGTGGGGCAGCCGGATCGCGGGCGGGTTCGGGGTGTACGTCCATGTCGTCCAGTATTCCGGGTCGTACGCACCGGAGCCTGACCCCGCCAGTGGTAGGCACAGTGTGCGTACGCAAAGCCGTGGCCTGGGTGGATGGCCGCGGCCGGGGCACCCTGGAAGGCGTGCCCGGCCGGAAGGCAGGCCGGGCGCGGACGTTTCTTGGCAAGGAGAACCACGGCATGACCACCCCTGTTGCCGCGTATGCCGCACCCGCCCCCAAGGCGCCGCTGGAGCGCACCACCATCGAGCGCCGCGCGGTCCGTGAGCACGACGTCCTGATCGACATCAAGTACGCCGGTATCTGCCACTCCGACATCCACCAGGCCCGCGAGGGCTGGGGCGAGGCCATCTTCCCGATGGTCCCCGGCCACGAGATCGCCGGCGTCGTCGCGGAGGTCGGCTCCGGTGTGACGAAGTACAAGGTCGGCGACCGTGTGGGCGTCGGCTGCATGGTCGACTCCTGCCGCGAGTGCGAGAACTGCAAGGCCGGCCAGGAGCAGTACTGCACCGGCGGCGGCATGGTCGGCACGTACAACGCGGTCGGCAAGGACGGCGAGCCCACCTACGGCGGCTACGCGCAGAAGATCGTCGTCGACGAGGACTTCGTCGTCCGTATCCCCGACGGCCTGTCCCTCGACGTCGCCGCGCCGCTGCTGTGTGCCGGCATCACCCTGTACTCCCCGCTCAAGCACTGGGGCGCAGGCCCCGGCAAGAAGGTCGCGATCCTCGGCATGGGCGGCCTCGGCCACATGGGCGTGAAGATCGCGCACGCGCTGGGCGCCGAGGTGACCGTGCTGTCGCAGTCCCTGCGCAAGAAGGACGACGGGCTGCGGCTGGGCGCCGACCACTACTACGCCACCAGCGACCCGAAGACCTTCGAGGAGCTGACGGGCACGTTCGACCTGATCGTGTCGACGGTGTCGGCGCCGCTGGACTTCAACGCCTACCTGTCGCTGCTGAAGATCGACGGCGCCCTGGTGAACGTGGGCGCGCCGGAGGAGCCGATCTCGCTCAACCTCTTCTCGGTGATCGGGGGCCGCAAGACGCTCGCCGGTTCCATGATCGGCGGTATCGCGGAGACCCAGGAGATGCTGGACTTCTGCGCGGAGCACGGCTTCGGCGCCGAGATCGAGCTGATCCGCGCGGACCAGATCAACGAGGCGTACGAGCGGGTGCTGAGCAGCGATGTGCGGTACCGGTTCGTGATCGACACGGCGACGATCTGACGTCGGCGGCGATCTGACGTCGTTCGTACGAGGGGCCCCGGGGTGCTGTCCGCCCCGGGGTCCTTTGCCTGCCGTGACCGGTGCTCAGTGGTGGGTGCCGCCGTCGATGCGGATCTCGGTGCCGGTGATGAACTTCCCGTCCTCACTGGCCAGCATCGCGACGACCCCGGCGACCGCCTCGGGCCCGGCGAAGCCCTCGCCGAGCGCGGGGGCGAGCTTCGCGAACAGGCTCCAGTCGGTGTCCTCGGGCAGGCCGGGGCCCTGGCTCTGCCTGCTCCGGCCGGAGCCGTCGGTCATCCCGGAGGAGATGGATCCGGGCTGCACCGCGGTGAACCGGATGCCCTGCTTGCTGTACTCGGCGGCCAGCGCGTGCGTCATGGACTGGATGCCGCCCTTGCTCGCCGCGTACGCCGCCATGTAGGGGTGGGCGAACATCGCGGACGTCGAGCTGAAGTTGACCACGGCCGGCGCGTCGCCCTCGAGCAGCGCCGGTATCGCCTCGCGGATCATCAGGAAGGTGCCGGTCAGGTTGACCGTGATCACCTTGGTGAAGTCGGCGAGGGACGTCTCGTGGGTGTGCGAGGAGCGCAGGATGCCGGCCGCGTTGACCAGCACGTCGAGACCGCCGAGCGCGGTGACGGCGGCGGCGACCCCTTCCCGTACGGAGTTCTCGTCGGCGATGTCGACGACGAGGGCGGTGAGCCGGTCGGCGGCGTCGCCGGCTTTGGCGACGGTGTCCTTCAGACCCGCCTCGCTGACGTCGGCCGCGACCACGCGGCCGCCCTCCGCGAGCAGGCGCAGCACGGTGGCCTGGCCGATGCCGGATCCGCCACCGGTGATCAGTGCGCGGCGGCCCTCGTAACGGTTCATGGTCTCTCCCTGGGGTGCGGGTGCGGGTGCGGGTGCGGGTGCGGATGCAGTGCGGATGCGGGCGTGGGGTGCGGGCGGCCCGGTGTTCGCGGGGCGCCCGCCCCAGTGCACCGTACGCCTGGATGGCACGTTTTGCCATAAAGGCACTTCGTGCCTTCTGTCATGCGAAGGTCCCCCGTACGCTTCCTGCCATGAACCAGCCAAGGACCTCGCTCACCGAGCGCCGCAAGGCCGCGACCCAGCTCGACATCGCTCGCGCGGCGGCGGAGCTGTTCGCGGAGAAGGGGCCCGACGGCACGACCGCCGAGGAGATCGCGGCCCGTGCCGGGGTCGCGCTGCGGACCTTCTACCGGTACTTCCGCAGCAAGCAGGACGCGGTCGCGCCCCTCCTGGCCTCCGGCGGCGACCGCTGGCGCACATTGCTCGCGCAGGCCGGTCACGGCGCCGGGGCGGCGGAGGCCGGCGGCGGTCGTGAGCCGGCGGGGGCCGGCCGGGGCAGCGGGCTCGCCCACGCTCTGGAGGCGGCCGTCGTCGCCTCCCTCACGCCGCCCGACGACACGGCGAGGGAGGCCCTGCGCTGGACCCGCGGCCTGCTCGGGGCCGCCGCGTCGGACCCGGCCCTGCGGTCGGTCTGGTACGACGTCAACCGTGAGTCGGAGGAGAAGCTCCTCCCCGTCCTCGCGGAGCTGGCCGGCCCGGACGCCGATCCCCTTCAGCTGCGCCTCCTCGCCGCCGCAGCGACCGACGCGATCCGTGTGTCGCTGGAAACCTGGGCGACGACGGACGCCGACACCACGGGCGAGGGCTCCCCGGCGGAACTGGCGGTGCGCTGCCTGCGCGACGTGGCGGACGGTCTGCCGCTACTGGCGTGACGACGCGGGGCGCGGAATCGCCCGGGGACGTCAGGTGTTGAGGGGGAGGGCAAGCTGACAAGTTTTGGAGGGTCGCAATGGCTGCGCAGACGCAGAGGGCCGTACTGGCGGGCGGATGTTTCTGGGGCATGCAGGAACTGATCCGCCGGCTCCCGGGCGTGACGGGGACCCGCGTCGGATACACCGGGGGTGACGTGCCGAACGCGACGTACCGAAACCACGGCACGCACGCGGAGGCCATCGAGATCCTCTTCGACCCGGCGAAGACGGACTACCGGGCCATCCTGGAGTTCTTCTTCCAGATCCACGACCCGAGCACCAAGAACCGCCAGGGCAACGACATCGGCCTCAGCTACCGCTCGGCGATCTACTACGTGGACGACGAGCAGAAGCGGATCGCCGAGGACACCATCGCGGACGTGGACGCCTCCGGCCTGTGGCCGGGCAAGGTCGTCACCGAGGTGGAGCCGGTCGGCCCCTTCTGGGAGGCCGAGCCGGAGCACCAGGACTACCTGCAGCGGTACCCGGACGGTTACACCTGCCACTTCCCGCGCCCGGGATGGCGGCTGCCCACCCGCGCCGAGGGCTGACCTCGACAGGGTCCGGCGGAGGGCGAGAGCCAGGCGGTCCCGCCGGATGCCGGTGGACGGCCGGCAGTTCCCGCGCGGCGACGCCCCGCGCTCAGTGGGGCAGCGTCGCCGGGCTGCCGCCGTTCGCCTCGTAACCCGCCACCGCCAGCGCCCGGTAGACCGCGAACGCGGCTGCCGGGTCGGGCGACAGCGTCCACGGCAGGGCGCCGACATGGCCGTCGACGTGCACCAGCTGGTTCATGGCCTCCGCCCAGCGCTCGGCCCGCACCAGGAAGAACACCAGCAGGTGACGCACGTGCGCCAGCATCGGGTCGTCGTGACGGGCCGCGTGCACCGCGTGCAGCGCGCCGTGGATCGCCTTGGTGACGACCTCGCTCTGGTAGAACCCGCGGACCAGGTTCACCTCCGGCAGGTGCTCGAACACGGCGAACAGCGGCATCGCCGCCAGCAGCGAGCCCTGCGGGGCCCGCGCGGCCGCCGCCTCCGCGAACTGGTACGCCAGCTCACGCGAGCCGTGCCACTTCTCGCACCAGTAGTGCAGGGCGGCCAGGTGCGCGCCCATGTGGTTCGGCGCGCGGTCCAGGATCTTCAGCCACAGCTGCTCGAACTCCTCGCGCGGGTACGCCAGACCGCGCGCCACCGACAGCTCGACGATGTACGGGACCGGGTCGCCCGGTGCCAGCAGCGCCGCCTGATCGCAGGCCGCCTTCGCCTCCTCCATGATGATCCGGAAGTCGTCCGTGCCCGGCGTGGACGTCCGCCACGCCTGCTGCACCAGGAACTCGGCGTGCACCGCCGCGCCGCCCGCGTCCTTGGGCTGCTCGGCCCGCCACACCCGCAGCCACTGCCCGCCCGGGATCTCGCCGACCCCGCCCGGCCGCTGCTGCAGCTCCAGCGCGGCCGCGCCCGCGAACGCCTGCACCCGCTGCCAGCGCAGCTCGCCCTGAGTCTCCGTGCCCGCCAGCAGCTGCGCCGCCGCCTTGTACTCCTGCGTGTGCTGCACGACGTCCAGCACGTCCAGCAGGTCCTGGTCGGCGCCGGGCATGCGGATGTCGAGCTCCTCCTCGCGCACGAAGCCGTAGTCCGCGGGGTCCGCCGCGTCCGGATGGCCGGGCGGGACCTGCTCGATCATGCTCCGCCGACGCCTCAGCACCGGCAGCAGCACGACGGACAGCATGGCCGCGGCCATCAGGGCCCAGAGAATCTCCATGGCTCCAGCGAACCAGACGGTGCCGACAATTGGCCAACCCGTTCGGCGGACCTGTGGAAAACCCTCGGGACGGGCACCGCGACCGCCGTCGGGGCGTCATTCGGCCGACGCGCGCACTACGCTCGGTGCCCATGAGCGACAGGCACATCAGTCAGCACTTCGAGACCCTCGCGATCCATGCGGGCAACACCGCTGATCCCCTCACCGGCGCGGTCGTCCCGCCGATCTACCAGGTCTCGACCTACAAGCAGGACGGCGTGGGCGGCCTGCGCGGCGGCTACGAGTACAGCCGCAGCGCCAACCCGACTCGCACCGCCCTCGAGGAGAACCTCGCCGCCCTGGAGGGCGGCCGCCGCGGCCTCGCGTTCGCGTCCGGACTGGCGGCCGAGGACTGCCTGCTGCGTACGCTGCTCAGCCCCGGCGACCACGTCGTCATCCCCAACGACGCCTACGGCGGCACCTTCCGCCTCTTCGCCAAGGTCGTCTCCCGCTGGGGTGTCGAGTGGTCGGTCGCCGACACCAGCGACCCGGCCGCGGTGCGCGCCGCGATCACCCCCAAGACCAAGGTCGTGTGGGTCGAGACGCCCTCCAACCCGCTGCTCGGCATCACCGACATCGCCGCCGTCGCCCAGGTCGCCCGGGACGCCGGCGCGAAGCTCGTCGTCGACAACACCTTCGCCACGCCCTACCTGCAGCAGCCGCTGTCCCTCGGCGCGGACGTCGTCGTCCACTCCCTCACCAAGTACATGGGCGGGCACTCGGACGTCGTCGGCGGCGCCCTGATCGTGAGCGACCAGGGGCTCGGCGAGGAGCTGGCCTACCACCAGAACGCCATGGGCGCGGTCGCCGGACCGTTCGACTCCTGGCTGGTGCTGCGCGGCACCAAGACGCTCGCGGTGCGCATGGACCGGCACAGCTCCAACGCGACCAAGGTCGCCGAGATGCTCACCCGGCACGCACGCGTGACGAAGGTGCTCTACCCGGGCCTGGAGGACCACCCCGGGCACGAGGTCGCCGCCAAGCAGATGAAGGCGTTCGGCGGCATGATCTCCTTCCGCGTCGAGGGCGGCGAGGAGGCGGCCGTCGAGGTCTGCAACCGCGCGAAGGTGTTCACGCTCGGCGAGTCCCTCGGCGGTGTCGAGTCGCTCATCGAGCACCCCGGCCGGATGACCCACGCCTCCGCGGCCGGCTCCGCGCTCGAGGTGCCGGGCGACCTGGTGCGCCTGTCCGTCGGCATCGAGAACGTCGACGACCTGCTGGAGGACCTGCAGCAGGCGCTCGGCTAGAACGCCGGGAAACCGTGGGCGCCCGGCGGGTCGACCGGACCGGCCGGGCCGTTCACCAGCCCGTCAGGGGCGGGGTCGTGTCGGACGGCGGCTGCGCCCACGGCTGCACCGTCAGCGCCCAGACGGTGAACGCCACCGCGGCCGCGGCCAGCAGCAGCCACATCAGCCGGCGCGCCGCCGCACGGCGGTGCAGCACGCGCGTGCCGCGACGCACCGCCTCCGCGTACAGCTCCGGCGGCACCCGCACCGACGCCCGCTCCATGATCCGCCGGACCTCCGCCTCGCGCTCCGGCCGGTTCACGTCCGCCTCCCGGTCATGACGGGGCCGCCTTCGCCGCGACGGGAGCCGGGGCCGGGCCGCGGGGCGGGTGCAGCAGGGTCGTCATGGCGCGGTGGGACAGGGCCCGCACCCGGTCCACGGGGAAGCCCAGCAGCGCCGCGATCTGCTCCTCGCCGACGCCTTCGAACAGCCGCAGGACCAGGACCAGCCGCTCCTGCGGGGACAGACGGCCCAGCACGGACCCGGGCCGGGGCGGGGTGCGGTCGAGGAGGCCGCCGTACTGGTGCCAGGCGCTGTGGGCGAAGCGGGTGGCCAGATACTGGCGGGCGCGGTCGTAGGGGTCCTCGCCGCGCAGCCGGTCCCAGCACGCGTACGTGTGCGCGAGCGCCAGGGTGAGCAGGCGCCGGGCGCGCGGGTTGTCGTCGGGCGGCTCGGCGGTCAGCAGGGTGGCGGCGTGCAGCAGCCGCCCGGCCGCCCCCGCCACGAACGCCTCGAACTCCTGGGCCCGCCGGGCACCCCGCGACGCATGCCGTTCCCGCACCGCGCCTCCCCCTGAGGGCGTCCGAAGAGAAACCGGGCCCCGGGGCCGTACCGGCGCGGGGACCCGGTCTCATATGAGGCCAGGCGCAGCCTTTCGGTCAAGAGCCGCGCACGACCTCGTGCGAGCCGTGAGCCCCGGCCGTCAGGACGCGGGCGCGGTCTCGGCCTGGGGCAGGCCCTGGGACGCCGTGCGGGCGGAGAGGGCGCCGTTGAAGCGCGTCAGGAGCGCGCAGAACGTCTCGCGCTCCTCCGGCGCCCAATCGTGGGTCAGCTCGGCCATCAGCTGACGCCGGGAGGAGCGCACCTCCTCCAGCCGGGTCTGCCCGCGCGGGGAGAGCTGCAGGACGACCGCCCGGCCGTCCTCGGGGTGCGAGGTCCGCTTGACCAGGCCGGTGTCCACGAGCGGCGCGACCTGGCGGGTGACCGTCGAGGAGTCGATCCCCATGCTCGCCGCGAGCGCCTTGACGCCCATCGGGCCTTCCTTGTCGAGCCGGTTGAGCAGCAGATACGCCGCGCGGTCCATGGAGTTGCGCACCTGACCGACCCCGCCGAGCCGGGTCTGTTCGGCACGGCGGGCGAACACCGCCACCTCGTGCTGGAGGGTGTCGAGAAGACCGGTGTCACCGACGGTCGTCATGTCCATCGACATTTCTGGTGTTGTGGGCATGGCCGGGGGCTCGCTTCATGAAGGGCTGCTGGGTTGGGGGACAGGGTACGCGGCCCGGCCCCTGGCCGTACCGACGCTGCGCGATCCGGGTCTCGGTGGTTGGTCACAACGGCGGCGCGCCCGCGTGAACTGCGAGACTCGAGGGATGAACCACCGCATGGCCACCACCCTGCCGCCGGTCACCCTGGACGACGTCCGCGGGGCCCGGAAGATGCTCACCGGGGTCGCGCGCGTGACCGCGATGGAGGGCAGTCGGCGCCTGTCGCAGCTGGTGGGCGCGCCGGTGCACCTCAAGTGCGAGAACCTTCAGCGGACCGGGTCGTTCAAGCTGCGCGGCGCCTATGTACGGATCGCCGGGCTGCTGCCCGAGGAGCGGGCCGCCGGGGTGGTCGCCGCGAGCGCGGGCAACCACGCGCAGGGCGTGGCGCTCGCCTCGTCGCTGCTGGGCGTGCGCTCGACGGTGTTCATGCCGAAGGGCGCTCCCCTGCCCAAGATCAGCGCGACCGAGGACTACGGCGCCGAGGTGCGCCTGCACGGCCACGTGGTCGACGAGACGCTGGCCGCCGCGCAGGAGTACGCGGAGCGGACCGGAGCGGTGTTCATCCACCCCTTCGACCACCCCGACATCATCGCCGGTCAGGGCACGGTCGGCCTGGAGATCCTGGAGCAGTGCCCGGAGGTCCGCACCATCGTCGTCGGGATCGGCGGCGGCGGTCTGGCGGCCGGGATCGCGGTCGCGGTGAAGTCGCTGCGGCCGGACGTGCGGGTCGTCGGGGTACAGGCGGAGGGCGCCGCCGCGTATGTGCCGTCGCTGACGGCGGGACGGCCGGTCGCGGTCGAGCACCCGGCGACGATGGCCGACGGCATCCGGGTCGGGCGGCCCGGCGACGTGCCGTTCGCCATCGTCGAGGAACTGGTCGACGAGGTCCGCACGGTCAGCGAGGACGCGCTGTCCACCGCGCTGCTGCTGTGCCTGGAGCGGGCCAAGCTGGTGGTCGAGCCGGCCGGAGCCAGCCCGGTCGCGGCGCTGCTGAGCCGGCCGCACGCCTTCGACGGCCCGGTGGTGGCGGTGCTCTCCGGCGGCAACGTCGACCCGCTGCTGATGCAGCGCATCCTGCGCCACGGCCTGTCCGCGCAGGGCCGCTACCTGGCCGTCCGGATCCGTCTGACGGACCGGCCGGGCGCGCTCGCGGCGCTGCTCGGGGTGTTGTCGGGGGTCGACGCCAACGTCCTCGACGTGAGCCATGTGCGGACCGATCCCCGGCTCGGGCTCACGGAGGCGGAGGTCGAGCTGCACCTGGAGACCAAGGGCCCGGCGCACTGCGCCGAGGTCGGCCAGGCCCTCAGCCGGGCGGGCTACACGGTCATCGGCTGACGGCGTCCGCCGGACAGCGCACGCCGAACCCCTCGCGTCACTCGTTCGGGGAAATCCATTGAGGAACGCGATACATCGCGTTATGGTGTGGCTCGCAGAGCGGCCTGCCGCCGATCGCATCCACCCGGACCTACCAGGCGGGACAAACCACCCGAATCTAGGCTTTCCGAAGAATCCCCCATGACGTGGAGACCCATATGCCAGGCGCCATCTATGCCGAAGGGCTGGTCAAGACCTTCGGTGACGTAAAGGCTCTGGACGGCGTCGACCTCGACGTCCCCGAGGGCACCGTCCTCGGCCTGCTCGGGCCGAACGGCGCGGGCAAGACCACCACGGTCCGCTGCCTGACCACCCTTCTGCGCCCCGACCGCGGCCGTGCCGTCGTCGCCGGTGTCGACGTGCTCAAGCACCCCAACGACGTGCGCCGCTCCATCGGACTGTCCGGCCAGTTCGCCGCGGTCGACGAGTATCTGACCGGCCGGGAGAACCTCCAGATGGTCGGCCGGCTCTACCAGATGAAGGCCAGGGCGGCGAAGGCCCGGGCCGCCGAGCTGCTGGAGCAGTTCGACCTGGCGGACGCCGCCGACCGGCCCGCCAAGACGTACTCCGGCGGTATGCGCCGCCGCCTCGACCTGGCCGCCGCGCTTGTCGTGTCCCCGCCGGTGATGTTCATGGACGAGCCGACCACCGGCCTCGACCCGCGCAACCGCCAGTTGCTGTGGGAGGTCATCAAGCAGCTTGTCTCCGGCGGGACCACGCTGCTGCTGACCACGCAGTACCTCGAGGAGGCCGACCACCTCGCCCACGACATCGCGGTCGTCGACCACGGCCGGGTCATCGCCCGCGGCACCTCCGACCAGCTCAAGGCGCGCACCGGCGGCGAGCGCGTGGAGGTCGTGGTGCACGACCGGGAGCACATACGCATCGCCACCGAGGTGCTGCGCGGCTTCGGCAAGGGCGACACCACGGTCGAGGAGCACACCCGCAAGCTGACCGTGCCGGTCACGGGCGGTGCCAAGCTGCTCGCCGAGGTGATCCGCGAGCTCGACACCCGCGGCATCGAGATCGACGACATCGGTCTGCGCCGGCCCACCCTCGACGACGTCTTCCTGTCCCTGACGGGTCACATCGCCGAGAAGAAGGAAGAGGAGACGGACGAGGAGGCCGTGAAGTGAGTGCCCTCACCGACATCACCCGGGTGGCCCCGTCGGGCAACCCGGTCAGCCAGTCCGTCCGCGACTCCCTGGTCGTCGCCAAGCGGAACCTGATCCGGATGTCCCGGATCCCCGAGATGGTGATCTACGGCCTGATCCAGCCGATCATGTTCGTGGTGCTGTTCACCTACGTCTTCGGCGGCTCCATGCAGATCGGCGGCAGCACCAGCGCCACCGACTACAAGAACTTCCTGATGGCCGGCATCTTCGCGCAGACCGTCACCTTCGCCACCGCCAGCTCCGGTGCCGGTATCGCCGACGACATGCACAAGGGGCTCATCGACCGCTTCCGTTCCCTGCCCATGGCGCGCGGCGCGGTGCTCACCGGGCGTACGCTCGCCGACCTGGTGCAGACGGCCCTGACGCTGGTCGTGCTCGCCGTGGTGGCGCTGCTGGTCGGATGGCGCGTCGGGTCGAACGGCGACACCAACGCGGCCAAGGTCCTCGCCGCGTTCCTGCTGCTGCTCCTGCTCGGATACGCCTTCACCTGGATCGGCGCACTGATCGGATTGTCCGTGCGCACCCCCGAGGCGGCCACCTCCGGTGGGCTGATCTGGCTCTTCCCGGTCACGTTCATCTCGAACGCGTTCGTCGACACCAGTCACATGACGCCGTGGCTGCGGCACATAGCGGAGTGGAACCCGTTCAGTGCCACGGTGCAGGCCGCCCGCGTGCTGTTCGCCAACCCCGGCCAGTCGCACTCCGAGGCCTGGCCGATGCAGCACCCGGTGTGGGCGTCGCTGATCTACTCGCTCCTGATCATCGTGGTCTTCCGCACCCTGGCGGTCCGCAAGTACCGCTCGGCCACGGCCTGACCTCCGGCACGGCGAAGCCCCCGGTGCCGCGTGGACGCCGGGGGCTTCGCGGTACAGCCGGTGGGGGCGGTCAGCCGTTGTACGGCTCGGCCGTCAGGATGCGGACCGAGGCCTTCTTGCCGTTGGGCAGCTCGTACTGCGCGTCGTCGCCGACCTTGTGGCCGATCACGCCCGAGCCGAGCGGGGACTGCGGCGAGTAGGTCTCGATGTCGGAGCTGGCGTACTCGCGGGAGGCGAGCAGGAAGGTCAGCGTGTCGTCCTCGTCACCGTCGAAGGCGATCGTCACGACCATGCCCGGCGCGACCACGCCGTCGGAGGCCGGCGCCTCGCCGACCTTGGCGTTCTCGAGGAGCTGGGTCAGCTGGCGTACGCGGAGCTCCTGCTTGCCCTGCTCCTCCTTGGCCGCGTGGTACCCGCCGTTCTCACGCAGGTCGCCCTCCTCGCGCGCGGCCGCGATCTTCGCCGAGATCTCCGCACGCGCGGGACCAGTAAGGTACTCAAGCTCAGCCTTGAGCTTGTTGTACGCCTCCTGGGTCAGCCAGGTGACGTTCTCGCTGGTCTGGGTCACAGGTGCTCCTCGTAGGTACTGGGATACAAAGCATCGCCCTACCCAGAAGAATGTTCCCTCATGGATGGGCGAAACCACGAGCCTAACAATTCAGCGGCCGCAGGGGGAGGACATAAGCCATCTAATTTGTGTCAACGCAGGTCAGGCGACACGTATTCCGGGGGACGGTGGACGTGGCAGCCGCATCAGGGGTGTCACGCGTGTCCGGTGTGACCGCTGGGTCACGGGGGTCAGCTCCGGTGGCAGCCGAGCAGCTCGGCCGTCGTCCCGCGAGCGGTCGTACGCAGCGTGACGACCCGGTCGATACGGGTGTCCGGTCCGGTGAAGCGGAAGTCGGCGCGGCCGACCTCGGTGCCGTCCGCCGCCTGCGAGCGCAGGGTGCAGTAGCCGTCGGTGCCGGAGTCCTTGTGGACCTCGAGATGCACCTTGACCGCGCTGTCGGAGGCGTCGAAGGTGACCACCTGGGCGCTGATGCCGCTGCCGGCGACGTAGTGGTAGCCGAACCAGCCGATCACCGCGAGCAGCACGGCACCCAGAACCGCCCCGACGATCTTCAGGGTGCGGTCGCTGCGCACGTCCGACGAGCGGCCGTAGCGCTCCTGCGGCAGCTGGGTGCTCGCCGTACTCATGATCGTCCTCTCGGCAGGCCCTCGGCGGGACGGCGGGGCGGAGAGAAGTCCGGAAACGGACGCCCGTGGGGGAGCCGGAATTATTCGCCGCCCGATTCGGTCACTATAGAAGCCGCCCGCCCGCCACCCGACCACCGCCCCTGAACGACGTCCCCGCGGGACGACACCAGCTAACTTGCGCCCGAGGACACCGGGGGACCCCGGGGGCGCCGACTTACCGAGGATCGAGTCTTGACTGACCAGCTGCGACTGATGGCCGTCCATGCCCATCCCGACGACGAGTCGAGCAAGGGCGCGGCCACCATGGCCAAGTACGTGTCCGAGGGGGTGGACGTGCTGGTGGTGACCTGCACGGGCGGGGAACGCGGCTCCATCCTCAACCCCAAGCTCCAGGGCGACAAGTACATCGAGGAGAACATCCACGAGGTCCGCCGCAAGGAGATGGACGAGGCCCGCGAGATCCTCGGGGTCAAGCAGGAGTGGCTCGGCTTCGTCGACTCCGGACTGCCGGAGGGCGACCCGCTGCCGCCGCTGCCGGAGGGCTGCTTCGCCCTCGAGGACGTCGACCACGCGGCCGGGGAGCTGGTGAAGCAGATCCGCGCCTTCCGTCCGCAGGTGATCACCACCTACGACGAGAACGGCGGCTACCCGCACCCCGACCACATCATGACCCACAAGATCTCGATGGTGGCGTTCGAGGGTGCGGCGGACACGGAGAGGTACCCGGAGGACGTGTACGGCCCGGCGTACCAGCCGCTGAAGCTGTACTACAACCAGGGCTTCAACCGTCAGCGGACCGAGGCGCTGCACAAGGCCCTGCTCGACCGGGGGCTGGAGTCCCCCTACGGCGAGTGGCTCAAGCGGTGGGACGAGTCGGACCGGCCGGAGCGCACGCTGACCACGCACATTCCGTGCGCCGACTTCTTCGAGATCCGCGACAAGGCGCTGATCGCGCACCGTACGCAGATCGATCCGGACGGCGGGTGGTTCCGGGTGCCGCTGGAGCTGCAGAAGGAGGTCTGGCCGACGGAGGAGTACGAGCTGGCGAAGTCGCTCGTCGATACCTCCCTCCCCGAGGACGACCTCTTTGCGGGCATCCGCGACAATGCCTGACATGAGCGCAAGCATGAGCCTGGCCGTGACGCACCTTCTGCCCGTCGCCGCCGACAGCTTCGACAAGGACAAGGTGACCCCCGGCGTCCTCGGCTTCATCGTCTTCGCGGCGATGGCGCTGGCGGTGTGGGCCCTGATGAAGTCCATGAGCAAGCACATGCGCAAGGTGGACTTCCAGGAGACGCCGGAGAACGAGCCCTCGGGCACCCAGGGCACGCCCTCCGGGAAGGTCAAGCCGCAGCAGGGCTGAGCGGGCCCTGCCGGCCGGGTGCAGCCCGGCCGGCGGGGCCGCACATCGCGGCCCGACCGGGAGGGACGCTCCCGGCGGCTGCGGTCAGTTCTCCGTCGGGACCCGCACCCCCATCACCTCACGGGCGTGGCGGTCCGGAGTCATGCCCAGGCGCCAGGCCTGCCAGCCCGCCTCCAGGGTGATGCCGCGCTCCAGCAGCAGCTGGTACGCCTCCAGGTAGTCGTCCAGTTTCCCGTCCCGGCCCGGATGGGTGGCACGGGCCAGCTGGGACAGCTCCTCCTGCGCCACCGCCGTACCGACCTCCACACCGCCGGGAGCGGCGTACGGCAGGAGAGTGCAGCGCAGGAAGCGCGCCCAGTCCTCGCCGCGCCGGTCGCCGTAGGAGGCGAACAGGGCGGCGGCCTCCTCGCACAGCGCCAGCGCCTGGGGCGTGCGCGCGTTGCCCGCGTCCACCACCGCCAGCTCCAGGCACGTCCATGCCTCGCCGTGGGCGACCCCGATGCGCTGGAAGTCGGCGCGGGCGTCCACCAGCAGCTGCCGGGCGAACCCGGAGTTGCGCAGGCTGCCGGTCTGCGCCGCCCGCTGGTCCCGCGTGACCCGCGCCGAGTGGTGCCGGGCGCACGCCAGGCCGTACACGTCCCGCATCCGGGAGAACATCGTCCGGGCCCGTTCCAGCTCGCGTACCGCGCGGTCCAGGTCGCCGGTCTCCTCCAGCGCCTGGCCCAGGTAGTACAGCGTCCACGCCTCGCCGCGGGCGTCCTCGTTGTCCCGGTGCCGGGAGGCCGCCCGGCGCAGCGCGTCCACCGCCTCGGCGGCGTCCCCGTCGACGAGCCGGGCCCGGGCCAGCTGGGTCATCGCCCATGCCTCGCCGCGCGCGTCGCGGGTCCGGCCGTACAGCTCCAGCGCCCGGCGCAGGTCACCGTCCGCGCGCGGTACGTCGCCCATGCGCAGCCCCAGCTGACCGAGCTGGAAGTGGGCCCACGCCTCGCCGTGCACGGAGCTGCCCTCGCGGTGCAGCACCAGGGAGCCCTCCAGCAGGGCCAGCGCCTCGGCGAGCCGGCCCCGGTCGCGTTCGACGGCGGCGAGCGCGTGCATCGTCCAGGCCCGGTCCGTGGCCAGGTCCGGGGGCGCCTGCATCTGAAGCGCCTCGCGCAGCTTGGCGGCGGCCTCGGTGAGGTTGCCCTGGTGGTGCAGGGTGATGCCGAGGGAGCACAGGGCGCGCGCGGCGCCCGCGTCGTGGTGCGCCTCCAGGTACAGATCGACCACGGACGTCAGCGTGGTGCGCGCCTTGTCCAGTTCGCCGAGCTGGCGGGCCGCGATGCCGGTGCGCCACTGCACGGAGCGGATCAGCAGGCCCTCGTCGACGCTCTGCGCCAGTTCGCTGATCTCGCCGAGCCGGTACAGGTCGCCGCGCAGCAGGCAGTAGTCGCACAGCGCGCCCAGCAGGTTCAGCACGGCGCGCTGGTCGACGCCCTCGGCGTGCCGGAGCGTGGCGGTGATGAAGCTGGACTCGTCGTCCAGCCAGCGCAGCGCCTCGTCGAGCGAGGTGAAGCCGTGCGGGCTGAACCGGTCCGAGCGGGTGGAGACGTTGCCGTCGACCAGTCGCAGCACGGAGTCGGCGAGATCGGCGTAGCTGAGGATGAGCCGTTCCTGCGCCGCCGTGCGCTCGGCGGGGTCCTCCTCGTCCATGAGACGGGCCTGCGCGAAGGCGCGCACCAGGTCGTGGAGCCGGTAGCGGTTGCCGCGCACATGGTCGATCAGGCCCGCCCGGGCGAGGGCGGTCAGATGCCGGGTGGCCTCCGTGCGGTCGGTGGAGAGCAGAGCGGCGGCCGCGGCCGCGCCGAGGGAGGCCCGGCCGGCCAGCGCCAGGCGGCGCAGCAGCCGCCGCGGCTGCTCGTCGAGGTCGGTGTAGCGCAACCACAGGGCCCGCTCGACCGGTTCGACGGGGCCGTACGCGCCGAGGTCGCCGGCCAGCTGCCGCGGTGAGCGCGGGCCGAGCGCGGAGCCGGCGATGCGCAGCGCCAGCGGCAGCGCGCCGCACAGCTGCCGGATCCGGTCGGTGGACTCGGCGTCGTACGGCCCGGAGCTGTCCTCGGCCGTGGCGCCGAGCAGCTCCTCCGTGCCGGCCGCGTCGAGCGCCTCGACGCTCACGTGGTGCACCCAGGCGTCGAGGCCGGCGGGCAGCTGGAGGGGTTGCCGGGCGGTGACCAGGACGAGGCTGTCGGAGTGCTCGGGGACCAGGGCGCGCACCTGCTCGGGGTCATCGGCGTCGTCCAGGATCACGGTGACCGGCACTCCGGTCAGATGCCGGTGGTAGAGCTCGCCGAGCCGCTTGATCTGCTGGTCGGGAGAGGAGCGCTCGCGGAAGAGCAGTTGCTCGCGGGGCGCGCCGAGCCGGTTGAGCAGATGCAGCAGCGCGTCCCGGGTGGGCAGCGGCGGCTCGCCCGCGCCGTCCCCGCGCAGGTCGACCACGCACGCCCCGCGGAACTGGTCGCGCACATCGTGCGCGGCGCGTACGGCGAGGGTGGTGCGGCCGCTGCCGGGCACGCCGTGCAGGACGACGACGGTCGGCTTGGTCCGGGTGCCGGCCCGGGCCGCCTGCACCCACTGCCGGATCCGCGCCAGCTCCGCCCGCCGCCCGGCGAAGGGTCCGTCCGCGTCCGGGAGGTGGCCGAAGGACTGCTCCAGCGCCGTACGGCCGCGGGCGGCCGCGCTCTTGTCGGCGCCGCGCAGCTGCGGGCCGGCCGTTTTGCCGACCGGGCCGGTGGAGGCGGCCAGCACCCGCTGCTGGTCCAGGAACGGACGGATGCCGCGCACTTCGAGCGCCGTCAGCCACTGCAGCCGCAGCTGCTCCGGGCCGCCGGGCTGGCCGACGGCACCGGCGCGGTGGTGGGCGGCGGGCAGGTGCGCGCCGGCCGCCTTGACCACGGTCGCCGCGGCGCCGACCACACCGGCGGTCACGCCGGCGCCGAGGGCGGTACCGGCGCCGGTGCCCAGGGCCAGGTCGGTGACCCCGGCGGCGACCGCGGCGACGGCCGCCACCAGCAGGGGAGTTGTGCCGCCCTGCTGGGCGTAGCGCTGTCTGAAGCCCAGCCGTCCCGCCTCGGACTCGTCCAGGGCCCGGGTGTAGGCCGCGTACTCCTCGCCCGCCGTCCGTGCCATGGCGTCCAGCGAGGCGCGCGCCCGCCCGAGCAGCACCTGGCCGTCGGTGCGCCCTCCGGAGCGCCGTACCTCCTCCTCCACGGCCCGGGCCAGCAGCCGCTCGGCCTCCGTGCGGTGCGCGTCACGCATGCCTCGTCCCCCTCCGACGGCAACTCCCTTGCCCACGAGTGTCCTTCGCCTCGGCCGTGAGCGCGAGGGGTGGTGCCGATCACGCGCGGGTCCGGCCGCGGCCGGACCGGTCGCGGCCATCACACGGGACCGCACCACCACTGCGGCGGGCCGCACCACCACCACCGCACCGGGCCGCACCACCGCACGGGACCGCATTGCTGCGGCGGCGCCGCACCACCACCGCACCGGGCCGCACCACCGCACGGAACCGCACCACCGCGGCAGCCCGCATTACCGCATCGGGCCCCACCACCGCGGCGGGCGGCACCACCGTGGCGCGCGCGGTGCTACCGCCGGCAGGCCGCAGCGCCGCCGCCGCCCGTGCGGGTCACGCGGCCGGTGGTCCGGGCGGCGGCATCTGCGCGTACAGCGCGGCCAGATGGGGCCACCAGTCGCCGTCCTCCTCCAGCCGCTGCCGCAGGACGGGACTGTGGGTGAGCACGTGCAGGGCGTAGGAGCGCCAGGGAGCCATGCTCTCGCTGTCGGGCAGCTTCGCGTGTCCGTGCAGGCCCAGGCCCAGTACGTCGGCGAGCAGCTCCGCCATGGTGATCACCCGGCGCCGCTCCTCGCGGTCCCGGGGACAAGGTTCGTCGTCGTAGAAGTAGCCGAGCAGGTCCCGGTCGAGCAGTTCGAGATGCAGCTCCCGCAAGGCGGCGAGGACGGCCTGGTTCGCGGTGACCGCGGCCTCGCCGTTGCCCACCCTGGCCTGCTCCACGGCCGCCCTGGTCTGCTCGGCCAGGAAACGCGTCTGCTTGATCAGCAGCCCGACGCTGACGGCCGACACCCCGAAGGCGAGTGCGGCGATCCAGGCCGACCAGTCATCTGCTGACATGTGCACGCCCCCCCTTGCGTCGGCCAGCACGATACGGCAGGACCTCGTGATGCGCGCCCCGCTCGGGGTACTGCGGCAGGATGGACACCATGCCGAACCGACTGGCGCATGAGACGTCCCCGTATCTCCTCCAGCACGCCGACAACCCGGTCGACTGGTGGCCCTGGTCCACCGAGGCCTTCGAAGAGGCGCGCAAACGGGGCGTCCCGGTGCTGCTGAGCGTCGGGTACAGCAGCTGCCACTGGTGTCACGTCATGGCGCACGAGTCGTTCGAGGACCAGGCCACCGCCGACTACCTCAACGCGCACTTCGTCAACGTCAAGGTCGACCGCGAGGAACGCCCCGACGTGGACGCCGTCTACATGGAGGCGGTGCAGGCGGCCACCGGGCAGGGCGGCTGGCCGATGACCGTGTTCCTCACCCCCGACGCCGAGCCGTTCTACTTCGGCACCTACTTCCCGCCCGCGCCCCGGCACGGCATGCCGTCCTTCGTGCAGGTGCTGGAGGGCGTGCACCAGGCGTGGACCGACCGCCGCGAGGAGGTCGCCGAGGTCGCCGGGAAGATCGTGCGGGACCTGTCCGCGCGGGAGATCTCCTACGACGCCGTCGACGCGCCCGGCGAGCAGGAGCTGGCGCAGGCGCTGCTCGGGCTCACCCGGGAGTACGACCCGCAGCGCGGCGGGTTCGGCGGGGCGCCGAAGTTCCCGCCGTCCATGGTGATCGAGTTCCTGCTGCGCCACCACGCGCGTACCGGCTCCGAGGGCGCCCTGCAGATGGCGCAGGACACCTGCGAGCGGATGGGCCGCGGGGGAATCTACGACCAGCTCGGCGGCGGCTTCGCGCGCTACTCCGTCGACCGGGACTGGACGGTGCCGCACTTCGAGAAGATGTTGTACGACAACGCCCTTCTGTGCCGGGTGTACGCCCATCTGTGGCGTTCCACGGGCTCCGAACTCGCCCGCCGGGTCGCCCTGGAGACCGCCGACTTCATGGTCCGCGAACTGCGCACCACCGAGGGCGGGTTCGCCTCCGCGCTCGACGCCGACAGCGACGACGGGACCGGCAAGCACGTCGAGGGCGCGTACTACGTGTGGACGCCGCAGCAGTTGCGCGAGGTGCTCGGCGAGGAGGACGCCGACGTCGCCGCGCAGTACTTCGGCGTCACCGAGGAGGGCACGTTCGAGCAGGGCTCCTCCGTCCTGCAACTCCCGCAGACGGAGGGTGTGTTCGACGCCGGGAGGATCGACGGCATCAGGCAGCGGCTGTTCGACGCCCGCGCCCTGCGGCCCGCTCCCGGCCGGGACGACAAGGTCGTCGCCGCCTGGAACGGCCTCGCGATCGCCGCGCTCGCCGAGACCGGCGCCTACTTCGACCGTCCCGACCTCGTCGACGCCGCGCTCGGCGCCGCCGACCTGCTGGTCCGGCTGCACCTGGACGACCACGCCCGGCTCGCCCGCACCAGCAAGGACGGACGCGTCGGCGCGCACACCGGCGTCCTGGAGGACTACGCCGACGTCGCCGAGGGCTTCCTCGCGCTCGCGTCCGTCACCGGCGAGGGCGTGTGGCTCGACTTCGCCGGCATCCTCCTCGACCACGTGCTGGCCCGCTTCGTCGACCCGGGGACCGGCTCCCTGTACGACACCGCCGCCGACGCCGAGCAGCTGATCCGCCGGCCGCAGGACCCGACCGACAACGCGACGCCCTCCGGCTGGACCGCCGCGACCGGCGCGCTGCTGAGCTACGCCGCCCACACCGGATCCGAGCCGCACCGGGCCGCCGCCGAGAAGGCCCTCGGCGTGGTGAAGGCGCTCGGCCCGCGCGTACCCCGCTTCATCGGCTGGGGCCTCGCCGTCGCCGAGGCCCGCCTCGACGGCCCGCGCGAGGTGGCGGTGGTCGGCGCCTCGACCGACGACGCGGCCGCCCGCACCCTGCACCGCACGGCGCTGCTCGGCACGGCTCCGGGCGCGGTCGTCGCCTACGGCACCCCCGACAGCGACGAGTTCCCCCTCCTCGCCGACCGCCCCCTCAGGGACGGCACCCCGACGGCCTACGTCTGCCGCAACTTCACCTGCGACGCCCCGACCACCGACCCGGACAGGCTGCGAGCGGCCCTGAGCGGCTGAACGACGCCGACGGGGACGCGGGCCGGCCGGAGCCGCGAACGACGCGGACGGGGCCCGCTCGCGGCCCGCGGGCGGCCTGAAGCCACGTACCGCGTACGGCGCCGGGGCCGGGGCGACCGCGCCCGTTCGAGGGGGCTGGGTGGGGGTGGCTGCGTGAGCTCGCGGCGCGGGCCGGGTCGGCCGAAGCCGCCCCCACCGCGTGCGCCGTGCCGGCCAGGGTGACCGCACCGGCCGTCGCTGCGGGCGCGCGCGGCGAGGGCAGGTCGGCCGGAACCGCGTGCGGCGGCGCGCCGGGGTGACCGCGCCCGGAGCGCCCGCGCCGCAACGCACGCGCGTGCGGCGCCGTGCCTGCTTGCGTCGCGCTCGGCATCGAGCCACGCCGCACAGCAGGCCGCCGCGGCGCGCGCGGCGCCGGGCCCCGCGGCAGTCGGAAGCCGTCCGGCGGTGCACGCGCGTGCGGGTGCGTTGCCCGGGCGTCGGGGGGTGTTCATCTGGGACCCATCAAGAGGGCCCTCGGGCGTCAGGGGCCGCCGTTAGCTTCGGCGGCTGGGCGCGATGGAAGTGACCGCTGTCGCGTACCGGGGGTTCAGGGACTCGGGAGATCGCCCTGCCCAAGGGCGAGCTGCCGTACGTGCGGCCACGGCTCGCTCCTCCTCACGACGACCCGGGAGGCGTCCGATGACCCACGAGTACACCGTGCCCGCCCCTGATCTCGGCGCGGCCGAGCTGCCCGAGCCCGGCGCCGTCACGATCGTCGTACCGACCTTCAACGAGTCGGCGAACATCCGGCAGCTGCTGCACCGCATCACCGAGTCGGTGCCCGCGCGGCTGCCCTGCGAGGTCGTCTTCGTGGACGACTCCACCGACGACACCCCGCAGGTGATCGCCGACGCGGCCCGCGACTGCCCCTTCCCGGTGACCGTGCTGCACCGCGACGAACCGGCCGGCGGGCTCGGTGGTGCGGTCGTGGAAGGGATCAAGGCGGCCGGCGCGGACTGGATCGTCGTCATGGACGGCGACTGCCAGCACCCGCCGCACCTGGTGCCTGAGCTGGTCGCCACCGGCGAGCGGACCGGTGCCGCCCTCGTCGTCGCCTCCCGCTACACCGCCGGCGGCAGCCGGGCCGGACTCGCCGGCGGCTACCGCGTGGCCGTCTCACGGGGTGCCACCTGGCTCACCAAGGGTCTCTTCCCGCGCCGGCTGCGCGGCATCAGCGACCCCATGAGCGGCTTCTTCGCCATCCGCCGCAGCGCCGTCACCGCCGACGTCCTCAAGCCGCTCGGCTACAAGATCCTCCTCGAACTCGCCGTGCGCAGCCGCCCCGAGCGGGTCGCCGAGGTGCCGTTCGTCTTCGAGGAGCGCTTCGCGGGCGAGTCCAAGTCGACGGCCCGCGAGGGCCTGCGCTTCCTGCGCCACCTCGCCGGACTGCGCACCGACGCACCGCTGGCCCGCATGATCGGCTTCGGGCTGATCGGGGCGAGCGGCTTCGTGCCCAACCTGGCCGGACTGTGGGCGCTCACCGCGCTCGGCGTGCACTACGTCCCGGCGGAGATCGTCGCCAACCAGTTCGGCGTGGCCTGGAACTTCCTGCTCATCGAGCACCTGCTGTTCCGCGAGCGGCGCGCCCACCGCCGCTGGTGGGACCGGCTCGGCCGGTTCGCGCTGCTCGCCAACGCCGACCTGGTGCTGCGCATCCCGCTCATCGCGCTGTTCGTACGGCACCTCGGCATGGGCCCGCTGACCGCGACCGCGCTCGCGCTGGTCACGACGTTCGTCCTGCGGTTCGTCGGCACCGAGGCCCTGGTGTACCTGCCCCGCCGCCGCTCCGGGCGACGTGACCCGCAGACCAGCCGCGACTGAAGTCGCCAGGGCGTTCAGCCGCGGCTGAACTCGGCCAGGGCGCGCTCCACGATGGCCTCCAACTGCTCGTGGTGGGCGCCCTTCCAGTAGGCGCGCCCGCACTCCCGGCACTGCGCGAACACGTCGTACGTGCGGTGCGTGCCCTGTTCCAGCTGGTCGGCGACCTCCTCCTTGGTGGCCCGGCGCAGCAGGCCGTTGCACGCGGTGCACCGGGTCCAGGGCCGCAGTTCGGGGCGGAAACGGTCGAGTACGTCGCGGAGCTGGTCGTCGGGCCGGGTGCTGTAGACGAACGCGCCCGCCCACAGCTCGCGGCGGCGCAGCAGCCCCCGGTCGCGGCTGAGCATCACCCGCTGCTCGGCGGCGGAACGGGCGGAGAGCGCCGGGTCGCCGATGTCCGTGGACTCGTACGCCGTGTCCACGCCGAGCAGACGCAGCCGGCGGGCGAGGGTGCCGAGGTGCACGTCGAGCAGGAAACGCAGCGGGGCGCCGGGGACCTGTTGGGGGCGTTCGACGGCGTGGACCGTGACCCGGTCGCCCGGCGCGGGGACGTACGACACCGGAACCTCATGGCCGTCCACGGCCAGCGCGCCGACCTCGGTGAGCGGAACGCCGAGCGACTCCACGACATGGCCGAGCGACGAGACGCCGTCGACGGGAGCGGCGGCGGCTCCCCGGCGCCGTGCCTGCGGGACGAACAGATGCAGCTCGGGGGCGAACTCGACGTGGATCTCGGCTGTGTTCACCTGGTCAGGATGGCATGGAGGGCGCGGACGCCTCCTGCGGATTTCCGGCGACGGCCGCACCACGGACTGGGCGTGCCCCGTACCCCGGGCCGGGCGATGCGGCGGCGCGGGCCGGGCGATGAGCACACGCGAGCGGGGGGCGGCGGGCGGACCCCGACGGGCCTCGGCCGGATGCGGGCCCGCTCCGGCGCCGCACCTCAGCCCGCGCGCGCCGGCAACCCGTGTTCCAGGACGTCGAACGCGCGGTCGACGAGGGTCGTGAGGTCGGCGTGGAAGCCGTTCTCGGCCCAGTGCAGGGACGCCTCCATCAGGCCGCCCATCAGGGACGTCGCGAAGACCCGTACCTCCAGGGCGTCCGGGGCGAGGCCGGTGCGCTCGGCGAGTGCCCGGCACAGCAGCCGGCCGGTGGTGGAGGCGTTCTCCATCATGCGGGCGCGCACCGCCGGCACCTCGGCCATCAGCGCCGTCCGCAGGCGGGTGAGCTCGGGTTCCTCGCGAAGCCCTGTGCCGACGGCCGTGTGGATCACCGACCGCAGGGACTCCATCGGCGGCTCGTCGAGCGGACGGGCCCGCAGCTGTTCGAGCAGGATCGCGTCGTACTCGTCGGTGAGGACGATGTCCTCCTTCGCCGGGAAGTAGCGGGAGACGGTCGACGGGGAGACCTCGGCGCGCTCGGCGATCTGCTCGACCGTCGTGGCCTCGTAACCCTGCTCGCGGATCAGCCCGTAGGCGGCGGCGCGGATCGCCCGGCGGGTCTTGGTCTTCTTGCGCTCACGCAGCCCCGGTCGCGGGCGGTCGGCGGGGGTGGGGGAGGGTGCGGCCGTCATGGTCGCCATTGTCGGACACGGCCCGCGGGCGGGAGCGGTACCCGCGCCACGGGCCGTGGCCCGGACGTCACGTCAGGCGTGCTGGTACGCCACCAGCGAGATGCCCACGTAGTGGGTGATGAACGCGGCCAGGGTGAAGGAGTGGAACACCTCGTGGAAACCGAACCAGCGCGGTGACGGGTTGGGCCGCTTGATGCCGTAGATCACGCCGCCGGCGCTGTAGAGCAGGCCGCCGACGACGACCAGGACCAGCACGGCGATGCCGCCCGCGCGCATGAACTCCGGCAGGAAGAAGACGGCGGCCCAGCCCATCGCGATGTAGCAGGGGGTGTAGAGCCAGCGCGGCGCGCCGACCCAGAAGACGCGGAAGACGATGCCGGCGGCGGCCGCGGCCCAGATGCCCCACAGCAGCCACCGGCCCTTGGCGCCGGGCAGCAGCAGCATGGTGAGCGGGGTGTAGGTGCCCGCGATGATCAGGAAGATGTTGGCGTGGTCCAGCCGGCGCAGGATGCCGTCCATGCGCGGGCTCCAGTTGCCCCGGTGGTACAGCGCGCTCACGCCGAACAGCAGGCAAGCCGTCAGGGCGTAGATCCCGCAGGCGATGCGGCCGCGTGGGGAGTGGGCCAGGGCGGTGAGGACGAGGCCGGAGACCAGGGCGGCCGGGAACATGCCCAGGTGCAGCCAGCCGCGCAGCTTGGGCTTGAGCGGCTGGGCGAGCGAGTGGGCGAGCTGGTGTGCCATCGAGGGCACGGAGGAGTGCGGGGCGGGACCGCGGCCGGCGGCCTGCGCGTCCGTGGGCGCGTCGGAGGCGGACGGAGTCATGGGCCGCATGGTACCCACGCAGCCGTAAGTCAGGCGTCAGCGCGGGTCATGGACTGGGGCGGGCAAAAAGTCCTTCAGGTTAAGTCAAGACGCACACAAAGGGAACGTAAAGCCGCCGGATAACCGTGGCATTCCTCACGCCGCTCACCTGTGAGGCCCCCTGGACATATGGGCGGTCGTGTCGGATACGATCAAATGAGTGCGGTCGGCACCGGATGAGCAGCGCACAAGCGTCCGGGTCGCAGCCCCCACGGGGCCACAAGGACAAAATCCCTCACTTAGGAGCAACCGTGGCGCGCGACAACTCGGCTTCCAGCGTTCCCACCAACCATCAGGAACTGATCTCGTGGGTGAACGAGATCGCCGAACTGACGCAGCCGGACAACGTGGTCTGGTGTGACGGATCCGAGGCCGAGTACGACCGCCTCTGCGAGGAACTGGTCGCCAAGGGCACCTTCAAGAAACTCGATCCGATCAAGCGCCCGAACTCCTACTACGCGGCCTCCGACCCGACCGACGTCGCGCGCGTCGAGGACCGCACCTTCATCTGCTCCGAGAAGGAGGAGGACGCCGGCCCCACCAACCACTGGAAGGCCCCCGCCGAGATGCGGGAGATCTTCAGCGGTGAGAAGGGCCTGTTCCGCGGCTCCATGCGCGGCCGCACCATGTACGTCGTCCCCTTCTGCATGGGCCCGCTCGGCTCCCCGCTGTCCGCGATCGGCGTCGAGATCACCGACTCCGCCTACGTCGCCGTCTCCATGCGCACCATGACCCGCATGGGGCAGCCGGTCCTCGACGAGCTGGGCGAGGAGGGGTTCTTCGTCAAGGCCGTCCACACCCTCGGCGCCCCGCTGGAGCAGGGCGAGCAGGACGTTCCGTGGCCCTGCAACTCCACCAAGTACATCTCGCACTTCCCCGAGTCCCGCGAGATCTGGTCCTACGGCTCCGGCTACGGCGGCAACGCCCTGCTCGGCAAGAAGTGCTACGCCCTGCGCATCGCGTCCGTCATGGCCCGCGACGAGGGCTGGCTCGCCGAGCACATGCTGATCCTGAAGCTCACCCCGCCGCAGGGCGAGTCCAAGTACGTCGCCGCCGCCTTCCCGAGCGCCTGCGGCAAGACCAACCTCGCCATGCTGGAGCCCACGATCTCCGGCTGGACCGTGGAGACCATCGGCGACGACATCGCCTGGATGCGCTTCGGCGAGGACGGCCGCCTGTACGCGATCAACCCCGAGGCCGGCTTCTTCGGCGTCGCGCCCGGCACCGGTGAGCACACCAACGCCAACGCGATGAAGACCCTGTGGGGCAACGCCGTCTTCACCAACGTCGCGCTCACCGACGACGGCGACGTGTGGTGGGAGGGCATGACCGAGGAGGCCCCGGCCCACCTCACCGACTGGAAGGGCAACGACTGGACGCCCGCCTCCGAGACCCCGGCGGCCCACCCCAACGCCCGCTTCACCGTGCCGGCCTCGCAGTGCCCGATCATCGCGCCCGAGTGGGAGGACCCCAAGGGCGTGCCGATCTCCGCGATCCTCTTCGGCGGCCGCCGCGCCTCCGCCGTGCCGCTGGTGACGGAGTCCTTCGACTGGAACCACGGCGTCTTCCTCGGCGCCAACGTGGCCTCCGAGAAGACCGCCGCCGCCGAGGGCAAGGTCGGTGAGCTGCGCCGCGACCCCTTCGCGATGCTGCCGTTCTGCGGCTACAACATGGGCGACTACATGGCCCACTGGGTCGACGTGGCCAAGGACAAGGACCAGTCCAAGCTGCCGAAGATCTACTACGTCAACTGGTTCCGCAAGAACGACGAGGGCAAGTTCGTCTGGCCCGGCTTCGGTGAGAACTCCCGCGTCCTGAAGTGGATCGTGGAGCGCCTGGAGGGCAAGGCCGAGGGCGTCGAGACGCCGATCGGCATCCTGCCGACGAAGGACGCCCTGGACACGGACGGCCTGGAGCTGGCCGACAAGGACCTGGACTTCCTGCTCACCGTCGACAAGGAGGTCTGGCGCGAGGAGGCCGCTCTTGTCCCCGAGCACCTGAACACCTTCGGCGACCACACCCCGAAGGAGCTGTGGGACCAGCACCGCGCTCTGGTCGAGCGCCTGGGCTGAGCCCCTTCCAAGACCCCGCGGCCGGCTGAACCGACTGTGCCCTGACCAACTGCATCGTCACGGCCGGCCGCGGAGCACACCGGCGAGGCAGCGCACAACGGCGTGCGCGGCCCCGGGCCTGCCGTCCCCGCCCCGTCCGCCCCGACGACGGCGGAGACGGCAGGCCCTCGCTGTCTCACCCGCCTTCCCCCGGTTTCCCTCCGCCTGTCACCCAGCGGAGTGCATTCGCAGGTCCGGTGGGCGCAACACGGCTCGTGGCGGCCGTCACTCTGTGCGACCGGCGAAACGCTGTCGCACATGTTCACCTTTCATGTGCGACCGGCGGGGCGCCGGACCGACGAGCGCCGCCGGCCGTCCCTGCCGGCCCGGGCCGGGACCGTGGTGGCCACCGTTCTCGCGCTCGTCGTGACCCTGCCCGGCACCGCGGTCGCCGCCCCGGGGGACCTCGACCCGTCCTTCCACGGCGACGGCAAGGTCCTCACCGACTTCGGCGGCAACGACTACGGCAACGAACTCGCCCTCCAGTCCGACGGGAAGATCGTCACCGTCGGCGGCGCGGCGGGCGCGGCCGGGGACACCGACTTCGCGCTGACCCGGCACAACCCCGACGGCAGCCTCGACCCGTCCTTCGGCGGCGACGGCAGGGTCACCACCCCCGTGGCCCCCGCGGGGCTCGACGACTGGGCCGACTCCGTCGCGGTGCAGTCCGACGGCAAGATCGTCGTCGCGGGCACCGCCTGGCGCGACGTCGAGGACTGCTGCTCGTTCGTGGTCGCCCGGTACAACAGCGACGGCAGCCTGGACACCGGCTTCGACGGCGACGGCATCGCGATCGCCGACCTCGCGTCTCCCGCCGAGGCGCTCGACGTGGCGATCGACTCGAGCAACCGGATCGTCGCCGCGGGCTACACCGGCGGCGAGGTGGCGGTGGCCCGCTTCAACGGCGACGGCACGCCCGACGCGAGCTTCGGCGGCAACGGCGTGGTGACCGCCGACCCGGCGCCGGGGTCGCTGGAGGAGGGCGGCGACGGGCGGGCCCTGGCGTTGCAGCCCGACGGGAAGATCGTCGTCGGCGGCGAGGTCGGCACCACCCGCTTCGACTTCGTGCTGATGCGCTTCAACGGCAACGGCAGCCTCGACACCGGCTTCGGCACCGGCGGCATCGCCCGCACCGACTTCGGCGGTTACGAGTCCGTCGAGTCGCTGGCGGTCCAGGGCGACGGGCGGATCGTCGCGGCCGGCTCCAGCGACGACAAGTACGCGCTGGCCCGCTACACCGCCAACGGCACCCTCGATGCGAGCTTCGACGGCGACGGCCGGGTCGTCACCCCCGGTGGCAATGCCTACGACGAGGTGCTGCAGCCGGACGGCCGGATCGTCGTCGTCGGCGGGACGAGCGGCGGCGACTTCGGCGTCCTGCGCTACAACACCAACGGTGCTCTGGACTCCGGGTTCGGCAACGGCGGCCAGGTGACCACCGACTTCGGCGGTGGCGACGTGGCCCGCGGCGTCAAGCTCGACTCCTCGGGCCGGATCGTCGCCGCCGGCCAGGGCGGCCCGAACGCCGACTTCGCACTGGCCCGCTACCAGGGCGGCGGCACCACCCCGCCCCCGCCGCCCCCGGCGAGCGCCGACCTGTCGGTGGCCAAGACGGGACCCGCCTCGATCACCCTGGGCGACCGGGCCACCTATACGGTCCGGGTGACCAACGCGGCCGGCTCCACCGCGACCGCCACCGGCGTCACGCTGACCGACACCCTCTCCGGGACCGGCGCCACGCTGGTCTCGGCGACGACCGCGCAAGGCAGCTGCACCACCACCGCCACCAGCGCCACCTGCGCGCTGAACACCCTGGCGCCGGGCGCGAGCACCACCGTCACGGTGGTCGCCGAACCCCGCACCATCGGCACGCTCACCAACACCGCGCGGGTCACCGCCACCGAGACCGACCCCGCCACCGGCAACAACACCGCCACCGCGACGACCGGCGTGGCCAACACCCGCGGCTGCACCATCGTCGGCACCAGCGGCGCCGACACGCTCACCGGCACGGCCGGCAACGACGTGATCTGCGGCCTCGGCGGCAACGACACGATCCGCTCGAGCAGCGGCGCGGACACCGTCTACGGCGACTACGGCAACGACGCCGTCGACGGCGGCACCGGCAACGACACCCTGTACGGCGGCCCCGGCAACGACAACGTCTACGGCAACTACGGCTCCGACCGGGTCAACACCGCCGACGGCGTGGCCGGCAACGACACGGCCAACGGCGGCCCGGACTTCGACAGCTGCACCACGGACACGGGCGACACCCGCATCAGCTGCCCCTGACCCCGCACTTCCCCTCGCAGGCGGGCCCCGCACCTCGGTGCAGGGCCCGCCTGACGTCGTCGCGCCCCCTTGCTCACACGATCTTCACCCCTGTTTCATGGACGGGCAGGCGCCTCACCGGGCTCGGTGAGGCGCTCAAGTCACTCTGTGGGGGGCACAGTTGAACAGAGCACACCGGACCGGACGGCTCGCGTCCACGGTCCTCGCCGCCGTACTCGCCGGCACCGGCCTCACCGTCGCCGTGGCGCCCGCCGCGCACGCGGCCGCATCCGACGTCGTGGCCAAGCTGCCGATCTCGTCGTTCTCGGCCCTGGCCGTCGACAACGTGCACCAGCGCGTCTTCGTCGCCGACCGCAACATCGACTACTACCTCAACTCCGGCACCATCGCCGTCTACGACTTCGGCGGTGAGCGCCTCACCACGATCACCACCGACCGCAACCACGTCTCCGGGCTCGCGGTCAGCGACGACGGCAGCACCCTCTACGTCGGCCTGCGCGAGCGCATCGAGACCTACGACACCGTCACCTACCAGCGCACCTCCGCCGCCGTCGCCTCCACCGACACCTGCGGCCGCGACGTCGCCCTCTCCGGCGGCCAGTTGTACTTCACCACGCCGTACGCCCAGTGGGCCTCCGAGTGCCCCACCGCGCAGACCGACCTCGACTCCCTCGCGAACGGCTACACCCGCACCGGGTGGACCGACTCCGGCCGACTGCTGCTGAAGGCCGGCCCCGGCGACCGGATGCTCATGGGCCAGCCGCTCAACGCCAAGGCGGCCGACCCCTTCGTCACCGTCTTCGACACCGGCAACGGCACCCTGGTGCGCAACGCCGCCCGCCGCTTCGCCGACGCCGACGGCAAGGGCGCCCTGAACCTGCAGGACATGGCGTTCTCCGCGGACGGCAGTAAGGTCGCCCTCGCCGACGCCGCGTACGGCACCCGGCTGCTCAACACCGGCGACCTGTCCGACGCGGGCACCGGATACCAGCCCCTGCCCGACGGCGCCACCGCCAGCGCCGTGGCCTTCGGCGGGGACGGCAAGTACATCGCGCGCGGCGCCGCCGCCACCGGTACCACCCCCGACCTGCTCGTGCAGCCCGCCGACCCGGCCGACTCCACGGCCCCGCTGGAGTTCGCCTTCGAGGGCAGCCTGGACGGCGACCGTGTCGCGCCGCGCGGCCTGCAGTGGTCGGCCGACGGATCCCGGCTGTTCGCGGTCACCACCAACGCGGCCGGGACCCAGTACTGGCTGCACGTCATCCAGCCGCCCGCCGTCCAGTACGACGTCCGCTTCACCGGCGGCCTCACCCACAGCCCCGCCCAGGCGGTCGCCGGCGAGCCCCTCGCCGTACGCGGACAGCTGGAGTGGGACGGCCCCGCGCCCGGTCAGCCGCTGAAGGTGACGGCGACGCGCACCGACGCGAACGGCACCCACGACCTGGGTACCGTCACCGTCAAGGCGGACGGCACCTTCACCGTCCTCGACGAGCCCGACCTGATCGGCGACGCCACCTACACGGTGTCCTTCCTCGGCGACCTGACGCACCGCCCCGCCGACGGCCTCACCACCACCGTCTCCGTCGGCAAGGCCCCCACCTCGATCGCGCTGACCGCCCCCGCCGAGGCGAGCCAGGCGGGCGGGGTGCACATCACCGGCACCTTCACCGCGCAGGGCAAGACGCTGCCGGAACGGGCGACGCTGAAGGTCGAGCGCACGGACCGCCTCGGCAGCGGCGTCCTCAGCTCGGTGACCGTCGCCGCCGACGGCACCTTCTCCATCGACGACCTGCCGCGCGCCCGCCGCAACGTCACCTACACCGTCAGCTGGCCCGGCGACACCCTCCACCTGCCGTCGACGGCATCGGCAACGGTGTACGTCACACGCTGACCCGTCATCACCGGCACGCCATGCCGGCCTGGGGGCGCGGGGAACTGCGCGACGAGCCACGACGGACCCGCACCCGCAAAAGATCACAAGCCCCTGCGGCGAGTCACGCGGCGAAAGCGAACGCAGTGAAGTGGCTCCCGGTCCGCGCGTCGCTGCAATGGCACGCGGACCGGGGCCGATCAGGGGGAGCCCCCGGAGGGCTCAGTGGGACGCCAGCTCGCGCGGCTCCAGCGCCGCGGCGTGGAAGTCCATCTGCTGGGCGGCCAGGATCGCCGCGGCCGTGTCGGCCCGCGACGCGGCGACGACGAGAGCGCGTCCGGCGAGGGTGTGCGCCCGCTCGTGCAGGGCCCGGGCCTCACCGGCGCCCGCATCCGGCACGGCGCGCACCGGCGCACCGCTTCCCCGCAGCCGGGCCACCTGCTCGGCGAGCCGCTCACCGGCGGCGTCCAGGTCGTTCGAGGGCGTCAGCGCCCGCAGCTCGTCCGTGACGGCGAGCAGGGCGGCGAGATGGCCCGCGAGCTGGAACTCCAGCTCCTCCTCGCGGGAGCGGTGCGGGAAGTCCGAGGGCGTGCCGGCCATCGTGCTGTGGACGGACCGACTGGAGGAAGTGGTGCGGATCGGTTCGTACATGGATGGCCTCCCAAGTGCTTCAGGAAGCCATCCTAGCTTAGATATTGTCTAAAGTTGAGTCGTTCGCAAAAGCGGACGCCGTGCACACCCAGGGTGACGTCAGTGCTGGCCGTATCCGTCGAGGAAGCGCCCGATGCGCCCCACCGCGTCCCTCAGGTCGGTCACCGACGGCAGGGTCACCACCCGGAAGTGGTCGGGTTCGGGCCAGTTGAAGCCGGTGCCCTGCACCACCATGATCTTTTCGCGGCGCAGCAGGTCGAGAACCATCCGCCGGTCGTCCTTGATCTTGAAGACCTTGGGGTCGAGCCGCGGGAAGAGGTACAGCGCGCCCTTGGGCCGTACGCAGGTCACGCCCGGGATCCGGGTCAGCAGCTCGTACGCCGTGTCGACCTGCTCCTTCAGCCGGCCGCCCGGCAGCACCAGGTCGTTGATCGTCTGCCGTCCGCTGAGTGCTGCGACCACACCGTGCTGACCCGGCATGTTGGCGCACAGCCGCATGTTCGCGAGGATCGTCAGGCCCTCGATGTAGGAGTCGGCGTGGGCGCGCGGCCCGGAGATCGACATCCAGCCGACCCGGTAGCCGGCCACCCGGTACGCCTTCGACATGCCGTTGAAGGTGAGGGTCAGCAGGTCGGGGGCGACCGCGGCGGTCGGGGTGTGCGTGGCGCCGTCGTAGAGGATCTTGTCGTAGATCTCGTCGGAGCAGACCAGCAGGTTGTGCCGGCGGGCGATGTCCGTGAGCCCCTTGATCACGGCCTCGTCGTAGACGGCGCCCGTGGGGTTGTTGGGGTTGATGATGACGATCGCCTTGGTGCGGTCGGTGACCTTGCGCTCGACGTCGGCGAGGTCCGGCATCCAGTCGGACTGCTCGTCGCAGCGGTAGTGCACGGCGGTGCCGCCGGACAGGGACACGGCCGCCGTCCACAGCGGGTAGTCCGGCGCGGGGACGAGCACCTCGTCGCCGTCGTCGAGCAGTCCCTGCATCGCCATCACGATCAGCTCGGAGACGCCGTTGCCGATGAAGACGTGCTCGACGTCGGTCTCGATGCCGAGGGTCTGGTTGTGCATGACGACGGCGCGGCGGGCCGCCAGCAGCCCCTTGGCGTCCCCGTAGCCGTGCGCGGTGGAGACGTTGCGGAGGATGTCCTCCAGGATCTCGGGCGGGCACTCGAAGCCGAAGGCGGCCGGGTTGCCGGTGTTCAGCTTGAGGATGCGGTGACCCGCCGCCTCAAGCCGCATGGCCTCCTCGAGAACCGGGCCCCGGATCTCGTAACAGACGTTGGCGAGCTTGGTCGACTGGATCACCTGCATGTCAAGGAGCTTACGGCCGCATAACGCGCCATGGGTGGTGTTTTCCGCCACGTGAGACGAGGCGGTTTGACCGGATATCGCCGCCGACTGTCCCACAGGCCTCTTGCGTCCCTACAATTCGCGCCCATGTCCAGCCAGGGTCAGTACGGAAGCGGGGCGCACGACGCGCCGCAGGGACCGCCGAACGTGTATCACCCGAACGCCGCCCCCGCCCCCGCGTACGACCAGTACGCGGACCCGGCCATCGCCCATGGCTGGCAGAACGAGTACGACGCGACGGCCCCCCTGCCGCAGGTCCCGGGCCCCGTCCCCACAGCCGGATCCCGCCCCGACGGCGCCTGCGGCGACGGCGGGCCGTACGACGAAAGCGGCACCTACGGCGCCGGCGGGGCCTATGGCGACGGCGGCACTTACGGCACCTACGACAGCGGCGCGCCGGGATGGCAGGGCGTCACCGGCGTGGCCGTGAACGCCGGGGCCTACGGCGACGACGGCGCCGGCTGGCCGACCACGACCGGCGCCGCTCCGGCGGCCGGGTGGGAGGCTGCCGCCGAGGGGGACCAGAACCCTGCCTGGGAGGGTGCCGCCGACGGGGGCCAGAACCCCGCGTGGGCCGGTGACGCCGGTGACGGTCCGGAGGCCGGCACCCCCTCCGGTCGCGCGGGCAGCCGTGCCGCAGCCCGGCGGGCGGAGCGCGAGCGGGGCGGCGGCCGGCGCCGGGCGGCGATAGCCGTCGGCGCGCTCACCGCCGTGTCCGCCGCTGCGCTGCTCGCCGCGTTCTCCTTCTCCGGCTCGCCCTCCGACGGCACCGAGAGCCGCCAGGATCCCGCCCCGACCGCGACCGATGACTCTCCGGGCGCGGCGGGCGACTCGGACGACTCGGACGGCACCGGTGAGGCCACTCCGGCGGCGTCGGCCGAGGCGACGGACGCGGCCCCCCAGGCTCCGGCGCCCGGCACCACGAGCACCCCGACGGCCGCCTCGCCGACCTCGAAGACACCGGCGACCGGTGTGGGCAGGACCGGCTCACCGACGCAGTCGCAGTCCCCGACGCCCACACCCACCCCCACGTCGACGTCCCCGGTCCCCACGGCGTCGCCTTCCGGCACCCCCTCAGGCAAGCCCGGCCACGGCCCCGGCGGCCCCAAACACCCGAGGTAGCCGAGCCCTGCGCGCCGACGCCCACGGCAACTCCCGCAGGGACGCGGGGAACTGCGCGACCAGCCACCCACCCCCCGGCACCCGGCACACGGCAGACCCTGCTCCCACGCCACCCCCCCGCAGCCCCCGGTGGGGTCACGCAGGGAAACCCCTATGGCTCAAACCCGCACCTTGTTCCCCCCGCACCACGGCGATCACAATGCGCATGACAATTGAGTGGGCGACCGGAAGAACTCCGGTCGCCCCCGTCGTAAGAGGGGACCCCCACATGAAGAAGCCTCTCGTCGCCGCGCTGTTCGCGCTGGCCGTCACCGCAGCCGGCGCGGCACCCGCGATCGCCGCTCCCGAGCGGAGCGCCCCCGCACCCACGCCCACGCTCAAGGCCGTCGACTTCGCCGGTACCGTCGCGCTCAGCAACTGCTCCGGCTCCGTCATCCGCTTCCCGGCCTCCCAGGACACCGACCCGGCGCTCGTGCTGAGCAACGGTCACTGCCTGGAGACCGGCTTCCCGGCGCCCGGCGAGGTCATCGTCGACCAGCCCTCGTCCCGCTCCTTCACCCTGCTGAACTCCTCCGGCCGGGGCGTCGGCACGCTGCGCGCGAGCAAGGTCGCGTACTCCACGATGACCGACACGGACGTGACGATCTATCAGCTGACCCGCACCTACGCGCAGATCAAGAGCACCTACGGCATCAACGCGCTCACCGTCCAGGACACCCACCCGGTCGCCGGCACCGCCATCAAGGTCGTCTCCGGTTACTGGAAGCGGACGTACTCCTGCAACATCGACGGGTTCGTGTACCGGCTGAAGGAGGGCGACTGGACCTGGAAGGACTCGGTCCGTTACACCTCCACCTGCAACACCATCGGCGGTACCTCCGGCTCGCCCGTGATCGACACCGCCACCGGCAAGGTCGTCGCCGTCAACAACACCGGCAACGAGGACGGCGAGCGGTGCACGGAGAACAACCCGTGCGAGGTCGACCAGAACGGCAACGTCACCGTCCATCAGGGCATCAACTACGCCGAGGAGACCTACCAGATCCCCGCCTGCTTCGGGATCGGCAACAAGCTCGACCTCAGCCGCAGCGGCTGCGTCCTGCCCAAGCCGTAGTCGCACGGGCGGGCCGGTGCGCTCAGAGGGCTGTCCTGCGCACCGCCCGCCCCGCCAGCACGTCCGTACGGCGCCCGTCCTCGATCACGAACCGGCCGTCGACCAGCACGTACGGGATGCCCGTCGGCAGCCGGCGCGGCTCGCCGTAGGTCGCGCCCGCCGCCACGGTCGCCGGGTCGAAGAGGACCAGGTCGGCCCGGTGACCCTCGCGGACCAGACCCCGGTCCGGCAGACGCAGCCGGGCCGCCGGGCGGCCCGTGAGATGCGCGACGCACTCCTCCAGTGACAGCACGCCCAACTCCCGCACGTAGTGGCCGAGATAGTGCGGGAAGGTGCCGTAGGCCCGGGGATGCGGCTTGGTGCCCTGGAGGATGCCGTCCGAGCCGCCGGTGTGGACGCGGTGCCGCATGATCGCCCGCACGTTCTCCTCGTGGCCGACGTGCTGCAGGATCGTCGTGGCGAGCCGGTCGGCCGTCAGCAGCCGGCGGGCCACCGTCCACGGCTCCTCGCCGCGCCGGGCGGCCGCCGCGCGGACCGTGTGGCCGACGTACGGGGCGAGCGACGGGTCGCCCGCCCCGGAGATCTCGATCGTCTCCCACTCCACCGGCACCCCGTGGCAGCCGTCCGAGCCCTCCACCTCCAGATGGCGGCGGATCCGCTCGGCCGTGTCGTCGTCCGCGAGCCGCTTCAGGACCGCCTCCGGGCCGCCCTCGCTCGCCCAGCTCGGCAGCAGCGCGGCCAGCGTGGTCGAGCCGGGGGTGTAGGGGTAGGTGTCCAGCGTGATGTCCGCGCCCGCGGCCAGCGCGTCGTCCAGCAGCGCCAGCAGCTGCGGCGCGCGCCCCTCGTTCACGCCGAAGTTCATGGTGGCGTGCGCGAGATGCAGCGCGCAGCCCGCCTGACGGGTCAGCTCCACCATCTCCGCGTACGCCTCGAGCGCGCCCGCGCCGTAGGAACGGTGGTGCGGGCAGTAGTAGCCGCCGTAGCGGGCCACCACCCGGCACAGCTCGGTCAGTTCGGCATCCTCGGCGTACATGCCCGGGGTGTACGTCAGACCCGACGACAGCCCGACCGCGCCCTGCTCCAGCCCCTCCGCGACCAGCTGCCGCATGCGGTCCAGTTCCCGCGGCGTCGCCTCGCGGTCCTCCCAGCCGACGACCAGCGCCCGCACGGTTCCCTGCGGGATCAGATAGGCGGCGTTGACGGCGATGCCGCGGTCGAGGCGGTCCAGGTACTCGCCGACCGAACGCCAGTCGAAGTCGATGTCGTCGCCGGGGCCGTTCCAGCCGGCGATGGCCCGGCGGACCTCGCCGAGGGTGCGGTCGTCGACCGGCGCGTACGACAGGCCGTCCTGCCCGAGGACCTCCAGCGTCACGCCCTGGGCGGCCTTCGCGCTGTGGTCGGGGTCGCGCAGCAGCGCCAGGTCGCTGTGGGCGTGCATGTCGATGAAGCCGGGGGCCAGGACCAGCCCCTCCGCGTCCAGCTCGCGCATGGCCTGCGGACGCTGGCACCCGGCGGCGGCCGCCTCCTTGACGATGGACACGATCCGGCCGTCGTCGATCACGACGTCGGCGCGGTAGGAGTCGGCGCCGGAACCGTCGACGACGTCCGCGTCCCGGATGACGAGGTCTTCCACGCCGGCCTCCCTAGAAGAACGTGCGGATGTAGTCGACGACCGTGCCGTCCGCCTCGGCCACCGGGATCAGCGGCCACTTGTCGAACGACGTGCACGGGTGCGAGAGGCCCAGGCCCACCCAGTCGCCGACCTCCAGCTCCGCCCCGGGGGCGGTACGCAGCCAGGCGTGCTGGTCGGACAGGCCCGTCACCTCGATCCCGGTCGCCGGGCGTTCGTCACCGTTCCGGCGTACCACCTGCGCCACGGGCAGGTCCAGGTCGTACGCCGCGTCCCGCTTGCCCGCGTTGACGAAGGCCTGCTCGGGCGAGGGGCGGGAGACGACCTGCGTCCACAGCCGGAACGCAGGCTCCAGCGCACCCTCCTCGGGGACCCGGTTGAACGGGGTGAGGCGGCGGTAGTGGCCGTCGTCGTGCGAGACGTACGCGCCGGAGCGCAGCAGCTTCAGCACCGGCGCGGACAGGCCGGGGATCTCGGCGAACACCTCGGCGACCGCGTCGAACCAGGCGCTGCCGCCCGCGCTGACCACGATCTCGTCCAGTCCCGCGAACCGCCCCGCCTTGTCGAAGTCGACGGCGAGCGCCACCAGCCGCCGCAGCCACGCCGTCACCCGCTCATGGCTCGCCTGCGGCACCTCGCCCTCGTACCCGGCGACCCCGACGAGCCGCAGCGTGCGTACGGCCGCCACCGCGTCCGCGACGGCCGCGCACTCGGCCTCCGTGCGCACGCCGGTGCGGGCACCGTCCCCGGCGGCCAGCTCCACGACGACGTCCAGGGGGCGGGCGGCGCCCGTGAGTGCCGCGTCCATCAGCCCGACGCCGCGCACGGAGTCGACGTAGCAGACGACCCGGAAATCCGGGTCGGCGTCCTGCTGTGCGGCGATCCAGCGCAGGGCCGCCGGGTCGACCAGCTCGTTGGCGAGGAACACCCGCCCGGTCCCGAAGGCCCGCGCCACCCGCACCTGGTGCGGCACGGCGAGCGTGATGCCCCACGCGCCGTGCTCGATCTGCCGCTGGAACAGCTGCGGCGCCATGGAGGTCTTGCCGTGCGGCGCGAACGCGAGACCGTGCCGGGCCGCGTACGTCTCCATCAGCTTCAGGTTGTGCTCGAGGCGCTCGGCGGACAGCGCGAGCACGGGTGTGGCGAAACCGCCGGTGAACAGGTTGCGGCGCTGGGCGGCCAGCTCGCCCACGGTCAGGCCGTCCGCGTCCGGCGGGAGGCCCTTGAAGCGGTGGTCGACCCGGTCGTCGGCCAGGCGAGCGAGAGCGTCGCTGCTCATGAGAGCCTCCCTGATCAGGTGCGTTGCACTTATTGCAACGCTCATTGCGTATGTCGCTTACCGCTGTCTAACATCTCGGCCAACGCGGGGTCAACGACGGCGAACCCCCCGACGGAGGAGCTACGACCATCGTGACCAGGACCGCACCCCGCCATGCCCCCGACGTCGACACCGACGTCGTCGACGTGGCCGCGCTCGGCGAGTCCATGGTCACGTTCCTGCCCACCCGGCCCGGCCGCCTCGCCGACGTCCCGTCCTTCGACCGCGCCATCGGCGGCGCGGAGTCCAACGTCGCCTGCATGCTGGCCGCCGCGGGGCACTCCGTGCGGTGGATCAGCCGGGTGGGCGCGGACGGCTTCGGCGACCACCTGGTCGGGACGATCGGCTCCTACGGTGTCGACGTCACCTCCGTCCGGCGGGACCCGGACCGCCCCACCGGCGTGTACTTCCGCACCGCCGGGGAGCGCGGCACCGACGCGCACGAGGTGGCGTACTACCGGGCGGGGTCGGCGGCATCGGCGATGTCCGTGTCCACGGTCGACCCGGCGGCGGCCCGCTCGTGCCGGGTCCTGCACCTGTCGGGGATCACGGCGGCGCTGTCGGACGGCTGCCGGGAGCTGATGCGTGAACTGACCGCTCCGGCCGCCGGCCGGCCCCTGGTGTCGTTCGACGTCAACCACCGGCCCGGGCTGTGGAGCACCTCCGACAGCCCTGACGTGCTGCTGGGACTGGCCCGCAGGGCGGACGTGGTGTTCGTGGGGGAGGACGAGGCGGAGGCGGCCTGGGGTGTCACGGGCGGTCCCGAGGCGATCCGCGCGCTGCTGCCCGAGCCGGCGACGCTGGTGGTGAAGCGGGGCGAGCGGGGCGCCACGGCCTTCCCGGCAGCGGCGCCGCTCACCTGGGTCCCGGCCCTCCGCGTGGACGTCATCGCGACCACCGGCGCCGGCGACGCCTTCGCCGCCGGCTTCCTGCACGCCACCCTCCGCGACCTGCCCCTCACCACCCGCCTGCGCCACGCCCACCTCTGGGCCGCCGCCGCCCTCACCACCCCCGGCGACCTCACCGCACCCCCCGCCCGCGCACACGCCGACCGGCTCGCCGCCGTCGACGACGGGACATGGGGGACACTTCGACTCGGCCCCGGCTGGACGCAAGCCGAGCAGGCCGAAGAGGAGGTACCCGCCCCATGAGCCAGACCGTCGACCGCGCCCTGAGCATCCTCCCGCTGCTCGCCGAGGGCCCCGCCGATCTCGGACAGGTCGCCGACCGCCTCGGCGTCCACAAGTCGACCGCCCTGCGCCTGCTGCGCACCCTGCACGAGCACGGCCTGGTCTACCGCCAGTCCGACCAGCGCTACCGGCTCGGCGCCCGCCTCTTCGCCCTCGCCCAGGAGGCGATGGAGAACCTCGACATCCGCGAGATCGCGCACCCCCATCTCGCCCGCCTGAACGAGAGCTGCGGACACACCGTCCACCTCGCCGTGTACGAGGAGGGAGACGTCCTCTACATCGACAAGGTGGACAGCCGCTACCCGGTGCGCATGTACTCGCGCATCGGCAAGCCCGTCGCCATCACCGTCGCCGCCGTCGCGAAACTGCTCCTCGCCGACCTGCCCGAGCACGAGCGCCGCGCGGTCGCGGAGAAGCTCGACTACCCCCTGTACACGGCCCGTTCGACACCGAACGCCGACGCCTACCTCAAGGAGCTGGCCAAGGTACGCGAACAGGGCTGGGCCACCGACCTCGGTGGCCACGAGGAGTCCATCAACTGCGTCGCCGCGCCCATCCGCGGCGCCGACGGCCGGGTGGTCGCCGCGATGTCGGTGTCCGCGCCGAACGTCGTCGTCACCGCCGACGAACTCCTCACCCTGCTCCCGCTGGTGCGCCGTACCGCCGACGCCATCAGCGGCGAGTACTCCGGAAGAACGCCCGTAGGTGACCCCGAATGACGGAAAAGGACCGCACGTGACCGACAAGATCGCCCTCATGCCCAAGACCCACACCACCCCGCCGGCGAAGTTCTCGCACGGCGTGAGGAAGGGCAACATCCTCCAGGTCGCCGGGCAGGTGGGCTTCCTCCCCGCCGAGGAGGGCAAGCCCCCCACACCGGCCGGCCCGACCCTGCGCGAGCAGACCCTGCAGACCCTCGCCAACGTCAAGGCGATCCTCGAAGAGGGCGGCGCGAGCTGGGACGACGTGATGATGATCCGCGTCTACCTCACCGACGTGGACCACTTCGCCGAGATGAACGAGATCTACAACGCCTACTTCGAGGAGCAGGGCCTCACGCAGCCGCCCGCCGCGCGCACCACGGTGTACGTCGGCCTGCCCGCCGGGCTCCTCATCGAGATCGACGCGCTCGCCGTCCTCGGCTGAGCCGCCGTCCTGGGCTGAGCCGCCGTTCCCGGCTGAGCCGCCTCTCCCGGCTGCGGCACCGTCCCCGGTGAGGCACCGCCCTCGGCCGATCCGTCGTCCTAAGGGGCGTTGACGCCCCCTCCCCCCGCACCCGCACGTCCGCACACGGTACGGCGCCCCCACGGGCGCCGCGCCGCGATGCCCCCTGCCCGAAAGCACCATGCACTTACCCCGTTCCCCGCCCCCGCCCCCGTAGAGGACCAGCCCGCATGTCCCTCTCCCTCGCCGCCTCCGCCCCCGCCGCGCCGCCACCCCACACGGGCGGCCTCCTCCTCCTGATCGGCGGCACCACCGGGCTGCTCACGGTCGCCGCCGTGGGCATCGCCCTGCTGCTCTTCCTGATCATCAAGGTCAGACTCCAGCCGTTCGTCGCCCTGCTCGCCGTGTCCATAGCCGTCGGCCTGCTCGCCGGTCTGTCCGTCACCGAACTCTTCGGCACGGTCCAGCGCTCCGACGCCGTCTCCACCATCGAGTCCGGCATGGGCGGCATCCTCGGCCATGTCGCGATCATCATCGGCCTGGGCACCATGCTGGGCGCCGTCCTCGAGGTCAGCGGCGGCGCGGAGGTCCTCGCCTCACGCCTGCTGGGCCTGTTCGGCGAACGCCGCGCCCCGCTCGCGATGGGCCTGACCGGCCTGATCTTCGGCATCCCGGTCTTCTTCGACGTCGGCATCTTCGTCCTCGCGCCGATCGTCTACGCGGCCGCGAAACGGTCCGGCAAGTCGATCCTGCTGTACTGCCTGCCGCTGCTCGCCGGCCTGTCGATGACCCACGCCTTCCTGCCGCCGCACCCCGGCCCGGTGGCCGCGGCCGGACTGCTGCACGTCGACCTCGGCTGGATCATCCTCATGGGCGTCGTCTGCGGCATACCGGCGGTCCTCGCCGCGTGGGCGTACGCCGCGTGGATCGGCCACCGCCTCTTCGTCCCCGTGCCGCAGGACATGCTGGAGGCGGCCGAGGAGGGCAAGGCGGCCGTCCTGGCCGAACAGCGCGGGCACGGCGCCGTACAGCGCGGACAGGGCGTCGAGCCGCGCGGACAGGGCGTCGAGCCGCGTGAGGAGCCTGTCCCGCTCGGCACGGTCCTCGGCATCATCGGTACGCCGCTGGTGCTCATCCTCGCCGCCACGTTCTCCTCGATCGCCCTGGACCCCTCCACCCTCCGCTCGGTGATCGAGTTCTTCGGCCACCCCTTCGTCGCCCTCACCATCGCCCTGCTGCTGGCGTACTACCTGCTCGGCGTCCGCCGCGGCTGGTCCCCCAAGTCCCTGGAGACGGTCTCGACGGCCTCGCTGAAGCCGGTCGGCAACATCCTGCTCGTCGTCGGCGCCGGCGGTGTCTTCGGCGCCGTGCTGAAGGCCAGCGGGGTCGCCCAGGCGTTGTCGGACACCTTCCACGGCGTGGGCCTGCCGGTGATCGTCCTGTCGTACCTGATCTCGCTCGTGCTGCGGGTCGCCCAGGGCTCGGCGACGGTCGCGATCGTGACCACGGCGGGCATCGTCGCCCCGCTGCTGTCCACCGGCCACCACAGCCAGGCGTTCGTGGCCCTCGTCATCATGGCGATCTCGGCCGGGTCCATCTTCGCCTCGCACGTCAACGACGGCGGCTTCTGGATGGTCGCGAAGTACTTCGGCATCAGCGAGCGGGACACGCTCAAGTCGTGGACGGTGCTCGAATCGGTGCTGTCGCTGGCCGGGTTCGCGGTGGCCGCGGGCGTGAGCGTCTTCGTATAACGATGCAGGGGCTGACTGTGTGCCACACAGGAACGTCGACCATACTGCTGCGCTGTGGAGCAGCGCATAGGTGACAGCAGCCGGCCCCTGAAGGCCGAGGCCCTGAAGGCCGAACCCGTGACGGGCGCCGGGTTCGACCCGGCCTTCGTCCCCGGCCTCACGTCGCCGGTGTCCGTGAACGCCGAAAAGGCGCAGGACGCCGTGGACGAGACCCCCGAGCCGGAGGAGGAGACGCCTTCCGGTGAGGCTTCCGCCGAGGTCCCCGGGGACGTCTCAACGGACCCCTCCGGGGACACCGCCGGGGAGGACGCCGAGGCCCCCGGCTCCGAACCCCCCGCTGACGGCCCCGTCTTCGAGGCGGCCGACCGCCGCGCGCGGATCGTCGCCGACCACCAGGGCGTACGGCTGTCCCTCGACGACCAGGCGTGCGAGTTCCGCTGGGACGAGATCGGCGCCGTGGAGACGGAGACGGCCCGCTTCGGCAAGCGGTTCACGGTCACCGTGCACACGCCCGAGCGCCGCTGGTACCCGATCGAGATCGAGGCCAAGTCCCGCGCCGACTTCGCGACATGGGAGGCGGAACTGGACGCGGTCCTCGACGCGTACTTCGAAGAGGGCACCGAAGCCGAAGCCGATGAAGCCGGGGCCGAAGCCGATGAAGCCGTAACCGGGGCCGGGGCGACGGCGGACGGCGACGACTAGCCCGGCCGGGCGCCGGCCGCCCGGCTGAAGTCCTCCCGCACGCCCCGCCACCGGCGCGCAGCGGCCTGCTGAGCAACGCGATGCCGGCCGTGGCGGGGCTGCGGTTCCTGGTCGCGGGCTAGCCGCGCCAGCTCGGGCTGAGGGCGATCTCCCTCAGCTGCCGGACGGTCAGCGCCGGGGTGGCGCGGGTGGCGGCGTCGTGCTGGGAGCCGGAGTTGAAGGCGCTGATGACCACCCGGAAGCCGTCCTTGCGCAGGGTGTCGACGGTCCACATGACGACGCCCTCGCCACCCTTCTCGCCGGGCCCCTGGTGCACGGCGACCCGGGTGCCGTCGGGCAGCGTCTCGTCCCCGGAGCCGAAGAGGTCACCGCGCACGTCGTTCATGTTCGGCTGCACGTTGACCTGCACCAGGCTCCTGCCCTTGCCGTCGTCGACGACGGCGTAGGCGAATTCCCCGTCCTCACTGCTCTTGCCGACGACCTTCAGCTTCTTGGGCAGCAGGGCGAGCAGCTTGGCGCGGGCGTGCAGCTCGGCCCCCGGATCCGTGGGGTCGGCGGAGGGACGGCGGGGATCGCGCGGGAGGGCGTCGACGAGCGGCCGCCAGTCCTTCGCCGACGCGAGCCGGGTCAACGCGGCCGGGTCCAGCGGGGGCTCGTCCCGGCTGACGGCCGCGTCCTTCTCGGCGGGAGCGTTCCACTCCATCACCGAGACGTGCTGCCCGGTCGGCGTGACCAGGTCGGCGGTCCAGTTCTTGGTGTCCACACGCTTGTCGGGATACTCGTACCCCTGGAAGATCCTGATCACCGAGCCGTCCGCGAGGTGGTTCGTCACGCAGGAGTCGTAGGGGATGTAGACCTTGTCCGGGCACTGGACCGCCTGCCGCGCGTCCAGCCCGCCCGGCTCCACCTTGTTGATGCTGACGGACACGGCGGCGGCACCCTTGCCGTCGTCGTAGACGACCGAGGCGTAGGGGAAGACCGCGGCCCCCTCCTCGGACCCGCGGCCCGTCTCCTCGCTGAACTCGCCCTTGGGCAGCAGCCGTTCGACGGTCCGGATCATCTGCTGCTTGGTGACGCCCGTGGCCGTCGTGGTCTTGGCCGGCTGCGGTCTGGTCGCTACGCCGGACAGCTCGGGGGCCGCGGGGGAGTTCTGCCCCCACGGCACGAGGAGCACCCCGCCCACCCCGGCGAGCGCCACGCCGGCCACACCGCCGGCGACGGCCGCCCGGCGCCGCAGCCGCAGCCGCCGGCCCCGCCGAGCGCCGCCCGCGGTGAGGGCGGTCCGGTCGGTCTCGAAGGTGCCGCCGGCCTGGTGCAGGGCGGCGGAGAGCTGGTCCTCGAAGGGGTCGCTGTGCGGATCGCTGTGCTGGTCGAAGGGCATGGCAGAACCACCGTTTCCGCGAGGTAGGAGGTAGGAGGTAGGAGGTGGGAGGTGGGAGGCAGGAAGCAGGGGGGGCGGGAGGTAGAGGGACGAAGGCCGGGCCGGAGGGAGGGCTCAGGGCCGGGCGTACGCGCCGATGTCCTCGCCCAGCAGCTCCCGCAGCCGGGCCAGCGCCCGCACACACCGGGTCCGCACCGACGCCGAACTGGCGCCCAGCGCCGCGGCGGTCTCCTGGACGGACCGGTCCTCCCAGTAGCGCAGGACGACGACCGCCCGGTCCTTGGCGGGCAGCCGGGCGAGCGCGTCGAGCAGCGTCAGCCGCAACGGCGTGTCGCCCGCGGTGTACGGCGTCTCCGGCACCAGTGCGGTCACCCGTTCCCCGCTGCTGCGGCGCCGTTGATGGGCGAGGAAGGCCCGGGTGAGCACGGTCTGGGCGTAAGCGGCCGGGTTGTCGGCGCGACTGACGCGTCCCCAGCGGACGTAGATCCGCCCGAGCGTCTCCTGGACCAGGTCCTCCGCGAGGTGCGTGTCCCCGGCGGTGAACAGACACGCCGACCGGTACAGATGACCGGCCCGCACCGCCGCGAACTCCGCGTACTCCTCAGCGCGGGCCTGTCTCATCTGCTCCCCCTGGTCCTGGCGTCACTCATGGCGAGGCGTGTGCCGTGCGGGTGCCTCCACCTCATCGATGCGGCAGGGAGCGGAAATGTTTCACCCCGTTTCCGGTTTCGTGTGGAGAACCTCGCGGGCCTGCTCCGCGGCGCGGGCGATGGCCTCGGAGACGAAGTCGACGAAACGGGCGATGTTCTCCAGACGCGTGGCCGCCGGTGTGCCCTGGCCGAGGATGCCGACGCCCTGCCGCGCGGTGTCGGCGAGCTGGGCGGTGCCGCGGGCGCTGGCCATCATCGACTGGTACCAGACGTCGTCGTCGACGACGTAACGCTCACGGCGGCCTTCCTCACGCTCGCGGCGGACGAGGCCCTGGCTCTCGAGGAACGCGATCGCCTTCGACACGGACGCCGGACTGACCTGGAGGTGCCGGGCGAGCTCGGAGGCCGTGAGGCTGCCCGCGTCGGTGGTGTAGAGACGGGTCAGCACCCGGGCCATCATCCGGGGCAGGCCCTGGGACATGAGCAGGGTCGTGAACATCTCCTCGTACGCGCGCACGGCCTCGGCGTCGCGACCGTGGTCCTGAGGAGGCGTCTGCGGCGCGCGGGGCGGCGCCTGCCTGCGCCGGTGCGCGCGCTGCTCGCTGGCGCGGTGGGCCAGGTCGGCGCGGTAGGCGGTGGGCCCGCCGTTGCGCATCACCTCGCGTGTGACCGTCGAGGTCGGACGGCCGAGGCGGCGGGCGATCTCCGCGTAGGCGAGGCCGTCGGCCAGTCCCAGCGCGATCTGCTGCCGTTCCCGCTGGGTGAGTCTGCCTCCCGGCATCGCGCCCTCCTTCGTGCTCCGGTGAGGACCCCACCGTAGCGTTCACGGCCATCTCATTGCAACGGAATCTGACGGTCCGTTGCGTTGCCCCTAGGGTCGATGCAACGAAATGATCCATGTGACCTGCATAAATGCCATCAGCGCGCAACGAGTACATTGCCGAACTCATGAACGCAACGTAGCGTTTCCCACATCGGAAACAGCGAGTCGAAGGAGAGCACGATGCAGAAGTTCGACACCACCACCCCGGTCTCGGTCGTCCTCGACATCCCCGCCGGACGCATCCAGTTCATCGCCGCCGACCGGAGCGACACGGTGGTCGAGGTGCTCCCCGCGAACGCCGCGAAGAGCCGCGACGTGAAGGCGGCGGAGGAGACCACCGTCGAATACGGCGACGGCGTCCTGCGGATCGCGGCCTCCCCGGCGCAGAACCGGATCCTCGGCCCGTCCGGGAGTGTGGAGGTGACGGTCCAGCTGCCGGCCGGCTCCCGCGTCGAGGCCAAGGCCGCCGCCGCCGAGTTCCGGGGCGTCGGACGGCTCGGCGAGGTCGTCTTCGAAGGCGCCCAGGGCCCGGTGAAGCTCGACGAGGCCGCGAGCGCCCGCCTCACCGTCGCGGCCGGCGACGTCTCGGTCGGCCGCCTGGGCGGCCCGGCGGAGATCAGCGTCCAGAAGGGCGACATCCGCATCGCCGAGGCGGTACGCGGCAGCGTCATCCTGCGCACCGAGTCCGGCGACATCGCGATCGACGCCGCCCGCGGAGTCTCCGCCACCCTGGACGCCGGCACCGGATACGGCCGGATCAGCAACGCCCTGAAGAACGCCGACGGCACCGAGGCCGCCCTCGACATCCAGGCGACCACCGCCTACGGCGACATCACGGCACGCAGCCTGTGACACAGGGACGCACAAGCCCCGCCCGCGACGACGCGGGCGGGGCTTGTGCGCGTACCGCCTACGGCAGGCCGTGCACGTGCGCGCCCACGGAGGACGACCACGTGTTGCCCGCAGCCGCGTCCCAGTTGGTCGACCAGGTCATCGCACCCCGCAGGTCGGGGTACGTCCTCGACGGCTTGAAGGTGCCGCAGTTGGTCAGCTTCGTCAGGCAGTCCAGGGCGTTGTTCACCACGGTGGGGGAGACGTAGCCGCTGCCCGCCGCGCGGGTGGAGGCCGGGAGGCCGAGGCCCACCTGGGACGGCGACAGGCCGCCCTCGAGCTGGATGCAGGCCAGGGCCGTGAGGAAGTCGACCGTGCCCTGGCTGTAGACCTTGCCGTCGCAGCCCAGCATCGAACCGCTGTTGTAGTACTGCATGTTGACGACCGTGAGGATGTCCTTCACGTTCAGCGCCGTCTGGAAGTAGCCCGCGGACGCCGACTGCATGTCGATCGTCTGCGGGGCCATGGTGAGGATCAGGGACGGCCCCGCCTTCGCCGCGAGCGCCCGCAGCGCCTGCGTCATGTAGGTGGGGTTCAGCCCGTTCTCCAGGTCGATGTCCACGCCGTCGAAGCCGTACGTCTGCATCAGCGTGTACACGGAGTTGGCGAAGTTCGTCGCGGACGCCGAGTCGCTGATGGACACCGTGCCGTTCTGGCCGCCCACCGAGACGATGACCTTCTTGCCGGCCGCCTGCTTGGCCCGGATGTCCGCCTTGAACTGGTCCACCGTGTAGCCGCCCAGGCCCGCCGAGTCCAGCGTGAAGCTCACGGCGCCCGGTGTGGTCGTCGCGTCCGCGAAGGCGACGGCGATGATGTCGTAGGCGGCGGGCACGTCCGACAGCTTCTGCACCGTCGCGCCGTTGTTGAAGTTTTGCCAGTAGCCCGTCACCGCGTGCTTCGGCAGCCCCGTGCCGCCACCGCCGCCACCGGTGCCGGCGGTCGTCGCCGACACCCCCGCCGACTTCGCCGACTCACCGGCCGCGTTGGACGCCGTGACCTGGAAGGAGTACGAGGTGGCGGCCGCGAGTCCGGAGACCGTGGCCGAAGTGCCCGTCACCGACGCCGCCTTCGCGCCGTCGCGGTAGACGGTGTATCCCGTCGCGCCCGACACCGCGTTCCAGGACAGGGAGACGGAGGACGACGTCGTACCGGAGACGGCCAGGCCGCCCGGAGCGGCGGGGACGGTCGGAGCGGGGTCGGTGCCTCCGCCGCCGTCGGGGCCGTACACCTGGACGTCGTCGGCGTAGTAAGCCGCCTGGCCGTACCAGCCGTGCAGGTAGAGCGTCACCGAGGTCGTCGACGACCCCGTGGTGAACGTCGTCGTCAGCTGCTTCCACGTCGGCGAGTCCGGCGTCCAGGTCGAGACGTCGGTCGTACCCGTGCCCGTCACGCCCAGGTAGGCGTACCCGCCCTGGACCCAGGCGCTCAGGCTGTACGTCGAGTTGGGCTTGACGGCGACGGTCTGGGCGCACTGCGCGTTGTCCTGCCCGGCGGGCGTGGCCTTCAACGCGGCCGCACCCCCGTGCACGGGCGAGGAGACGGTCGTCCCGCTGTTCGCGGAACAACTCCAGTTGCCGAGCCCGGCCTCGAAGCCGGCGTTCCTGACGTTGTTGACGTCCGCTGCGGACGCCTGGCCCGCGCCGGCGAGACAGAGGGCGAGGGCGGCGGTGACGGCACCGGAGCAGAGCCGGGCCGATCGGTTGTGTGGGGACATGGGCATAAGTTGGTCCAGACCAATGAGGTCGTCAAGGGGTCCGACGGGGATTTCTCCGACCCCTGATGCGCGGTTAGGGTGCTGCGGTAGCCGTGCAGGGCTGCGAGGCTCCACGGCTGACAAGCCGTCGCAGCTTGAGGAACGGGGAACTCGACATGCCGACCGCGATCGCAGTGACCAGTGCCGACATGGTCCTGCCGCCGCACGACCAGCAGACGCCGCCCGCGGTCACTCTGAGAGCACCGGATGAGCAACCGCTGGAACAGGCCCTGGCGGACCTGCAGGTCCTGCTGGAACAGCACGGCTACGTGATCATCGTCTACTCGTCGGCGACGCCGGTGGCGACGGAGCAGCGGCTGCACGCCATGCGCTCCATCATGGAGAGCGACCGCATCGCCCTGTTCAAGTCCGACCTTCCGCCGCTGGGCCTGGCCGTGTTGATCCGTCAGCTGCGACAGCTGTCGGTCACCGACCTCAGCGCCGGTGTGGTGGCCTCTGCCGGTCGCCTGCTCACCCACTACATCCACGCCGGCGCGGTGCTGGGCTCCGTGGCGAAGCTCGACAGGGTGCCGGTCAGTCTCAAGTCACACGCGAAGTCCTGGGTGCCCGGCAGCCAGTTCGGCGTGGTCGCCCACCCCGCCCCGCAGCTCGTGAAGATCGGACCTCAGGCGAGTCTGACCGGCCCGGAGTTCGGGACCTGGCTTCTCGTCGCCAAGGGCCAGCTCCAGACGGACTGGGTCAACTCCACGCTGGCCGAGGCCTGGCAGGTCCAGGGTCTGCGGGAGGCGCAACTGCCCGCCGAGTCGGCACGGTGGTGGGGGACCGGGAAGCTGGTGGAGTTCGCCACGTTTCTGCCCGATCTCCCGGTGCTGTACCAGCTCGTGACCTCGGTACGGCAGGACCGCTGCCGCTGGTGCGGGCTGGAACTCATCGGCGACCGTTGCGTCTTCTGTTCGCTGACCCCGCCGGTCGGCGACGGCAGGGACTCCGCCCCGGTGTCCTGACCCGGGGCGGACCGGATCGCCGCGACGACGCGCCCGTCCGCGCTCGTCCCCGCGACAACCTGGCCGGTTTGGGCCCGCGCGTGGGCCTACGGGCCCATGAAGCCCTCTGATCGACCGCCCTAAGGTGTGCCCGCCGCATCCGCAGAGGGATCAGAGGGGCATCAGGCATGCGTGGGACAGGTGAGCCGCCGTGGCATGACAGGGCGGTGCGTACGGCGAGTGGGGGCTTCTTCGCACTCATACGGGCCTGGGCGGCCGGCCTCGTCGTGCTGTTCGTCACGGAGTACCTCCAAGTGACGTATTTCTACAAGCCGTTCGCCACGGACGAGCTTCTGGTGTCCTTCGGCGGTCGGCTGCTGTTCGTCCACCTCCCGAACGCCGTGTGTGTCGCGCTGGCCGTCTGGGCGGCCGGCCGGGTGCACCGGGATCCCTTCCGGGCATCCCTGCCGCGGCATCTCGCCGCGCTGTTCGTGGTGCCGCTGTTCGCGGAGATCGTCAACATCGTCATGCACTGGGGCCGGGCCTCGACCATGGGACTGCTGATGTCCTGCGTGGTCGTCGTGGTCGGCGCGGTGAGCGGTTGCGCAGTGGACCGGTTGCAGGAGGGGGAATGATGAGAGCGCGCCAGGCGAGAACAACCACCGGGGCGCGGCATGGCCCGCTGTGCGCGGGGGACCGGGGCGCGACCGCGCTGGAGTACGTGGGCGCGGTGATCGTCGCGGTGGCCATCGTCCTCGCTCTGATCGCGACCGGTGTGGCCGGCTCGCTCGGCGAACGCTTCCGCTGCTCCATCTCCTCGATCTGGGGCGGGGGCGGCGGATGTGCCTCCGGTGGCGGTGGTCCCGACAGCACGGCGAGCGACTCCGACTTCGAGCCGCCGCTGTGCAACATCTCCACCGTCACGGACAAGGCGGGCAGTGAGGTCAAGCTCGGCTTCCTCAAGTGGGGCAACGAGTACGGATTCCAGGACAAGGTCCACCAGGCCAATTTCGACGTCAACGGCGACGGCAAGGTCGACGGCAACGACCAGCTCATCTACACCACGTTCACCGACTCGGCGTCGCTCGGCGCGACCGGAGGCTTCGGCGGAAAGATCGGCAAGCTCGGCAAGGGCTCGGTCGACCTGGGCGCCGGCATCAAGGTGAACAACGGCGACACCTGGGTGTTCAAGAGCAAGGACGAGGCCAAGTCCTTCCGTGACGACCTCGAGAAGCTCAAGATGTACGAGATGCGCCGCACCTCAGCCGGCGGTGGCGAGGCCAGCATCGGCGACGGCATCCTCGCCCTGTTCGGCAAGGGCCCGCTCGTCGAGGAGGACAAGCTCCGCGACCGTATCGAGAGCAAGCTCAAGAACCGTCACATCAGCTACGGGTCCATCGGCGCCTACGGCAGCGTCGACGGCGGGCTGTCGCTGAACGCGGGCGACGACCGGGTCGTGTCGGCCGGAATCAACGGCAACGCCAAGATCAGTGGCGATGTCGTCTTCACCAAGGACGACTACAGCGGCAACAAGTCGTACACCTACACCGTGAAGGGCTCCGGGAAGTGGGGCAGCAAGGCCGCGGCCGGCGGGTTCGAGAAAGGCGACCACCAGCAGACCGAACGCACCGCCACGGTCACCGTCACCCGTGATCAGAAGACGGGTGAACTCGTCCGCATCGACTTCACGCAGACCACCGAGACCGGGGCGAGCGGCACCTCCGACAGCGTCGGCGGCCACAACGGCAAGAGCGGGAAGGACGGCAAGAGCGGCAAGGGCAGTACCGTCGACAACTCCGGCTCCAGCAAGATCGACGTCTACACCAACACCGTGACCTTCCCCAAGGGCAGGGAAGGCGACGCCGACCGGGCTGTCGCCCAGAAGTGGCTGGACGGCAACGGCGACGGCAGCGCGGTGTTCTCGTACCTGCTGAACAACCACGCGCCCACCGCTCGTCCGGGTGCCGACGACCCTTTCGGCCGGCTCCTCTTCGACCAGGGGAAGTCCAGCAAGACCACGTACGATGGCCTCACCGACGCGCACGAGTACGGTTTCGAGCTGAACCTGGGGCTGTCCATCGGTGCCTCCGTCTCGCTGGAGAACAAGTCCGAGACGCTGAACAACGCCCAGTTCCTGGGGGCTCCCCACAACGGCAGGCGTGACTACGTGCCGTACAGCTACTGCGCGCAGTAGAGCGGAAGAATCAGGACAACGCGGATGAACGGGAAGCTCATGCGAGTCGTTCGTACGGCGGCGGCCTCCGTCGCCGGTCTGCTGCTCGCCGGCTGCGGTGGGGGCGGTAACGAGGCCACGACACCCGAAGGCTGGAGCACCTTGTCGACCGAACGGCTCTCCGTGGCCTGTCCCAAGGGCTTCGGGCAGGTCGCGACGGACAAGTCCGACCCGTACGAGGTGGCCCGCGCCACGCGCGAGGACGCCGGTGTCCTGGTGGCCTCCATGACAGTGGAGTTCGACTTCGGATCCGGTATGAACACCGCGGACATGGCGGCCGTCGGGGCGGAGGCGCGGGTCCAGCTCGGAGCCACTCCGGCCAGGACGACGAAGATCGAGGTGGCGGGGGGGCCCGACGGGCGCGAAGAGGCCAGGCAGATCACCTACACCTTCACCTCTCGCGGCAAGCCGGGCGCACCGCCCAAGGGAACCAAGCTGGCCGGCGTGATGCTCACCGGCGTCGACTCCGAACAGCGTCCCTGGCTCATCACGGTCAACTCCAAGGAGGGCGTTCTCTCCAGCCGCGATGTGTCGGACATCGTCCACAGCGTCCGGCTGAAGAGCAGCAAGAAGTAAGTGACGATCGGATGCCTGTGGTGGAACTGGTCTTCCTGGTCGTGGGCCTGATGTGCCTGACGGGCGTCGCCCTGCTGTTCCACCGGGTGGCCCTGGTGGTGCGCCTCGTGCGGCGCGGTGAGCGGACCGAAGGCTGGTGCGTACGGCGCGCCTTCATCCGGGACCGCATGAGTTACAGCCATCCCCAGTTCACCTTCGCCTTCCGCACAGCCGACGGCCGGACCGTCGAATTCACCGACCGGCCCGGCCTGTTCGGGTTCGAGGAAGGCGCCACCGTGCGGGTCTGCTACGACCCGGACCGTCCCGAGCGGCGGGCGACCATCGCCGGTCCGGACACCTGGGGGCCGGTGTATGTCCGGCTCCTGTTGTGCCTACCGCTGGCGTTGTTCTCGTCGGTGGCTCTGCTGGCGCTCGCGTTCGGCTGACGCTCCTCGGAACATGCCCGGAAAGCCAGGAGTCCCTGCATCCGCAGCACTTTGCGGGTGTCGCCCGGCCTAGGACATGGATAAGGTGCTGATGCGACTGAGCTGACAGTTGACGATCTGCGGCCCGCTCGGGGAGGGCGGGCCGGAGAATGAAACGGGGATTCTGACGTGGTGACAGCGATCGCGTTGACCAGTGCTGCGCGCTGCTGCGCTCCTTTATCGATCCCGCGCGGGAACCACACGTCGCTCAGCGGTGTCATGTCCACCGTGGCCCCCCGTGTTCGGTGGCCTACAGGGTGTGCGCGCCCCCGCCCGTGTCCGCTTCCACGTCCCCTTCCGAGGTTGTCCGGTCCATGAACTCCCGCCAGCGCCGCGGCGTCATCCTGCTGCTCCTCTCCGTCCTCCTCGCCTTCGTCGCCTTCGCCGGCGTGTTCTCCGTCATCAGCGATGCCAACTCCAAAGTGGGGCCGGAGGTTTCCGCCTATCAGGTGAAGACGGACATAGCGCCCTACACCCAGCTCTCCGCGGCGCAGTTCGAGAAGGTGCGGATGCCCAAGCGGTGGCTGTCGGAGAACGCCGTCACCGATCTGTCGGAAATCGACGGAAAGATCGCGGTCACCAGTCTGCGCAAAGGGTCGCTGCTGCAGAGCGACATGATCGTCAAGCGTCCGGCCCTGGCGCCGGGTGAGCAGGAGATCGCGATCATGATCGACGCGGCGACGGGTGTGGCCGGCAAGATCAGGCCCGGATCGAAGGTCAACATCTTCGCCACGTTCGCCGGCGACGACCGTTCCACTCCTGCCCAGTCCAAGATCATCGTCTCCAACGCCAAGGTCATCGACGTGGGCCGGCTCACCGCGCTGGACGGCAACGACGACAAGAGGACGAGCGTGAAGGAGGCGGTGCCGATCACCTTCGCACTCAACACGCTCGACGCCCAGCGCGTCGCGTACGCCGAGTCCTTCGCCCAGCACGTCCGCCTCGCACTGATCGCTCCCGGCAGCGACGCCTCGCTCAAGCCGGGGGAGCGCACCTATGAGCTGTCCAAGGACAAGTGAGGCCGGATGACCACGAGGATCCTGCCCGCCGTCGGTGACATCGACGCGGCCCGGGCTGTCACCACCCTGCTCAGCCAGCTTCCCGATGCCGAGCCGGCCGCCCCGGTGCCGGATTCCACCCAGCTGATCGACACGCTGGCCCGCCTCGCCGGCGAGGCGCTGGACGAGCTGCCCGAAGTGGTTCTCGTCCATGAACGCATCGGTCCGGTTCCCGCGCTGGAGCTGATCCGCGAGGTCGCCCTTCGTTTCCCGGCCATCGGAGTGGTGCTCGTCACGGCGGACGCCGGCCCTGGCCTGCTCTCCGCGGCCATGGACTCCGGAGCCCGGGGACTGGTGACGCTGCCCCTCAGTTACGAGGAGCTCGCCAACCGCGTCCAGTCGGCGTCCCAGTGGGCCGCCGGGGTCCGCCGCCACCTCGGCTCAGGCGGCGAGGTCATGGCCGGCCCCGGTGGCGTCGTCGTCACCGTCTCCGGCGCCAAGGGCGGCGTCGGCACCACACTCGCCGCCGTCCAGCTGGCGCTCGCCGCCCAGGCGTCCGGGCAGAGCGCCGCCCTCGTGGACCTGGACCTGCAGACGGGAGACGTCGGCTCCTACCTGGATGTGCAGTTCCGCCGCTCGATCGTGGACCTCGCGGGCATCCAGGACATCACGCCCAGGGTGCTGCAGGACGCCGTCTTCGGTCACGAGTCCGGTCTGTCGCTGCTGCTCGCGCCGAAGGACGGAGAACGGGGCGAGGAGGTCACCGACCGCTCCGTGCGGCAGGTCATCAGCTCCCTGCGCTCGCGGCACGCCGTCGTCGTCATCGACTGCGGCGCCCAGATGAACACCGCCAACGCCGCCGCCGTCGAGATGGCCGACACCGCGCTCCTGCTCACCACGCCGGACGTGGTGTGCGTACGGGCCGCCAAGCGACTGGTGCGGATGTGGACCAGGCTCCAGATCCGCAAGGCGGAGGAGACGATCGTCGTCGTCAACCGTTACAGCCGCGCCACCGAGATCCAGCCGCCGCTCATCCAGAAGATCACCGGCACTCGTGTCGCCGGCACCACCGTGCCGGCCGCCTTCAAGGAGCTGCAGGGTGCCGTCGACGCCGGCCGGCTGCACGACCTCGAGGCCAAGTCCACGGTGAAACAGGCGCTGTGGGGTCTCGCCGGTGAACTGGGCCTCGTGTCGGCCGACGCCATGGCGGGCAAGGGCCACCGCCGGAACCGCGGGGACCGTGGCTCGATCGGCCTGCGACGGCGCGCTCGCGGCGAGGACACGCAAGGCCCGCAGAGCGGACACGGGTAGACGACGGGACCATCAGCGAGGCGCACGAACAGACGAGCGGCCGCAGGAGCACGTACACGACCGACGGCCAGGAGCGAGCGCGAACACGGAGTAGGGGGCGAAGTGTGTCATGAGAGTTCGGATGGATGACCGCCGTCGCCGGGCAGGAGGAACGGCCCCGGCAGACGGCAGCCGGCACCGCCGACGTGGGGCCGTGGACGACCGAGGCCAGGTGGCCCTCGAGTTCACGAGCATGGCCCCGATCATCCTGATCACGATCGCCCTGCTCTGGCAGGCCGCGCTGACCGGTTACGCCTTCGTCCTGGCCGGCAACGCCGCGGACAAGGCGGCCCGGGCCGGCGCGACCGCCGACACCCTCCGGGAGAGCCGTGACCAGGCCTGCCAGCGGGCCGGCCGCGAGGATCTCCCGGGCGGCTGGACCGCGCGCATCGACTGCCGCCCGGACGGTGACATGTTCCTGGTCGAAGCCCACGTCGACGTGCCGGTGCTCTTCCCGGGCGGAATGAACCTCCCCCTGACGATCACCAGCAAGGCCGCCGCAGCGAAGGAGAGCTGACTGTGCCCACCGCCGCCTTCGCCGCCCTCCGCACCACCCGCGCCGGCCGCAGAAAGCGCCGGGACTCCGGCCAGACCGCCATCGAGTACGTCGGTCTGCTGCCGGTGCTGCTCCTCATCGGCCTGCTCGTCGTCCAGCTCGGCCTCGCCGTCTTCGCCGTCCAGCAGGCCGGCACGGCCTCCCGCGCCGCCGCCCGCGCGGCGTCGTACGACCACTTCGACCGGTCGTACGAGCAGGCGGGGCGGGACGCGATGAGCGACTGGCTCGCCGGGGACGCCGACTTCGAGCCCGACTTCCGAGACGACGAGGTCACCGTCACCGCCAAGGTGCCGGTCCCCTCGCTGATCCCCGGCCTGCTGGACGGAGTCACGGCCCGACGCAGCGCCACCATGCCGGTCGACGATCACTGACTCCGCACACCGCCGCCCCCCACCACCCGAACCGCCAGCCGTACAGGGAGATGACGACATGAGCCTGCGGGCGCGTCTCAACGGTTCCGAGCAGCCCTCCAACGGGCTGACCGAAGAGAGCCGTCTCGTCTCCGCCTACCGCGCCAAGCTGCTCGAGGAGATCGACCTCGCGGAGATGTCCGCGCTGCAGGCCTCCGAGCGGCGCATACGCCTCGAGCGGGTGCTCGGCCACATCATCAGTCGTGAGGGCCCGGTCCTGTCCACGACCGAACGCGCCCAGCTGATCCGGCGCGTCGTGGACGAGGCCCTCGGCCTCGGCATCCTCGAACCGCTGCTGGAGGACGCCTCCATCAGCGAGATCATGGTCAACGGCCCCGACCAGGTCTTCGTGGAGCGCGGCGGACGGCTGGAGCTGCTGCCGCTGCGCTTCGCCTCCAACGAACAGCTGATGCAGACCATCGAACGCATCGTGTCCACGGTCAACCGCCGCGTGGACGAGGCCAATCCCATGGTCGACGCCCGACTGCCGTCCGGCGAGCGCGTCAACGTCATCATCCCGCCGCTCTCCCTCAGCGGGCCCGTCCTGACCATCCGGCGCTTCCCGCGCGCGTTCACCCTCCAGGAGATGATCGGTCTCGGCTCACTGGACGAACAGATGACGCTGCTGCTGGCCGGCCTGGTGCGCGCCAAGTTCAACGTCATCGTCTCCGGTGCCACCGGCACCGGTAAGACCACGCTGCTCAACGCGCTGTCCGGGCTCATCCCCGACGGCGAGCGCATCGTCACCATCGAGGACTCAGCCGAGCTCCAGCTCCAGCAGTCCCACGTCATCACCCTGGAGAGCCGCCCCCCGAACGTCGAGGGCAAGGGACGGATCACCATCCGCGACCTGGTGCGCAACTCCCTGCGTATGCGCCCCGACCGCATCATCGTCGGTGAGGTCCGCGGCGGTGAGACCCTCGACATGCTCCAGGCCATGTCCACCGGCCACGACGGTTCCCTCGCCACCGTCCACGCCAACTCCGCCGAGGACGCGCTGATGCGCCTGCAGACCCTGGCGTCGATGTCCGAGGTGGAGATCCCCTTCGTCGCGATCAAGGACCAGATCAACAGCGCGGTGGACGTCATCGTGCAGCTCACGCGGCACGCCGACGGTTCCCGCAAGATCACCGAGATCGCCATCGTCGACTCCCACGGCCGGGAGGACTACCGCATCGTCTCCGTCTGCCGCTTCGACGCCCAGCCCCTGTCGTCCGACGGCCTCGTACACGGCCACTTCACCTACCACCCCCTGCCCCGGAGGGTCGCCGAACGGCTCTACATGCGCGGCGAGCCGATCCCGGCGGCCTTCGGCGTCGCCCAGACGGAGGAGCAGCTGGCCCTCCGCAAAACCGCCGGCTGACTCGCCGCCCACCGTTCCCACCCCGCCCCGCGTTCCCCGAGAAGGCACCGCTCGCCATGGACAACCTCCCACTGCTGACCGTCGGCGTCACACTGATCGCCTGTGTGCTCGCCGTCATCGGTGTGCACACCTACTCCGCCGGCAAGGAACAGCAGCACGTGCTGTACGAGCGGATGGCGCAGACCGGTGAGATCCCGCTGCCCGGCCGACGACGCAGATTCAGGGGCATCGACCGGCGGTTCCGCCGTACCCGGCTCGGCAAGCGCGTGGAACGCAAGCTCGGCACGACCGGCCTCGACCTCACGGTCGGCGAGTACGTCGTCTACGTCCTCGCGGCCGTCGTCGTCCTGTACTTCGTGGTCGGCACCATCTTCGCGCCGTTCTTCGGACTGCTCGCGGCGCTGCTCGGACTGTGGGGCGGCAACGCCTTCCTCAACTACCAGATCGCCAAGCGTACTGAGGCGTTCATCGGCCAGTTGCCCGAACTCACCCGAGTCCTCGCCAACGCCACCCAGGCCGGCCTCGCGCTGCGCACGGCCATCGCCATGGCCGCCGACGAACTCGACGACCCGGCCGGTGAGGAGTTCCGCAAAGTCGCCGACCAGCTCGCCGTGGGCCGCAGCCTCGAAGACGCCCTGGCCGACCTCGCCGACCGTCTTCCGTCGCGCGAGCTGAAGGTCCTCGTCTCCACACTCGTCCTGTCCAACCGGGCCGGCGGCACCATCGTCTCCTCGCTGCGCAACCTCACCCAGACGCTGGAGGAACGCAAGGAAACCCGCCGCGAGGTCGCCACCCAGCTGTCCCAGGTGAAGGTCACCGCGATCGCTGTTCCCCTGCTCGGCTTCGGCTTCCTGCTGATCCTGAACGGCATGCGCGACGGAGCGCTCGACGACATGACCGGTGCCACCGTCGGAAAGATCGCCGTCATCGTCGCCTCGGGTCTCTACGGCCTCGGGTTCTTCCTCATCAACCGGATGACCCGCATCCGCGTCTGACGCCGCCCCCACGAAAGGAGGAGCCCCCCATGGACCTGCTGCTGGCCACCGTCATCGCAGCCGCCGTCTACGGCGCCCTCTACGGCATACGCCTCTACCGGAGCGACGCCAAGCTGCCCGCCGACCTCGCCGTCGCCCTGGAAGTCGGCTCGACCCGCACCACCGCCACCGGTTCCGCCATCGACCGACTCGGCATGCGGTACGCCCCGCGTGTGCTGCGCATGATGGGACCGAAGCGTGTCGACAAGGTGCGGCGCAAACTCGACATGGCCGGCAACCCCGGCGGTATGACGGTCGACCGTTACGCCGCCCGCCTCGCCGTCTACGGCGGCCTCGGCGCCCTCACCAGCCTCGCCATGCTGATGAACGGCCAGATCGTGCTGGCCGTCCTGTTCCTCGTCTACGGCCTCTTCTGGACGGACGTCACCATCAGGTCCGCCACCGGCCGCCGCAAGGACGACATCGAACGCACCCTGCCCGACTTCCTGGACGTCCTCGCCGTCGTCGTCTCCGCCGGCCTCGGCTTCCGTCAGGCACTGGAGCGTGTGGCCGAGAAGTACGAAGGCCCCTGGGCCGACGAACTGCGCATCACGCTCCGTCAGATGGACATGGGCGTCAGCCGCCGTGACGCCTTCGAGCAGCTGCGCAAGCGCAACGCCTCCGAGCAGGTGTCGATGTTCGTCTCCGCCCTCCAGCAGGGCGAGGAACTCGGCGCTCCCATCGTGGACACGCTCATGCAGATCGCCAACGACATGCGCCGCACCGACGCCCAGAACGCCAGGCGCAGGGCGGCCAAGGCGGTCCCCAAGGCGACACTGATCGTCACGAGCTTCATGCTGCCGGGCACGATGATCCTCATCGCCGTCGGCTTCTACTACGCGTCCGACATCAACTTCAACGACCTGCTCGGAGGCTGACGTGACGTCCCGCGGCAGGAGCCTCCGCTCACTCGCCGGCGGCGCGGTCGCGGACCCGCTGCCCGAAGCGGGCACGCCCGCGCTGCCGATCCAGGTCAACGCCCTGTCCGCGCTGTGCCGTCAGCTGTACGGCTTCCGGCTGGCGATGACCGCGCTGGCGGCCCCGTTCGCGCTGACCGGGACGCGCAGCGACGTGTCCGGCTGGCTCGTCGGCTCCGCCGTCCTGGTCACCGTCATGGGGTCCTACGCCCTGTTACGCGACTGGGAGCGGTTCGGCCCGGTGCTGCTGCGCCACCCGGCGCTGCTCGGCGTCGACATGGTGTTCGGTTCGCTGCTGCTCTTCGCCGCATCACCCAACTCCACCCTCGCCTACGTCACCATCTGCACCCCGCTGCTGGCGGGGCTGGTCTACGACTGGCGCGGCGCCACGGTGTTCGCGCCGCTCCAGTCCCTCCTCGTGGGCCTGGCGTACGCGATGGACCAGCAGGTGGACATGAACGCCTCCACGCTGCTCGTCGTCGGACTGTGTGTGCTGGCCGGTGCGGTCGGCAGCAGCCTGCGCCGCCTCCTGCTCCGCTTCGGCGCGGCCACCCACGCCCTCACCGAGACCCGGGCACGGCTCGCCGTCAGCGAGGCCGTGGAGGAGGAACGGGCCCGCCTCGCCCGGGAGATGCACGACTCGGTCGCCAAGACCCTGCACGGCGTCGCTCTCGCGGCCGACGGACTGGCCCACTCCGCGGACCGGCTGGACGCCGACGCCGTCAAACGCCAGGCCGAACTGGTCGCCCGCTCGGCCCGCCGTGCCGCCGCCGAGTCCCGTGAGCTCCTGGCCGACCTGCGCCGTGAGTCCGACCTGGAAGGAGGCGTGGACGTGATCACCGAGCTGGAGGCACGCACCGCCGACTTCCAGCGGCGCACCGGACTGCGGGCCACGTACGGCTCCATCGGTGGCACACCGCCCGCGGTGCCGCACGCAGCCGCCCGCCACCTGCTCACGATCGCCTCCGAGGCGATGGAGAACGCCCACCGGCATGGCGAGCCGACCCAGGTGCACGTCTCGGCCGGGGTCGTCGGGGACATGCTGCGCGTCAGCGTCCTCGACGACGGCCGAGGCCTGCCCGTGGACCTCACCCTGGACGACCTCCGGAGGGCCGGTCACTTCGGCCTCGTCGGCATGGTCGAGCGGGCGGCGGGCATCGGCGCCCGCATCCGCATCGGACGGGGCAGGGCGACCCGGGGCACCGAGGTCCGGCTGGACCTGCCGCTGGCCGCGCTCGGCGCCCGGCCGCGCGCCCGGTTGCCCGCCATCCCGCCGCAGTTCCGCCACACCGAGAGGGGCAGCGCCCCGCTGCCGCCCACCTGACGTTCTGCCGCACCCTTCCGAGAGGAGGTCGCACATGCCGGACACACCCGCCTTCCCGGCATTCGCCGAGGCCCCGCCCGCCCCGCCGCTGCGGGTGGTCGTCGCCGACGACAACCCCGTGGTACGCGCCGGCCTGACCGCGCTGCTGTCCGGGCGCGACGATCTGGAGGTCGTCGCCGAGGCCGCCGACGGCCGGCAGGCCTACGAGTTCGCCGTCCGGTATCGCCCAGACGTCGTCCTGCTCGACGTCCGCATGCCCGGCGTGGACGGCATCTCCGCACTGCCGCACCTCGTGGGCATCGCCCCCGTGCTGATGATGACGTACAGCAGGGAGGCGGAGATCGTGCACGAGGCCCTGCGCCTGGGCGCGGGCGGCTACCTGGTGCACGGCGAGTTCACCGCGGACCAACTGGTCGCCGCGGTGCGCGACATCAAGGCCGGCCGGGCCCACTTCACGCCCACCGCCTCCAGTGCGCTGCTCCAGGGCTTCCGTGTCGGATCCCCGGCAGGCGGGGGCCCGCTCCCGGACGGACTGGGTACGGCATTCTCTGCATCTGCACACACGGCTACCGAGAGTGCGGCCTCGCAGGCCCCGATCGGTACGCCTGCTTCGGAGTTGCCCGGACAGCAATCCGCCTTTTTTCCTTCGCAACAGCAACCAGATGTGGCAGTCTCTTCCCCGGGCTCCATGGCGACAGCGGGAGCCGGGGGAGTGCTCGCGGAGCTGAGCCAGCGTGAGGTGGAGGTGATGGACCTGATCGCGTCCGGTATGACCAATCAGGAGATCGCGGCCACCTGCTTCATCAGTCAGAAGACGGTCAAGAACCACATCAACCGCATCTTCGCCAAGCTGAACGCCCAGAGCCGTGGCGAGGCCATCGCCATCTGGAACGGTGCGCGGCGAGGGGGGCGCGGCCATGCCTGACCACGCGTCGCGGGGCCGGTGTGCCGCCGTGGGCCCGCGGTCCCACCGGCCCGATATCGGGGCCTACGAGCAAGGTTGGGCCCGGCATTGGGTCCTGGGGCCCATGTGGGCGGGTGACTGCCGGGCGTACGTTTCCGTTGTCGCCAGCGAGACCGGCCAGGAGGAAGCCGGAAGCGCGAGCGGCACCCGGACTCCGTACGTCTCAGAGTCGGCCGCCACACGGCCGGCCGAACCTGGAGGGACCCACCATGATGAAGGACGCCGCGCTCAAGGCCGCCACCACCACCAAGGTCTACATCGGCAGCTGGGCCAACACCCGCGTCGAGAAGATGAAGACCGCCCGCGACAAGGGTCAGGGCGCGATCGAGTACGTCGGCGTCACGATCCTCGTCGTGGCGATCATCGTGGCGCTGCTGAACACGGACATGGGCGAGACGATCGCGAACAAGTTCAAGGACAAGATCAACGAGGTTCTCGACAGCTGATGTCCCGAATGCGTCGGGATGAAGGGCAGGCCGCACCGCTGTACATCACAGCGGTGGTCGGCCTGCTCTTTCTCGCGTTGCTCTACTTCGTGTTCGGCAAGGCGGACGTCCGCCGCAACGAGGCGCAGACCGCGGCCGACTCGGCGGCACTGGCGGCGGCGATGGACTCCAGGGACGGCCTCAAGATCGCTTTCCTCGACCACATCCTCGACGGCGACTACTTGAGAGATCTCCTTCGGGGCGATCCGCCGGGCACGGTCGACGGCTGCAACGAGGCTCTCCGCTTCGCCGAGGTGAACGGCGCCCGCATGGACGACTCTTTCCGCTGCCGGCGCCTCACGGACGGCCGCTGGGGCTTCACCGTCGATCTCGAGAGCGGAAAGACGGTGGGCAAGAGTGCCCTTCCCGGGACGGAGAACCAACGCGCCAGGGTCAGCGCCACGGCTGTGGTCGAGCCCCTCTGCAGCTTCGACCCCGACGAGGTGACGGAGACGCCCCCGGCTTCGCCCAAGCCCCCGGGTGACGACAAGCCCGGCGGCGAAGAGGGCAAGCCGTCACCCGGGAAGATCGAGTGCGACGACGGCAAGGACTGGATCATCGATCCGGCCCACCTGGACCTCCTGCCCGACATGTCGGACCTCTTCAGGGTCCGGCTTGCCGACGACTGACCGCGAGCGAACACGAAGGACTAGCGATTCATGATGATTCGGCACGTAGGACAGCTGCGACGGGCCGGTGCGGCAGCCGTACTGGCGGCGGCACTGGCCGTCTCGGTGACCGCCTGCAACAGTCAAGGCGACGCCGCCAAACCTTCGAAGACGGCTTCCAGCAGCGCCAACGGGGAGAGTGACAAGGGCGGCCAGAACGACGGCGGGAAGACGCTGCCGGACACGAGCAAGGTCCTCGCGACGCTCAATGGCGAGCAAGGCATCGCCATGGTCGTGCACGAGGCCAAGCGTGACAGCGGTGGTTTCCTCACCATCAGTGGTGAGTTCAAGAACACCAGTGGCAAGTCCTTCACCACGCCAGTGCAGTGGAGTGGTGATGAATCCGCCATCCGAAAGACGGGTTCTTCTCTGGCTGCCATGACGCTCGTGGACTCCAAGGGAAGGAAGCGGTACTTCGTGCTTCGGGACACGGAGAACCGTCCGCTGACGACGACGAAGTACGCGTCCAGCATCCGAGCCGGCGAGACGCTGTCGTTCTTCGCCCAGTTCCCCGCCCCGCCGGAGTCCACCACCACGGTCGACCTCCAGTTCCCCGGCTTCCCCAACGGCCCGATTGAGATCTCCTGATGAGCACCGCCACCGCATCCCGCTCCCCACGCGCGCGTATGCGTTCGGCGGCGATCGTGCTCGCCGGAACCCTCGCGCTCGGCGTCTACGGCGTCCCGCACGCTGTCGCGGACGACGACCCGTATCCGACCCCGTCGGCGTCCGCCCCGGTCAAGGTCGACGAGTCGGATCCCGATCTGAAGCTCCCCGACGGAGCGAAGCTCGCGCCGCCCAAGGTGCTCGACATCAAGTCCGTGGTCGAGGACCTCGACGGCGACGAGCGCCGGGAGGACACCAACGCGGACGTGAAGTTCGCGCTCCAGGCGGAGGTGCTGTTCGACAAGGACAGCGCGCAGCTCAACGCCGCGGCGAAGTCCCGCATCGCGGAGATCGCCGCGGAGATCAAGAAGCAGGGCGCGAAGCACGTCCGCGTCTTCGGCTTCACGGACAACCTCGGAACCCACGCTCACGGCATGGTGCTGTCCAAGCAGCGGGCGGACGCCGTCCAGAAGGTGCTCACCGAAGAGCTGAACGACTCGTCGATCACGTACGAGATCCGCGGTTACGCCGAGCAGTACCCGATCGCCGACAACTCGACGGAAGAGGGCCGCAAGAAGAACCGACGCGTGGAGATCTCCTTCCCGCGCGGGGAGAGCGGCAACTGACACAGCCGGGGCAGCACAGCGCATACGGGGCCCGCACCACGCCATGACAGGCGGGGGCGGGCTCCGTCGTCGGGGTCCTGACCTGCCTTGTTGGGCCCGCAGTTGGGCCCTGGGACCCAGGCGGGGCGCCGGTGGGTCTCCATACGATCGGCAGCATGTCGTTCTCTGCCGGTTACGGAGCGCCGTACGCGCCCTACCTCTCCTCACGAGTGCGGATGCCACGTGCTCTCGTGACCGCCCGGGTCCTGCTTTTCGTCATGTTCGGTCTCACCGTGCTGGGCGTGCTGGGCGTGCTCATGGTGCTGCACGTGACCGGCCAGATCGCCGGGATGCTGGTGTACGCGGCGGCGCCCGGTGTGGCCGGGCTGGTACTGGCACGCCGCGCCTGGACCGGGGGCCGGTATGTGCGCTGGTCGCTGATAGGTGTCCAGGCACTGCTGATACTGCAGGCGACGGCGTCCATAGGACGCGGTGACCCGCGAGGTCTGGCACAGGTGACGGTGCCGATCGCTGTGATCGTGCTGCTGTCGCTGCGCCCGGTGCGGGAGTGGTTCCTGCTTCCCGAGCTGGAGCGTGAGGAGACGCCCGGGTTCAGCCTGGCGCGGATGCTCAAGTGGCGGCACAGCGACGAGGGTCAGTCCACGCTCGAGTACGTCGGCATGGTGACCCTGGTGGTCGCGATCGTCGTGGCGCTCTTGCTGTCGGGTGTGGGCGGGCAGATGGCCGATGGTTTCCGGTCGGCGGTGTGTTCCGTGACGGGCAGCGGGTGTGCCGCGCAGGGCGGCGGAGACGGGCCCGTCAAGGCAGAAGGCGGCAAGGGCGACAGCGCAGGCACCACGCAGGGCGGTGGCGCCGGCGGGGCTGCGTCCGGCTCGGGCGGGGCTGATGCCGGTTCGGGCGGCGGCGCGAACGGCGGTTCCTCCGGTTCAGGAGGTGATTCCGACGAGAGTGGTGGCGGCACCGTAAGCAACGCGTCGGATACGACGTCGAAGAGTTCAGAAGGGGACGGGGGAGGCGGCAAGAGCACCCTCGACCAGGTCGGTGACCTGTTCACCTCGCCGTTCAAGGCCGCGTGGGGTGATGCCAAGGACACCGCCCACATGATCAGGCACCCTGTCGACTCGGCCAAACAGATGTGGGACGGCCTGTCCACGTACACCGGTGACTGGTGGTCCGCCAAGTCCGACGAACTCGGCGACCGGTGGGACAAGGGCGGGTGGAACTATCTGGGAGTGCCGCTGGAATGGGTCGCCACTCCGGCCGAATTCAGCGCCGACTTCCTCGTGGACTCCTTCGTGGATGTCGACTCGTTCAAGAAGGGCAACTGGGGCGACGGCTTCGGCAACACCGTGTGGAACATCGGGTCGATGTTCATCCCGGGCGTGGGCGAGGTGAAGTGGCTCAACAGGCTGAACAAGCTCAACAAGCTGAACAAGGCGGTCAAGGCCACGGAGCGGGTCGCAAAAGCGGTGGAGGATGCGAAGAAGGCAGCCAAGGCCGGTGACGTCAAGGGCGCCGAGAAGGCGGCGAAGGAGGCCGACGAAGCCGCGGACGAGGCCGAGAAGCGAGCTCGCGAGTCGGGTTGCACCATCGCCGCGGCCAGCAGCGAGACGCTCTACGGGGGCGGTGGCTCTGGGCTCGGCGGCGGCTCCGGTACGGGCACCACTGTCCTCGCCGCCGGCCGGTCGGAACCCTACGAGGTGCTTGCCGAGGGGAAGTGCGACGAGGACGCCAAGCAGCAGGCGCAGGATGCCCGTAAGAAGGCGGACGAGGCAGAGCGGCAGACGCTCGAAGCTCGCGCCGAGAGGGCCAAGGCTGCCTTGCGAGAGCGAGGCTCCTCGGTGCCCGATGACCAGATCGACGGTCTCGTGGCCCGGGCCAAGGACGACCCCGACCCGGCGAAGACCGAGATCGGCACGCAGGAGGCGGCTGACGCACTGGACGAGATCGCCGATCTCGCGGGTCGCAAGAACGTCAACGGCGATGCGGCGGCAGCCTTGGAAGGGAAGGTCGTCAACGCGTCCGACGCCAACAAGCTCGCTGAAGCACGCGCCGAGGTGAACGCCGTGCGGCGTGCCGCTGACGAGGCGGCCCCCGGGACTCAGGTGGACGCCGGTGTCGGTCAGAGCATGAACCGCAAGGAGGCCGACCTGGGCAACGGGGAAAAGGTGAACCTCGACGAAATCCCCGACGCCGATGTCGTCTACAAGGACAGGAACGGCACGGTTCAGGTGAAGGAGGTCAAGAACGCCGGCTCTGCCACACGGAAGGCGGACTTCGCCAATCAGGTGGAGCGGCTCAAGAAGTGGGCGGACAAGGAGCCGGGGCGCAAGGCGACCGTCGAGATCGAGACGATGGATCGCTGGACTTCGATTTTCAGTGAGTTCAAGCCTGCCCGGAACGGCAAGCCCGCGAAGGACACACGGACGGCGGCCGGTGAGATGGCCAAGAACGGCGTGGACGCGAAGGTGGCGGGGCAGAACCTGTCCGCTGACCAGCTCGAAAGGATGCAGCGTGCCATCAACGAGCGAACCGCGAATGGGACGATGGACTGGGCGAAGATGAAGGACCCAGAGAGCGCGAAGGCGTATCTGGGCATTGACTGACGACAAGGCGGAACGAGACGTTGACAGGGCGGCGGCGATGACTGAGTCGGGCATGGGGCCGGAGGACGAGGAGGAATGGGATCCGCAGGTCGAGCGCTGGCGCTATCCGGATGGCGACTTTGTCCTGCCGCCCACCCTGCGGTGTCTCCCGCAGCCGTGGGGCGAGTTCGACTGGACGCGGATTTCCGGCCTGCCGCATACGGATGAGCGCGTGGCGCAGGCCCGAAGGGTACTGAGCACGCTGCTGGACGACTGGGAGCCGGCGCCGCGCGTCCCCCAGCCGCCGTCCCCCGGCCTGCTGTGGCAAGTGTGGGAGCAGTTCCATGAGGCCCTTGCCCAGCGCGTGCCGCGTATGAGCCACGTGACGTGGGCCGACGTGGATGCGTTGGCGAGCGAATGGCGGGACCCGGCGCGGGCCTACCCGCTCCAGAGGCACGTGGGCAGACATGTCGACGTGGCGATGCTCGCCTTGATCCCCCGTCTGCGGGACGACGTGGCCGACTCGGTGTTCCACTGGCTGCTGCTCGACACGGCTCCAGGTCGCTTCGCGGACTGGGCGGTGAGCTTGGCTGAGCGTTGCGTGACCGAGGACGTGGGGGCCGACTCCGCCATCGAGCTGCTCGGCGCGATGGGCGGTGCGGAGTCGAGGGCGGCACTGGAACGCTTGGCTGTGAAGCCGGACGGACCGGCCACGTGGGACAACGCTGAAGCGGCACAGAGCATGCTCTTCGAACTGGGGACGGAAGGCATGGACAGCTGACGTGTCGCCGCCACGCGGGTCCAAGACGTCCGGGGGAACGTGACATCAGCGGGTTCGAAATGAAAGCGCTGATCCGGCCCTTTCCCGCCGCGCCCGCGAGCGCCTCACAGCCGTGAGGCGCTCGCCCGTCTCGCCGCCGACGGCAGCCTGCCCAAGTACCTGCGGGAACTGGCCGCGAACGGACTGGACGAAGACTGACGGCCTCGCATTTGGGCCCGTCGTGGGCCCTGGGGCCCACGACGTCTCCGGTGATCCCTCCTAAGCTGACGGCTACTCAACTGCCTGTACGGCTCGGGGGACGGAGACTTCGCGTTGAGTGGCATATCTGCGTATGGCAACGCCGGCTGGGCGCAGGACCGGGAACGCCGGCCGTTGCCGCGCGCTCTCCGGATGGCCCGGCTGCTGATCCACGTCCTGTTCGCGGCCACCGTCATGGGCGGCCTCGGTCTGTTCGGTTCGGCGCTCGCCGCGGACGCGGTGAACGGAACGCTCATCGGGCTCACTGTCTACGGCGCCGCGCCGGGCGTGACCGGATGGCTTCTCTCGCGCCGGACATGGACGGGTGGGAGGTCCCTGTGGTGGGGGCTGATCGCAGTCCAGGCATGGTTCCTGCTCGGCGGTGTGGGCAACATCGCCGACGGTTCGATGCGGGGCTTCGGGCAGTTGTTCCTGCCGGTGCTGGTGATCTGGTTCCTCACCCGGGAGGAGAGCCGGGCGTGGTTCCGTCTCGCGGAGCGGGACCGGGAGGGCAAACCGCCGTTCACCCCGCCCCAGGTGTTCCGCCGGCGCCGCGACCGGGGTCAGTCGACCCTCGAGTATGTCGGCCTCATCGTCCTCGTCGCCGCGATTATTCTGGGGCTCCTCGCCTCCGGCGTCGGTCAGGACATCGCGGCCAAGATGAGCCAGCAGGTGTGCCGCGTCGTGAGCGACGGGGACTGCGGAGGTTCCGACGGCACGCAGAACGAAGCCGGCGGCAACCCGGACGGTGACAAGCCCGGCGGCACGGAGGGCACCTCCGGGACCGGTGGTGCGGGCGGCACGGGGTCCGCGGGTGCGTCCGGTGGTGCGGGCGGCACGGGGTCCGCGGGTGCGTCCGGTGGTGCGGGCGGCACGGGGTCCGCGGGTGCGTCCGGTGGTGCGGGCGGCACTGGTTCTGCAGGCGCATCGGGCGGTACCGGCGGCACGGACGGTGGCCCCGACGGCAGTACCCAAGCCACCTACCCCGAGACGAACCCCGAGCCGGAGGAGGCCTACGACGTCCAGCCCACCGCCACCGACGAGGACAACGGCGGCAAGGATGACGAAGACTGCGGCGGCTTCTTCGGCTGCGCCTGGGACAAGGTCTCCCAGGTCGGCAAGGGCCTCTTCGTCGACGGAGTCTGGGGAGACGTCACCGGCATCGTCTCGCTCTTCGACGGCGACACCTGGTCCGGCATGGCCGAATACGGCAAGCAGCTCGGCCACCAGTGGGTGGAGGACTCCAAGGGCGCCGGCGACAAGTGGGACAAGGGCGACTACCTGGGCGCGCTGTGGGACTGGGGCGGCGCGTCGGTCAACACCGTCGTCAAGGTCGGCGACGACATCTTCGTCGGCGACGAGGTCCGCGAGCGCTGGAACAACGGGCAGAAGACCCGCGCGGTCACCGATGTCGTCTGGAACGTCGGGTCCTTCTTCATCCCGGGTTACGACGTTGCGAAGGTCGTCGGGAAGGTCGGCAAACTCGGCAAGCTCGGCAAGGTCGCCGCGAAGGTGGCGGAGGCCGCCGAGAAGGCGGGGGACGCGGCGAAGCGGGCGCGCAAGGCCGCCGAGGCGGGAGACGCGGCCGAGGCCGGCCGGGCGGCGAAGGAGGCCGACGAGGCGGCCGACGCCGCGGAGGAACAGGCGCGCAAGACCGGCTGCGTCATCGCACTGAGGCGTTCCTTGCCCGGCGGCGCACCGGACAGCCCCGGCATCACCGGCTCCGGCACGCTCGTCCTCGCGGCCGGTGCCCCGGGCCGCGTCGTCCTCGCCGACGAGGGCTGCGACAAGGACGCGGAGGCCAAGGCCAAGGAGGCCCGGAAGCAGGAGCGCGACGCGTACCTGGCCAAGAAGCGGGCCGAGGAGCCGCAGCGGGCCGTCGACGCCGCGAAGAAGATGAAGAAGTGGCCCGACGCCAGGCGCAACGACACCTCCGACCCGCGCAACTACCTCCCGCCGGACTGGGCCAAGAACCTGAAGGACCCCAAGCTGGGCGACGCCGACAAGGCGGACGGCTTCTGGGCCAGCCGGGACCGCAACCCTCCACCCAACTGGAAGAACGAGTCCTGGCTTCGCTACCAGGAACAGGTCACCGGGGTGAAGCGGGGCAAGGAGTACGTCGTTCCGCACCCCAAGGAGGGTGTCCCGGACGTGGAGTTCGACGGCTGGGACTCCGCCCGGCAGACGTTCCTGGAGGCCAAGAACGGCTACAAGAGCTTCCTGTCGAAGGACGGGTCTCTCACCAAGTCAGGGAAGGAGACGTTCCTCAAGGAAGCACGACGGCAGGTGGAGGCGTCCGGTGGCCGCGCCGTCGAGTGGCACTTCTCGGACCCCGAGGTGGCCAAGGCGGCCCGTGCGGCGTTCCGCAAGGAGGGCCTGCCCATCAAGGTCGTCCACACCCCCGCGAAGGGCCCGGGTCCCAGGAACCCGGCCCAGTTCGACTAGCGTGGCGAAGACGAAGTGAGCTGCCGGAAGTGGCGTACGAGAAGGGGCGGAGGCACAGCATGAGCCGCGTGGTGCGAGGTTTCTGGGGTCCTCGCGAGGAGTCGGCCGAGGCATTGGCCGATCGCTGGAAGCGGACGCTGGACCGACTGGCGTCCCTGCTGCCGGCACTCGCGTCAGAGTCGGGCGAGGCGTGGACCTGGCAGCAGATCCACGAGTCCGGGCCGGCCACCGCTCTGCGTGCCGACGAGGAGTCGATCCTCGCGGCGCTGCGGTCGGCCCAGGCCGAGGACGGCTGGTCAGGGAGCACGGGCTACGGGCTCTCGCTGGTCATCGGGGGCGGATCCGGCTGGCGAGCCGACGTCCGGGGCGCGGCCGGAGGAGCGCCCGAGTTTGTGCTGCAGAACCTGATCCTCGAGATCGAGGCGCCCGACGGTGCCGCGATTCCCGAGGCGGAACTGCTCTCCCTGGTGGCGCAGAGCTGGGAGCCCGACTTCGGTGACGTGACCGACGACGACATCCTCGACGCCCTGGAGGACGAGGCGGGCTTCGGTGTCGGCGACCCGTCCGTCGGCCGGTTGGGCTACCTCTCCCCGGGCCGTGCGGTGCTGGTGCCCGCCGACCTCCCCAACGTCACCCGTACGGAGCTGCCTACCGGCGGCCTGCTGCTCGCCGTCGCTCCGCCCGCCACGGAGACGGACAAGGTGGTCCAGGTGAACGTGCGGCTGCGTGAGGCGGGAGCGCTGCAGCCGCTGCCCAGGCCGATGGACCGGAGTGTGTGGTGACTCGTCAGTTCGCGGACAGGTTCGACGTCACCAGGGCCGTGGCGGCCATCCTGGCGCTGCTCGCGGAGCCCCTGCCGGCGCAGGGCCCGAGCGTGGTGGAGGAGGACCCGCTCACCGGGGAACGGACCAAGGAAACCGGTGAGGGATTTGTGCTCGTGCCCCTCTGGCAGAGCGGGCACCTCACCGGCGTACACGGAGAGGACTGGAACGCCGTCGTGCGGGGCGCCGATCGCAGGACCGGGGAGGTGGCGGAGGAACTCACCCGCCGGTGGGGACCGCCCCGCCGCGTCGCCATGCACGGCGCGCTGTTCCGCTACCAGGCCGGCGAGCCGTTGCCGCCACTGCACCAGGCCCTGTGCGACGCGGACGACTACGGCGATCTGACCGTGTGGGGCCCCGTTCGGGAGGGGCCCGGCGGTGCGGACCGGTGGGTGGGCATCTCCGTGGGCCACAGCGATGGCGACGCACCGCTGGTGCTCATGGCCGCGATCAGCGACCGGGAGATCGTCGAGGTGGCCGGCGAGCCGCGCTGAGCCGCCTCAGACGCGCACGGTCAGTCGCGTCCCCGGCCGCACCCCCCACCGCTCCATCGCACCCGCCTCCGCCTCCAGAACGGAGCGTGCGCGGAGCCGGGGCAGGCTCAGGCGGCCCGGCTTCATGGTGTGCACGGCCACGACCCTCAAGTCCCGGTCCAGGTAGGCAACATCGATGGCGAAGCGCATCCGGAAGGTGTGCACGCTCGCGCACGGAGTGATGAGGAACGCCCCGTCGACACCGTCACGGCCGAGCAGGCCCCGGGCGCGTTTCCGATAGGTGGTGACGATCTCCAGGGGGACCTCCGGTGCCTCGGGGGTGACGAGGATCCCGGTACCGTTCCGCCACTTCGGTCGTGTCGTCATGGCCGCACTCTAGGACGCGGCACACCGCCGGCCGACTCTGGGCCCGGTCGCTTCCGCGCTGGGCCCACGGGCCCATGACCCCCCGTCCGGCGTGCCGTAGCGTCTGCCGCGTGTACGCCTTGTCGACCGCCTGCCTCCTGTGGGGAGCCGTCGCCGGACTGTTCGTCCTGCGCGCCGCCTACCGGTTCTCCGTCGAGCCGGAACAGGCCTGGCGCCTCAACTGCCAGGAGGGGCATGTCTTCGCCCCCGGACCTCGTGGCTGGGTGGGCACCACGTCCTGCGCGACCTGCGTGCCGGCAGAGCGGCCGGGCTGGCCGGCCGCCGTGGTCACCGGCCTCTGCTGCGCCGCGCTCGCCCGGGCCGGAGGCACCCGGCCGGAACTCGCCGTGTGGCTGCTGCTGACCCCACCGCTGGTGCTTCTGGCGCTGGTGGACGCGCGGGTGCACCGCCTTCCCGACCGGCTGACCCTGCCCCTGGCCGCAGGGGTGCCGGTGCTGCTCGGGTTGGTGGCGCTGCTGCCCGGCAGCACCGGGTCCTGGCCGCGCGCGCTGCTGGGCGGCCTGATGCTGGGCTGCGTGTACTTCGTGCTGTTCCTGATCAACCCGAACGGGATGGGCTTCGGGGACGTGAAGCTGGCCGTGCCCCTCGGCGTGGCACTCGGCTGGTACGGGTGGGACGTCCTGTTCCTGGGCGCCTTCGCGGGCTTCCTTCTCGGCGCCGTGTACGGGCTAGGGCTCCTCCTGCTGAGGCGGGCGAACCGCAAGAGCGCCATACCGTTCGGCCCGTTCATGATCGTCGGCGCGATGGCCGGTCTGCTGCTCGGGGCGGCGGCTGCGGCCTGACCGTCACCGACCCAACGGCTCGCTCCCGTAAAGCAGTTGCTCCCCCGCCCACCCCAGGATAAGAACCCCCCATGACTGCACTCGGCGTCGTCTTCCGTCCTCAGCTTCCGCCCGAGCGGCTGCGTGCCGTTGCCCGGGGAGCGGATGCGGCGGGGCTGGAGGAGTTGTGGTTGTGGGAGGACTGCTTCCTGGAGGGCGGGGTGTCCACGGCCGCCGCCGCGCTGGCCTGGACCGAGCGGGTGCGGGTCGGGATCGGGCTGCTGCCCGTCCCGCTGCGCAACGTCGCCGTCACGGCCATGGAGGCCGCCTCGCTGGAGCGCATGTTCCCCGGCCGCTCGATCCTCACCGTCGGGCACGGCGTGCAGGACTGGATGGGGCAGGTCGGGGCGCGCGCCGCGTCGCCCCTGACGCTGCTGCGTGAGTATCTGCTCGCCCTGCGCGCCCTGCTGGCGGGTGAGCGGCTCAGCACCGAGGGCCGCTACGTCCGCCTCGACGACGTCGCGCTCGACTGGCCGCCGCCGGCCCCGGTGCCGGTGCTCGCCGGCGTCACCGGACCGCGCTCCCTGCGGCTGTCCGGCGAGGCCGCCGACGGCACGCTGCTGACGATGAACAACTCGGCCGACGCCGTGCGGCGGGCGCGCCGCATCGTCGACGAGGGACGCGAGGCGGCCGGGCGGCTCGGCGACCCGCACCGGATCGTCGTCTATCTCCTCGCCGCCACCGGGCCCGACGCCCAGGCCCGGCTGCGCGCCGAACTCGCCGCCGAGGGCCTCACGGACGTCCCCGGCCTCGGGGTCGCCGGGGACGCCGAGGCCGTCGCCAAGGCCGTCCAGGAGTTCGCCGCGGCCGGCGCCGACACCGTCGTACTGCAGCCGACGGCGGACGAGCCCGACCCGGAGGGGTTCGTCCGGTTCGCCGCCGAACAGGTGCGGCCCCTGCTGGCGTGACGGCGGCCGCGGCCACCGTCACGCCGCCCACCGGTCGCAGTCACGCCGCCTACCGGTCGCAGGCACGCCGCCCATCGGTCGCACTCGTGCCGCCCACCACCGGTCGCACGCACGCGGCCCATCGGTCGCACTCGTGCCGCCCACCACCGGTCGCACGCACGCCGCCGGCCGGTCACCGGCACACTGGCCGCTTGTCATCCGTCACGCCGCCGACCGGTCACCCGTCACCTCGCCGACCGGTCACCCGTCACGCCGCCGGCCGACGGCCGTTCCGCCACCATCCGGTGGCCCGTCCCCCCCACCAGCCGGTGGCCCGTCACCCCGCCGGCCGGTGGCCCGTCACCCCGTCGGATGGTCGCCCGTCGCCCCGTCGATCAGCTCCCGCACGATGTCCATGTGGCCCGCGTGCCGTGCCGTCTCCTCGATCATGTGGACCAGCACCCAGCGCAGGGACACCTCGCGGTCCTTGTGCCACGCCGGGTGTCCCACCGCGTCCAGCGGGAGTTCGGTGATCGTGCGGTCGGCGGCGGTGCGGGCACGACCGTAGAAGGCGACGATCTGTTCCGCCGTCTCGTCGTCGGACGCGTGCATGTCCTCGTCCGAGTACGGGTCGAACCACAGCGGTTCCACCTCTCGGCCGAACGTGCCGACGAACCAGCCGTACTCCACCGAGGCCAGGTGTTTGACCAGCCCGAGCAGGTTGGTGCCGGTGGGTGTCATGGGGCGGCGCAGCCGCTCCTCGTCCAGCCCCCGCAGTTTCCACAGCACCGCGTCCCGGTGCCGGTCCAGGCTCGCCCGGAGTGTCTCCTTCTCGCCGCCCGCGTAGGGCATTCCCGCGCTCGCGTCACTCGTCTCGTCGTTCGCCATACCGCCGAAATTAACAGCGGTCACTGACAACGCCCTGCGATCATGGTCCGCATGAACGCTCACCCGCCCGGCCGTACCTTCGAAGACCTCGTCGCCGAGGCGGTCGCCGCACCCACCGAGGGCTGGGACTTCTCCTGGTTCGAGGGGCGGGCCACCGAGGCACGGCCGTCCTGGGGGTACGCCACGTCGATGGCCGGGCGGCTCGGCTCGGCCACCGCCGTCCTCGACCTGCAGACCGGGGGAGGGGAAGTGCTCGACTTCGCCCTCGGACGCGCGGTCACCGCCCCGTCCCTCGTCGTCGCCACCGAGGGCTGGCCGCCGAACGTCGCCAAGGCGACCGCGCTGCTGCGCCCGCGCGGCGTCGCGGTGGTCGCCTCACCGGACGAGGCGCCGCTGCCGTTCGCCGACGCGGCCTTCGACCTCGTCGTCAGCCGGCATCCGGTGCGGCCGCACTGGGCGGAGATCGCGCGCGTCCTGGAACCCGGCGGCACGTACTTCGCGCAGCACGTCGGTCCGAGCAGCGTCTTCGAACTCGTCGAGTACTTCCTCGGTCCGCAGCCGGAGCGGACGCGCCGCGGCCGGGACCCGGAGCGCGAGCGCGCCGACGCGGAAGCCGCGGGGCTGGAGATCGTGGACCTGCGCGCCGAGCGGCTGCGGATGGAGTTCCACGACATCGGGGCCGTCGTGCACTTCCTGCGCAAGGTGGTCTGGATGGTCCCCGGTTTCACCGTGGAGGCGTACGAGCCGCAGTTGCGCGCCCTGCACGCGCGGATCCAGGCCGAGGGGCCTTTCGTCGCGCACAGCAGCCGGCACCTCTTCGACGCACGCAAACCGAGTCACTGACGTCACTTCCCTCACACGGTTTCCACATCGTTATCGCGATCGGCTCGCATTCACCCGGCTGCCTCACATAGGTTCAGACCAAGGCGATTCGCGTGAGCAAAGCTGCGCGGGCGGTACCGCGCAGTGGAGGGGGCTGCGCGGTACCGGCGCCGTCAAGGGCGCGGACGCGTCGGGTCGCCCATCGGAGGGACGGCCGCAGGGATGTTCCCCATCGCCCCGAAACCGCGCCCACCACGCCTTCTTCCGCCAGCGGGCTGTTGCCGGGCGGATCCGGAGAGTAGTTGTGGCACGCCGATGCACACACCTGCCCTTACGAAGGGTTATGGTGGAAACCCCCCCCTCGGGCCGGTCCGTCTCCCCCCCACGGACCGGCCCGTTCTTCTTTTCCCCTTCGTCGCCGGCTGGCTAGAGTCCGGCCCATGTCGAACGATCATCCGACACCGCCCGGCCCGTACGGCCACCCCGCCCCGCCGGGCTCCTACGGCCACCCGCCCCAGCCCGGCCCCTACGGTGCGCCCGTCACCCCCGGCCCCTACGGCGGCCCCGCCCAGGCGCCCGGCCCGTACGTCGGCCCCACCCCCGCGCCCGGCCCCTACGGCGGCCCGGGCATGCCGTATGGCCATCCCTACGGCCCGCCTGTGCCGTACGCCATGCCCCATGCCGTCCGGGGCGCACAGGTGCTGAACTTCGTCATGGGCGGCCTCGGTGTCCTCTTCGCCGTCCTCGCCGGTGCCCTCGTCAGCGCCTACGCGGCGGGGCGGGTCTTCGCGCCGTTCCTTCCCGCCTGCGTGCTGTTCGTGCTGGCGTTCCTCTATCCGAAGGCCGGCAACGGCGTGCGGATCACTTCCATCGTGCTGGCCGGCGTGCAGATCGTGATCGCCCTCGGCGCCACGGCGAACGGCACGCCCGGCGCCGTCGTCCCGTTCGGCGGCGCCATCGCCGTCATCGTGCTGCTCGGCCGGCGTTCCGCGAGCCAGTGGTTCGGGCGGCCGCGCACCCCCGCGGTGCCTCCGCAGCCGCCGTACGCCTGACACCCGTTGGCGGTCCCCCACGCCGACGGGGGTAGGCTTCGCCATCGGGGACCGCCATACGGACAGGTGCCGCGCCCGGCCGAGCCCGGCGCGCATGTCCGATCCGCACCGGAGGGGCTGACAATCACGTGAACCTGCGCGACAAGCTGCGCGGCCTGCTCGTCAAGCTGTACGCGCGGCGGGTGGAAGGCCACCTGGACCACGCTCAGGTGCCCAAGCACATCGGCGTCATCATGGACGGCAACCGGCGCTGGGCGAAGGCCGCGGGCTCCACCACCGCGCAGGGCCACCAGGCCGGGGCGGACAAGATCGAGGAGTTCCTCGGCTGGTGCAGCGAGACCGACGTCGAGGTGGTCACCCTCTGGCTGCTGTCGACGGACAACCTCACCCGCCCGGAGGACGAGCTCCGCCCGCTGCTCGGCATCATCGAGGGCGTCGTGCGCACCCTCGCCGCCGACGGCCGCTGGCGCGTGCACCACGTCGGCACGCCCGACATCCTCCCGGCCGGCATGCAGCGCACCCTGAAGGAGGCCGAGGAGACCACCGCGCACGTCGAGGGAATAGTGGTCAACGTCGCCATCGGCTACGGCGGCCGCCAGGAGATCGCCGACGCCGTCCGCTCCATGCTGTTCGACGCCCACGAGCGGGGCGTGGCGATGGACGACCTCGCCGAGCAGGTCGACGTCGACATGATCGGCCGTCATCTGTACACCAGCGCCCAGCCCGACCCCGACCTCGTCATCCGCACCAGCGGAGAGCAGAGGCTGTCCGGTTTCATGCTGTGGCAGACCGCGCACTCCGAGTACTACTTCTGCGAGGTCTTCTGGCCGGCCTTCCGCAAGGTCGACTTCCTGCGCGCCCTGCGCGACTACGCGGCCCGCCACCGCCGTTACGGCGGCTGACACGGCAACACGCCGCCGACCCCCCGGGGAAACTCCCCGTGTACCCCGTTCCACGCGGAAGTAACACGGAGTTCACCGCTGCGCCGCCCTGCCTTGTGGCATGGCGGCGCATTTTCGAGGGCATAAGGCAAGCAGGTCGACACCCGAACCACGGGCGTCGGATCTCAGCGGACGGCACGGGGCCGTCCGCCCGGGAGGCCCTTTGCACCAGCCCGACCGTGCGGCCACCGCGCGGAAGCAGCCGCGGAGGGCCGGTTCACGGCCCGCCGCATGCGAGGGCGAGCCACCGGCCCAGCTCCACTTCGTCGCTCCCCGACCTCATCCGAGGGGGTACGTCCTTCCGTGGTGACCAGCACAAAGCGCCCCAAGCCAGACCGGCGCACCTACGTTCTCGACACCAGCGTCCTGCTGGCCGACCCGAACGCCTTGAGCCGCTTCGACGAGCACGAGGTCGTGCTCCCCATCGTCGTGGTCACGGAGCTGGAGGCCAAGCGGCACCATCCCGAACTCGGGTATTTCGCCCGGCAGGCGCTGCGCCTGCTCGACGACCTCCGGGTACGGCACGGCCGCCTCGATGCCCCCATTCCGACCGGGGATCTCGGCGGGACCGTACGGGTCGAGCTCAACCACTCGGACCCCAGCGTGCTGCCCAGTGGCTACCGCCTGGGGGACAACGACTCCCGCATCCTCGCGGTCGCACGCAACCTCCAGGCCGAGGGGTTCGACGTCACCGTCGTCTCGAAGGACCTCCCGCTGCGGATCAAGGCGTCCTCGGTGGGCCTGCTCGCCGAGGAGTACCGGGCCGAACTGGCCATCACGGAGAACTCCGGCTGGACCGGGATGAGCGAACTCACCCTTCCGGCCGAACAGGTGGACATCCTCTTCGAGGAAGGGCACCTGTACGTCCCGCAGGCGACCGACCTGCCCGTGCACACGGGGCTGACCATCCACTCCGAGCGCGGCAAGGCCCTCGGCCGCGTCACGCCGGAGGGCAACGTCCGCCTGGTGCGCGGCGACCGGGAGGCGTTCGGCATCAAGGGCCGCAGCGCCGAGCAGCGCATCGCGCTGGACCTGCTGCTCGACCCGGACGTCGGGATCGTGTCCATGGGCGGCCGGGCCGGTACCGGCAAGTCGGCGCTCGCGCTGTGCGCCGGCCTGGAGGCGGTCCTGGAACGCCGCCAGCACCAGAAGGTGATGGTCTTCCGCCCGCTGTACGCGGTCGGCGGCCAGGAACTGGGCTATCTGCCCGGCTCCGAGGCGGAGAAGATGAGCCCGTGGGCGCAGGCGGTCTTCGACACGCTCTCGGCGGTCACCTCGCGCGAGGTCATCGAGGAGGTCACCGCGCGCGGGATGCTGGAGGTCCTGCCGCTCACCCACATCCGCGGCCGCTCGCTGCACGACGCGTTCGTCATCGTCGACGAGGCCCAGTCGCTCGAACGGAACGTCCTGCTGACCGTGTTGTCCCGGATCGGGGCGAATTCCCGGGTCGTTCTGACCCATGACGTCGCACAGCGGGACAATCTGCGGGTCGGGCGCTACGACGGTGTCGTCGCCGTCGTGGAAAAGCTGAAGGGGCATCCGCTCTTCGCGCACGTCACGCTGAACCGGTCCGAGAGGTCCCAGATCGCGGCGCTTGTGACCGAAATGCTGGAGGACAGCAGCATCTGATCCGGAATTCCCGGACGTTGGCGCCGTCCCGCAAAGGTGAAGAGCCTAGCGGGGCGGCGCCGCCGTATGTGGGCGTTCGATGAAATCCCCGGGCTCAAACGGGATGTGAGCTTTCACACGCAACTCGGAATTGCGGTGCGGCGCCGGGTTACGGCAGAGTCTCACTCCTGTCAGGCCCCGCATACGACACACCTGTACCCCCAGCGGTATGGCACCACAGCAGGAACACCAACTCCATAGCAGCCGTCGTATGCCGCCCGAGCACCACGCGGCGCTCCCGAGCAGGGAGTTGCCCACCGGGCCCGCGCCTCCCGTGACCCCGCAGTTGGGGAGGCCAGTGTTCAGGGGCACGATTGCGTCCGCCAGGGTCACCGAAGCGGGCGATGCTGGAAGGAAACCGTGTGAGCCGGATTTCGGTCCGGGGATTCGCAGTGGCCTCTGCCACCGCGGTCACCGCTGTCGGAAGCGTCGTCGGCGTTGCCTCGGGCAGCACCGCGCAGCCCAACGACGCCGAGGCGACGGCATCCGACGTCACGCTTCTCGCGGACATACCCGCGGGTCAGCAGGCCCAGGTGCAGACCGCGTCCCTCGCGCAGCAGGCCGACGCACAGGCCATCGCCGCGGACGCGAGCGCCAAGAAGACCGCCGAAGAGGCGGCCCGCAAGGCAGCCGCCGAGACCGCGATCGCGAAGAAGGAAGCCGCCGAGAAGGCGGCGAAGGAAGCCAAGGAGCGCGAGGAGGCCAAGAAGGCCGCCAGCCGCAGCGCCACCCGGGACGCCTCCAGCTTCGCCGTCCAGAGCTCCTACACCGTCGCGCAGATCCAGGCGATGGCGCGTCAGATGGTCGGCGGCGGCCAGTTCCAGTGCTTCAGCAACATCGTGGACCACGAGTCCAGCTGGAACTACCGTGCCGTCAACGCCTCCTCCGGTGCCTACGGTCTCTTCCAGGCTCTTCCCGGCTCCAAGATGTCGTCCGTCGGCGCCGACTGGCAGACCAACCCGGCCACCCAGATCAAGTGGGGCCTGAACTACATGAACAGCCGGTACGGCAGCCCGTGCGACGCGTGGTCGTTCTGGCAGGCCAACCACTGGTATTAGGCCCACCCCGGCCCACCGGCGCTCTCGCTCAACCTCGCGCAGCCCCTCCCCGTCCTAGGGGGAGGGGCTTTCGCCCTGTACGGTCGTACGCGACGGCTCCAGGGGGGAGTGGTGAGGAGAGACGGGGGAAGAGGACGGATCATGTCGCGAGTGCCAGGGTGGCTCGGTCGGCTCGGCGCCGGACTGACCGGGATAAGTGAACGGCTCGACGAGCGCCGCGCCGAGTTCGAGCGCGAAGACGCCGAACACGAGGACGTCGTACCGCCCGAGCACGTACCACCGCCCCCCGACTACGCGCCCGCGGTCCCGGCCCGCCCGGACCCGGCGCAGGCCGTCCCCTGGGGCGTCCGCGTCGCGGCCGAGGCCGGCTGGCGGCTGCTGATACTGGCGGGTACGCTCTGGGTGCTGATGCGGGTCATCAGCGCCGTCCAGCTCGTCGTCCTCGCCTTCGTCACCGCGCTGCTCATCACCGCGCTGCTCCAGCCGTCGGTGGCGCGGCTGACCCGCATGGGCGTGCCGCGCGGCCTCGCCACGGCGATGACGGCGATCTTCGGCTTCGTCGTGATGGGGCTGATCGGCTGGTTCGTGAGCTGGCAGGTCATGGAGAACATCGACAACCTCTCCAGCCAGATCCAGGACGGCATCGACGAGCTGCGCAAATGGCTGCTCAACAGCCCGTTCCACGTCACCGACAAGCAGATCAACCAGATCGCCAAGAACCTGCGTGAGGCGATCGGCGCCAACACCGACCAGATCACCTCGGCCGGACTGGAGGGTGTGCAGGTGGTCGTGGAGGCCCTCACCGGCATCCTGCTGACCGTCTTCTCCACGCTGTTCCTGCTCTACGACGGCCGCCGCATCTGGGAGTGGACCCTGAAGCTGGTCCCGGCCGCCGCGCGCCCGGGGGTCGCCGGCGCCGGCCCGCGCGCCTGGCGCACCCTCACCGCCTACGTGCGCGGCACGGTGATCGTCGCCCTCATCGACGCGATCTTCATCGGCCTCGGCATCTACTTCCTCAACGTGCCGATGGCCGTGCCGCTCGCGGTGTTCATCTTCCTGTTCGCCTTCATCCCGCTCGTCGGCGCGGTCGTCTCGGGCGCGCTCGCGGTCGTGGTGGCGCTCGTCACGCAGGGCGTGTTCACGGCCGTGATGGTCCTGGTCGTCGTGCTCGCCGTGCAGCAGATCGAGGGGCACATCCTGCAGCCGTTCATCCTCGGGCGGGCCGTGCGGGTGCATCCGCTCGCGGTGGTGCTGTCGGTGGCGGCCGGCGGCATGATCGCCGGGATCGGCGGCGCGGTGGTGGCGGTGCCGCTGGTGGCGGTGACCAACACGGTCGCGGGCTATCTGCGGGCGTACTCGCACGAGGCGGCGACCCGGCACACGCCGCGGCCGCGCGGAGCGACGGCGTCGGACGTGGCGGCGGCGAAGGCGGCTGCGGAGCCGGCCGCCACGCCGGAACCCGCGGGCGAGACGCCGTCGGCCTGAGCCGCAGCCCGCGGTGGCGCGCTCGGCCTGAGCCCCGTGCTCGGCCCGAGCCGCCCGCCCGATGGGTCCCCCGCAGACGAAGGCCCCGCCCACCACACGGTGGACGGGGCCTTCTCGGCATGCGCAGCCCGGGCCCTACTCGGCCAGGACCGCCTCCGCCTCCAGCGTCACGCCGACGGCCTGCACGACCGAGGCGATCTTGAAGGCCTCCTGGACGACCTCGCGCTCGACACCGGCCTTGCGCAGCACCTGCTCGTGCGAGTCGAGGCACATGCCGCAGCCGTTGATCGCGGAGACCGCGAAGGACCACAGCTCGAAGTCGGTCTTGTCGACACCCGGGTTGCCGATGACGTTCATCCGCAGGCCCGCGCGCAGGTTGCCGTACTCGTGGTCCGACAGCAGGTGGCGGGTGCGGTAGAAGACGTTGTTCATCGCCATGACGGCGGCGGCCGCCTTCGCGGCCTGGTACGCCTCCGGCGTCAGGTTCGCCTTCGCCTCCGGCTCCAGCTCACGCAGCACGATCGGGGAGCGCGAGGCGATGGCGGTCGCCAGCACCGTGCCCCACAGCTGCTGTGCGGGCAGGTCCGAGTTGCCGATGACCGAGCCCAGGTTGAGCTTCAGGTCCTTGGCGTAGTCCGGGACGCGGGACTTCAGGGAGTCGAGGGACATGCCTCACTCACCAGCCAGCAGCTTGACCGGGTCCAGGGTCTCGTCGCCCTTGCTCCAGTTGCACGGGCACAGCTCGTCGGTCTGCAGGGCGTCCAGTACCCGCAGGACCTCCTTCGGGTTCCGGCCGACGGAGCCCGCGGTCACCATGGTGAACTGGATCTCGTTGTTCGGGTCGACGACGAAGACGGCGCGCTGGGCGAAGCCGTCCTCGCCCTCGATGCCGAGGTCGCGCATCAGCTCGTGCTTGGAGTCGGCCATCATCGGGAACGGCAGGTCCGTCAGGTCCGGGTGGTCCTTGCGCCAGGCGTGGTGGACGAACTCGGAGTCACCGGAGAAGCCGAGGATCTGCGCGTCGCGGTCGGCGAACTCGTCGTTCAGCTTGCCGAACGCGGCGATCTCGGTCGGGCACACGAAGGTGAAGTCCTTGGGCCACGCAAAGACGACCTTCCACTTGCCCTCGTAGGTCTTGTGGTTGATCGTGTCGAACTCCTTGCCCTTCTCCAGCGAGACGCAGGCGGTCAGTTCGAACTCGGGGAACTTGTCACCGACAGTGAGCACACGCTCTCCTTGCAGCGAAGAAAAACCCCTTTTGAGGGTGTTTCCCATGGGTTGGACGCTGTTGATGTTGGCACACCGTGCATTGATTACGGAAATAGCTACACTCGGTCGGGTTGATCGGAGGGAGCTATCAGTGGGTGTCGCGAGTGTGACCGGCGGGACCGGCGGCAAACGGAAACAGCCCAGCTTGGCGCAGCTGCGGGCGTTCGCGGCGGTCGCCGAGCATCTGCACTTCCGTGATGCCGCGGCGGCGATCGGGATGAGCCAGCCGGCGCTCTCCGGTGCGGTGTCGGCGTTGGAGGAGACACTTGGTGTCACCCTCCTCGAGCGTACGACGCGCAAGGTACTGCTCTCGCCGGCCGGTGAACGGCTCGCGGTGCGCGCCAAGGCCGTACTCGAGGCGGTCGGGTCGCTGCTGGAGGAGGCCGAGGCGGTGCGGGCACCGTTCACCGGGGTGCTGCGGCTCGGGGTGATCCCGACGGTCGCACCGTATCTGCTGCCGACGGTGCTGCGGCTGGTGCACGAGCGGTACCCCGCGCTGGACCTCCACGTCCACGAGGAGCAGACCGCTTCCCTGGTGGAGGGGCTCAACTCGGGGCGGCTGGACCTGCTGCTGCTCGCCGTGCCGCTCGGGGTGCCCGGGGTGGTCGAACTGCCCCTGTTCGACGAGGACTTCGTGCTGGTCACGCCCATGGACCACGGGCTCGGCGGGCGCGAGGGGATTCCCCGGGAGGCGCTGAAGGAGCTGAACCTGCTGCTGCTGGACGAGGGGCACTGTCTGCGGGACCAGGCGCTCGACATATGCCGCGAGGCGGGGCGCGAGGACGCGCCGGTGACGACCACGGCGGCGGGGCTGTCCACGCTGGTGCAGCTGGTCGCCGGCGGGCTGGGCTGCACGCTGCTGCCGCGGACGGCGTTGAAGCTGGAGACGGCGCGGAGCAGTCAGCTGCTCACGGGGTACTTCGCGGCTCCGGCGCCCACGCGTCGCGTCGCGTTGGCGATGCGGGTCGGAGCGGCTCGCTCCGCGGAGTACGGGGAGTTGGCCGGGGCGTTGCGGGAGGCTCTGGGGGCGTTGCCGGTGCGGGTGGTTTCCGGCGAGGGGTAGGCGTGTGCGGGTGCGTGCGGCGCTGGGTGCGTTGTGCCTGCGGCGCGGGGTGCGTTGTCGTGTGCGGGTGCGTTGTGGCTGGTCGCCGTTGCCTGCGGCGGCCTGTGCGGGTGCGTTGTGACTGGTCGCCGTTCCCCGCGGGTGCCTGCGGCGCTGGGTGCGTTGTCGTGTGCGGGTTTCGTTGTGGCCGGTCGCGGTTGCCTGCGGCGGCCTGTGCGGGTGCGTTGTGACTGGTCGCCGTTCCCCGCGGGTGCCTGCGGCGCTGGGTGCGTTGTCGTGTGCGGGTTTCGTTGTGGCCGGTCGCGGTTGCCTGCGGCGGCCTGTGCGGGTTTCGTTGTGGCTGGTCGCGCCGTTCCCCGCGCCCCTTTTTGTGCCTGCGGCGGCCCGTTGCGGACCGGTGAGTGGCTGGTGTCGCGCCTGCGGTGCGTTGTGGGGCGGGGCCGGGGTCGGGGGTGTCCGTCCTCGGTCCGGCCGCCCGTTTCCGACACCGGTGCTGTTGCCCGGTGCCGGACGCTGCGGGCGGACACCCCCCACCCCGTCCCCTTCCCGCCGTTGGCGGCTACTCCGTGCGCAGGCCCTCCGGGCGCATCAGCTTCAGCAGGGGAGGGAGGCTGAGGAGGGTCACGGCGAGGACGATGGCCGCGCCCACGCCGGTCATCGACAGGACGCTCGGCCAGTCCACGTGGATCGGGGTGGCCGTCATGCGGAGCAGGACCGCGCCCAGGGTCATGCCCACCGCCGCGGCCAGCAGGAGGCCGAGGGCGATCGGGATCGCCGTCTGCCACAGGACCGACAGGCCGAGGGTGCGGCGCCGGGTGCCGAAGGCGACCAGGGACGACAGCAGTTTGCGGCGTTCGCGCAGCTGCTCCAGCTGGGAGACCAGCAGGCTCGCCCCGATCAGGGCCAGTACACAGGTCGCGCCGACGAAGAGGCCGGTGCGGATGGCGGCGAACTTCGGGGACTGCAGGGTCGCCGACCACAGCATCGCGTCGGCCCTGGGGTCGACTCGGGCCGCGGTGTTGCGGGCGTACTCCACGGCGTCCGGCACCGAATGGTCGAGGCCGAGGAAGAGCTGTCCGGTCAGCGCCGGTGCCGCCCGCCGGGGCAGGGCGCTCGGCGTGAGCAGGAAGCCGGAGCGCTTGATGCCGTTCGGGTCCTTGACCGAGTCGGCCTGCTTCAGGTTCGCCGGGACGTGCCAGGGGACCTCCCGGCCGGGTGTGTCGGGGTAGGACGGATCGATGTACAGCATGGTGCCGGGGTGGGCGAGCTTGGCCGTCTGCCCGTCCTCGTACTCGCCGCCCCGCAGGGCGAAGACGTCGCCGTCGCGGCAGGACGGCAGCGCGGCCAGCTCCCGCAGGGCCGCGCAGTCGCCGACCATCAGCTCGCTGCCCAGCCCGGGCTCCTTGCGTCCGTCGCCGACGGAGACCTGGGACAGCGCGGTCACCTGGCTCACTCCTCGGGTCCGCCGGAACTTCTGCGCCGTATCCCCGAGCGCGTCGCCGGCCGGCAGCGTCACCTGCATCTGAGCCCGCGTCACGTCCTTGCCGGAGGAGCGGGTGTAGTCACCCTCGACGCCCGCGAACAGCATCTGCAGAGCGATCGCCCCGGCCACTGCCACGGCGATCCCGTTGACCATCCGGGCCGCGGTGCCGCTGCTCAGCTGCAGGCGGCGGACGGCCAGTTGCCAGGCGATGCCACCGGAGCCGAGGCGGGCGACGACCGTCTCCACCACCCACGGCAGCAGTGCGGTCACGCCGACCAGAAGCAGCAGCACGCCGCCCGAGACCAGGTACTGGTTGAAGTCCCCGTTCGAACGGCCCTGACCGACCATCGGGTAGAGCATCGCGAGGCCGGCCAGCGGCAGCAGCAGCCGCCACCACAGCCTGCGCCGCGCGGGCTTCGCCGTGCGGATCACGCCCAGCGGTTCGATGACGACCCCGCGCAGCGCGAACAGCGTGACCAGGATCGCGGCCGCGGGCACCGCGACGGCCACCAGCACGGCGAGCAGCGGGGTGGGGTTGAGGGAGCTGGGGAAGACGCTGATGTCCAGCACGTCGAAGGTCCCGGCCAACTGCCTGCCGAGTACGAAGAAGCCGCTGCCGAGGACCAGTCCGAGCAGGGCGCCGCCGAGCGCCTCACCGGCCGCGATGCGCCGGGTCATGCCGCTGTCGGAGCCGACCAGCCGCAGCGCGGCCAGCCGCCGGTCGCGCTGCTCGCCGCCGAAGCGCACGGCCGCGGCGATGAACACGGCCACCGGCATCAGCAGGATGAGGAAGATGACGAGGACGAGCAGCAGCAGGACCGGGTCCATCCGCTCGGCGGTGGCGTTGGGGTTGCCGAAGTGTTCGAGTCGCGTCACCCGGCCGCCGTCGACCTGGGACGAGAGCCCCTCCGCGCCGCGGTAGAAGAGCAGTTCGGCCGGTCCGAGCAGCCCGCTCTCGCCTATGGTCCCGGTGATCCGCTCCGGCAGCCGCTCCCGCAGCAGCCGGCCGTCGTCGGACTCGAGCAGCCTCTTCAGCGCGGGGGAGACCACCATCTCGCCCTTGCCCGGGAAGGCGTCCACGCCGGGCGGCAGCGGCGCGTGCGGGCCCTCCGGCTGCACCGCGCGCCCCAGCACGTCCTTGTCCCGGAACGACGTCCCGGCGTCCGCCACCACGAGGGAGCGGTCCGACTTCTTGACGCCCTCACCGGTGTAGAGGCTGGCACGCGCCTCGCTGCGCTCGTGACGTACGGCCAGGGCGCTCGGGATGGCGGTGGTGAGCAGGAGCAGGGCCACGCCCAGTCCGACGCCCACGGCCGTCAGCACGGCCCGGATCCATCCCTCGCGCCCGCCGCTGTAGGCGAACCGCACCCCCATGGCCAGATCCCTGGCCCACTGCCGCAGGCTCATACCGCGCGCTCCATGTCGCGGGACTTGCCGTCGCGGACGACGACCTCGCGGTCGGAGTAGGCGGCCACCCGGGCCTCGTGCGTGACGAGGACGACGGCGGCGTTGGCCGAACGGGCCGCGTCGGTCAGCAGCTCCATGACGCGCTCGCCGTTGAGGGAGTCCAGGGCGCCGGTGGGTTCGTCGGCGAAGACGACACGGGGGTTGGTGACCAGCGCACGGGCGACGGCGACGCGCTGCCCCTGCCCACCGGACACCTCGCCGGGCCGCTTCTTCCTCAGATCGTCGACCTCGAGCCGCTCCATCCACCCGAGGGCGGCCTGCTCGGCCTCCTTGCGGGAGGTGCCGTTGAGCCGCAGCGGCAGGGCGACGTTCTCGACGCACGTCAGCTCGGGCACGAGCTGGCCGAACTGGAAGACGAACCCGAACTCACTGCGGCGCAGCGCGCTGCGCTGGGCGTCACTCATCGCCGACAGCTCGCGCCCGGCGTAGGTGATCGTGCCGGCGTCGGGCGGGACGATACCGGCGAGGCAGTGCAGCAACGTCGACTTACCGGAGCCGGAGGGGCCCATGACGGCGACGACCTCACCGGGATGGATGGAGAACGAGGCGCCGTCCAGAGCGACGGTGGGGCCGTAGACCTTGCGCAGCTGGTCGGCGGCGAGCAGGGAACCGGCGGGGGCGTTCACTGGGCCACCACCGCCTGACGCAGCTTGTCCAGACGGGCGGCGGTCAGCTCGAGCCAGCGCAGGTCGGCCTCCAGGTGGAACAGGGCGTGGTCGCAGATCAGCTGATCCGCCAGATCACCCTTGCGCTTGCGCTCCGTGAGGATGCGCATGCTGCGCAGGTGCTCGGAGCGTTGCGTGTCGAGGATGTCGGCGGCGTCGCGGTGGGTGAGCAGCGCGAGGACGACCTTGGTGTACAGCGTCGACTGGAGATACGGCTCGGGCTTCTCCGGCGTCGCGAGCCACCGCTCGACGTCGGTGATACCGGCCTCGGTGATGGCGTACCGCTTGCGCTCGGGGCCGCCGCCGGCCTCGATGCCGTCGACCTCGACGAGACCGTTCTTCAGCAGGCGGGACATCGTCGAGTAGACCTGGCCGTAGTGCAGCGGCCGGTCGTGACCGAACTTCTCGTCGAAGGCCCGCTTGAGGTCGTATCCGTGCCGCGGACCGGACTCCAGGAGCCCCAGAAGGGTGTGACCGATGGACATGCCCTCGACTCTACACACCGTGTATACGCCCCGTGTATACACGGAGTGCGGACCCGATGGCAGCGAGTACGCCGACGCAGGTCGGAGGCGATTGTCACGGTTCGGTGACGGCTGAAACGGTGCGGGCGGCACCGCACCGCGCGCGCCACGATGTCGGTGCACCCGCGTACGGCGGTGAGGGGCCGGGGTGGGGGGTGTCCGCCCGCAGCGTCCGGCACCGGGCAACGGCGCCGTTCGTCGGGGACGGGCGGCCGGACCGAGGACGGACACCC
>NZ_JBVJPV010000003.1:337417-447114 GCF_055609245.1 Streptomyces sp. NPDC036813 | reverse complement strand
GGGCGGGGCCGCGCCCCCCCCCCCCGGGGGGCGGGGGGGCCCGCGCCGCCGCCCCCCCCCCCCCCCCCCCCCCCCCCCCCCCCCCCCCCCCCCCCCGCCCCCGCCCCACAACGCACCGCAGGCGCGACACCAGCCACCCACCGGCCCGCAACGGGCCGCCGCAGACACATAAAGGGGCGCGGGGAACGGCGCGACCAGCCACAACGAAACCCGCACGGGCCGCCGCAGGCACCCCCCCGGCCACCCGCAGACGAAGGACCCACCCGAAGACGAAGGCCCCCCAGACGAAGGCCCCCCCCGAAGACGAAGGACCCCTCAAGAACCCCCTCGCGGCCGCCCCCGTCGAGGCATCGGCCCCGCGTCCCGCGGCAACCGCCCCGCCTCCAGCAACGCCTTCCGCAGCAGAAACTCGATCTGCGCGTTCGCCGACCGCAACTCGTCCGACGCCCACCGGGCCAGCGCGTCGTACACGGACGGATCCAGCCGCAACAGCACCTGCTTACGCGGCCGCGGCCGCGACTGCGGCGGCGACTGCGGCTGCGGCTGCTGCGGCTGCTGCCGCCGGCGAGAAGGCTCCGGCGTCTCCGAGGGCTCGGGAGGCGTCACTGGTAGAGCGACCCGGTGTTCAGCACGGGCTGCGGCGCCCGGTCCCCGCACAACACCACCATCAGGTTCGACACCATCGCCGCCTTCCGCTCGTCGTCCAGCTCCACGATGTCCCGCTCGGCGATCCGCGCGAGCGCCGCCTCCACCATGCCGACCGCCCCGTCGACGATCTCCCGCCGCGCCGCGACGACCGCGCCGGCCTGCTGCCGCTGGAGCATCGCGGAGGCGATCTCCGGAGCGTACGCGAGATGCGTGAACCGGGACTCGATGATCTCCACTCCGGCCGCCTCGACACGCGCGTGCAGCTCCGCGGCCAGCTTCTCCGTGATCTCCTCGGCGTTGCCGCGCAGCGAGAGCCCGCCCTCGTCGTGGGCGTCGTAGGGGTACTCGATGGCGATGTGCCGCACGGCCGCCTCGGTCTGCGTGGCGACGAACTCCAGGTAGTTGTCGACCTCGAACGTCGCCTGCGCGGTGTCGTTCACCTTCCACACCACGACCGCGGCCAGCTCGATCGGATTGCCGTAGGCGTCGTTGACCTTCAGCACGGCCGTCTCGTGGTTGCGCACCCGCGTCGAGATCTTCTGGCGCGAGGTGAACGGGTTCACCCAGCGCAGCCCGTCCTCGCGGATCGTGCCCCGGTAGCGCCCGAAGAGCTGCACCACCCGCGCCTCGCCCGGCGCGACCGTGTTCAGCCCGCACAACGACAGGAAGGAGGCAAGGCCGATCAGCACGCCCAGGGCGATCAGCGCGCCCTTCACGGCCGCCGCCGTGGCGACCGCCCCACCCGCGATCGAGCCGACCGCGGCGATCAGTCCCACCAACCCGAGGAGCAGCGCGAACCCGCCGCCGATGCTGTGCGCGGCGAACTCCCGCACGCGAGGAGCGGGCATGTCGGGCATATCGACCGCATCTATGGGCGAATTCGTGGACGAATCCTTAGGCATGGACATGGAGTCCCCCCGTTCTCAAGGCTTCCGGGCTTCCGAAGCCGTCGGTTTCCCAAGCTTTCGTGGATCTATCCAAGTGATAACACTTTTACCCGCCAGGGCAACCCTCAACCGTCCCCGGACGTCGGTTCTCCAGGCAGGGGTGCTCATTGTCACGTCCGTAAAAGACCGGATCGGACGCCCTTTGTCACAACCAGCGGTGTTAGCTTTCTGAGCTGACCTGAGCCCCCGGAACGAGCGGAGCGAGGAAGCACCCCATGGGACGAGCGGAAGAGAGACGAGCGCGGCAGCGTGCGGGCCGCCGCGCGGCGCCCAGGCGCCGCCGTTCGTCGCGGACGGGCGGCAGGAGCGGTATACGCCGGCTGTTCACCTGGAAGAAGATCCTCGGCACCGTCCTCGGTCTCTTCCTGCTCGGCATCGGCGCCTTCGTCGTGCTCTACATGATGATCGACATCCCCGAGGGGAACGCCGACGCCAAGAAGCAGAGCAACGTCTACAAGTACAGCGACGGCTCGATCATGACCCGCGACGGCGACGTCAACCGCGAGGTCGTGGACCTCGCGCGCGTCCCGAAGAAGGTGCAGCTCACCTTCGTCGCCGCCGAGAACAAGACCTTCTACAAGGACTCGGGCATCGACGTGAGGGGCACCGCGCGCGGCATCCTCAACACGCTCTCCGGCAAGGGCGCGCAGGGCGGCTCGACGATCACCCAGCAGTACGTCAAGAACTACTACCTGACCCAGGAACAGACCGTCAGCCGCAAGCTGAAGGAAATGGTCATCTCGCTGAAGCTGGACCGCGAGAAGCCCAAGGACTACATCCTGGCCGGGTACATCAACACCAGCTACTACGGCCGCAACGCCTACGGCATCCAGGCCGCCGCGCAGGCCTACTACGGCGTCGACGCCGACCAGCTCAGCGTCGAACAGGGCGCCTACCTCGCCGCGCTGCTCCAGGCACCGAGCCAGTACGACTGGTCCTCCGCCACCGACACCGGCAAGAGGCTGGTGAAGCAGCGCTGGAACTACGTGCTGGACAACATGGTCGAGGAGCACTGGTTGGACGCCTCGCAGCGCCGGGCCATGCAGTTCCCGATCCCCAAGGAGCCCAAGCCCTCGCCCGGCCTCAGCGGCCAGAAGGGCTACCTGGTGGCGGCCGCCAACAAGGAGCTGGAGAAGCGGCTCGTCGCCCAGGGCACCGCCGCGAACATGAAGGAGGCCGAGGACCTCGTCGGCCGCGGCGGCTGGACCCTGACGCTCAACATCAACAAGAAGAAGCAGGCGGCGCTGGAGAACTCCGTCAAGGAGCAGCTCATCAGCAAGCTGAAGCCGAAGACCCGCAAGGTCGACGGCGACGTCCAGGCCGGCGGCGTCTCGGTCGACCCCAAGACGGGCGCGGTCGTGGCGATGTACGGCGGTGTGGACTACTACAAGCACTACACGAACAACGCCACCCGCACCGACTACCAGCCCGCCTCCACCTTCAAGCCGGTCATCCTGGCCGCCGCGATCGACGAGGCCGCGACGACCCAGAAGGGTCAGGCGATCGGCGCCGACACGATCTACGACGGCACCAGCAAGCGCCCCGTCCTGGACCACGGCACCCCCGTCGGGTTCGCCCCGGAGAACGAGGACGACCAGGACTACGGGCCGATCACCGTGCAGAACGCGATGAACCAGTCCGTGAACTCGGTCTTCGCGCAGATGGGTGTCGACGTCGGCATGCCGAAGGTGATGGAGGTCGCCGGCAAGCTCGGCATGGACACCAAGGACCTGCAGGCGGTGCCCGCGCAGACGCTCGGCTCGATGGGCGCGAGCCCGCTGCAGATGGCCGGCGTCTACGCCACCCTCGACAACCACGGCAAGAAGGTCACCCCGGCGCTGCTGAAGAAGGTCGAGTCCAGCGCCCTCACGGTGAACCTGCCCGACCCGATCGGCGACCAGGTCATCAGCCGCAACGCCGCCGACACGGTCACCTCGGTCCTCACCGGCGTGATCGGCGACGGCACGGCCCGCGAGTCGGTGCGGGACAACCCGCTGCGCAACGGGCAGAAGGTGGCGGGCAAGACCGGTACCTCCGACGACAACAAGTCGGCCTGGTTCACCGGTTACACGCCGGACCTGGTCACCTCGGTGGGCCTGTTCGGCGAGTCCGTGGCGGAGAACGGCAAGCACGTCTCCATGCACGGCGCGGCCGGCCTGCCCCGCATCAACGGCGGCAAGTTCCCGGCGCTGATCTGGGCCGACTACACCTTCGGCGTCCAGAAGGACGTCAGCGAGTTCGACCTGGACACCGACCAGGGCGCCGCGGTCGAGCCGTCGTTCACGCCGACCCCGTCCTCGACGCCCACGACCCAGGCGCCCTCGCAGACGCCGACGACCGAGCCGCCGTCGCAGACGCCGACGACGAAGGAGCCCTCGCAGACGCCGACGACCCAGAAGCCGTCCGAGACGCCGACGACCCAGCCGCCGTCCCAGACGCCCTCCGGGACACCGAGCGGCCCGCCGGACAACCCGATCTTCGGCGGGAGCGGCACCGGCGGAGGCAACACCCGTCCGTGACACGGCAGAAGGGCGCCCGGTCCACACCGGGCGCCCTTCGTCGTCGTACGGCCTTGGCTCAGCGGTTCAGCTCGAACCACACCACCTTGCCCGTGCTCAGCCGGGTCGCGCCCCAGCGGCGGGCCATGCGGTTCACCAGGTACAGCCCGCGCCCGCCCTCGTCCGTGGCGCGCGCCTGCCGCAGCCGGGGCAGCTGCGGCACGTCGTCGCCGACCTCGCAGCGCAGCACGTCGGTGCGCAGCAGCCGCAGGGTGACCGGGCGGGAGGCGTACCGCACCGCGTTGGTGACGACCTCGCTGACCAGGAGCTGCACCGAGTCGATGTGCTCCTCCAGGCCCCAGCGCTCCAGCTGGCGGCGGGCCAGGCGGCGCGCCTTGCCGGGCGCGGCGTCCTCCGGCTCCAGGAACCAGTACGCCACGTCGCTCGGTGCGATCCCGTCGAAGCGGGCGGCGAGCAGCGCGATGTCGTCGTCCCGGTCGCCCGGGCCGAGCATGTCCAGCACCTCGTCGCACAGGGCTTCCAGCGGCGGCGGATGGTCCGGGCCCGTCAGCTGCGCGGTCGCGGCGAGCTTCTCACGCAGCTGCTCTATGCCGGTCCACACGTCCCGCAGCCGGGACTCCACCAGCCCGTCGGTGTACAGCAGCAGCGTCGCCCCGGCGGGCGCGTCCAGCTCGACGGCCTCGAAGTCCACGCCGCCGACGCCGATCGGGGCGCCCGCGGGCACCCGCAGCACCTCCGCCTCGCCGCCCAGGTGCAGCAGGACGGGCGGCGGGTGGCCGGCGTTGGCGATGGTGATGCGGTGCGAGACCGGGTCGTAGACGGCGTACAGGCAGGTCGCCATGCGGTCGGTGCCCAGGCGCTGCGCCTGTTCGTCGAGGTGGTGCAGCACCTCCTGCGGCGGCAGGTCGAGGCCGGCCAGGGTCTGCGCGGTGGTGCGCAGCTGGCCCATGATGGCCGCGCTGGTCATGGAGTGGCCCATGACGTCGCCGACGACGAGGGCGACCCGGCTGCCGGGCAGCGGGATCGCGTCGTACCAGTCGCCGCCCACCCGCGCGGTCTCCGCGGCCGGCAGGTAGCGGGAGGCGAGCCGGACGCCGGTGGGACGGGGCAGGGTCTCCGGGAGCATGGTGCGCTGCAACTCGTCGGCGATGTAGGCCTCACGGCCGTACAGCACCGCCTTGTCGATGCCGAGCGCGCTGTGCGTGGCGAGCTGCGCCGCCACCAGCAGGTCGTCCGCCTCGAACGCGATGCGGTCGGGGCGGCGCAGGAACACCGCCGCGCCGATCACCCGCCGCCGCCCGCGCAGCGGCGCGAGGATCGCCCGCTGGCCGCTGGGGATGACGAGGTCGCCGCCGGCGCCGAGGAGCTCGGGCAGCGCGGCGCGCGCGGCGGGCGTGTCGGCGAACACCGGGCGCACCCCGCGCAGCACTTCGGCGAGCGCGCCGCCGGGGCGCACCTCGCACAGCTCGGCCGTCACCGACGCGAGGTCGGCGAGTTCCCACGGCTCCGGCTGCTGGGACTGCGGAAGTGGCGCGAAACCGCCCTCGGTGTCCCGGTCCTCCGGGATCCGGTCGGTTCGGCGCAGCCGCAGCACGACGGGCCCCATGGGCCGTTCGTCGCCGACGGGCAGCGGGTCGCGCAGGTAGACCAGGATGGCGTCGCTGAACGTGGGCACGGTGGCCCGGCACAGCCCCATCACGATCTCGTCCAGGTCCAGGCCGCGGGCGATCCGCCGGGTCGCGGCACCGACGAACCGCAGGCGGTCGCCGTCCCGGCGCATGGGTGTGGGGCGGCCCGGCGCGGGGCCCTGTCCGGTGCGCCGCTCCTGGCCGCCGTGCACGCCCTGTTCACCTCCCGGCTGCAGCGGTATCGCCTCCGGTACCGGGCGCGGCCGCAGCGTGTCCGGCTCGGGGGCCGCCGCGGGCTGCGCGTGTTCCGGGCCGGAGCCGGCCGGCCCCGTCCCGCTCGGGGTGGTCGTGCCGGGGGTGTCCCCGGCGCGGGCCTGGGCGCCCGGCAGCGGTAAGGCCCCCGCGCCGGGCGCACGCGCCGACGTGGAGGTACGCAGGAGCGCCCCGCGGGGGTCCGTGGGGTCGACGCCCTGCTGGGGGCGTTCGTAGGTGGGGTGCTCGGTCACGCGTGTCGCATCCATCCGTCCGGGGCTGCGCGCCGGGCACGCAGATCCGCCCGCCGACATGCCGATACCCGCAATACGTGCCCCAGGAACGGAATTCCGGCGGCGCCCTGGTTCCCCTCGCTCACGTCCTGCCCGCCCCTCGGTGACGTCGGATCAGACTCGGTACGCGCACCGGCGGTTGCCCCTGCGCGCCCTTGCGGAGGACGATCCTACGTTTCCTGCCCGGGGGCGCATCAAGGGTCTCATGAGGACACATGCGCGGGCGTACGATCCCAGTCGTCCGGCAGCCGCGGCACCGGCCACGACGGATCGGGCCGCCAGTGCTGCCAGCCGTCCGAGAACGGCGGCCCCCAGGCGCGGATCGCCTCGACCGCGTCCCGGCCGGCCGCGCGGACCCGCTCGGCGAGTTCGGTGCTCATCAGACCGTCCCGCTGGGCCTGCGCGAACTCGTCCTCGTCCCGCCACTGCCAACCGCCGTCCGGCTCCACCTCGATGTCCAGGAAGTGGTCGGTGGAGTCCACTCCGCCCGCCCAACGGGCCAGCGGGTCCTCCAGGTTGACGTAGAAGTTCTTGAACCGCCAGCCCGGCTCCCAGAACAGCCACACCGACCACGGCTCGCCCGGCCGGGCCAGCTTCAGCACCCCGGTGCCGAACCAGCGGTCACGCTGCACCGTGCGCGGCTTGGTGTACCGGGTCGCGAGCGGCTCGCGGTGCACCGGCGTGCCGTCGGCGAGGACGGGCTTGACGCACTCGGTGCCCGGCGCCATCCAGGCGGCGAGCACCTCCTCGTCGTCGCGGACGACGGTGACGGGCCGCGCGATGTGGAAGCCCTCGCCGCCGTTGACCCGATAGCGCCACAGGACCTGTGTCCCGGGCGCCCAGAAGCCCGCCGCAGCACCGCCGTCCCTGTCCACGCGTCTCATCACATCACCGTCTGCCATGCACAGATATTAGGTGTCATGGCCATCCGACGCTGCGGTTCGCGTCATGGTTCGCCGGTGCGAGCGCGCCTGTTACGGCCGTGTCATCCGCAGGACATCCAGCGCCTCGTCCAGTTGCTCCTCGGTGAGGTCGCCCCGCTCGACGTATCCGTTCTCGAGGACGACCTGACGGATCGTCTTGCGTTCCGCCAGCGCCTTCTTGGCCACCTTCGCGGCTTCCTCGTACCCGATGTACTTGTTCAGCGGGGTCACCACGGACGGCGAGGACTCGGCGTACTCGCGGGCGCGTTCGCGGTGCGCGACGATCCCGTCCACGGTGCGGTCGGCCAGCAGCCGGGAGACGCCTGCGAGCAGCCGGACCGACTCGAGGACGTTCTTGGCGATGACCGGCAGCATCACGTTGAGCTCGAAGTTGCCGGCGGCGCCCGCGGTGGCGACGGTGGCGTCGTTGCCGATCACCTGCGCGGCGACCATCAGGACGGCCTCGGGGATGACCGGGTTGACCTTCCCCGGCATGATCGAGGAGCCGGGCTGCAGATCGGGCAGGGAGATCTCGGCGAGGCCGGTGCGCGGGCCGGAGGACATCCAGCGCAGATCGTTGGCGATCTTCGTCAGGCCGACCGCGATGGTCCGCAGCTGTCCGCTGGTCTCGACGATGCCGTCCCGCGCGCCCTGCGCCTCGAAGTGGTCGCGCGCCTCGGTCAGCGGCAGCCCGGTGGCGCGGGCCACCTCCTCGATGACGGCGGCGGAGAAGCCGGGCGGGGTGTTGATGCCGGTGCCCACGGCCGTGCCGCCGAGCGGGAGTTCGGCGAGCCGGGGCAGGGAGGCGTTCAGCCGCTCGACGCCGTACCGGATCTGGGCCGCGTATCCGCCGAACTCCTGGCCCAGGGTGACGGGCGTGGCGTCCATCAGGTGCGTGCGGCCGGACTTCACGACGTCCGCGAACTCCTCCGCCTTGCGGGTCAGCGCGGCGGCGAGATGGTCGAGGGCGGGGATCAGGTCCCGGATGACGGCGGCGGTGGCCGCGATGTGGATCGAGGACGGGAAGACGTCGTTGGACGACTGGGACGCGTTCACATGGTCGTTGGGGTGCACGTCCCGGCCGAGCCGCTCGGCCGCGAGGGTGGCGATGACCTCGTTGGTGTTCATGTTGGACGAGGTCCCGGAGCCGGTCTGGAAGACGTCCACCGGGAAGTGGTCGTCCCACTGTCCGTCGGCGACCTCCCTGGCCGCCTCCTGGATCGCCTCCGCGATGTCCTTGTCCACCACGCCGAGCTGGGCGTTCACCTTGGCCGCGGCGCCCTTGATCCGCGCGAGGGCCTCGATGTGGGCGCGCTCGATGCGCTGCCCGGAGATGGGGAAGTTCTCCACGGCCCGCTGCGTCTGCGCCCGCCACTTGGCGTGCGCGGGGACGCGCACCTCGCCCATGGAGTCGCGCTCGATGCGGTAGTCGGTGCCGCTGCTTCCGGTCGTCGTCATCGTCGTACCTCCACGAAGATCAGCACGGGTCCGGGGACACCTATTCCCCGCTCGTGTACGGCGTTCCCGTCCCTGCCGCGATCAGCAGTCCGTCGACCAGGGCGCGCAGGCCGGCGGCGTAGGTGTCCTCGGCGGTCAGCTCCGCCCAGCGCGGGCCGAGCGCGGCGAGGCGGGGCAGGGCGGACGGGTCGAGGCCGGCGAACACCTGGTCACGGTAGGTCGGCCGCTCGTCGCTCGCACGCCGGCGGGCGGCCGTCGCACGGACGATCAGTTCGCCGGCCGTGTAGTACCAGATCGACCGGTAGGCGTGCACGGCCTGCTCGGGGGTGAGTCCACAGGCGATCGCCGCGTCCACGACCTGCTCCACGAACCACAGGGCAGAGGGCGCCAACAGGTCGTCGGCGGTGAGGACTTCGACCAGCCACGGGCAGCGGGCCAGCAGGTCGCGCATGGCCGTGGCCGCGGCGAGCAGCCGCTCGCGCGGGCCCGCGGGCAGCGGCGGCCGGGGCGCCTGCCCGGCGAAGTCCTCCAGGAGGAGCAGCAGCAGATCCTCTTTGTCCCGCACGTGGTGGTAGAGGGCCATCGGCGTGCTGCCGATCTCCTTGGCCAGCCGCCGCATGGTGAGCTTCGCGACCCCCTCCTCGTCGATGATCCGGCGCGCCGCGGTGACGATCTCGGCGCGGGAGAGCCGGGGCGGCCTGCCGGGGCGGCCGGGGTGCGAGGGGGCGGTGGACATGGCCCCCATCATGGCGCACCGGGTGGTGGGGGGTGGACGGGCGGGGGAGCGAAGGGCTAATTTTCTTACGTGTACAGAAACTTGCCGAGCCGACCGGAGGGACTTCCGTCATGACCCCGCTCACCCCGATCGACCTGTTCACGGCCGCCGTCCACGTGGGGCCCGGCCCCGGTGTCACCGCCGGCGAGCGCCGGATGACCGAGGGCCGCCCCGGTTCCTGGCAGCTGGCGGCCTTCCACGCCGCGTCGGACGCCGACGTCCACGCCGACCACTGGGAGATGCACCCCGAGGCCGACGAACTGGTCTGCGTGCTCAGTGGCCGGGTGCGCTTCTTCCTGCGGCCGGAGGTCACGGGCGAGCCGGAGCGGGCGACCACGCTCACCGGCGGTACGGCGGTCGTCGTACCGCGCGGCAGGTGGCACCGCATGGAGATCGACGGCCCGGTCCGGCTGCTGTCGCTGTCACCGCGGGAGGGGACCCGGCTGGAGCCGGTGCAGCCCTGACCTCCCGGACGCGGAGCGGCCCCCGCCCGTTGCCGGGTGGGGGCCGCTCCGCGTCTGTGTCAGGGGTGCGTCACGCGAGACCCGGACCACGCACCGGGATGGACGTGAACGTCGGCTGCGGGGCCGGGTCCTGGAAGAAGTCGTTGCCCTTGTCGTCCACGACGACGAACGCCGGGAAGTCCTCGACCTCGATCTTCCAGACCGCCTCCATGCCCAGCTCCTCGTACTCCAGGACCTCGACCTTCTTGATGCAGTCCTGGGCGAGGCGCGCGGCCGGGCCGCCGATGGAACCGAGGTAGAAGCCGCCGTGCGCGTGGCACGCGTCGGTGACCTGCTTGGAGCGGTTGCCCTTGGCCAGCATCACCTTGGAACCGCCCGCCGCCTGGAACTGCTCCACGTAGGAGTCCATGCGTCCGGCGGTCGTCGGGCCGAAGGAACCGGAGGCGTAGCCCTCGGGGGTCTTCGCCGGGCCGGCGTAGTACACCGGGTGGTCCTTCAGGTACTGCGGCATCTCCTCGCCCGCGTCCAGCCGCTCCTTGATCTTGGCGTGCGCGATGTCACGGGCCACGACCAGCGGACCGGTCAGCGACAGACGGGTCTTCACCGGGTACTTGGTCAGCTCGGCGAGGATCGTGTCCATCGGCTGGTTGAGGTCGATCTTGACGACGTCGCCGGCCTCGTCCAGGTGCTCGTCGGTCGTCTCCGGCAGGAAGCGCGCCGGGTCGGTCTCGAGCTGCTCCAGGAACACGCCCTCGGCGGTGATCTTCGCGACGGCCTGACGGTCGGCCGAGCAGGACACGGCGATGGCGACCGGGCAGGACGCGCCGTGCCGGGGCAGGCGTACCACGCGCACGTCGTGGCAGAAGTACTTGCCGCCGAACTGCGCGCCGATGCCGATCTTCTGGGTCAGCTCGAAGACCTTCTGCTCGAGGTCCTTGTCGCGGAAGCCGTGGCCGAGCTCGGAGCCCTCCGCGGGGATCTCGTCCAGGTAGTGCGCGGAGGCGTACTTCGCGGTCTTCAGCGCGTACTCGGCGCTGGTGCCGCCGACGACGATCGCCAGGTGGTACGGCGGGCAGGCGGCCGTACCGAGCGAACGGATCTTCTCCTCCAGGAACTTCATCATGGAGGCCTCGTTCAGGACGGCCTTCGTCTCCTGGTACAGGAAGGACTTGTTGGCGCTGCCGCCGCCCTTCGCCATGAACAGGAACTTGTAGGCGCCGCCGTCCGTCGCGTACAGCTCGATCTGGGCGGGCAGGTTGGAGCCGGTGTTCTTCTCCTCCCACATGGTGAGCGGAGCCATCTGCGAGTAGCGCAGGTTGAGCCGGGTGTAGGCGTCGTAGATGCCGCGGCTCAGGGCCTCCTCGTCGCGGCCCTGCGTGAGCACGTTCTGCCCGCGCTTGCCCATGACGATGGCCGTACCGGTGTCCTGGCACATCGGCAGCACGCCCGCGGCCGCGATGTTCGCGTTCTTCAGCAGGTCGAGCGCCACGAACTTGTCGTTGCTCGACGCCTCGGCGTCGTCGATGATGCGGCGCAGCTGGGCGAGGTGAGCCGGGCGCAGGTAGTGCTGGATGTCGTGGATGGCCTCCTCGGCCAGCTTGCGCAGCGCCTCCGGCTCCACCTTGAGGAACGTCCGCCCGTCCGGTCCCTCGACCGTCGAGACGCCCTCGGAGGTCACCAGCCGGTACGGGGTGGTGTCCTCGCCCTGGGGGAGCAGATCGGTGTACGCGAACTCAGGCATCTCAGCCCATTCCTCACTCTACGGACGGCGGCCCGCCGACGCTGGCGGGCCACACCAGCGTAGAACCTGCCGCCGACACGAAGCCTGTGAGGTAAGGCTCAGTTCGTCCCGAGCGGGTGAGACTCCGTTCGCCTCGGCAGGGCTATCGCGATCTATCGTGTTTCGCTATGCTGCCGTCGTGGACCTTCAGAAGCAGGTGGACCCCCACGCGCAGACCGCCACGCCGGTCGCCGAGCTGCGCGCCTCCGACGCCGACCGCGACCGCATCGCCGACATCCTGCGCGAGGCCCTCGCCGAGGGGCGGCTGACCGCCGAGGAGCACTCCGAGCGCGTCGAGGGCGTGCTCGCGGCCAAGACCGTCGGCGAGCTGGAGGTATACGTCCGCGACCTGCCCGCGGGCCGGCGCCCGGCCGCACCGGCCCACGCCGCCGCCCCGCAGCGGCCGGCCCCGGGCGTCGTCCCGGTCGACCCCGACGAGAACCTGGTCGCCGTCTTCAGCAGCTCCGTCCGCCGGGGCCGCTGGCGCGCGGGCCGCCGTATCCACGCGTACGCGATCTTCGGCAGCGTGGAGATCGACCTGAGCGAGGCCCTGTTCGAGTACCAGCAGGTCGTGATCAAGGCGATCTCGGTCTTCGGCAGCGTCGAGGTGCGCGTCCCGGAGAACGTCTCGCTGCGCGGCACGGGCGGCGGGGTGCTCGGCAACTTCGAGGTGGACACCCTCGACTCCGCCGATCCCGACGCCCCGGTCGTCTATGTCGACGGCTGGGCCGTGCTCGGCAACATCGAGGCGCGGCCCAAGCGCGGCAAGCTCGTCGCGGACATCCTCGACAAGGTGCAGCGCAAGGTCGACCGGGGTCTGCGCAGGCATCTGGATCACTGACGGACGGGAAGTCGCGGCCGTCACAGACCGCGCGGTTGGGAACTCAGTGCATAGGCGCGCGTACAGCGGGTAGGGCTTGCTGCATCGTCTCTCGCTCGCGAAGCCGTCGTCAGGAGTAGACCGTGCTGCAACCGCCGCATTCGTCTCTGCAGGTAGCTGCTGTTCCGGCCCAGCGCGGGCCGGCGCGAGACAGGGAACAAGACGCCCCCTGGCACACCGAGGCGGTGTGCCGGCGCGACGAGGCCGGCCTGTTCTTCGCACCGTCCAAGGAGCCCACCGCGGCCCGGCTCTCCCGCGAGGAGGCCGCCAAGCGGGTCTGCGCGCGCTGCCCCGTGATGGTCGAGTGCCGCGAGCACGCCCTGCTCCAGCCCGAGCCCTACGGCGTCTGGGGCGGCCTGACGGCGGCGGAGCGCCGCGTGGTCCTGGCCCGGCGGCGCCGCCGCGACATGGAACTGAAGAAGACGGCGACGACGGGCCGCATAGCGGCAGCGGGCTGAGCCGGCTCGGCAGCCGAAGAAGGGGCGTCCCTCCGCACAGGGGCGCCCCTTCTCGATGGCCGGGCGGGTTGTCGATGGCCGGGCAGGGTTCTTGCCTGCCTGCCGGGCGGCCCGGCCCCGCCCTGCGGTGCTACTTCGCCCGGTCGAAGTCGATCGCGCTGTACGCCCGCAGCTTCCGCAGCCGGTGCTCGGAGTCGATCTTCCGCACCGTCCCCGACTTCGACCGCATCACGATCGACTCGGTCAGCGCGGTGTCCGACCGGTACCGCACACCCCGCAGCAGCTCACCGTCGGTGATGCCGGTCGCGACGAAGAACACGTTCTCCCCGGACACCAGGTCGTCGGTCGTCAGGACCCGGTCCAGGTCGTGCCCGGCGTCGATCGCCCGCTGCCGCTCCTCGTCGTCCTTGGGCCACAGCTTGCCCTGGATCGTGCCGCCCAGGCACTTCACGGCGCAGGCCGAGATGATGCCCTCCGGCGTGCCGCCGATGCCGAGCAGCAGGTCGACGCCGGTACCCTCGCGCAGCGCGTAGACGGACCCCGCCACGTCGCCGTCGGAGATCAGCTTGATGCGGGCGCCCGCCTCCCGGACCTCCTTGATCAGGCCCTCGTGGCGCGGCCGGTCGAGGATGACGACGGTGACGTCCTCGGGAGTGGCCCGCTTGGCCTTGGCGATCCGGCGGATGTTGACCGCGACCGGCGCGTCGATGTCGACGAAGTCGGCGGCCTCCGGGCCGGTGACCAGCTTGTCCATGTAGAAGACGGCGGACGGGTCGAACATGGCGCCGCGCTCGGCGGCGGCCAGCACCGCGATGGCGTTGGGCATGCCCTTCGCGGTCAGCGTGGTGCCGTCGATCGGGTCGACGGCGATGTCGACCTCGGGCCCGGTGCCGTCACCGACGCGCTCGCCGTTGAAGAGCATCGGCGCCTCGTCCTTCTCCCCCTCGCCGATGACGACGACGCCGTTCATCGACACGGTGGAGACGAGGGTGCGCATGGCGCGCACCGCGGCACCGTCGGCGCCGTTCTTGTCACCGCGTCCGACCCAGCGGCCGGCGGCCATGGCCGCGGCTTCGGTCACCCGGACGAGTTCCAGGGCGAGGTTGCGGTCGGGGGCCTCGGACGGGACGTCCAGCTCGGACGGCAAGTGATGATGCTCGGTCATCGGAGCGCACCTTTCTGATACGACGACGGCCGGATGAGGGTGTTCGACCCCGACTCTATCGTCAGTCCGACAAAATGAGCAGGGGACCCCACGTATGAGCGGACCGGGCACCTGCGACGATAGGGGGCGTGGCAGGTTCGAACGGCAAGCAGAAGACGGCCCGGGACATGATCCTCTCCCTGGCCGTGATCGGGATCGTGGCGTTGGTCGTCTACTTCTTCGCCATCCCGCACGACGATCACGCTCCCGAGCTCAAGCGGGTCGACTACAGCGTCGAGCTGTCCACGGCGCGCCGCGCGGCCTCGTACCCGGTGGCCGCGCCGGAGGGTCTGCCGGACACCTGGAAGGCGACCTCGGTCCGCTTCCGGGGCGACCAGTCCGACGCCTGGCACCTGGGCTTCAACGCCCCCGGCGGCCAGTACGTGGCCATCGAGCAGTCCACGCAGAAGCGCTCGGCGTTCATCGCCGAGGCCAGCCAGGGCGCGAAGGCCACGGACGTCACCGAGCAGATCGCCGGCCGCACCTGGATCCGCTACACCGGCGGCCGCTACGACGCGCTGGTGCTGCGGGACACCCCCGGCGGCTCGACCACGGTGGTCGCGGGCACCGGTTCCTTCACGCAGCTGACCGAGATGGTGAAGGCCCTGAAGCTGGCCTGAGCGGCCCTGGCTTTCCCATGGCGTGCGAAGAGGCCCCCGGCGGTGCTGGGGGCCTCTTGCCGTACGGGAGAACGAGGGCGTCAGACGGTGGTGACGACCTCGTCGTACGCCAGGCGCGGGGCGCGCGGGTGGGAGGCACCCTCGCCCGGGTTGCCGATGTTGACGATCATCAGCGGGGTGTGGTCGTCGTCCAGGAACTCCTTGCGCACGCCCTCGGCGTCGAAGCCGGTCATCGGGCCGGCGGCCAGACCGGCGGCGCGCACGCCGACGATGAAGTACGCGGCCTGGAGGGCGGCGTTGAGCAGCGCGGAGTTCTCGCGGACTGGGCGCTCGGCGAAGAAGACGTCCTTGGCCTGCGGGAACGCCGGGAAGAGCGCCGGCAGCTCTTCGTGGAACTCGTTGTCCGCGGCGAGGATCGCGACCAGCGGGGCGGAGGCGGTCTTGGGCTGGTTGCCCTCGGCCATGTGCTGCACCAGGCGCTCGCGGGCCTCGGGGGAGCGGACCAGGGTGATGCGCAGCGGGGTCTGGTTGAAGGCGGTCGGGCCGTACTTGACCAGGTCGTAGATCGCCTGCACCTGCTCGTCGGACACCGGCTCGTCGGTGAAGGCGTTCGCGGTACGGGCCTCGCGGAAGAGCAGGTCCTGGGCGGCGGGGTCAAGAACGAGAGACATGCGTGAACTTTCTCTGGTGTGCGTCCGATCCGGCATGCCGGACCGTCTGACGTCCTCGACGGTACGCCAGAGAAGGTTCAAGTTTCAACAATAGGTGGCGTGAGGGGCTTCACACCGTGCCGGCAGGCGGCGTGCGTTCCCCTTCTGCCTTCTGCCGGTACAGCCGCCGGCTACTCCTCGGCGTCCTCTTCCTCCTCCGCCAGCGCCGCGTCCAGCCGCGCCCGGGCGCCCTCCAGCCAGCGCCGGCACACCTTCGCCAGCTCCTCCCCGCGCTCCCACAGGGCGAGGGACTCCTCCAGCGTCGTCCCGCCGGCCTCCAGCCGCCGTACGACGTCGATCAGCTCGTCCCGCGCCTGCTCGTACCCGAGCGCCTCATCCACCTTGCTGGTCATCCACCCAACCTAAACGTCGACTCGGACAGTGAACTCACCCTCGGCCACCCGCGCCCGCAGCGGCTCCTCGGCCGCCACCTCGCCGGGATCGCGGACCACATGCCCGTCGGCCTTCTGCAGCACCGCGTACCCGCGCTTCAGCGTCGCCGCCGGGGACAGCGCCACCACGCGCGCGTGCGTGTGCGTCAGCTCGGAGTCCGCGCGGTCCAGCAGATGTCCGAGGCACCGCCGGGACCGCTCCACCAGGGACTCCACCTGGTCGGTCCGCTCGTCCAGCATCCGGTGCGGATCCTGTATCACCGGCCGGGCCAGCGCGTGCGCGAGCCCGCGCTCCTCCCGCTCGAGATACGCCTGCACACACCGCCGGGCCCGCCCCCGCAGCATCCGCACCCGCTCCAGCTCCTCGCCGACGTCCGGCACGACCTTCTTCGCGGCGTCCGTCGGAGTGGAAGCGCGCAGGTCGGCGACATGGTCCAGCAGCGGGTTGTCCGGCTCGTGCCCGATCGCCGACACCACCGGCGTCCGGCACGCCGCCACCGCGCGCACCAGCTGCTCGTCGGAGAACGGCAGCAGGTCCTCCACGCTGCCGCCGCCGCGTGCGACGATGATCACGTCGACCTCGTCGAGCGCGTCCAGCTCCTTCACGGCCTGCACGACCTGCGGCACCGCGTGCACACCCTGCACGGCGACGTTGCGGACCTCGAAGCGCACCTGCGGCCAGCGGTGCCGGGCGTTCTCCAGCACGTCCCGCTCGGCGGCCGACGCCCGGCCGCACACCAGCCCGATCAGCTGCGGCAGGAAAGGCAGCGGCTTCTTGCGCTCCGGCGCGAACAGCCCCTCGGCCGCCAGCGCCTTCTTCAGCTGCTCCAGCCTCGCCAGCAGCTCCCCGACGCCGACGGGCCGTATCTCGGCGGCCCGCAGGGACAGCTGCCCCCGCGGCGCGTACCACTCCGGCTTGGCCAGGACCACGACCCGGGCACCCTCACCGACGACGTCCGCGACGGTGTCGAACACCTGCCGGTAGCAGGTCACGCTGACCGAGATGTCGTACGACGGGTCGCGCAGCGTCAGGAACACCACGCCGGCGCCCGGGCGGCGCGACAGCTCTGTGATCTGCCCCTCGACCCACACCGCGCCGAGGCGGTCGATCCAGCCGCCGATCAGCCGGGACACCTCACCGACGGGGATCGGGGTTTCGGGGGACGTGGAGACAGCCATGCGGTCGAGAGTAACGGTCGGTACCGACAGCGGGGCCGAACAGCGAGGCGCCGCCCTGCTACAGCGGAGCCTTGGTCCTGCCTCGCTGACCCACCAGCACCAGCAGGCCGATCACCAGCCACACCGCACCCACCACCTGGGCCGTGCCCGAGGCCTCCACGATCACCGCGACCGTGATCGCCGCACCCACGACCGGCACCAGCACATGCCGCCACCAGCTCAGCTCGCCCCGCCGGCGCCCGAAGTACCCCACCACGCTCGCGTGCAGCAGCGTGAAGGCCGTCAGCGCGCCGATGTCGACCACCGACACCAGCTTGTCCAGCCCGTCGTCGCGCCGCGCCGCCCACCCCGCCGCGACCAGCGTGACCACCGCCGCGCACAGCAGCGCCACCCGCGGCACCCCGCCGTCCGTGCGGGACAGCGCCTTCGGCAGCCGCCGCTCCCGGCCCATCGCGAACAGCAGCCGCCCGGCCGCCGCCTGCCCGGCCAGCGCCGCGAACGCCGCCCCGACGGCCTTGCTCACGGCCACCAGGTCGTGCAGCCAGCCGCCCACGGAGGAGTCCACAGCGTCGTAGAACGCCGAGCCCTGCTTCACCGGATCGGCGGCCAGCTGCGCGGACGTCATCGGCTCCAGCAAGGCGACCAGATAGGTCTGCGCGACGAAGAGCACACCGGCCAGCGCCAGGCAGAACAGCAGCGCCCGCGCCACCTTCGCCGACCCGCCGGCGGTCTCCTCCGCGAACGTGGCGATCGCGTCGAAGCCCAGGTACGACAGCACCGCCACCGACACCGCCCCGACGACCGCCGACAGCGCGAACGCGCCCTGCGAGCCGTCCCCGGACAGCGGCGACAGCACGTCCCGCTGGGCGCCGTCCCGCGCGAGGACCACGACCGCCGCCACCATGAACACCAGCAGCACGACGATCTCCATCGCCAGCACGAGGAAGCCCACCAGGGCCGCCGTGCGCACCCCCCACAGGTTCAGCAGCGTCGTGACGACCACCGCGAGCGCCGTCCACACCCAGCGGGACACCTCGGGGACCAGGGAGTTCATCGCGATCCCGGAGAAGAGATAGGCCACCGCCGGGATGAGCACGTAGTCCAGCATCGCCATCCAGCCCGCGACGAACCCGGCGCCCTCGCCGAGCCCCACGCGCGCGTACGCGAACACCGACCCCGCCAGCGGGACGACCCGCACCATCTGCGCGTAGGAGAAGGCCGTGAACGCCATGGCGACCGTCGCCACCACGTACACCAGGGCCACCGCGCCGTGCGACTTGGCGTCCAGCGTGCCGAACACGCCGACGGGCGCCATGGGGGCGATGAAGAGCAGCCCGTAGACCACCAGGTCGCGAAAGCCCAGGCTGCGATGCAGCCGGTCGTGCGCGCCGGCCGGGGAAGCAGTCGTCTCCGTGTCGGACATGGAAACCAGTTTTCCCCCGGCGCCCGGGGCGACGCGATCTCTGTGCCGCCGAACGCACCCTTACGATGGGACGCATGACTGCTTCGCCTGGCCGCCGTGTCCTGCTCGCCGCCCCCCGGGGCTACTGCGCGGGCGTGGACCGCGCCGTGATCGCCGTCGAGAAGGCCCTGGAGCAGTACGGGGCCCCCGTCTACGTCCGGCACGAGATCGTCCACAACAAGTACGTCGTGCAGACCCTGGAGAAGAAGGGCGCGATCTTCGTCGAGCGCACGGAGGAGGTGCCGCCGGGCAACATCGTGATGTTCTCGGCGCACGGCGTGGCCCCGACCGTCCACGAGGAGGCCCGCCAGGGCCGGCTCGCCACCATCGACGCCACCTGCCCGCTGGTCACCAAGGTCCACAAGGAAGCCGTCCGGTTCGCCGACGAGGACTACGACATCCTCCTGATCGGCCACGAGGGCCACGAGGAGGTCATCGGCACGTCCGGCGAGGCCCCCGACCACATCCAGCTCGTCGACGGCCCCGGTGACGTCGACAAGGTCGAGGTCCGCGACCCCTCGAAGGTCGTCTGGCTGTCCCAGACCACGCTGTCCGTGGACGAGACCATGGAGACCGTCGACGCGCTGAAGACGAAGTTCCCCGGCCTGGTCTCCCCGCCCAGCGACGACATCTGCTACGCCACGCAGAACCGCCAGCAGGCCGTGAAGCAGATGGGTGCCGAGGCCGACCTCGTCATCGTCGTCGGCTCCCGCAACTCCTCCAACTCCAAGCGCCTGGTCGAGGTCGCCAAGCTGGCCGGCGCCCGCGCCGCCTACCTGGTGGACTTCGCCGACGAGATCGACGAGGCCTGGCTGGACGGCGTGAGCACGGTCGGCGTCACCTCCGGCGCGTCCGTGCCCGAGGTGCTGGTCGAGCAGGTGCTCGCCTGGCTCGCCGAGCGCGGCTTCGAGGACGTGGAGATCGTCAAGGCGGCCGAGGAGTCCATCACCTTCTCCCTGCCCAAGGAACTGCGCCGCGACCTGCGCGAGGAGGCGGCCGCCCTGGTCGCCGAGCGCGGCGGGAGCGGTACGGCCCAGGCGTGACCGCCGGATCCGCCCGGGACGCGACCGCCGGTCCGTCCGGGGACGTGACCGTCAGTGGTCCGTCGTAACGTGGAGCCATGCAGATCTTCGGCGTGGACATCGGCGGATCCGGGATCAAGGGTGCCCCTGTCGACCTGGACAGGGGCGACCTCGCACAGGAGCGCTTCAAGGTCCTGACCCCGCACCCGGCGACACCGGACGGCGTGGCCGACGGCGTGAGAGAGGTCGTCGACCACTTCGGCTGGAGCGGCCCGGTCGGCCTCACCTTCCCCGGCGTGGTGACGGGCGGAGCCCTGGTGCGTACGGCGGCCAACGTCGACCCGGGCTGGATCGACACCGACGCGCGCGCCCTGTTCGGCGAACGGCTCGGCGGCCTGCCGGTGACGGTGGTCAACGACGCGGACGCGGCGGGCCTGGCCGAGATGCGTTTCGGCGCCGGCAAGGACCGCCGGGGCACGGTGGTCGTGCTGACCTTCGGCACCGGCATCGGCAGCGCGGTCTTCACCGACGGCGCCCTGCTGGCCAACACCGAGCTGGGCCACCTGGAGCTGAAAGGCCACGACGCGGAGAAACGCGCCTCCAGCAAGGCCAAGGAGGACCACGACCTCTCGTGGGAGCAGTGGGCCCACCGCGTGCAGAAGTATCTGGCGCACGTGGAGATGCTGTTCTCGCCGGAGCTGTTCATCATCGGCGGCGGCGTCAGCCGCAAGTCCCACAAGTTCCTGCATTTGATCGAGGGCATCAGAGCCGACATCGTCCCCGCCCAGTTGCAGAACAACGCGGGCATCGTGGGTGCGGCGATGCGCGCGGCGGCCCGCAGCTAGGGCCTGTTCGGACAGGCTCTAGGGCTTCGTCCAGCCGTGCCCCGCGGCCTGCCGCCGACGGTGGTGGGCCAGGGCGAGGCGGCGGGTGACGGCGATGACGCCGGCGGTCAGGGTGCCGGCGTACAGCCAGCCGGCCTCGGTGGCCAGGGCGGTGACCAGGTTCATCAGCCGGCCGCCGAGCCCGTCGCCGCCGTCGACCAGGGGCACCAGCCCCGCGGCGAACGCGATCGGCACCACCACGGGCGCGGTCAGCAGATCCCCCTTGCGCACCCACACAGCGGTGAGCACGCACACCGGCAGGAAGAGCACGCCGTACGCCGTCGGCGCGGGCCCGAACAGCACCCGCAGCGCCAGACCGAGCACGATCATCACGGCCGAGCAGAACAGCCCGCTGCCGAGCCCGGTGAGCCGCGGGTTGGGCAGCCGCCCCGGCCGGGCGAGCGGGGGAGCGGGCCGCCGCACGCTGACCGCGCGGCGCTGAGCGGCCCCGGCGTCGGTCCGGCGCGCGCCGCCCGGAGCCGGCCGGCCCGGGCGTCCGCCGTCCGGGCCGGGCCTCCCACGCCGCGCCTGCGGTGGCAGCGGCGACGGCGCCGGCGACGGCGTGCGGCGGCGCGGTGCGGACTGGGCGTGGCGCGTCCTGTGCTGCTCCATTGGACCAACTTAGGTCGGTTCGCGCGCCCGCTCACACCTCGGACACGCCGTTCGGCGGAGCCCGGCCAGCCGTTCGAGACGACCTCCGGTCCCGGCGCGCTCACCCCGTAGACTGGTGGATCGGCCCCGCCAAGGGACCCGCCGCCCTCCACCCTCACGTAACGGGAAGTCGCAACGTGTCGCTCACGATCGGAATCGTCGGTCTGCCCAATGTCGGCAAGTCGACCCTGTTCAACGCCCTGACCAAGAACGACGTGCTGGCGGCCAACTACCCGTTCGCCACGATCGAGCCGAACGTCGGCGTGGTCGGCGTGCCCGACCCCCGCCTGGCGAAACTGGCCGAGATCTTCTCCTCGGAGCGGATCCTGCCCGCCACCGTCGACTTCGTCGACATCGCCGGCATCGTGCGGGGCGCGTCCGAGGGTGAGGGCCTGGGCAACAAGTTCCTCGCGAACATCCGTGAGTCCGACGCGATCTGCCAGGTCATCCGTGCCTTCAAGGACGAGAACGTCGTCCACGTCGACGGCAAGGTCTCGCCGAAGGACGACATCGAGACGATCAACACCGAGCTGATCCTCGCCGACCTGCAGACCATCGAGAAGGTCCTGCCCCGCCTCCAGAAGGAGTCGCGGATCAAGAAGGACATCGCGCCCAAGGTCAAGGCCGTCGAGGAGGCCAAGGAGATCCTGGAGAAGGGCGACACGCTGTTCTCCCAGGGCATCGTCCAGGGCACCGAGCGCGCGGAGCTCCTCCACGACCTGCACCTGCTGACGACGAAGCCCTTCCTCTACGTCTTCAACGTCGACGAGGACGAGCTGGTCGACGAGGACTTCAAGAACGAGCAGCGCGCCCTGGTCGCCCCCGCCGAGGCGATCTTCCTCAACGCCAAGCTGGAGGCCGACCTCGCCGAGCTGGACGAGGAGGAGGCGCTGGAGCTGCTGGAGTCCGTCGGCCAGCACGAGCCCGGCCTCGCCACGCTCGCCCGCGTCGGCTTCAACACCCTCGGCCTACAGACCTACCTGACGGCCGGCCCCAAGGAGTCCCGCGCCTGGACGATCAAGAAGGGCGCGACCGCCCCCGAGGCCGCCGGCGTGATCCACACCGACTTCCAGAAGGGCTTCATCAAGGCCGAGGTCATCTCCTTCGACGACCTGGTGGCGACCGGCTCGGTCGCCGAGGCCCGCGCGAAGGGCAAGGCCCGCATGGAGGGCAAGGACTACGTGATGCAGGACGGGGACGTGGTGGAGTTCCGCTTCAACGTCTGAGCACGCCGAAAGGGCCGGACTCCGCGGAGTCCGGCCCTTTCGTCTTCCCGTGCCGGCGACTGCTACTTGCTCCCCGCCGGGGTGAGCTTGTCGAGATCGAGACTGATCTCGAAGGGCACAGGCCGCGTCAGGCTGCCCCGGAAAATACCCGCGGGCGCGTAGACGCCGGTCGGCTCGTCGCGTTCGTAGACGTGGACGACGGGGGCGCCGTCCACGTCCTCGATGCACCAGTAGTGCGGGATGCCCGCCTCGGCGTACTTGCGGAGCTTGACCGTGCGGTCCCGGTGCGCGGACTCGGGCGAGACGACCTCGACGACGAGTCGCACCTCATCGGGTGTGAACCAGGTGCGGTCGCCGTCGTAGGCGGCCGTCGTCAAGAGCAGATCGGGTTCGGGCCGGTTCCGCTCGTCGAGCCTGATGGTCATCTCGCGGCCGACTTTGACGTCGCTGGGCGCCTGCTCCATGAGGGCGACGGTGAGCATGGTGACGAGGTGGCCGTGCCACCATCGCTGGGGCGACATCATGAAGACGAGGGCTCCGTCGATCAGCTCGGTGTGGCGGGGTGCCTCGGGGAGGCGATCCAGGTCCTCCGCGAACCAGCCTTCCTCGCGCGGCGGGCGCATCCAGTCGGGCAGTGCGGTCATGACTAAACCGTAGCGACTCGGCGAGGACCGGGCCACGAGATCGTCAACGGGCCGCGGTGTCCCCCGCCCGCGCCGCCTGCCGAGCCGCCCGGGCGTACGCGCGCACCAGTGGGCGGTCCGCGTCCGCTCGCCGCCACGCCAGCGCGTACCGGCTGGGAGACAGACCCCGCACCGGGCGGGTGGTCACGCCGCCCAAGGTGATCAGAGGGGCGTTGCCCGCCGCGACCAGGCAGATGCCGAGGCCGGCGACCAGGGCCTCGTAGGTCTCCTCGGTGCCGGCGATCTCCGCTCCGACGCGGGGCGGGCGGCCCGCGCGTTCGGGCAGGGCCAGCCAGTGGTCGCGCAGCGCGCCGGCGCTCGGCGGCAGGGCGAGGAACGGCTCGTCCGCAAGGTCCGCGAAGTCGATCTCGGTACGGCTCGTGAGCGGATGGGTGTCCGGGAGGGCGACCAGGCGGGGTTCCTCCGCGAGCACCGTCCAGTCGTAGCGGCTCTCGTCGGGCAGCGGCAGCCAGACGAAGGCCACGTCCGCCGTGCCGTCCGCGAGGCCCGCCGTCGGGTCCTCCCAGCCGACCTGCCGCAGCCGCAGGGTGACCTGCGGGTGGGCCGCGGTGAAGCGGGAGCGGATCGCCGGGAGCAAGCCCCCGCGGCCCGGACTGGTGCTCATGCCCACGACCAGCGTGCTGCGCTGCGCTGCCCTCGCCGCCTCCAGCGCGGCCGACCCCTCCTCCCACGCGGCCAGCACGTCCCGGGCGTGCGGCAGCAGGGCCTCGCCCGCCGGGGTCAGGGAGACCCGGTGATGGTCGCGCTGGAGGAGCTGCACACCCACCTGCCGCTCCAGCGCCCCGATCTGTTTGCTCAGCGCGGGCTGCGACACGTACAGCCGCTCGGCGGCACGCGTGAAGTGCAGTTCCTCGGCGACGGCCAGGAAGTAGCGCAGGTCCCGCACATGAACGTCCATGGTCATGCCCATCGGTTATCACCAGAGGTCTTGGACGTACAACTCCCCGCACGGGCAGGCTGGTTCCCGTCAGGACGACAACGGCGACCACGAGGTGGGGTCATGAACAAGGTGTGGCTGGTGACCGGGGCGAGCAGCGGCTTCGGACGGGCGATCACCGAGGCGGCGGTCGCGGCCGGCGATGTGGTGGTGGGCGCGGTGCGGCGGCCCGAGGTGCTGGACGACCTCGTCGCCGCGCACCCCGATCAGGTGGAGGCGCTGCGCCTGGACGTCACCGACACCTCGGCCGCCGGGGCGGCCGTGGGGGACGTCATCGCCCGGCACGGGCGGATCGACGTGCTGGTGAACAACGCGGGCCGCACCCATGTCGGCGCCTTCGAGGAGACCGGCGAGGACGAGCTGCGCGAACTGTTCGAGGTGCACGTCTTCGGGCCGGCGGCCCTCACCCGCGCGGTGCTGCCGCACATGCGCGAGCGGCGCTCGGGCGCGATCGTGCAGATGAGCAGCATGGGCGGGCAGATGTCGTTCGCCGGTTTCTCGGCGTACAGCGGAACGAAGTTCGCGCTGGAGGGCCTGTCGGAGGGGCTCGCCGACGAAGTACGGGACTTCGGCATCAAGGTGCTGATCGTGGAGCCGGGCGCCTTCCGCACCGCGCTGTTCGCCCAGGGCCGGGCCGGCGTCAGCGCCGACAGCGGGCTCTACCCGAAGGTGAGTGCGACACGCGAGCTGGTCGAGGGCGGCGACGGCACCCAGCCGGGCGACCCGGCCAAGGCGGCCGCGGTCATCCTGGAGGCGCTGAACGCCGAGGAGACCCCGCTGCGCCTGCCGCTCGGCGACGACGGCGTCGACGCGGTCCTCGCCCACCTCGACCAGGTCCGCACCGGCATCACCCCCTGGGAGAAGCGCTCCCGGGCGACGGCGTTCGAGGCGTAGCCGACGCACCCGCACACGCGGCGGAAGTGACGACGGCCGGCACCCGCGTACGGCGGCAAGGGGCCGGGGTGGGGGGTGTCCGCCCGCAGCGGCCGGCACCGGCACACGGCGCCGCCGTCGGAAACGGCCGGCCGGACCGAGGACGGACACCCCCCACCGCGGCCCCGCCCCACAACGAACCGCAGGCGCGACCGCAACCGACCACGCACCGCAACGGGCCATCGCAGGCACCAAAGGGGCGCGGGGAACGGCGCGACCAGCCACAACGCACCCGCACAGGCCGCCGCAGGCAACGGCGACAAGCCACAACGCACCCGCACAGGCCGCCGCAGGCAACGGCGACAAGCCACAACGCACCCGCACAGGCCGCCGCAGGCAACGGCGACCAGCCACAACGCACCCGCGGACAACAACGCACCGCGCGCCGCAGGCACAACGCACCGCGCGCCGCAGGCACCCGCACCCCCCGCCCCACCCGACACCGCCACATGCCAATATCCGTCTCACACCCGCTCGCACCGTCACAGCAGGAGCACGGCACCCGTGTCCATACCGCCCCCGCCCCCCGGCCCACAGCAACCCCCGTCCAACCCGGGGCCGTATCCGGCACCGGGCGGTTACCCGCAGCAGGACCCGTACTCGACACCGGCCGGCTACCCGCAGCAGGGTCCATACCCCGCACCGGCCGGCTACCCGTACCAGCCCTGGGGCCAGGGTTACACCCCGTTCAACCGCCCCGCTCCGGTCAACGGCGTAGCCATCGCCGCCCTCGTGCTCGGCGCGCTGTGCTTCCTGCCCGCGGTCGGTCTCGTCCTGGGCGTCGTCGCGCTGGTGCAGATCCGCAAGCGGGGCGAGCGGGGCAAGGGCCTGGCGATCGGCGGCGCGGCGCTGTCGACGATCGGGCTCGCCCTGTGGGTACTGGTCCTCGCCACCGGCGGCGTCGGCGAGTTCTGGCAGGGCATGAAGGACGGCGCCCGCGACAACGCGACCTTCTCGCTGCACAAGGGCCAGTGCTTCGACGAGCCCGGCGCGCTGGGCGGCGCCACCTACGACGTCGACGAGGTGCCCTGCGCGGGTCGCCACGACGGCGAGGTGTTCGGCACCTTCAACCTCCCGGCCGGCTCCGGCTACCCGGGCGAGCGCGCCGTCGACACCGCGGCGGAGGGCCGCTGCTACCCGCTCGCGCAGGCCTACGCCATGGACAGCTGGGCGTGGCCCGACGACGTGGACGTCTACTACTTCAGCCCCAGCAAGGACAGTTGGGCGCTCGGCGACCGCGAGGTGGCCTGCGTCTTCGGCAACACGGACGAGCGCGGCACGCTCACCGGCTCGCTGCGGGCCGACGCGACCACCCTCGACGCGGACCAGGTCGCCTTCCTGACGGCCGCCCAGGAGGCCGACAGAGCGCTGTCCGACGAGCCCGAGGACCTGGCCGAGGACGACCTCCAGGGCAACAAGGCTTGGGCCGGCGAGATGAAGAGCGCGCTGGCGGCGCAGATCTCCCAGCTGGAGTCCCACGCCTGGACGGCCGGCCACCGGCAGCAGGTCGCCGCCTACGTCGCGGAGCTCCGGACGGCCCGCGGACAGTGGGCGAAGGCCGAGAGCGCCGAGAACCCGGACACCTTCGACACGTGCTACGCCGCGGGCTTCAAGGCCGTGGACGGCGCCCCGGCGGTGGCCGTCCGCAAGGCCCTGAGGCTCGCCACGACGCCGCCCTCGGACGGGTACGGCGACTCCGGCGGGACGGGCGACTCCGGCGGGACCGGCGGCGCGGGGGGCGGTGGCGGACTCGATGTGTGATCCCGGCCGGAGCGGGGAGAAAGCGCCTGCGTGATGCCTGAGTAAGGCCTTGCGCTGGGCCCTGCCCGACGCCTCATCACGCCGCCTTTTCATCACTTCGAGTGATTCTCTGGCCTTTGCTTGCACGGCCCAACCCACGGTTGCCACGCTGTTGCTGTCTGTACAAGCTGATGGGAGCGGCCAGTGACATTCGGTGAGCAGCCGGCGTACCTGCGCGTCGCGGGTGATCTCCGCAAGAAGATCGTCGACGGCTCGCTGCCACCGCACACCCGGCTGCCCTCCCAGGCCCGCATCCGCGAGGAGTACGGCGTCTCCGACACGGTCGCGCTGGAGGCCCGCAAGGTCCTGATGGCCGAGGGGCTGGTCGAAGGCCGCTCCGGCTCCGGGACGTATGTGCGCGAGAGGCCGGTGCCGCGCCGTATCGCGCGCTCCGGCTTCCGGCCCGAAAGGGGCGCGACCCCGTTCCGGCAGGAGCAGTCGGACGCCGAGGCGCGCGGCACCTGGGAGTCCAGCAGCGAGCAGACGGAGGCGAGCCGGGCCGTGGCCGCGCGGCTGGACATCGAGCCGGGGGACCGTGTGATGCGCACGCGGTACCTGTTCCGCGAGTCCGGCGAGCCGATGATGCTGTCGACCTCATGGGAGCCGCTCGCCGTCACCGGCCGCACGCCCGTGATGCTGCCCGAGGAAGGGCCGCTCGGCGGGATGGGGGTGGTGGAGCGGATGCGGGCCATCGACGTCATCGTGGACAACGTCACCGAGGAGGTCGGCGCCCGCCCCGGCCTCGCCGAGGAACTGCAGGCGCTCGGCGGCGTGCCCGGCCATGTCGTCCTGGTCGTGCAGCGCACCTACTACGCCTCAGGACGCCCGGTGGAGACCGCCGACGTCGTCATCCCGGCCGACCGCTACCGGGTCGCGTACCACCTGCCGGTGAGGTAGCGCACACCCTTGCGTATGCGCCCCGGCTGTCCCGCCGGGGCCCGGTCTGCGCGGTCGGCGTGCTGCCGCCGGTGTCGGCGCGCGCCGTAGCGTTTCGGTCGTCTTCGCAGGTCGTCCACCTTGTGCTACGGCACGCCCGGCAACGCGTCGAGCGGGCGCGTCGTGCTGTGCGCACGGCGCATTCGTCCTCGTGCGCCCCTTCCGTACTGGCCGGTTGCCTACCTCTTCGTGAAAACCCGTGTTCGCTGCGTAAAGGTTGGGCGTAGGCTCGGGCATATGCGGATTGCGGTTTCCTTATCGGGCGGGGCCCGGTTCGCGCCGCGAACGGGGTGCGGACGAGCCGGGGTGGGAAGGAGCGGTGGGGCGCGATGAACGAGAGTACGATCTCCCTTCCCTGGCTCGTCATACGGCAGGACGACAACGGCAACCGCTACCGCGTGGGCCGGTACGCGACCCGGGCGGAGGCCCAGAGGATCGCCGACGGCCTCGACGCCAGCGGCCACAAGCAGCTCTACTGGGTCGAGCGGATCGGTCAGCACGCCCAGAGCGCCGACGGCACCCGGAACTGAGCCCGGCGCGAACGGCGCGCGGAACCGCCCCCGGTGTGGACGGCGCCCCGCAACCGGCCTCGGGCGCCCTGGCATAGGCTCCGGCGCATGACGGAACGGATCGTGGTCGTCGGCGCGGCCCTGCTCGACGGCGGCCGGCTGCTCGCCGCGCGCCGTAGTGCGCCCCCTGAGCTGGCGGGCCGCTGGGAGCTGCCCGGCGGCAAGGTGGAAAAGGGCGAGGCGCCCGAGGCGGCGCTGGTGCGTGAACTGCGCGAGGAACTGGGCGTCGACGTGGAGACGGTCAGTCGCGTGCCGGGGGAGTGGCCGCTCAGGGAGCCGTACGTGCTGCGGGTGTGGACGGCCCGTCTGCTGCCCGGTTCGCCCGCGCCGCACCCGCTTCAGGACCACGACGCGCTGCGTTGGCTCGGGCCGGGCGAGATCTGGGACGTCGACTGGCTGGACCAGGACGTCCCGGCGGTGCGGGCGACACTGTCCGCCCTGGACTCAGAAGTGCACTGACGGCAGTCACACCCCCACCGGCGCGCCCCCACCGGCTACCCCGGCCGATGCGCTTCGCCGTGCACGACCACCGACGCCCCCCGGCCGGGGCGCTCCCGTCGACGCCCCACCCGCGCACCCTCCTGGGCGCACCCCGGTGCCCCCCCCGAGCGCCTCTTACGCCGTTTGTGCCACAGTGCGCCTGCGCGGGCGGTACCGGCTGCCTGATATCGGGTATGTGCCCATTAACCCCACGAAACCGGACAGGGTGGGAGACCCGCTGGCCTGGGAAGTGATCGGCGTGATCGACACCGAAGGCGACTGCGCCGAGTGGACGTTCCCCGCTGAGCCGGGTGCCGTGCGCGCCGCCCGCTCCGTGGTGCGCGCGAGGCTGCACACCTGGGAGCTGGACAGCCTCGGCGACACCGCGGCCCTGCTGGTCAGCGAACTCGTCACCAACGCCCTCCGGCACGCCACCGGCCCGATCGGTGTCCGCCTGGTGCGGCTCACCGGGCGCGACGGCCAGGGTGTGCTGCGGGCCGAAGTCTCCGACCCGCTGCCCGACCCGCCCCGCGAGCGCACCCCCCACCCCGACGACGAGAGCGGCCGCGGGCTGCAACTGGTCGCATCGGCCTCCCGTCGCTGGGGCACCCGGCCCGGCGAGGGCGGCAAGACGGTGTGGTTCGAACTCGCGCTCCCCGGGTGAACGCCCGGCGGTCGCACGACGGGTCCCGGACCGGTGCGGCCGACACCGGGGCCGTACTGGCCGCGACCGATGCCCGACTGCGGGATTCGATGACCTGCCGCCCGGTTAGAAGACTGGAAGTGTTGTCGCAGGACGGACCAAAAAGGACCTGGACCGTGCTGTGATCGTGAACACCGTGTCGTGCGGCGCCGTAGTGCTGGATACTGCGGGCAGCCGCTGCCGGTGACCGATGCCGGGCGCGGTGAGCTGGAGGGGACGGTTCGCGTGAGCGAGATACCAGCGAAGGCCACGGAGTCCGAGGACCCGTCGGACGGCGCGAGGGCGACAGCCGCGGGCGCGCTCGCCTCCGATACGGAGCGGACCGGTGACACGCTGTGGCAGAGCAGCCCGCCCGGCTCGATCTACGACTACATCAAGGTCGCTTCCTTCTCCATCGGCGCCGACGGCCTCGTCGACCAGTGGAGTTTGCGCGCCGAGCAGATCTTCGGCATCCCCGCCGAGCGCGCCGTCGGCATGGACCCCATCGAGGCGTTCGTCGACCCCGACCTGCGCGACCGGGGCCAGCGCAAGATGGCCGAGATCCTCGACGGCCGCGAGTGGACCGGCGTGGTCCCCTTCCGCGTGCCCCGCACCGAGGACGACGTGCCCCGCACCGAGGACGACGTGCCCCGTACCGGTGACCGCGCCGACGGCGGCTCACCGCGCACCGGGGACGGCGGACGCGGAGCCGACGGGCTCGCCGAGGTGTACGTCATGCCGACGCGCACCAAGGAAGGGGAGAAGGCCGCCGTCTGCATCGTCGTGGACGTGCGCACCCTGCGCAGCATCGAGACCGACCTCGCCGCCTCGCAGGCCATATTCGGCCAATCTCCGTTCGGCTTTCTGCTCATCGACACCGAGCTGAAGGTGCGCCGCGCCAATCAGCGGTTCGCGTCCATCTTCGGCGGCACCCCCGACGACCATCGCGGCAAGGGGGTGCACGACTATCTGCCCCGGCCGGAGGCGGAGCGGGTCACCGCGACGCTGCGCCGGGTCCTGCAGACCGGCGACTCCATCACGGACATGCACGTCACCGGCTATGTGCCAGGATCCGACGAGCGCCGCCACTGGTCCGTCAACCTCTATCGCGTGCACAGCGGTTCCGGCCGGCCCATCGGCGTCGCCTGGCTGGGCACCGACATCACCGCCCGCCGCGCCGCCGCCCGCGAGGCCGCCGCCGCGCGGCGCAACCTCGCCCTCCTCAACGAGGCGGGCGCCCGCATCGGCAACTCCCTGGACCTGGAGACCACCGCCCGCGAACTCCTCGACGTCGTCGTCCCCGGCTTCTGCGACCTCGCCACCGTCGACCTCTACCAGGGCCTGCTGGCCGGCGACGAGACCCCGCCCGGCCTCGCCGACGGCAGCGCGGAGATGCGCCGCGTCGCCTACGCCAGCGCCGTCGCCGACACACCGTTCCTGGACGGCTCCGGCGAGAGCGTCGCGGTCGGCGCGGTCCACCACTACCCGTTCAACTCGGCCTGCGCGGAAGCCCTGCGCACCGCCCGCCCGCAGCGGGTGCCGGGCGAGGAGGGCGGCCTGGTGCAGTCCGTGCTCGCCGTGCCGATGGTCGCCCACGACACCGTCGTAGGACTCGCGCTGTTCGCGCGGACCAAGGGCAGTGAGCCGTTCGGGGACCGGGACCGGGATCTCGCCGTGGAACTGGCGGCGCGGGCGGCGGTCTGTATCGACAACGCCCGCCTGTACCGGCGTGAGCACGAGCGGGCGTTGATACTGCAACGGTCCCTGCTGCCGCCCGGCGACCCGGTGGCCTCAGGGCTGGACATCGCCTGCCGCTATCTGCCCGGCAACGCCTCCACCGGGCGGCCCAGCGAGGTCGGCGGCGACTGGTTCGACGTCATCGAACTGCCCGGCCACCGCACGGCGTTGGTGGTCGGCGACGTGATGGGGCGCGGGCTGCGCGCCGCCGTCGCCATGGGTGAACTCCGCACCGCCGTGCGCACGCTGGCCCTGCTCGACCTCGAACCCGCAGAGGTCCTCTCCGCGTTGGACGAGATCGCCCGTGGCCTCGGCACCCCCGGCGGCGTCCAGCAGGCCACCCGGGCCGCCCGGCGCCCGCGCGAGGCGGATCTGTCCGAGGTGTACCTCGCGACCTGCGTGTACGCCGTCTACGACTCCGTCACCCGCCGCTGCACCTTCGCCAACGCCGGGCATCTGCCGCCGGTGCTGGTCGAACCCGGCGAGCCGGCGCTGATGCTCGACGTGCCGCCCGGGATGCCGCTCGGCGTCGGAGGGGAGCCGTTCGAGGAGGTCGAGGTCGAGCTGCCCGAGGGCGCGCTGCTCGCGCTGTACACCGACGGGCTCGTCGAGTCCCGTGACCACCCCCTGGACGAGGGCCTGCAGGCGTTCGTCGGCGCGCTGACCGACCCGGCGCGGCCCCTGGAGGACGTCTGCGACCAGGTCCTCAACACCCTCGACACCCATCACGGCGAGGACGACATCGCCCTGCTGATGGCCCGCGTCCAGGGCCTGCCCGCCGAGTCCGTCGGCGACTGGACCCTGCCGCGCGAGCCGCGCAGCGTGGGCCGGGCCCGCGAGTACGCGCGCTCCCAGCTGCTCGCCTGGGACCTGGAGCCGCTGGTCGACACCACCGAACTGCTGGTCAGCGAGCTGGTCACCAACGCGCTGAGATACGGCGAGGGCGAGATCCGGCTCCGGCTGCTGCTGGACCGCACCCTGGTCTGCGAGGTCTGGGACTCCGGCCTGGTCCAGCCGCGCCGCCGCCGCGCCCGCGACACCGACGAGGGTGGCCGCGGCCTGCAACTCGTCGGTCTGCTCTCCGCGTCGTGGGGCTCGCGCCGCACCCCGCGCGGCAAGACGGTCTGGTTCGAACTGGCTCTCCCGGACGGCGAGTCGGGCCCGGTGGATCCCGCGGAGGCCTTGCTCAGCCTGTTCTGAGGCCGGGCCTTCGGCCCGCAGCGACGCTAGCCGGCGCCCTCGAGGCGGCGTCGCGTCGCGGGCCCGCCGTAGGCCAGGGGTTCCGGTTCCGGCGGCGGGCCGTGCACGCGGACGTCCTGTTCGGCGTGGTCGCGGGCCGCGGCCGCCAGCGTGCCGGCGGCCACCAGATCGGGCAGGGTGTCCGATGCCAGGGCTCGTGTCGCCGCCGCCAGCCGGGTGCGCGCCTCGGCGCCCACCACGCTCCGGTGGGCGGCGACGAAACCGTCCGCAGCGGCCACCGCGCTGCTCGCCGTCAGCCGTGCGGCGGCCCTCAGCACCCCTGCCCGGCCGGTGGCCACCGGAGCCAGCGCCCGCACGATCCGCCGCAGCTCCGCCGACGGGTCGTAGGGCCGTCCACCGGTCAGCTCCATGCGCACGGAGGCCAGCACGGCGTCCGCGTGCGCGATGCGGGAGCGCAGCTCCCCGGGCGGCACATCCGCCGGGGTGGTGCGGCGAGCCGCCGCCAGTTCCGCCTCCGCGCCGGTCAGGGCCGCCGGGAGCATCTGCCGGGCCGCCGTCAGCTCACGGGCCAGCCGGTCCACCGCGGTGACGAAGACCTCCGCCTGCGCCACGGCCCCCTCACCGGAGCGCAGCCGCGCAGCCGCGCGGTCGCTCTCGCCACGGTCGGCGGCCTGCCGGGCCTCGTTGAGCCGGGTGGTGGCCGTCACGAGGCGGTCCTTGGCCAGCTCGACATAGCCGGTGACCGCCTCGAGCGCGCCGGCCGCGAACGTCCCGTGCAGGTCGGTGAGCGTGGCCTGTGCCTGCCCCGTCCGGGCGGCCAGGGTCCGGAAACGGGCCTCCGCGACCGCGAGCGCGTTGCCCCGGCCGGTGTCCACCGTGCGCAGTTCGTCGAAGGCGGCCGCGGTCGCGTCCAGGACGCGCCCCGCCTCCGCGCACCGGCCGACGATTCCGGCGAGTGTGTGCCGCCGCGCCGGTTCGTCCTCCAGGGGCAGGCCCTCGTCGTCCCGCTGCCGCAGCGCGAACGCCGCCGCCAGCTCGCCCTCCGCCTCGCGCAGCGCCCGTGTGAACGGCTCCAGACGCGGTGCGTCGTACAGCTCCCGCGCGAAGTCCAGCTCCTCCCGGCTGGTGCGCACACAGTCGTCGGCCTCGACCAGCGCCGCCCTTGCCTGCCGGTCGAGGTCGCCGGGGGTCGGTGTGTAGGGGTGGGGCGGCAGGACGCCGGAGGAGGCGGCCGGGGGCGTGGGCCGGGCGAGGGCCGCGGGCGTCGCGGGAGGGCGGGAGCGCCGGGTGCGGCGGACGTAGACGTAGCCGGCGAGCAGGGCGGCCGCCCCCACGGCGGCCACCGGAAGGACGAGATCCGTCGGGGACGTCTCGTCCTCGCGCGGCTGCGCCGCCGCCGTGCTCGCGGCCGGTGCGGGGCGGGTGATCGCAACCGGCGGCTCGGTGACCGTCGTCATCCCCGGCAACAGCAGCCACACCACGCCCGTCGCGCCGCCCAGCAGCGCGTGCGCCACCCGCACGGATATGTGCGACGTGGCGTGCCGCGGGCGGCCCCTGGGCGAGGATGACGTCACGTTTCGGAGCGTATGGCCCGGTATGCCGGGTGGCGAGCCGGGCGCGTCCGGTGGGGCGGACGGACGAGGGAGGGGTACGGCGATGGAACAGCCGCAGCGCACGGAGGAGCCGGAGGAGATGCCCCGGGAGGGCGGCGAGCCGGAGCCGGCCGCTCCCCGCCCCGCGCGACGCCGGTGGCGCCCGGCCCGGCGCATCGCCCTCGCCGTCGTGCTGCTCCTGCTGCTGCCGGTGCTCGCCACGCAGGTCGCCCTGCGCGTGAACTACACCGGCGATCTCGCCGACGGCACCCGTACCCGCGACCGGGACGCCCTGTGGCTCGGGCACGCCTGGGTCGACGGCCGCAAGAAGGACGCCGACGTCACGGCCCTCGGCCGCCGGCTCTCCGGCACCGGTGTCCGCGACCTGTATGTGCACGCCGGCCCGCTGGAGCACGACGGAACGCTGCCCGCGTCCGCGTACCCGAGGGCGCGGTGGCTGGTCGCGGCCGTGCACCGGGAGGCGCCGGGGGTGCGGGTGCAGGCCTGGCTCGGTGACGTGCTGGCCACGGAGGAGCCGGAGGGGCTGCGCCTGGAGCGGGCCGCGACCCGGGCGGCGGTCGTCGGCTCCACCCGCGCGATCCTCGACGCGGGCTTCGACGGCGCCCACTTCGACCTGGAGCCGCTGCACTCCGGCGACCGCGACTACCTCGGCCTCCTCGACGCCCTGCACCGCGAGACGACCGCGCGCGGGGCGCTGCTGTCCGTTGCCGCCCACCAGATCGACCCGCTGCCGGGGCTGCACTCCGTCTTCGGCGCGGTCACCGGCCACCCCAAGTACTGGTCGCAGGAGTTCTTCGGCCGAGTCGCGCGCCGCGTCGACCAGATCGCCGTCATGTCGTACGACACGATGCAGCAGTGGCAGAGCACCTACGGCGGTTACGTCGCCCAGCAGACCGCCCTCGCCCTGGAGGTCACCCCGGCCTCCACCGACCTGCTGATGGGCCTGCCCTTCTACCACGAGAACCGCTTCGGCCACCGCGGCGCGGCGGAGACGGTCCCCGCGGCCGTGCGCGGCGTCCGGCTCGGCCTGTCCCGCACGGACGCGGACCGTGCCGCGTTCGGCGTCGCCCTGTACGTGGACTTCGCGGCGACGGAGGCGGACTGGGAGGCGTACCGTACCGGCTGGGTTCGCTGAACGAAGGGGTGGGGGAGATGGGTTACTCGCTGGTGGCGGCCCTGTGCGCCACGGCGGTGCTCGCCGCGCTCGGTGCGGTGACGCTGACGACGGGACGGGTGGCGCCCTGGGCACGGGGCAGGGTCGTCCGCCCGGCGCTGTGGGGCACCGGGGCACTGGTCTTCGCCGCCGGCATCGCGACGGGCCTGTCGACGCAGTTCTTCGACGTGTCCCTCGGCCTGGGCGACGCCCTGGCGGCGGCCGCGTTCGCGCAGATCGTCGTCGGCGGCCTGCTCCAGCACCGCGCCCAGCACCCCGGCCGTACCTCCGCGGGACCCGCTACGGAGTCCGCCTCCTGATCTTCGACCCCAGCCACACCAGCGGGTCGTACTTGCGGTCCACCGCCCGCTCCTTCAGCGGGATCAGGGCGTTGTCCGTGATCTTGATGCCCTCGGGGCAGACCTCCGTGCAGCACTTGGTGATGTTGCAGTAGCCGAGGCCGTGCTCGTCCTGGGCCGTGCGTTTGCGGTCCAGGCCGGTCTCGGCGGCCGCGTCCAGGGGGTGCATGTCGAGTTCGGCGATGCGCATCAGGAAGCGCGGGCCGGCGAACGCCGTCTTGTTCTCCTCGTGGTCGCGCACGACATGGCAGGTGTCCTGGCACAGGAAGCACTCGATGCACTTGCGGAACTCCTGCGAGCGGTCCACGTCCTCCTGCATCATCCGGTACTCACCGGGGCCCAGGCCGGGCGGCGGGACGAAGGCCGGGACCTCGCGGGCCTTGGCGTAGTTGAAGCCGACGTCCGTCACCAGGTCCCGGATCACCGGGAAGGTACGCAGGGGCGTGACGGTGATCGTCTCCTCCTGGCCGAACACCGACATCCGGGTCATGCACATCAGCCGGGGCCGGCCGTTGATCTCCGCCGAGCACGAACCGCACTTGCCGGCCTTGCAGTTCCAGCGCACCGCGAGGTCGGGCGCCTGCGTGGCCTGGAGCCGGTGGATGATGTCGAGGACGACCTCGCCCTCGTTGACCTCGACGGTGAAGTCCTTGAGGCCACCGCCTTCCGCGTCCCCCCGCCACACCTTGAACCGTGCCTGGTAGCCGCTCATTCGTACAGCTCCTCTTCGGCGAGGTACTTGACCAGCTCCTCCTTCTCGAACAGGGCGAGCAGGTCGGGGCGGATGGGGTCGGTGGTCTCACGGGCCAGGGTGATCTGGCCGCGGGCGGGGTCCGACGCCGCGAGGCCGCCGGTGGGATCGGTGAGCCGGCACAGCAGGTTCACCCGGCGCCAGGGGCGGTCCATCGACGGGAAGTCCTCCCGGGTGTGGCCGCCGCGCGACTCCGTGCGCTCCAGCGCAGCCCGGGCCACGCACTCGCTGACCAGCAGCATGTTCCGCAGGTCCAGTGCGAGGTGCCAGCCCGGGTTGAACTGCCGGTGGCCCTCCACCCCGGCCCGGCGGGCCCGCACCCGCAGCTCGCCGAGCTTGCGCAGGGCCTGTTCCATCTCGCCCTCGCGGCGGATGATGCCGACCAGGTCGTTCATGGTCTGCTGGAGTTCCTGGTGGAGGGTGTAGGGGTTCTCCGGCGGCCCCTGCTCGCCCTCCGTCTCCGCGGAGAACGGCCGCAGCGCCTCCGCCGCCGCCGTGTTGACCTGGGCGTCGTCGACCGCCGGCCGCTCGTACGTGAGCGCCCCCGCGTACTCGGCTGCGTGCAGACCCGCGCGGCGGCCGAACACCAGCAGGTCGGAGAGGGAGTTGCCGCCGAGCCGGTTCGAGCCGTGCATGCCGCCGGCCACCTCACCGGCCGCGTACAGCCCGGGCACCCCGCGCGCGGCGGCCGTGTCGGAGTCGACGGCGATACCGCCCATGACGTAGTGACAGGTCGGGCCGACCTCCATCGCCTCCGCGGTGATGTCGACGTCGGCCAGCTCCTTGAACTGGTGGTACATCGACGGCAGCCGCCGCTTGACGACCTCCGCCGGCATCCGCGTCGACACGTCCAGGAAGACCCCGCCGTGCGGGGAGCCCCGGCCGGCCTTCACCTCGGAGTTGATCGCGCGGGCCACCTCGTCGCGGGGCAGCAGCTCGGGAGGGCGCCGGTTGTGGTCCGGGTCGTCGTACCAGCGGTCGGCCTCCTCCTCCGTCTCGGCGTACTTCTCCTTGAAGACGTCCGGGATGTAGTCGAACATGAACCGGTTGCCCTCGGAGTTGCGCAGCACCCCGCCGTCGCCGCGCACCGACTCGGTGACGAGGATGCCCTTCACCGACGGCGGCCAGACCATGCCGGTCGGGTGGAACTGCACGAACTCCATGTTCAGCAGAGGCGCGCCCGCGAGCAGGGCGAGGGCGTGGCCGTCGCCGGTGTACTCCCACGAGTTCGACGTGACCTTGAACGACTTGCCGATGCCGCCGGTGGCGATCACGACGGCCGGAGCCTCCAGCACGAAGAAGCGCCCGCTCTCGCGTTCGTAGCCGAAGACGCCGCTGATCCGGTCACCGTCCTTGAGGACCCTCGTGACCGTGCACTCCTGGAAGACCTTCAGCCGCGACTCGTAGTCGCCGGTCTCCCGGTGGTCCTGCTGCTGGAGCGCCACGATCTTCTGCTGGAGGGTGCGGATCAGCTCCAGACCGGTGCGGTCGCCCACGTGCGCCAGACGCGGGTACTCGTGGCCGCCGAAGTTGCGCTGCGAGATCCGGCCGTCCTTCGTCCGGTCGAACAGCGCTCCCCACGTCTCCAGCTCCCAGACGCGGTCCGGCGCCTCCCTGGCGTGCAGCTCGGCCATGCGCCACTGGTTGAGGAACTTCCCGCCGCGCATCGTGTCGCGGAAGTGGACCTGCCAGCTGTCGTGCTCGTTGGCGTTGGCCATCGCCGCGGCGATGCCGCCCTCCGCCATCACGGTGTGCGCCTTGCCGAAGAGCGACTTGCAGATCACCGCCGTACGGGCGCCCCGCTCGCGCGCCTCGATCGCGGCCCGCAGCCCGGCGCCGCCGGCACCGACCACGACGACGTCCCACTCCTGCCGGTCGACCACGGACATCGGTCAGTCCTCACTTGAGTCGCTGGAAGACTTGAGTCACTAGAAGAAGCGCGGATCGTCGAAGACCCCGGACGCGAGGAGGTACACGTAGAAGTCGGCGAGGGCCACGCTCAGCAGGGACGCCCAGGCGAGCTGCATGTGCCGGGCGTTGAGCCGGCCGACGAACCGCCACATGCCGTAGCGCACGGGATGCTTCGAGAAGTGCTTGAGCTTTCCGCCGACGATGTGCCGGCAGGAGTGGCAGGACAGGGTGTACGCCCAGATCAGCACGATGTTGGCGAGGAACACCAGGGTGCCGAGACCCATGTGTCCCCAGCGGTAGTGCTCGTCGCGGAAGGCGAGCACGGTGTCGTACGTCAGCACGCCCGCGACCAGCAGCGCCGCGTAGAAGAAGTAGCGGTGGACGTTCTGCAGGATGAGCGGGAAGCGGGTCTCGCCGGTGTACTTCGCGTGCGGCTCGGGCACCGCGCAGGCCGGCGGGGACGCCCAGAAGCCGCGGTAGTACGCCTTGCGGTAGTAGTAGCAGGTCAGCCGGAAACCCAGCGGGAAGATCAGGATGATGATCGCCGGCGAGATGCCCCACCAGCTGCCGAAGAGATCGGCGTTGGGCCCGGCGTGCATCGTGCGGCAGTTCTGCGCCAGGCACGGCGAGTAGAACGGCGAGACGTAGGGCGCCGCGTAGTAGTGGGCGCCTGCGAAGGCCCGCCAGGTCGAGTAGACGACGAAGGCGAGCAGACCGGCCGCGGTGGCGGCGGGGGCCAGCCACCAGCGGTCGGTGCGCAGATGCGCGGCGGAGATCGCGGCGCGGCTCGTCGACCGGACGCCGCCGCCGCTGCTGCCCGGACGGGGTTCCGTACCAGTGGCCACCGTTTACGGCTCCTGTCCGGTCAGGGGGCGTGCCGGTCGCGGGCGCCGAGGCCCTCGTCGTCGGAGTCGGTCCACAGGGACCCGTCGTAGGGGGTGTCGGGGATGCTGACCACCTCCGGCCGGGCGGCCTGGGCGGGGGTGATCGCCGAGCGCAGCAGCGAGACGCTCTCGCGCAGATGGTCGGCGTCCATCCGGGCCCGGCGCATCTCCAGGCTGCCGCTGCCGAGCTGCTTCTCCAGGCGCCCGAGCGACCGGTAGAGGTCGTCGAGGCTGCGCTGGACGGATGTGAGTTCGTCGTGGACGGACATGACTTGCCCTCGCTTCCGGGGGGTCTTCCAGGCCCTGGGCGGCAACGTTCATGCGCCTGTGAGTGTTGCGCGTCACACCACGCGCTGTGAAGGGACGTGCACCGATTGGCGGAGGAGTGCGGGCGCATCGCGGGTTGCGTTGCGCCACACGGGTGGCCTTACGGACCGTCGCCGTCGTGTCGCTCGCAGTGTCCGGATCCTTTCCTCTTCAGTGGCTGCATCAAATCTGCATACGTGTGATCAGCTCCATATACCGCCAAACGTGATCATAACGCCCGCGGCTTTCCGGAGGTACTCCAGAGATGTCCCACGACGTCGTCGGACCGCGCGCCGTCATGCGCTCGGTCGCCTTCCTCACCGCGAGCGCGCTCGCGGTGACCGTGCTCACCGGCTGCAGTTCCGAGGACGAGGCCGGCAAGCCCCTCGCCGGGCAGGACATCGCCCGGGCCGCCCGCGCCCAGATCGCCGACGGCGGCACGCTGCGCTGGGCCGTGGACGCCGTACCCGAGACCCTGAACACCTTCCAGTCCGACGCCGACGCCACCACCACGCGCGTCGCGCAGGCCGTGCTGCCGTCGATGTACCGGCTGGACGCGCAGGGGCGGCCGCAGCGCAACGCCGACTACCTCGAGTCCGCGAAGGTCGTCGAGACCGAGCCCAAGCAGGTCGTGCTGTACAAGCTGAACCAGCAGGCCGTGTGGAGCGACGGCCGGGAGATCGGCGCCGCCGACTTCGCCGCGCAGTGGCGTGCCCTGTCCGGCAAGGACTCCGCGTACTGGACCGCCCGCAACGCCGGGTACGACCGCATCGAGAAGATCGAGCGCGGTGCGAACGACCTCGAGGTCAAGGTCACCTTCGCCAAGCCCTACGCCGACTGGCAGTCGCTGTTCTCACCGCTGTACCCGAAGGACGTCATGGGGACGCCGGACGCGTTCAACGACGGGGCGCGGCGCAAGCTGAAGGTCAGCGCCGGGCCGTTCAAGGTGCAGACGGTGGACACCAAGGCCAAGGACGTCGTCCTCACCCGCAATCCGCGCTGGTGGGGGCATCCGGCCAAGCTGACCGAGATCGTGCTGCAGGCCGTGCCGCGCGACAAGCGGGCGCAGGCGCTGGCCGCGGGCAGTATCGACATGGCCGAGATCGACCCCTCCGACGCCCAGCGCGTCACCGGCAGCACCGGGGGCGCGGCCGGCCCGCTGCAGGGGCCCGGCGGCCGTACGGCCGTCAAGGCGCTGCGCACCTGGGCGGCGCAGCACGGCGCGGACGCCGAGCCCGGTGACGAGGAGCTGCGGGCCTGGGAGAAGCTGACCAAGGCGGTCGCACAGGAACAGAAGGAGAAGGAGCAGCTGCGCGGCTTCGAGGTGCGCAAGTCCTTCGAGGCGGCGTACACGCAGCTCGCGCTCAACGGCTCCGAGGGGCCGCTGGCCGACGAGCGGGTACGGCGGGCGGTGGCGCGGGCGCTGGACCGGGGGCAGCTGGCCAAGCTGGTGCTGAAGCCGCTGGGGCTGCCGGCGGTGCCGGTGGGCAGCCATCTGGCGCTGTCCGGGCAGCCGGCGTACGCCGACAACAGCGGGGCGCTCGGCGGTCAGGACACCGCGGAGGCGCAGGCGCTGCTCGCCGACGCGGGGTGGGTGCCGGGCGGTCCGGTGGACGAGCAGAAGAAGGGGGAGAAGGCGGCCGGCGCGGAAGGGGACAGGGAGAAGGCGGCCGCGGACAAGTCCGGGAGCGGCAAGTCCGACGGGGACGCGTCCGAGGGCGGCAAGGACGGGACGTACATCGTCGGCCAGGACGACAAGGCGGGGTGGCAGCCCGGGCACGGCGAGGACGGCGGGCGGCACCTCGCGCAGGACGGCCGCCAGTACGCCGAGTGGCAGCTGCGGCAGGGCGGGGCGCCGGGGGCGTACGCGCCGAAGGGGACGGCGGCGCCGGCCGGGGCGGGGTCGCAGGTGCTGGCGAAGGACGGCAAGCCGCTGACGCTCCGGTTCGTGCTGCCGTCGGGACCGGGCTCGCAGACGCTGCGGCAGGTCGCGGACCGGATCTCCGGGATGCTCGCGAAGGTCGGCATCCGGACCGACATCACCAAGGTGTCGGACGACAGCTACTTCAAGGACCACATCGCCGCCGGCCAGTACGACCTGGCCCTGTACTCCTGGCCGGCCTCGGCCTTCCCGGCGACGGACGCCCGCCCGATCTACGCGAAGCCGGTACCGGCCGCCGACGGCTCGCTGAGCGTGGAGCAGAACTACACCCGGGTCGGCACGGACCAGGTCGACCAGCTCTTCGACCAGGCGATCGCGACGCTGGACCAGGACGAGGAACGGGCGCTGATCCGCAAGGCGGACTCCCGTATCTGGGCAGCTGCAGGATCGATTCCTCTCTTCCAGCGCCCGCAGCTGGTGGCCACCCGCACCTCCCTCGCCAACGCGGGAGCCTTCGGTTTCCAGACGCCGGTGTACGAGGACATGGGCTATCTGAAGAAGGGTGAGAAGATCACGGCGAGCCCGTCGTCGTAGGGGACGGTTCGGCCGGGGGCCGCCCGGGAGGCGCCCTGCGCCCCCTCCCCGGCCGAAACCGCTTCCCGGAGCCCCCTGGCGCAGCGCTGACCTGGGGTGATAGAGGCCGCCGAGCCACCCCGGCGGGCGCCCCGTACCATGGGGTGAGGCCGTGGCATGTTCAGCCCGGCAGGGCCCGCGCAGCAGGGCCGTCCTCACACTCCGGGAGATCGCCGCAATATGGCCACGCGCCACGACATCCGCAATGTCGCCATCGTCGCCCACGTCGACCACGGCAAGACCACCATCGTCGACGGCATGCTGAAGCAGGCCGGCGCCTTCGCCGCCCACCAGCTCGAGGGCGTCGACGACCGCATGATGGACTCGAACGACCTGGAGCGTGAGAAGGGCATCACGATCCTCGCCAAGAACACGGCGGTCAAGTACCACCCGAAGGACGGCGGGGACCCGATCACGATCAACATCATCGACACCCCCGGCCACGCCGACTTCGGCGGTGAGGTCGAGCGCGGTCTGTCGATGGTCGACGGTGTCGTGCTGCTGGTGGACGCCTCCGAGGGCCCGCTGCCGCAGACCCGGTTCGTGCTGCGCAAGGCGCTCCAGCAGCGCCTGCCCGTCATCCTGTGCATCAACAAGACGGACCGCCCGGACTCCCGGATCGACGAGGTCGTCAACGAGACCTACGACCTCTTCCTCGACCTGGACGCGGACGAGGAGCAGATCGAGTTCCCGATCGTCTACGCCTGCGGCCGTGACGGCATCGCGTCGCTGACCAAGCCGGACAACGGCACGGTCCCGGCCGACAGCGACAGCCTGGAGCCGTTCTTCTCCACCATCCTGGAACACATCCCGGCTCCGTCGTACGACGAGGACGCGCCGCTCCAGGCCCACGTCACCAACCTCGACGCCGACAACTTCCTCGGCCGTATCGCGCTGCTCCGCGTGGAGCAGGGCGAGCTGCGCAAGGGTCAGACGGTCGCCTGGATCAAGCGCGACGGCTCGATCAGCAACGTCCGCATCAGCGAGCTGATGATGACCGAGGCGCTCACCCGCAAGCCCGCCGAGAAGGCCGGCCCGGGTGACATCTGCGCCGTCGCCGGTATCCCGGACATCATGATCGGCGAGACCCTGGCCGACCCGGAGAACCCGGTCGCGCTGCCGCTGATCACGGTCGACGAGCCGGCGATCTCGATGACGATCGGCACGAACACCTCGCCGCTGGTCGGCCGCGGCGGCACCGGCAAGGGCGCCGACGCCAAGGCGGCCGTGAAGGACCGCAAGGTCACCGCCCGCCAGGTCAAGGACCGCCTGGACCGCGAGCTGATCGGTAACGTCTCGCTGCGGGTGCTGGACACCGAGCGTCCGGACGCCTGGGAGGTCCAGGGCCGTGGTGAGCTGGCGCTCGCCATCCTGGTCGAGCAGATGCGCCGCGAGGGCTACGAGCTGACCGTCGGCAAGCCGCAGGTCGTCACCAGGGAGGTCGACGGCAAGACCTACGAGCCGGTCGAGCGCATGACGATCGACGTGCCCGAGGAGCACATGGGCGCCGTCACCCAGCTCATGGGCGTCCGCAAGGGCCGGATGGACAACATGTCCAACCACGGCTCCGGCTGGGTCCGCATGGAGTTCGTGGTGCCGTCCCGTGGTCTCATCGGCTTCCGCACCGAGTTCCTGACCCAGACCCGTGGCACGGGTATCGGCCACTCCATCCACGAGGGCTTCGAGCCCTGGTTCGGCAACCTGACGACCCGCAACAACGGCTCGCTGGTCGCCGACCGCTCCGGTGCCGTCACCGCCTTCGCGATGACGAACCTGCAGGAGCGCGGCGTGCTGTTCGTGGAGCCCGGTACCGAGGTGTACGAGGGCATGATCGTCGGTGAGAACTCCCGCGCCGACGACATGGACGTCAACATCACCAAGGAGAAGAAGCTCACCAACATGCGGTCCTCCTCGGCTGACTCGTTCGAGGCGATCGTCCCGCCGCGCAAGCTGTCGCTGGAGCAGTCCCTGGAGTTCTGCCGCGACGACGAGTGCGTCGAGGTGACCCCGGAGGCCGTCCGCATCCGCAAGGTGAACCTGGACGCCCGCGAGCGCGCCCGCGCCGCGAGCCGCGCCAAGCACGGCTGACACACCGACAGCAACGAGCCGGGCCCCCGCGTTCAGCGGGGGCCCGGCTCGTCTGCGTTGCCGCCCGCATACCGTGCGTGGCGGGGGAATCCACCAGAGGGTAGGGAAAACCCTGCATCCTGGGCTCTAAGCCGCACAGGGTGGCCGATTTCTACTAGTCTGCTGTGCGGGTCGGCGCCGTCTGCCGTGGGCTCAAATGCCCAGTGGCCCTTTGCCGTTCGGGCGCGGACGCCTCTCTTTCGGGCAGCGTGAAGCGCCCTGCACGGCGGCCACTGTAGCCGCAACTGCTTTTTCCCACCCTTGCGTCCGGAATACGGACAGTGATCACCGATAGATGTGTAACAAGTCCGTTTCGCAGCGATCTATCTGCAAACTGTTTGTCCGGATTTTGGAAGAAGTAGGCGACAGGTGTGATCGAACCGAGACCTTAGGGGTGTGGTTCGGTCGGTGGCCCATGGCAGATAGTTAGGCGCGTAGAGCTCGGATCTCGGGTCACGCCAGCTGCGGCGCCGACTCGCGAGCGGGGGGACACCTCACCATCTGCGCCGTCCATGACGGTGGTGTGACGCGTGCCCCTCTATGCGGTGAACCAAAGGACTCATAAGGAGGAACCCATGCGCGGTGCGAAGAGCGCCAAGTGGGTCGCGATAGCCGCGGTTGTGGCGCTTGGTGCGACCGCCTGTGGTGGTGGCAGCGACAAGGGCGACAGCAAGGCCGCGATCGACCCGAACGGCAAGTTCTCGGTCGAGGTGGGCGAGCCGCAGAACCCGCTGCAGCCGGCCAACACCATGGAGTCCAACGGCAGCATCGTCATCAAGTCGCTGTTCTCCGGGCTCGTCGACTACGACAGCAGCGGCAAGATCGTCAACGTCAACGCGCAGTCGATCGACACGACCGACAACAAGACCTTCACGGTCAAGCTGAAGCCGGGCTGGACCTTCCACGACGGCACCCCGGTCACCGCCACGTCCTACGTCAAGGCGTGGAACTGGGCGGCCAACCCGGCCAACAAGCAGACCAACAGCGCCTGGTTCGCCGACATCCAGGGCTACGCCGACGTCGCTCCGGAGAGCGGCAAGGCCAAGGCCACCGAGATGTCCGGCCTGAAGGTCGTCGACGACAACACCTTCACCATCACGCTGTCCAAGCCGATCCCGTACTTCGTGTACAAGCTCGGCTACGAGGTCTTCGACCCGCTGCCCGAGTCCTTCTACGCCGACCCGAAGAAGGCCGGCGAGCACCCGATCGGCAACGGTCCCTACAAGTTCGTCAAGTGGGACCACAAGAAGCAGATCGAGGTCGCCAAGTTCGACGGCTACAAGGGCCCGAACGCCGCCAAGAACGGCGGTGTGATCTTCAAGAACTACGCGAAGCTCGAGACCGCCTACCAGGACCTCAAGTCCGGCAACCTCGACGTGATGCGCCAGGTCGCCCCGCGTGACCTCCCGGTCTACAAGGCCGACCTCGGCGACCGTGCCGTGGACCAGGCGTACTCCGCCATCCAGACCATCGCGGTGGCGTACTACTCCCCGCAGTGGAAGAACATCGACCCGCGCGTCCTGCAGGGTCTGTCGATGGCGATCGACCGGGACACCATCACCAAGACCGTCCTCCAGGGCACCCGTGAGCCGGCCACCGGCTGGGTCGCCAAGGGCGTCCTCGGCTACGAGCCGAACGCCGTGGGCGACATCACCAAGTACAACCCCGCCAAGGCCAAGGAGCTCATCAAGGCCGGCGGCGGCGTTCCGGGCAACAAGATCTCCATCCAGTTCAACGCGGACGGCGGTCACAAGGAGTGGGTGGAGGCCGTCTGCGGCTCCATCACCAAGGCGACCGGCGTGGCGTGCACCGGCGACTCCAAGCCCGACTTCCAGGCGGACACCAACGCGCGTGACGCCAAGCAGGTCAAGTCGCTGTACCGCTCCGGATGGGTGCTCGACTACCCGTTCATCTCCAACTTCATCCGCGACCTGTTCGGCTCCAAGGCCGACGGCAACCAGGGTGACTTCAACAGCAAGCAGATCGACGATCTGATCGCCAAGGCTGACGCGGCGAAGACGCTGGAGGACTCGGAGAAGCAGTACCAGCAGATCGAGAAGGAACTGCCGAAGTACATGCCGAGCATCCCGCTCTGGTACTACAAGGTCAACGCGGGCTACTCGGAGAAGGTCTCCGGTGTCAAGTACGCCCAGGACGGTGACCCGATCCTGACCGGCGTTCAGGTCAAGAAGTAACCGCTGGCGAACAGCGTTGCCGTGCCGCACCCGGCGGGGTGCGGCACGGCGTCGGCCGACAACAGGCCGGGGGGCCCTTTTCACCGCACACGTACGGACAAGCTCGGGGGAGCCGTTCGTGTGCGGTGGAAAGGGCCTGCCGCTGTGACTGACATGGAGGCACCATGGGGCGCTATGTCGCACGACGACTGCTCCAGATGATCCCGGTCTTCATCGGGACAACCCTGCTGATTTTCCTGATGGTCTACGCCCTGCCCGGCGATCCCGTGCGGGGGCTCTTCGGTGACAAGGGCACGAGCCCGGCGGTCCTTCGGGCGCTGCGGCACGAGTACGGCCTCGACAAGCCCGTTCTGGTCCAGTACTGGGACTACATGAAGGGCATCGTTCTGCACTTCGACTTCGGCAACCAGATCGCCAGCGGGCGTCCGGTCACCGAAATCCTGGGCGAAGCCTTCCCCGTGACGCTGCGCCTGTCCGGCCTGGCGTTCGTCATCGAGGCGGTCCTCGGCATCGTCCTCGGCGTCGTCTCCGGCATGCGGGCCGGCAAGTGGGCCGACACCGTCATCCTGTTCGTGACGCTGCTGCTGATCTCGGTCCCCGTCTTCGTCCTGGGCTACATCCTCCAGACGGTGTTCGCCTTCCAGCTCGGCTGGCTGGAACCGGCGGTCAACGACGACACGAACCTCAACCAGCTGCTGCTGCCGGCCATCGTGCTGGCGAGCGCCTCTCTGGCCTATGTGGCACGGCTGACGCGGACCTCGATCGCGGAGAACCTGCGCGCCGACTACATCCGCACCGCCGTCGCCAAGGGCCTGCCCCGCCGCCGTATCGTCGGTGTGCACCTGATGCGCAACTCGCTCATCCCCGTCGTCACCTTCCTCGGCACCGACCTCGGTGCCCTGATGGGCGGCGCGGTCGTGACCGAGTCCATCTTCAACATCCACGGCGTCGGCGGCACCATCGCCGACTCGATCACCCGCCGTGAGGGCACCACGCTGGTCGGCCTGGTCACCATCCTCGTCCTCGTGTACCTCGTCACCAGCCTGATCGTGGACCTGCTGTACGCGGTTCTGGACCCGAGGATCCGTTATGCCTGAGCTGACCAAGACCGCAGACGAGCCCGTCGTCGCCGTCGCCGCAGGCGGCGCCCCCGCGGGCAAGCCGGAGAAGACCCGCAGCCTGTGGGGCGACGCCTGGCGGGACCTGCGCACCAACTGGGTGTTCATCGTCTCGGCCGTGCTCATCGTCCTGCTGATGGTGATGGCGGCCTGGCCGAGCCTGTTCACGGGCGCCGACCCGAACAACAAGGACCTGGCGGCCCACTACCTCCAGCACCCGCACTACGGCAAGGTCTTCGCCGAGGACTGGCTGGGCTACGACGCCCAGGGCCGCAGCGTGTACGCCCGTGCCATCTACGGCACCCGCGCCTCGCTGCTCGTCGGCGCGGGCACCACGCTGGCCGTCACCGTCTTCGGTGGTCTGGTCGGCATGCTCGCCGGCTACTTCGGCGGCTGGCTCGACGCCGTGCTGTCCCGCATCACGGACATGTTCTTCGGCATCCCGTTCCTGCTCGGCGCGATGGTCATGCTGAACTCCTTCACGGAGCGCAACATCCCCGTCGTCATCACCGCCCTGGCCTTCCTGGGCTGGACGCAGACGGCGCGTGTCATGCGTGGTTCGGTGATCACCGTCAAGGCCACGGACTACGTCCACGCGGCCAAGGCGCTCGGTGCCTCCACCAGCCGGATCCTGTTCCGCCATGTGCTGCCCAACGCGGTCGCGCCGGTGATCGTCGTCGCCACCATCTCGCTGGGTGTCTACATCGGCGCCGAGGCGACGCTGTCGTTCCTGGGCCTGGGCCTGAACGGCGTCTCGTGGGGCAACGACATCTCCGACGGCGGCAACCAGATCCGCGTCGCGCAGTACATCATGCTCTACCCGTCGATCATGCTCAGCATCACGGTGCTGGCGTTCATCATGCTCGGTGAGGCCGTCCGCAACGCCCTCGATCCGAAGTCGCGCTGAGGGAGGCGTACGTGACCATCATCGAAGACACCACTTCCGTGCCCTCGCCGCGTGGCGAGGGCGCCGACGGCGGTCCGCTGCTCGAAGTGCGTGACCTGCACGTCGAGTTCCACACCCGCGAGGGCGTGGTCAAGGCCGTCAACGGCGTCAACTACAGCGTCTCCGCGGGCGAGACCCTCGCCGTGCTCGGCGAGTCCGGCTCCGGCAAGTCGGTCACCGCGCAGGCCATCATGGGCATCCTCGACATGCCGCCGGCGAAGATCCCGCAGGGCGAGATCCTCTTCCGCGGCCAGGACATGCTGAAGATGTCCGCCGAGGACCGCCGCCAGATCCGCGGCCGCCGTATCGCGATGATCTTCCAGGACGCGCTCAGCTCGCTGAACCCGGTGCTGACCGTGGGCTACCAGCTCGCTGAGATGTTCCGCATCCACCAGGGTCTGTCCAAGAAGGACGCCAAGGCCAAGTCCATCGAGCTGATGGACAAGGTCAAGATCCCGGCCGCGGCCGCCCGCGTCAACGACTACCCGCACCAGTTCTCCGGCGGTATGCGCCAGCGCATCATGATCGCCATGGCGCTGGCGCTGGAGCCGGACCTGATCATCGCCGACGAGCCGACCACGGCCCTCGACGTGACGGTCCAGGCCCAGGTCATGGACCTGCTCGCGGAGCTGCAGCGCGAGTACAACATGGGTCTGATCCTCATCACCCACGACCTCGGCGTCGTCGCCGACGTCGCGGACAAGATCGCGGTCATGTACGCGGGCCGGATCGTGGAGCGCGCCCCGGTCCACGAGCTGTACAAGCGCCCCGCGCACCCGTACACGCGGGGTCTGCTGGACTCCATCCCGCGCCTGGACCAGAAGGGCCAGGAGCTGTTCGCGATCAAGGGTCTGCCGCCCAACCTGCTGCGCATTCCGACCGGTTGCGCCTTCAACCCGCGCTGCCCCAAGGCCCAGGACATCTGCCGCGAGCAGGTCCCGGTGCTGGCGCCGGTCACCGAGCAGGACGGCACGGACCTGCCGGGCCGCGCCTCGGCCTGCCACTTCTGGAAGGAGACGCTCCATGGCTGAGCTCAGCAAGAACGACGAGCAGCCGGACGCCACGCCGAACGTCTCCGAGGTGGACGTCGTCGACGCCCACTCCGAGGAGGAAGCGGTCGCCGCCATCGAGGCGCCCGTCTCGCGCGGCGAGCCAATCCTCCAGGTGCGTGACCTGAAGAAGCACTTCCCGCTGACCCAGGGCATCCTGTTCAAGAAGCAGATCGGCGCGGTCAAGGCCGTCGACGGTGTCTCCTTCGACCTGTACCAGGGCGAGACCCTCGGCATCGTGGGCGAGTCCGGCTGCGGCAAGTCCACGGTCGCCAAGCTCCTGATGAACCTGGAGCGCGCCACCGCGGGTGAGATCTTCTACAAGGGCCAGGACATCACCAAGCTGTCCGGGCGCGCGCTGAAGGCGGTCCGCCGCAACATCCAGATGGTGTTCCAGGACCCGTACACCTCGCTCAACCCGCGTATGACGGTCGGCGACATCATCGGTGAGCCCTTCGACATCCACCCCGAGGTGGCCCCGAAGGGCGACCGGCGCCGCAAGGTGCAGGAGCTGCTCGATGTCGTCGGTCTGAACCCGGAGTACATCAACCGCTACCCGCACCAGTTCTCCGGCGGCCAGCGCCAGCGCATCGGCATCGCCCGCGGCCTGGCCCTGAACCCCGAGATCATCATCTGCGACGAGCCGGTCTCCGCGCTGGACGTGTCCGTCCAGGCGCAGGTCGTCAACCTGATGGAGCGCCTGCAGGACGAGTTCAACCTGTCCTACATCTTCATCGCGCACGACCTGTCGATCGTCCGGCACATCTCGGACCGCGTCGGTGTGATGTACCTCGGCAAGATCGCCGAGATCGGCACGGACGAGCAGATCTACGACCACCCGACGCACCCCTACACCCAGGCGCTGCTCTCCGCGGTCCCGGTCCCGGACCCGGACGCGCGCGACCACCGCGAGCGGATCATCCTCACCGGTGATGTGCCGTCGCCGGCCAACCCGCCGTCGGGTTGCCGCTTCCGCACCCGGTGCTGGAAGGCGCAGGACAAGTGTGCGCAGGAGGTGCCGGTCCTCGCGATCCCCGAGCGGTTCAAGGGGGAGGACACACCTGCGGCGCACGAGTCGGCGTGTCACTTCGCCGAGGAGAAGGACGTCGTCCACGCGGTGTGACCGCCGTCGGCTGAGCCGTTGTTCCCGGTGCCCCTTGTTCTGGGGTGCCGGGAACTTTGGTTTCTCGGGTGCGGCGCCGTAGTGGCTGGTGGCGCAGTTCCCCGCGCCCCTCAGGTCGGTACCGATCCCCTTGCGGACACATGGCAGGCCGACTGCGCTTCCGTACCGGGGTTCAGGACACCCGGGTCCTTCGTGCGGCAGGCTTCCGCCACTCCGGCTCGCTCCGCCTCGCCGCTCGCCAGGAGGGGGCATCTGGCGTGGAAGCGGCAGCCGGAGGGGATACGGGACGGGTCCGGGGGCTCGCCCGTCAGGATGAGCGGGGTGCCCGGGGCCTCGGGGAGGACCGAGAGCAGGGCCTGGGTGTACGGGTGACGGGGAGCCGTCAGTACCTCTTCCACCGTTCCCGTCTCCACGATCCGGCCGAGGTACATCACCGCCACCCGGTCGGCGATGTTCCACGCCAGGCCCAGGTCGTGGGTCACCACCAGTGCCGCGAGGCCCAGGTCCGTGCGCAGGCGGAGCAGCAGGGCGAGGATCTCGCCGCGCACCGACGCGTCCAGGGACGCCACCGGTTCGTCGGCCACCAGCAGCCGGGGCTGAAGGACCAGCGCGCCCGCGATGACCACCCGCTGCCGCTGGCCGCCGGACAGTTCGTGCGGGTAGCGCAGGAAGAAGCGCTCGGGGGGACGCAGTCCCGCGCGGGACAGCGCCTCCGCGACCGCCGCGCGCTCGTCCCCGGCGTGCCCGTGGATGCGCAGGCCCTCCGCCACCGCGTCGTAGACCGTGTGCCGGGGGTTGAGGGAGCCGCTGGGGTCCTGCAGGACCAGCTGCACCTGGCGGCGGTAGGCGCGCAGGGCACGGGAGGAGTAGGACAGCTCCCGTCCGTCGTACGAGATCTGTCCCGCCGTCGGTTTCACCAGGCCCAGCAGTGCCCGGGCCAGGGTCGACTTGCCGCAGCCGGACTCGCCGACGAGTGCGACGATTTCGCCGGGGCGGATGTCGAGCTCCACCCCGTCGACCGCGCGGGCGGGGCCCGCCCCCCGCCGGCCGGGGAAGGTCACGTGCAGGCCCTGGGCGCTGAGCAGCGGCGGTGTCGTCATGGGGTGCTCCTCGCGTTCTCGGACGGCAGGCCCCCGGCGTCCGCGTCCTCGTCCGGTACGCCGGTGACGTGCACGCAGGCCGCCGAGCGGCCCGGACCGGCGTCCCGCAGGGGCGGGTCGTCGGCCGCGCACACCGGCAGGGCCACCGGGCAGCGGGCGTGGAAGGCGCAGCCGGCGGGGAGGGCGGCCGGGTCCGGCGGGTCACCGGGCAGGCCCGCCGGCGCGAACCGGGACGCCGGGTCGCCGATGCGCGGGAACGCCGCCGACAGGGCCTTCGCGTAGGGGTGACGGGCCTCCTCGTACACCGAGCGGGCCGGGCCCTCCTCGACCACCCGGCCGGCGTACATCACCGCCAGCCGGTCGCAGGTGTCGGCCAGGACGGCGAGGTCGTGGCTGATCATGATCAGGCCCAGGTCCTGGTCGGCGACCAAGTGCTCGATCAGCTTCAGGATCTGCGCCTGGATCATCACGTCCAGCGCGGTCGTCGGCTCGTCCGCGACGATCAGCCGGGGCCCGCAGGCCAGCGCCATGGCGATCATCACGCGCTGCCGCTGACCGCCGGACAGTTCGTGCGGGAAGGCCGAGGCGCGCGCGGCCGGCAGCCCCACGTGTTCCAGCAGTTCCCCGGCCCGTGCCCGGGCGGCGGCGGGCGTGGCCCGGCCGTGCAGCAGGGCCGGCTCGGCGATCTGGTCGCCGACCCGGTGCACGGGGTTCAAGGAGTGCATCGCGCCCTGGAACACGATCGACGCCCCCGCCCAGCGCACCGCGCGCAGCCGCCCCCAGCGCATACTGAGTACGTCCTCGCCGTCCAGCGCGATCCGGCCGGTGATCCGTGTGCCCGCCGGCAGCAGCCGCAGCAGCGCCAGGGCCAGGGTGGACTTGCCGCAGCCGGACTCGCCCGCGACGCCGAGCTTCTGCCCGGCCTCCAGCGTGAGGTCCACGCCGCGTACGGCGGCCGCCCCGCCCGGGTACGTCACCGACAGGTCCCGCACCTCCAGCAGCGTCATCGGGCCACCCCCAGCCTGGGATTGAGGACGGCCTCGACGGCCCGTCCGCACAGCGTGAACGCCAGCGCCACCCCCGCGATCGCGATGCCGGGCGGCACCAGGTACCACCAGTCGCCGGAGCTGACCGCGCCCGCCTCCCGCGCCTCCTGGAGCATCCCGCCCCAGGACACCACGGTCGGGTCGCCGAGCCCGAGAAAGGCGAGGGTGGCCTCGGCGAGGATGGAGGAGGAGATCATCAGGGTCGTCTGCGCCAGCACCAGCGGCATCACATTGGGCAGCACGTGCCGGGTCATGATGTGCCAGTGCCCGCCGCCGAGCGCCTTCGCCCGCTCGATGTACGGCCGTGACTCCACCGCGAGGGTCTGCGCCCGCACCAGTCGCGCGGTCGTCGGCCAGGTGGTGACGCCGATCGCCAGGACGACGGTGCCGAGCGAGCGGGACATCACGGTGGCCAGCGCGATGGCCAGCACCAGCGTCGGCATCACCAGGAACCAGTCCGTGACCCGCATCAGCACGGTGGCGTACGCGCCCCGGAAGTGCCCGGCGGTGATGCCCACGACCGCGCCGATCGCCACCGACAGCACCGCCGCCAGCAGGCCCACCAGCAGCGACACCCGCGAGCCCCACACCAGCAGGCCCAGCAGGTCGCGGCCGAAGCGGTCGGTGCCCAGCCAGAACTCCCCGCTCGGACTCTCCAGCGGCCGGCCCGGCGCGCCGGTCACACTCGCCACGTCCGGGCCGACCGTCAGCGGCGCGCTCAGCGCGAGCAGGGCGAGGAGAGCGAGCGCCACGAGGCCCACCAGGCCCGCGCGGTGGGTGCGGTACCGGCGCCAGAAGCCCGCTGCGGCCCGCCGCCGGCGCTGCCAGGCGAGCCCGGTCACGGTGGAGGCGCTCATGTCCGTCCCACTCTCGGGTCGAGCAGCGGATAGACCAGGTCGGCCAGGGTGTTCATGACGATCACCGCCGCGGCGAAGAACAGGAACAGGCCCTGCACCAGCGGCAGGTCGGGCACGCTGAGCGCCTGGTAGAACAGGCCGCCGAGGCCGGGCCAGGAGAAGACCGTCTCGACCAGGATCACGCCGGCAACGGTCCGGCCGAGGTTGACGAAGACGAGGGTGACGGTCGGCAGCAGCGCGTTGGGCACCGCGTGCCGGCGCCGCACCAGGTCGTCGCGCAGCCCCTTGGCCCGCGCGGTCGTCAGATAGTCGCTGCCCATCTCGTCCAGCAGCGCCGAGCGGGTCACCAGCAGGGTCTGGCCGTACTCGACGGCGACCAGCGTGAGCACCGGCAGGATCAGATGGTGGGCGACGTCGAGGACGTAGGCGAAGCCTTCCTTTCCGCCGGTCTCCATGCCGCCGGTGGGGAAGAGCCCAGGGAGCGGGCCGATGCCGACCGACAGCACGATGATGAGCAGCAGGCCCAGCCAGAAGGACGGCACCGAGTACAGGGTCAGGGCCAGCCCGGTGTGGAAGCGGTCGCCGAGGCTGCCGCGCCGCCAGGCCGCTCGGGTGCCCAGGAAGACGCCGAGCAGGGTGTAGAGCACGAACCCGGTGCCGGTGAGCAGCAGGGTGTGGGGCAGCGCCTCGGTGATCTTGTCGAGGACCGGGGCGCGGAACTGGTAGGAGGTGCCGAGGTCGCCGGTGAGGGCCTTGCCGCAGTAGTCCGTGAACTGCTGCCACAGCGGCAGGTCGAGCCCGAACTCCCGGCGGTAGGCGGCCAGTTGTTCGGCCGAGATGGGGCGGCCGCCGGTCATCGTGCGGACCGGGTCGCCCGGGATGAGGCGGAACAGGAAGAAGCCGGTGACGAGCACGGCCAGCAGCGAGACGGCGGCGCCGGCCAGCTTGCCGGCCCCGTAGCGCAGGTACGGGACCGGCGAGGGGCGCCGGACGGCAGCGGTCGGGAGGGCGGTGGCGGTCATGGGCTACTCGCGGTCCTCGGCGGTGGAGCGGCGGCGCAGGGCGAGGAAGCCGGCGGCGCCCACGAGGACGACCACGCCCGCGACGATCCCGGCCACCACGCCGGTCGAGCTGCCCGAGTCGGAGGAGCCGTTCGAGGCGGCGGGCGTCGCCGACCACCAGCTCCAGTAGCCGTCCTGGCCGTAGATGTTGCCCGCGGCCCTGGGCATCGTCTCGATCGAGGCGATCCGGTCGGTGCGGTAGGCCTCCATCGCGTTCGGGTATGCCATGACGTTCATGTACCCGGTGTCGTACAGCCGCGACTCCATCTGCTTGACCAGGTCCGCCCGCTTGGCCGCGTCGTACTCGGCGAGCTGACGGGCGTACAGGTCGTCGAACTGCTTGTCGCAGATGAAATTGTCGGTCGCGCCCGTCTTCTTCGGGTCGGCGGGCAGGGCGGCGCAGGTGTGGATGGACAGCACGAAGTCCGGGTCGGGGTTGACCGACCAGCCGTCGAAGGCGAGGTCGTAGGTGCCGGCGAGCCAGGGGTCGCTGACGTTGTCCAGGCAGTCCAGGCGGACACCGATGCCGAGCTTGCCCCACCACTCCTTCAGATACTGGCCGACGGCCTTGTCGTTGGGGTCGGTGGCATGGCACAGCAGGCGGTAGGTGAGCGGCTTGCCGTCCTTGCCGACGCGCTGCCCGGAGCCGTTCTTCCGGTAGCCGGCCCGGTCGAGGAGCTGGCCGGCCTTCGCCGGGTCGTACGCCAGTTCCTGTGCGCCGGACGGCTTCCAGAAGTACGTCGCGAAGCGCGGCGGGATGTAGCCGGCGCCCTCGACGGCGTGGCCCTGGAAGACCTTGTCGATGAGCGTCTTGCGGTCGACGGCGAGGAACAGCGCCTGCCGCACCCGCTGGTCCAGCAGCGAGGGGTTGCCGTCACCGAAGCGGGTGCCGTCCTTGGCGCGGGCGCCGGGGTTGACGGCGAGGGCGTAGAAGCGGCGGCCGGGGGCGTCGTTGACCTTCACGTTCCGCTGGTTCTTCAGGGCGGCGGCCTGGGCGGGGGTGAGGTTGCCGACGAAGGACACCTCGCCCTTCTGCAGGGCGGCGACGGCGGCGTCACCGTCCTTGTAGTACTTGAAGACCAGCTCGTCGAACTTGGGGGCGCCGCGCCAGAACTTCTTGTTGGCCTTGAGCCGTACGTAGCTGTCGGGCTTGTAGTCGGCGAGCACGAACGGGCCGTCGCCGACGACGGGGAAGGTCTTGTCGTTGTTGAACTTGGAGAAGTCGCCGACCTTCTCCCAGATGTGCTTGGGCACGATCGGCACGTCCAGCGCCGTCATGGTGGCCTGCGGCTTCTTCAGCTCGATGACCAGTCGGGTGGGGCTGGGGGCGGTCACCTTGCGGAAGTTGGTGACGAAGCTGCCGTTGGCGGTGGCGGCGGACTCGTCGGTCATCATCTTGGTGAACGTCCACGCCGCGTCCTCGGCGGTGACCTTCTGCCCATCGGACCAGGTGGCGTCGGAGCGGATGGTGTAGGTCCAGGTGAGCTTGTCCGCCGAGGGCGCCCACCGGGTGGCGAGGCCCGGGACCGCGTGCGCGTCGCCGGGGTCGTAGTCGGTGAGGTACTCGTACATCAGCCGGTTGATGCTCGTGGAGAGCAGGCGGGTGGCGAGGAAGGGGCTGAGCGAGTCGACGCTCTGCGCGACGGCGACGGTGAGCACCTTGGGGCCGCCGTCCGCCGCCGCGGCCTGCGCCGGCGCGGGAGCGAGCGGGGTGGCGAGGGCGGCGGTCAGGGCCAGTGCGGCGGTGCCCGCCGCGGCGGCGAGGCGGGTGGCGGGTCGCGCTCCGCGAGCTGATCGGACTTCCATTCCGTTCGGGGCTCTTACGGGTCCGTGCTGATCGTTTCGCTTCATGGAACGTGACCTCGCGTCGTCGCTCGCTGGGGAGACGGCAGTGTCCGGAAGTGGCCGCTCGCTCAGGGACAGCTGTGTCTGATCGTGGCCGCTCGCCCGGGGACGGCTGTGTCTATCAGTGGCTGTCTGCGCACGTCAACGGTCCGTCAAACCCCTTGCTGCCTGCGAAAACAGCGTTCGGTCGACCTCCGCAACACCCCATTGGTCCAGTCCACTGAAGCCCCCCAGGTGAAGCCCTGACGGTCCTTCGGGAGAACTCCCGGCAAACGAGAACCCCGCCGGACACGGTCCGACGGGGCAGGGGGTGGAACCGGCGCCCTCCCGTATGTGCCGGTTCCCTCAGGAGCTCCTGAGGCGGGGCTCACCCGTACTGGATCCCCCAGAGGTTGTTGTTGCGCTTGGCGGGGGCGACGATGCCCGACTTCTTCCAGATCTTGTGCTTCACGCACTGCTGCTGCCCGTTGGGCTCCAGGTGGTACTTGGTGACGCTGAAGCCCTTGGCCTCGTGGTACATCATCAGGCGGCCCTTGGTCTTGCCGGCCTTCTTCTGCACCGTGGCCGAGTAGGTCCAGGTGTCCGACTTCGTCCAGGTCTTGCCGACGGAGACGCTGAAGGACGTCGACGCCTTGGCGAAGATGACGCCGGCCTCGGTGCCCAGCGTGGCCGTGCCGGTGGCGGTCCAGCTGCCCGTCTTGTTCTTGGCGTAGCTGATGGTCACGCCCGGCCGCGCCCAGTCGCTGTGCACGTTGGTCGGTTCCCACACCGTCTTCTTGTCGCCGATGCTGTAGATGGGGTTGTCGTCGCAGCGGATGCCGGCGGCCGCCGTCGGGGCGGAGACCGCCACCGCGCCGCAGCCGAGCAGCGCGGTGGACAGGGCCGCGCTCATCACACGCTTCATGGATCGCCTCTCAGGCAGATACGGGCCGGCCGTCGGACCGGTCGTGTCCCGGCGCGCCGACTTGAAGAGAACACGCCAGATACTTCTCCCAACTCCACTGGGAGGGAAGGGATCTGAGTGACTCTTGAGCTTCGCGCACGGCGCCCGGCGCGTCATCGCGCCCGGGATCCGCCTCGGCGTCCGGTGCGCCGAGGCTCCGGATCTCCAGCCGCTGCGCCCCTTCCCGCGCGGTCCGGCGCATGCACCCGGACGGGCGACCCGTGCCCCGGACGGATGGCGTGAATGTGAGGTATGTGGCATTCAAGCGGATAGTGGCCGTAACGATCAGCGCCCCGGCGCCGGCGGCACCGCGTCGCCCGGTCAGGGGCGCAGGGACGAGGAGGCACTCCATGCGCGGAGCCACGCACGCCACCTGGGCCGCCTGCGCGGCCGCGGTAGTCCTCGCGGCGACGGGCTGCGGAAGCGGGGGAGACAGCGGCAGCGGTGGCGGCAACGGCGGCGGCGTCCTCAGCTCCTCCTGGGGCGACCCGCAGAACCCGCTGGAGCCCGCCAACACCAACGAGGTGCAGGGCGGCAAGGTCCTCGACATGATCGTCCGCGGCCTGAAGCGGTACAACCCGCACACCGGCAAGGCCGAGGACATGCTCGCCCAGTCGATCCAGACCTCCGACTCCCAGAACTTCAAGATCACCATCAAGCCCGGGTGGACGTTCTCCAACGGCGAGAAGGTCACCGCCAAGTCCTTCGTCGACGCCTGGAACTACGGCGCGAGCCTGAAGAACAACCAGAAGAACGCCTACTTCTTCGGCTACATCGACGGCTACGACAAGGTCCACCCCGACGCCGGCAAGCAGAGCGCGGACACCCTGTCCGGGCTGAAGGTCGTCGACGACAAGACCTTCACCGTCAAGCTCAGCCAGAAGTTCTCCACCTTCCCCGACACCCTCGGCTACCCGGCCTTCGCCCCGCTTCCGCAGGCGTTCTTCACCGACCACGCCGGCTGGATCAAGAAGCCGATCGGCAACGGCCCGTACACCATCCAGTCGTACGCCAAGGGCTCGCAGATGTCGCTGCGCAAGTGGGACGGCTACCCGGGTACGGACAAGGCGCAGAACGGCGGCGTCGACCTGAAGGTCTACACCGACAACAACACCGCCTACACCGACCTGATGGCCGGCAACCTCGACCTGGTCGACGACGTCCCGGCCGCCCAGCTGAAGAACGTCAAGAGCGACCTCGGCGACCGCTACCTCAACACCCCGGCCGGCATCATCCAGACCCTGTCGTTCCCCTTCTACGACGCGAAGTGGAACAAGCCGAACTCCGAAAAGCTGCGCCAGGGCCTGTCGATGGCCATCAACCGCAAGCAGATCACCGACACGATCTTCGCGAAGACCCGCACCCCGGCCACCGACTGGACCTCGCCCGTCCTCGGCGCGGCGGGCGGCTACAAGCCGGGCCTGTGCGGCAAGTTCTGCGACTACGACCCGGCCGAGGCCAAGAAGTACGTCCAGCAGGGCGGCGGCCTCCCCGGCGGCCAGGTGAAGATCAGCTACAACGCCGACACCGGCTCCCACAAGCAGTGGGTCGACGCCGTGTGCAACTCCATCAACAACGCGCTGGGCAACACCAAGGCGTGCGTCGGCAACCCGGTCGGCACCTTCGCCGACTTCCGCAACCAGATCACGCAGAAGAAGATGAGCGGCCCCTTCCGCGCCGGCTGGCAGATGGACTACCCGCTCATCCAGAATTTCCTGCAGCCGCTGTACTACACCAACGCCTCGTCCAACGACGGGCACTGGTCCAACAAGCAGTTCGACGGTCTGGTCGACAAGGCCAACCAGGAGACCGACACCGCCAAGGCCGTCGGCCTGTTCCAGCAGGCCGAGGGGGTCGTGCGGGACAACATGGCCGCGATCCCGCTGTGGTACCAGAACGGCAGCGCCGGCTGGTCGGACCGCCTGTCCAACGTGACGCTGAACCCGTTCAGCGTGCCCGTGTACAACGAGATCAAGGTGAGCTGACCGGTCATGGGACGCTACGTCGTCCGGCGCCTGCTCCAGATGATCCCGGTGTTCATCGGGGCGACGCTGCTGATCTTCCTGATGGTGAACGTGATGGGCGACCCCATCGCGGGACTGTGCGGCGAGCGGCAGTGCGACCCGGCCACCGCCGCCCAACTGAAGGCGGAGTTCGGGCTCGACAAGCCGGTGTGGCAGCAATACCTGACCTACATGGGGAACGTCTTCACCGGCGACTTCGGTACGGCGTTCAACGGCCAGGAGGTCACCGAGCTGATGGCCACGGCGTTCCCGGTGACCATCCGGCTCACCGTCGTCGCGATCCTCTTCGAGATCGTCATCGGCATCACGCTCGGCGTCGTCACCGGCTTGCGGCGCGGCCGGCCCGTCGACACCGGGGTGCTGCTCGCGACGCTCGTCGTGATCTCCGTGCCCACCTTCGTCACCGGTCTGCTGCTCCAGCTGCTGCTCGGCGTGCAGTGGGGCTGGATCCGCCCCTCGGTGTCGTCCGAGGCACCCTTCAACGAGCTGATCGTGCCCGGCCTGGTGCTGGCGTCGGTGTCCCTGGCCTACGTCACCCGGCTCACCCGCACCTCCATCGCGGAGAACCGGCGCTCGGACTATGTGCGCACCGCCATCGCCAAGGGCCTGCCGCGGCGCCGGGTCGTCGTCCGGCACCTGCTGCGCAACTCCCTCATCCCCGTCGTCACCTTCATCGGCACGGACATCGGCGCCCTGATGGGCGGCGCGATCGTCACCGAGCGCATCTTCAACATCCACGGCGTCGGCTACCAGCTCTACCAGGGCATCCTGCGGCAGAACACCCAGACCGTCGTGGGGTTCGTGACCGTCCTCGTGCTGGTCTTCCTGGTCGCCAACCTGGTCGTCGACCTGCTGTACGCCGTACTCGACCCGAGGATCCGCTATGCCTGAGCAGCCGTACGAGCCCGAGGGCGCCATCGCCGGCACCGGCATGGGCGGTGCGATGGACCTCGCGGCCAGCGAAGCCACGACGCTGGAGAAGACACCCGGCGGTCCCGAGGGCACCGGGCCGCAGGCCAAGCCGCGTTCCCTGTGGTCCGACGCGTGGCGCGACCTGCGCCGCAACCCGGTGTTCCTGATCTCCGGGATCATCATCCTCTTCCTGGTCTTCATCTCCCTGTGGCCGTCGGCCATCGCCTCCGGTTCCCCCCTCAAGTGCGACCTGGCCAAGGCCCAGCAGGGCTCGTCGGCCGGCCATCCCTTCGGCTACGACGGCCAGGGCTGCGACGTGTACACACGCACCGTCTACGGCGCCCGTACGTCGGTGACGGTCGGTGTGTGCGCCACGCTCGGCGTCGCGCTGCTCGGCAGTGTGCTGGGCGGGCTCGCCGGGTACTTCGGCGGCGCCTGGGACGGGTTCCTGTCCCGTATCACCGACATCTTCTTCGCGATCCCGGTCGTCCTCGGCGGCCTGGTGCTGCTGTCCGTGGTCACCAGCAACACCGTCTGGCCGGTCGTCGGCTTCATCGTGCTGCTCGGCTGGCCGCAGATCTCCCGCATCGCCCGCGGCTCGGTCATCACCGCCAAGCAGAACGACTACGTACAGGCCGCCCGCGCCCTCGGCGCCTCCAGCTCCCGCATCCTGCTGCGGCACATCACGCCCAACGCGGTCGCCCCGGTGATCGTCGTGGCGACCATCGCGCTCGGCACGTACATCGCGCTGGAGGCCACCCTGTCCTTCCTCGGCGTCGGCCTGAAACCGCCCAGCGTGTCCTGGGGCATCGACATCTCCGCCGCCGCGCCCTACGTCCGCAACGCCCCGCACGCCCTGCTGTGGCCCTCCGGCGCCCTGGCCGTCACGGTCCTGGCCTTCATCATGCTCGGCGACGCGGTCCGCGACGCCCTCGACCCGAAGCTGAGGTGAGTCGCCCGTGCTGCTCGAAGTGCGTGACCTGCACGTGGAGTTCCGGACGCGGGACGGGGTCGCCAAGGCCGTCAACGGGGTCACCTACGGCGTGGAAGCGGGGGAGACGCTCGCCGTGCTCGGTGAGTCCGGGTCCGGCAAGTCGGTCACCGCGCAGACCGTCATGGGCATCCTCGACATGCCGCCGGGCCGGATCACCGGCGGCGAGATCCTCTTCCAGGGCCAGGACCTGCTGAAGCTGAAGGAGGACGAGCGGCGCAAGATCCGCGGCGCCGGAATGGCGATGATCTTCCAGGACGCCCTCAGCTCCCTCAACCCGGTGATGACGGTCGGCGACCAGCTCGGCGAGATGTTCGTCGTGCACCGCGGGATGACGACCAAGGACGCCCGCGCCAAGGCCGTGGAGCTGATGGAACGGGTGCGCATCCCGGCCGCCGCGGAGCGCGTGCGCCAGTACCCGCACCAGTTCTCCGGCGGCATGCGCCAGCGAATCATGATCGCCATGGCGCTGGCCCTGGAACCCGCGCTCATCATCGCCGACGAGCCCACCACGGCCCTCGACGTGACGGTCCAGGCCCAGGTGATGGAACTGCTCGCCGACCTCCAGCGCGAGTACAACATGGGCCTGATCCTCATCACCCACGACCTCGGCGTGGTCGCCGACGTCGCCGACCGGATCGCCGTGATGTACGCCGGCCGCATCGTGGAGTCGGCGCCGGTGCACGACATCTACAAGGCGCCCGCCCACCCGTACACCCGCGGCCTGCTGGACTCGATCCCGCGGCTGGACCAGAAGGGCCACGAGCTGTACGCCATCAAGGGCCTGCCGCCCAACCTCATGAACATCCCCCCCGGCTGCGCCTTCCACCCGCGCTGCCCCATGGCCCGGGACGTGTGCCGCACGGACGTGCCGCCGCTGTACGAGGTGTCCGAAGAGCGCGGCAGCGCCTGCCACTTCTGGAGGGAGTGCCTGCATGGCTGAGCCGATCCTCGAGGTGAGCGGGCTGGTCAAGCACTACCCGCTCACCCAGGGCATCCTGTTCAAGAAGCAGGTCGGCGCGGTGAAGGCCGTCGACGGCGTCGACTTCACGCTCGGCCGCGGCGAGACCCTCGGCATCGTCGGCGAGTCCGGCTGCGGCAAGTCCACGGTCGCCAAGATGCTGGTCAACCTGGAACGGCCGACGGCCGGGCGGATCCGCTACAAGGGCGAGGACGTCACCAAGCTGTCCGGGCGCGCGCTGAAGGCGGTCCGCCGCAACATCCAGATGGTGTTCCAGGACCCGTACACCTCGCTCAACCCCCGCATGACGGTGGGCGACATCATCGGTGAGCCGTACGAGATCCACCCCGAGGTCGCGCCCAAGGGCGACCGGCGCCGCAAGGTGCAGGACCTGCTGGACGTCGTCGGTCTGAACCCGGAGTACATCAACCGCTACCCGCACCAGTTCTCCGGCGGCCAGCGCCAGCGCATCGGCATCGCACGGGGATTGGCGCTGCGCCCGGAGGTGATCGTCGCCGACGAGCCGGTCTCGGCGCTGGACGTGTCGGTGCAGGCGCAGGTCATCAACCTGATGGACCGCCTGCAGAGCGAGTTCGACCTCTCCTACGTCTTCATCGCGCACGACCTGTCGATCGTCCGGCACATCTCGGACCGGGTCGGCGTGATGTACCTGGGCCGGATCGTCGAGATCGGCACGGACGAGGAGATCTACGACCACCCGACGCACCCCTACACCCAGGCGCTGCTCTCCGCGGTCCCGGTCCCGGACCCGGAGGCCCGCGAGTACCGCGAGCGCATCATCCTCGCCGGTGACGTCCCGTCCCCGACGAACATCCCCTCCGGCTGCCGCTTCCGCACCCGCTGCTTCAAGGCCCGCGAACGCTGCGCCCTGGAGGTGCCGCTCCTCACGATCCCGCCCCATCTGCCCGGCGGCCGGGCCGCCCACCCCTCGGCCTGCCACTTCGCCGAGGAGAAACAGGTCGTCCCCGCGGAGGACCGCCCCGGCCGGCCGCCCGAGGTGCCCACCGAGCGGCGCCCGCCGCAACAGGGAGACGGGCCGGGGTGACATGACTGCCACCCCGGCCCGCTCACGGCACCCGCACGGCCGTACGCTGATCAGTCTCCCGCGTCCGTATATCGGTGCCGCTTCCGCGAAGTTGCCGGTGTGTTAACGGAGTTCGCGGATGTTTGTACCCCTATGCGAGCGCCCGGCGCAGGAAGTCCACCTGGAGCAGGAGCAGGTTTTCCGCGACCTGTTCCTGCGGGGTCATATGGGTCACCCCCGACAGGGGGAGCACCTCGTGCGGGCGGCCCGCCGCCAGCAGCGCCGAGGACAGGCGCAGCGAGTGGGCGACCACGACGTTGTCGTCGGCGAGGCCGTGGATCAGCATCAGCGGACGGTGCGGCTCGGCGGGGGAGACCAGGCCGGCTTCGTCCACCAGGGAGCTGTGCGCGTACGGCGCCGGGTCGGCGCCCGGGTCGCCCAGGTAGCGCTCGGTGTAGTGCGTGTCATACAGCCGCCAGTCGGTGACCGGGGCGCCCGCGATGCCGGCCCGGAAGACGTCCGGGCGGCGCAGTACGGCGAGGGCCGAGAGGTAACCGCCGTAGGACCAGCCGCGGATGGCGACCCGGGTCAGGTCCAGCGGGTAGCGCTGTGCCAGGTCGTGCAGCGCCTCGATCTGGTCGTCCAGGGTCACCGTGAAGTCGCGGTGGACTGCCTTCTCCCAGGCCGGCGAGCGCCCCGGTGTGCCCCGGCCGTCCGCCACGACGACGGCGAAGCCCTGGTCGGCGAACCACTGCGAGGTCAGATGCGCGTTGTGCGCGGCGGCCACCCGCTGACCGTGCGGGCCACCATAGGGGTCGAGGAGCACCGGCAGGGGGGTGTCACCGGGGTAGTCCGTAGGCATAAGCACGGCGCACGGGATCCTTCGTGCGCCCCCCTCGGTGAGCGTCACACGCGGGGACAGACCGGGATCTTCTGCGAAAGAGGGGACAGTCGCCACCGGCTTGCCGTCCCGCAGCACCTGCACCCGTGCGCCGGGCCGGTCGAGCGTCGCCGACACCAGGACGGTCACACCCCCGGCGCGCACCGCCGAGTGCACGCCGGGCTCCTGCGAGAGGCGCTCGCAGCCCAGCTCGTTCACCCGGTAGACGTGCACCTCGCCGGTCTCCGGCGCCTGCGCCTCCTCGCCCGCGGACGCGGAGACCAGGACGTCCTCGTCGGCGACGTCGAGTACCGCGCGGACGTGCAACTGCGCGTTGGTCAGCGGGCGTTCGCCGACCGCGAGGACCCGCGCCCCGCCCTCGTCCGCGATCCGGACCAGGCGTCCGGAGGGCGACCAGGCCGGCACTCCGGCGAAAAGTTCCAGCCAAATCGGATCTTCATCCGCGTGCACCATCCGGGTCGCCCCGGTGTCCGGGTCCACCGCCAGATACAGCTGGCTGCGCTGGTCCCGCGCCTGCACCAGCAGCAGCGGCGCCCCCGCCGCTGACCAGTGCACTCGCGCCAGATACGGGTAGCGCGCCCGGTCCCAGGAGACCTCCGTGCGCACCCCGTCGAGCCCGACCACGAACAGCCGCACCTCGGCGTTCGCCGTCCCCGCCGCCGGATAGCCGACATGATGTGGCTCACGTTCCGGATGGGCCGGGTCGGCGATCCACCAGCGCCTCACCGGCGTGTCGTCCACGCGCGCCACCAACAGCCGGTCCGACTGCGGCGACCACCAAAAACCCCGCGAACGTGACATCTCCTCGGCGGCGATGAACTCGGCCAGCCCCCAGCTCACCCCCTCGGATTCCGCTTCCGCCAGCGCCCGGTCGCCCTCGCCCTCCGCGCCGACCACCCGCAGGGCGCCGCCCGCGGCGTAGGCGACATGGCGCCCGTCGGGGGAGGGACGCGGGTCGACCACCGGCCCCGGAACGGGCAGTTCACGTGCCGTGCCGGCCCGCAGCTCGGCCGTGAAAAGCCGCCCCGACAACGCGAAAGAGGCCAGCTCGACGGCCGCGTCGGTGGCGTAGCCGACGATGCCGGCGCCGCCCTCCCGGCTGCGCTCGCGGCGCGCCCGTTCCTCGGGCGACAGGTCCTCCAGGGCCCCGCCGAGCAGGGCGTACGGGTCGGCCGCCAGGCGCTCGGCGCCGTCGGCCACGTCGAGGACCCACAGCGCGCCGGCCCGATCGGTACCGGAGGACGACCGCAGGAACACGACACGGGAACCGTCGGGCGCGACGGTGAACGAACGCGGCGCGCCGAGGGTGAAGCGCTGGGTGCGGGCATGCCGCCGCGGGAAGGAGTCAGGCTCGCTCGTCATGCCCCGACCATATTGGCCATGAGCCCCCTTGTGCGCCCGTGCGCCGAGCCATGCGCGAGTACGTATAGCTATGATCACTAACGCTGTGTGGGTATGAACCTGTCGGCGATTGCATGGAATTACAAGGTGCCCTGCTCTGTCTGGAGGTGAACCGCCGTGGCACTCTCGATTTCGGCGGTGGTGCTGCTGGCGATCATCGTCTTTCTGCTGATCAAGAAGTCCGGGCTGAAGGCGGGGCACGCGATCGTCTGCATGCTGCTCGGCTTCTATCTCGCATCCTCCACGGTCGCGCCCACCATCAGCGACCTGACCTCGAACATCGCGGGAATGATCGGCAGCATCAAGTTCTGAGCCGCCGTACCACCCCCCGGGCCGCCCTGCCCGGGGGTTTCGCGGGCCGTCATGGGCCGCCACCCGCAAGGCCCTGCCGTCACCTTCCCGTCTGCCCGGCGCCTTGCGATCACACGCACCAGACGCCACCGGGCCCGCCCTCCGGGCGGACGACGCGAATGTGACGACAGGGCCTAGGGTGGCCCCATGACCGCTCTGCCCTCCCGACGCCTGCTGCTGGTGCACGCGCACCCTGACGACGAGTCGATCAACAACGGCGCCACCATGGCCAAGTACGCCGCCGAGGGCGCCCGTGTCACGCTGGTGACCTGCACCCTCGGTGAGCGCGGCGAGGTCATCCCGCCCGAGCTGCGGGATCTGACCGGCGCCGCGCTGGGCCGGCACCGGCTGGGCGAGCTGGCCGCCGCCATACGCGAACTCGGCGTCGAGGACCACCGGCTGCTCGGCGGCCCCGGGCGCTACGCCGACTCCGGGATGATGGGCCTGCCCGACAACGACGACCCCGCCTGCTTCTGGCAGGCCGACGTCGACGAGGCCGCCGGACACCTCGTCGAGGTGATCCTCGAGGTGCGGCCCCAGGTCCTCGTCACCTACGACGCCGACGGCGGCTACGGCCACCCCGACCACATCCAGGCCCACCGCGTCGCCATGCGTGCCGCCGAACTCGCCGCCGACGCCGGCTGGCGCATCCCCAAGATCTACTGGAACCGGGTGCCGCGCACGGTCGCCGACGACGCCTTCGCCCGCCTCCAGCAGGAACTGCCGGGGCTGCCGTTCACCAAGACGGCCACGGTCGACGACGTACCCGGTGTCGTCGCCGACGACCGGGTGACCACCGCCGTCGACGGCAGCGCCCACTCGGCCGCCAAGGCCGCCGCGATGACCGCGCACGCCACCCAGATCGAGGTCGCCTCCGGGCAGCCGTACTTCGTGCTCTCCAATGAGCTGGCGCAGCCGCTGTTCACCACCGAGTACTACGAGTTGGTGCAGGGCGAGCCGGGAGAGCGCGGGGGCGCCTTCGAGAGCGACCTGTTCGCCGGGGTCGGGGAGGCGTGATGGAGCAGCGTGGATCGGGTTCCCCCCTCGCCCAGCCGCTGCGGCCGCCGTCCCCCGGGCGGGCCGCCGCCTACCTGGGCCTGTTCGTGCTCGGCGGGGTCGTCGCCGTGGCCGGGGCGCTGGTGCAGGCCGGCTGGTTCCCGGGCGGGCTGCTGCTGGCGCTCGCCGGAGCGGCGGGACTCTTCCTCGGCGGGGCGCGCGCCGTCGGCAGCCGGGCCGGGGCCGTCGCGCCCGTCGCCGGCTGGATGGTCACCGTCGTCCTCCTCACCGCCAGCCGTCCGGAAGGTGACTTCCTGTTCGGCGCCGGCGGCGGGTCGTATCTCTTCCTGCTCGGCGGCATGGCCGTGGCTGTGATCTGCGCCACCCTGGGTGCGGGGCGGCAACCCGGGGCGCACCCCGCCCGACTTGGCAAGTGACGTCCCCTTCGCCACCGCGTCCTCGTGCGAGTCCCGTGTGGGTTTCCCCAGCGGTCGTGGGATACGGGTCAGAAGTGGCCAGTATGGTGGTGCGCGCCGCCGAGCCTCCCCCAAGCTCTTCCGAGCCGGGGGGACACCCCAGCGAAGGACGATGACGCGGGCGGCGGAGCCAACCGGGAGAACCTGCCTTGAGTCGTGAAACTGACACTCCGTCCTCCGGTCCCAAGGGGCGCGGCGGAGCCGCCTACCCCTCGGGGACTCCGCCGTACGGAACCCCGACGGCTTCCGGCGACGGTACGGATGCGGGCCGAGCAGGCACGCAACCGGAGGAGAAGAAGACCGAGACGACGCTGACGACCCGGATCCGGATCAACATCCCCGGGTCCCGGCCGATTCCGCCCGTCGTCGTGCGCAAGCCCGTCGGCGACGGGGACGCCGCCGAGGGCGAGAGCGCCGAGCCGCGGTCCGCGGCCGCCGCCCCGTCCACCGGTACCGTCGAGGCGCCCGCCGAGTCCGCGCCGCAGGCGGAGGAGAAGACCAGCGACTGGTTCGCGCCCCGCAAGTCCGCGGCCCCCAAGGGCGGCCAGGGCGCACCGGCCGGCAACGCGGCGTCCGCTCCCGGCGGTTCCGGCGCCCCCACGGGCGCGGGGCGCCCCGGCGGTGTGGTCGGCTCCATGAGCGTGCCCGGCGGCCCCGGCGCCAACGGCTCCGCGCGTCCCGGCGCCAACGGCTCCGCGCGTCCCGGCGGGACCAACGGTTCCGGTCTGCCGGGCGCGGGCCGCCCGGGGCCGGGCTCCGGTCTGTCCGGCGCCACCGGTGGCCCGGTCGCGCCCGGACACGGCGGCGGCACCGGCTCCTTCGACGTCACCGAGGCGCTCGCCGCGGGTCCGCTGGGCGGTTCGGCCCGCCCCGGCACCGACGCGCCCACGCGCGACGACCTGCCGTACTTCGCCGAGCCCGGGGACGACCGCGCCGACTTCGACACCCCCGGCGGCCCGGGCGGCGGTCCCGGCGGCAGCACCGGCTTCAACGGCCCGAACGGTCCAGCAGCGCCCGGCGGCCGCGGCCCGCAGGGTCCCTCGGGTCCGACCAGCGGCCCGGTCACCGGCGACGGCCCCGTCCTGCCGCCAGTCCCCGGCGAGGCCGGTCCCGGCCCCGCGAACACCCCGCCGGGCGTGCCCGGAGTCTGGGCGCCCGGAACCACCCCCGGCGTCGGGCTGAGCGACGACACCGCGATCCTCACCCCGCAGAAGCCCGCCCCCGAACCGCCCGACGGCGGCGGCTACGGCGGGCCGCCCCACGACAACGTCTCCGGCCACACCGTCACCAGCGGCATCCCCGTGGTGCCGTCGGGCGACCGCGGCAACGGACCGTTCGGCGCGGGGCCCGACACCGCGCTGTCGCCGGTCCCGCCGAAGCTGCCCGAGCCCGTCGCGCAGAACGTGCCCGCTTCGCGCCCGCCGAAGAAGAAGGGCCGCAGGAAGCTCCCGCTGCTCGTCGGCGGCGTGGTCGTGCTGGCCGCCGGCCTCTACGGCGCCGGGCTGCTGATGAACCACTCCGACGTGCCCAAGGGCACCACCGTGCTCGGCGTCGACATCGGCGGCGGCACCCGCGACGAGGCCGTCAAGAAGCTCGACGAGGCGCTCGGCAAGGGGGTGAACGAGCCGCTGAAGCTGTCGGTCGACGGCACCACGGTCACCCTGAAGCCGGACCAGGCCGGGCTCCACTTCGACGAGGACGCCACGGTCGGCGCGGCCGCGCGGAGCGACTACAACCCGGTCTCCGTGATCGGCTCCCTGTTCGGCCAGCAGCGCCAGGTCGACCCGGTCATGCCGGTCGACGAGGAGAAGCTCCAGGCCGCCCTGGAGAACGCCGCGGGCGGCTCCGGTTCGATGACCGACGGCACCATCCGCTTCGAGGCCGGCAAGGCCGTCGCCGTCTACGGCAAGCCCGGCAAGGGCATCGACGTCGAGCGCTCCAAGCAGGCGGTCGAGCAGGCGTACCGCACGCAGGTGGAGACCGGCGCGACCACGCCCGTGCGGGTGGCGACGACGAACCGGCAGCCCACGGTGTCCAACGCCGAGGTCGACCGGATGATGAAGGAGTTCGCCGAGCCGGCGATGTCCGCCAAGGTCACCGTCATGACGGACGCGGCACACAAGGTCGCCTTCAGCCCGCAGAAGTCGCTGTGGAAGTTCCTGAAGGTCAAGGCCGTGGGCGGCAAGCTCGTCGACTCCTACGACGAGGCCGCTCTCACGGAGCTGTACGGCAAGACCTTCGACGGGGTGCTGATCGCCCGCGCGAACGGCCAGAAGACCCCGGTCACCGTCCAGGACGTCTACGGCGCCCTGCGGCTGGCACTGAAGAGCACCACCAACCGGGTCGCCGTCATCTCGACCGACCCCAGCTGACGGTCCACGACGAGGGGGCGCACGGCACACCGCCGGGCGCCCCCTCCGTCGTATGCGACCCGGCTGGGCAGCCGCTGTCACCCGCTCCGCATGACATCTGTCATCCGGCACTGCGGACGGCCGACACTGCCGGGGCCGCCGCCCGCGCGGCGACGATGGGGGCATGACGACGACAGTGACGGCCACCGCCACACCGGTGGTGGGTTTCGACCAGGTGAGCAAGGCATACGGGGACGTACGGGCGGTGGACGGGCTGACCCTCGCGCTGCACCCCGGCGAGACCGTGGCCCTGCTCGGCCCCAACGGCGCCGGCAAGTCGACCACCCTCGACCTGCTGCTCGGCCTCAAGCAGCCCGACGCCGGCACGGTCCGCGTCTTCGGCACCAGCCCGCGCGACGCCATCGTCGCCGGGAAGGTCGGCGCGATGCTGCAGAGCGGCGGCCTGATGGACGAGGTCACCGTCGCCGAACTGGTCCGCCTCGCCTGCGACCTGCACCCGCGGCCGTACCGGGTCTCGGACGTGCTGGCCCGCGCGGGGGTCGCGAACATCGCCGACCGCAAGGTCAACAAGCTCTCCGGCGGTCAGGAGCAGCGGGTGCGCTTCGCCCTCGCCACCGCCGGCGACAGCGACCTGATCGTCCTGGACGAGCCGACCACCGGCATGGACGTCACCACCCGGCAGGCGTTCTGGGCCACCATGCGCGAGCAGGCCGACCAGGGCCGCACGGTGCTGTTCGCCACGCACTACCTGGAGGAGGCGGACGCCATCGCCGACCGGGTGCTCGTACTGCACCGCGGCCGCCTGCTGGCCGACGGCACCGCCGCCGAGATCAAGGCGAAGGCCGGGGCGCGCCGGGTCGCGTTCGACCTGGAGGGCCCCATCGACGAGACCGCCCTGCGCGGGCTGCCGTTCCTCACCTCGCTGGACGTGTCCGGACAGACCGTGCGCATCCAGTCCACCGACGCCGACGCCACCGTGCACGCCCTGTACGGCCTCGGCCTCTACCCCCGCAACCTCGAAGTCGCCGGGCTCGGCCTCGAGCAGGCCTTCGTCGCCATCACCGCAGCCGAGGAGGCGAAGACCAAGTGAACAGCCTGATCAAGCTGGAACTCACCCGCGCCCTGCGCAACCGCAAGTTCCTGTTCTTCTCCGTGCTCTACCCGTCGCTGCTGTTCCTGATCATCGCGGGAAGCGCCGACAGCACCACCAAGGTCGACGGCAGCGGGCTGACCCTGCCGACCTACATGATGGTCTCCATGGCCTCCTTCGGTGCCCTGACGGCCGTGCTGATGGGCAACAGCGAGCGCATCGCCAAGGAGCGCGAGAGCGGCTGGGTGCGGCAGTTGCGGCTGACCACCCTGCCCGGGCGCGGCTACGTTCTCGCCAAGACGGCGAGCGCGGCCGTGGTGAGCCTGCCGTCCATCATCATCGTGTTCGTCGTCGCCGCGGTCGTGAAGGACGTCCGCCTCGACGCCTGGCAGTGGCTCGCCCTGACCGGCGCCATCTGGGCCGGCAGCCTGGTGTTCGCCGCGCTCGGTGTCGCCCTCGGCTACCTGGCCAGCGGGGACGCGGTGCGGCCGATCACGATGATCACCTACTTCGGCCTGTCCATGCTGGGCGGCCTGTGGATGCCGACGACCACCTTCCCGCAGTGGCTGCAGGACATCGCCAAGTGGCTGCCCACGCACGCGTACGCTGCCCTGGGGCGGTCCATCGAACAGAGCCAGGCCCCGCAGAGCCAGGACATCGCCATCCTCGCCGTCTTCTTCCTCCTCTTCGCGGGTGGAGCGGCGTGGCTGTACCGGAAGGACACGCTGAAGGCGTGAGCACCATGACGGCGGACCACCAGGGCGGGGACGATTCCGAACGCACCGTGCGGCTGGGCTGGCCCCCGCGCAACCGGCGCGAGATGTACGTCAAGATCATGTGGATCGGCGTCTGGCTCGTGTTCCTGGCCTCACCGGTCGGCGACCTCGTGGCCGGCCATCACACCGGCGGGGCGACCGCCGCCGGTGCGGTGGGGCTCGCCGCCTTCGTCGGGGCCTATCTGACCCTGGTCTTCCGGAACATGGGCCGCCCGTTCGCGGCGCCGGTCGTCGTCTCGCTGACGGTGACCCTCGGCCTTCTCGCCCCCCTGCTGTCCTACACGCTCGGCAGCGCCTGGCTGGGCCTGTTCGTCTACGTGTCGGTCGCCTGCGGGGCCACCCTGCCGCTGCGCGCGGCGTACTGGGCCATCCCCGCGGTGGCTGTGGTCATGTACCTGGTCGGCCTGCACTCTGACGAGAAGGAGGCGCGCGGCCTGTTCCTGCTGGTGCTGCTCATCGGGTTCGCGATGAGCGGCGTCGGCCAACTGGTCCGGACCACGATCGAGTTGCGCAAGGCACGGGCCACCGTCGCCCAGCTCGCCGCCAACGAGGAGCGGCTGCGTCTCGCCCGCGACCTGCACGACCTGCTGGGGCACTCGCTGTCCCTGATCACGCTGAAGAGCGAGCTGGCCGGCCGGATGCTCCCCGGACAGCCCGACAAGGCGGCCCAGCAGGTCGCCGACATCGAACAGGTCAGCCGCCAGGCGCTGGTGGACGTCCGCGAGGCCGTCACGGGCTACCGCCGCCCGCGCCTGGCCGCCGAGATCGCCGGCGCGCAGGTCGCGCTGACGGCGGCCGGGGTGAGCGCCGAACTGCCTGCCGAACCCGACCTCACCGGCCTGCCCGAGGAGAGCGAGGCGGCGCTCGCCTGGGCGTTGCGCGAGGCGATCACCAACGTCGTCCGGCACAGCGGCGCCCGCCGCTGCGCGGTGGAGCTGACCCGGCACCAGACCCTGGACGGGCCGGTCCTCCAGCTCACCGTCGAGGACAACGGCGGCGGCGGCTCCGGCGCGGGTCCCGGCAACGGGCTCACCGGCCTGACGGAGCGTCTGCAGAAGGCGGGCGGCACGCTGGACGCGGGCCGGTTCAAGCACGGTTTCCGGCTCGTCGCCCGCGTACCGGCCGGTACCGCCCGGGACGTAGGATCCGGGGCATGAGCCCCACGATCAAGGTCCTGCTGGCGGAGGACCAGTCGATGGTCCGCGAGGCCCTGGCCGCGCTGCTCGGCCTGGAGGAGGACATCGAGGTCGTCGCGCAGGTCGCCCGGGGTGACGAGGTGCTCCCGGCCGCCCGCGAGCACGACCTCGACGTGGCCCTCCTCGACATCGAGATGCCCGGCATGACCGGCATCGAGGCGGCGGGCCTGCTGCACCGGGAGTTCCCGGCGCTCAAGCTGGTGGTCCTCACCACCTTCGGCCGCCCGGGCTATCTGCGCAGCGCGATGGAGGCCGGCGCCGACGCCTTCCTGGTCAAGGACGCGCCGGCCGCCCAACTCGCCGCCGCGGTACGCAAGGTGCTGGCCGGCGAGCGGGTCATCGACCCGACGCTCGCGGCCGCCGCGCTCGCCGAGGGCGCGAACCCGCTGACCGACCGCGAACGCGAGGTGCTGCGCGCCGCGGCCGACGGCTCCACCAACGCCGAACTGGCCGCCGCCCTGCATCTGTCCCAGGGCACGGTCCGCAACTACCTCTCGACGGCGATCCAGAAACTGGCGGTCCGCAACAGGGCGGAGGCGGTACGGATCGCGCGGGAGAAGGGCTGGCTGTAGGCCGGGAGGAGGGCCGGTCGTCAGCCGCGAGGAGGGCTGGTCGCAGGGCGGGAGACGGGCTGGTTGCCGGGCCTGCCGCAGGCGACGGCCGTTCGAGCCGCTTCGGGGAGGTGTGACGAGGCGTCCGGCGGGCAGCAGACGATCACGGGTGGATAATGGCCCGAAATCGTCCCCCAAGTGGTGTTTGCGGTGATCTGATGCGTAACGGCTCTGCCCCGCCGCCCGACCGGAACCGTCCCGTCCCAGGCCGTGGCGGCCACCCGGCCACGGACCGGATGCTGCGGACCCTGCTACGCCGGCGCAAGCAGGTGCTGACCCCCTCCGACGTCACCGTCACCGACCGCCCGGCCGTGCGCCGCGCGGTCTCGGCGGCGGCGATGGGTAACATGATGGAGTGGTTCGACTTCGGCGTGTACGCCTATGTCGCCCCCGTCCTCGGCAAGGTCTTCTTCCCCTCCAGCTCACCCGGCGCCCAGGTGGTGTCCACCTTCGCGACCTTCGCCGCCGCGTTCGTGGTCCGCCCCCTCGGCGGCATCGTCTTCGGCCCGCTCGGCGACCGCATCGGCCGCCAGCGCGTGCTCGCGGCCACCATGGTGATGATGGCGATCAGCACGTTCGCGGTCGGCTTCCTGCCCTCGTACGCCGCGGTGGGCTTCGTGGCACCGCTGCTGCTGCTGGTCTGCCGCCTGGTCCAGGGCTTCTCCACGGGCGGCGAGTACGCGGGCGCGACCACCTATATCGCCGAGTACGCCCCCGACACCCGGCGCGGCTTCCTCGGCAGCTGGCTCGACTTCGGCACCTTCGTCGGTTACGCCCTCGGTTCCGCCCTGGTCACCGGCCTCACCGCGGCCCTCGGCAGCGGCGGCATGCAGGACTACGGCTGGCGCATCCCGTTCCTGGTCGCCGGCCCCATCGGCATGATCGGCCTGTACGTGCGGCTGAAGCTGGAGGAGACCCCCGCCTTCCGGCGCGAGGCCGAACTGGCGGACCAGGAGCGGGCGGCCCACCGTGCCGCCGACGGCGAGGACCCGGTGGAGGGGGCCCGCCAGTCCGGCCACGGCCGGCTGAAGGACATCTTCGTCCACCACTGGCAGGCGGTCCTGATCTGCATGGGCCTGGTCCTGCTCTACAACGTCACCAACTACATGGTGACGTCCTACCTCCCCACCTATATGACGGCGACGCTCGGTCAGGACGAGAACACCGCGCAGCTGCTGGTCCTCGGCACGATGGTCGTCGTCGCCCTCACCATCACCACGGTCGGCCGCTCCACGGACCGCTGGGGCCGCCGCCCGGTCTTCATGGCCGGCAGTGCCGCCCTGATCGTGTTGTCGATCCCGGCGTTCCTGCTGATCCGGCAGGGCGGCATCCTCGCCCCGGCGATCGGCTGCCTGATCCTCGGCCTGCTCCTGGTCTGCTTCGCGGGCACCTCGGCCGCAACGCTCCCCGCCCTCTTCCCGACCCGCATCCGCTACGGCGCCCTGTCGATCGCCTTCAACGTCTCCGTCTCCCTCTTCGGCGGCACGACGCCCCTGTTCACCTCGGCCCTGGTGACCGGCCTGGACGACAAGATGATCCCGGCGTACTACCTGATGGGAGCGGGCGTCATCGGCCTGCTGTCGTCCCTGGTCCTGTACGAGACGGCCGGCCGCCCCCTGCGCGGCTCGGGCCCCATGGTCGAAACCCCGGAACAGGCCCGCCGCGTGGTCGCCACCAGCCGCACGGAGGCCGGCCGCTGGGCGAGGGACGTGTGGGTACGGATCAGGAGGAGGCCGCGCTAGCCGTTCCTGCACAGCGGCAGCCCCGCCGTGGAGAGGGTCCATCCGGCGATGGCGACGTCCTCTCTCTCGTCGGCTGAGCGGGGAGTCACCGCCGGCCTGCCGTCACCTCGGCGGTGCGCTGCTGCGGCACGTGCCTGCGGACGGGCCGGGAGAAGGCGGGCCCGCCGCGGCGGCCCTTGCCGAGGTCCTTCCACCGCAGGGCGGGGCGTTCGACGAAGTGCCAGGAGGCCGCCGCGAGCAGCAGGGTGAAGGTCAGGGTGAGCGCGAGATAGGCGCCGATGCCCCACCGGGTCCAGCCGAGCAGGGCGAGCGTCTGCTGCACGGGGAAGCCGTAGATGTAGATGCCGTAGGAGTAGTCGTTGCGGGCACCGATGCGGTGGAACGGCGCCGGGAGGCGGACGGCGAGCCACACCAGCAGGTAGGCGAAGGCCGGTATGCCGACGGTGAAGAGATAGCCGTAGTGGAGGCTGCCGGCCAGGACGATGAGGGACGCGACGCCCAGCGGGTCGCTCACGGGTATGCGGTGGCGGGCGACCTCGATGAGCGCGCCGAGGCCGAAGGCGAAGCCGAGGTAGATCATGAAGCTCGGATCGACCTGCCCCACGAGGGGCAGCCGGACGCTGTGCAGGTAGTGGGAGGCGTACTGGCCTGCCCAGAGGGGATCCCGGCTCGCGTGCCGTACGACCAGCCAGCCGAGCACCGCCGTGACGACCAGGACGGCACGGCGGGCGCGGGTGAGGATGCCGGTGACGGCGAGGACGGCCACACCGACGTAGCACAACACCTCGTAATGCAGGCTCCACAGCGCGCCGTTGAAGGAGATGGCGTGGGTGCGGCCCGCCGAGCGGGCGTCGGTCATGACGTGCGAGATGTCCTGCTCGTCCGTCGACAGGCCCCAGTCGGCGCGCAGGTACTCCAGCGGCCCGTGGGGGCCGTCGAGGCCGTGGAGGGTGGAGTGCAGGCGCCAGTACAGCAGGGGCGCCAGGACGAAGGCCGTGACGCCCAGGCACACCCAGAAACCCGGGAGTATGCGCAGCATCCGGTGCCAGAGGAAACGGCCGACCGTCAGCCGCGCCCCGCTGCGGGTGACGAGAATCCCGGACAGGACGAAGAAGCCGTAGACGGCGAGTTTGCCGAGGTCGACCTGGCCGCCGCTGAAGTGGTGCAGGTACTCCTGGCCGCCGTACCCCAGGACGCGCGCGTGTGAGACGACCACCGCCAGAGCCAGGCACAGCCGCAGCAGGCCCAGGCTGTTGTTGCGGCCGGTCAGGAGCTCCGCGACGGTGCCGTGCGACCACCGAAGCGCGAAACCGCGATGCATGCTCTCCCCGTTTTTGTGCGTGTGGGCGATGATGGGTCGACAGATCCCCGGGCTCGCGCAGGTGCGTCACCGGTCGAGTGCGTGCGAGCCGGAGCCGCGGCGTAAGAGTGGCGAAGATCGGGGGAGGTTCCCGTTCCGGGCCGGCCCGGCCGCGGGACCCGTCAGTTCAGCAGCGCCCGCGCCGCCCGCGCTTCCCCCCGCAGCCGTTCCGCCGCGGTCTCGTCCACTGCTGCCACCACCTCGGCGTACGCCTCCAGTTCCTCCGCGCCCTCGGTGAACCGGCCGCGGCGGATCAGGATCTCGGCGCGTTCCTGGCGCAGGCGGGCCGGGTGGGAGGGGAGGAGGAGGGAGAGGTCGACCGCCCACAGGGAGACGTCCGCGCGTTCCGGGCGGGCCGCCGCCCAGGCACGGATGTTGTTCAGGATGCGCAGAATGACGTCCAGGGGGTCGGCGGGGGTGAAGTGGGACGGGTCCGGGGTGGCGCCTGTCGCGCCGACGACCAGGAGTTCCGCGTCCGGGCCCGTCAGGACCCGCCCCCGGTCGAAGGGGTCGGCGAGCACCTGGTCCGCCTCGGGGCCGAAGCCGACCACGAAGTGACCCGGCAGGGCCACGCCGTACACCGGCGCTCCGGCGCGGCGCGCGACCTCCATCCACACCACGGACAGCAGGATGGGCAGGCCCCGGCGGCGGCGGAGCACCTCGTGCAGCAACGACGACTCCAGGTGGTGGTAGTCGCCGGGCGTGCCGTGGAAGGCCAGGCGTTCGCCGAGTACGCGGTGCAGGGCGTCCGCCCAGTCCGCGGGACCGCCGGGGCGGAACGGCAGCTGCCCGGCGAGCCGGTCCAGTTCCATCTGCGCCGCGTCCATGCCGGCCTCGTCCAGCGAGCCGTCCGCCACCGCGCCGATCAGCAGGCACAGCGCGGCCAGGTCGGGCCGCTCGGCACGCGCCTCGGCGGCGAACCGGCGATGCAGCTCGGCGGCACGGTCGGGCGGCGGAGGGAACGGAGGAGGGAACAGGGGGCCCATCAGCGCATCACGCCTTCCCGGCCCCCGCCCCGCCCCCGGCCCCGGGCGCAGACCCGGAGCCGGACTCGGGCGCAGGCCCTGACCCGGCCCCGCCCCCGGCCCCGGGCTCGCGGTAGTGGTGGTACGCATGGTGCGCCGTGAAGCCCATGCCCGCGTACAGCGCCCGCGCGCCCGCGTTGTCCGTCTCGACCTGGAGCCACGCGGCCGACGCGCCCTCGTCGAGCGCCCGCTGGGCCAGCGCGGCCATGACGGCGGTCGCAAGACCCTGCCGCCGCCGCGCCGGGTCGACCTCGACGGCGGCGAAGCCGGCCCAGCGGCCGTCCACCACACAGCGGCCGATGGCGGCCGGCGGCTCGCCCGCCTCGCCGGGGACGGTCGCGAACCACACCGACGGGCCGCTGTGCAGCACCTTCAGCGCCACCTCGCTCACCCCCTTGCGCTGGTAGCGGGCCAGCCACGCCTCGTCGGCCCGGCGGGACAGCACGACCCCGGCCGGCTCGGCGAGATCGGCGACCGGGGCCGGCCCCCCGATCCACAGCTCGGCGCTCACCTCGCGCACCCAGCCGCGCCGGTCCAGCTCCGCGCACAGCAGTTCCTGGGTGCCCTCGGCGCCGGTCGCGGTCTGTACGTAGGCGGGCAGGCCGCGTTCGCCGTACCAGCGCCGTACGGCCGTCAGGGCCTCGTCGAGGGGCAGGCCCGGGTCGCCGAGCGGCAGCGCGGAGTTGGCCCGCCGGGTGAATCCGGCGGCCGCCCGCAGCTCCCACTCACCGAGCCGCTCGCTCTCCAGCGGCCGCCACGCACGCGTGGAGACGTGCCCCAGCTCCTCGTAGGAGGCGGCGGGGCCGCGGCGACGCGCCGGGGCGGCCGGGATCACCTTCCCCGCGACCAGCGAGGATTCCGCGATCCGGACAGACGTCCCGTCCTTGCGTGTGATCAGCAGCACACCGTTGTCCCATGTTGTGAGAACACCCACCGTGTCGGTGAATTTCTCCTCTGCGGCACCAGCGTCGTTCAAGCGGCGCACCGAGACCCGTTTGCCCACGTCAGCAGTGGTGATACGGACCTCGAGGCGCCCGATGGCGGAGATTTCCACTGGTCAGTTCACCCCTCCTGTTCGGATCATGCCCAGGAACGGAGATACTAGGGGCGGGCATCGACGACGCCGCGCTCCCGCGCGCCAGGCGGCGGAGCCTGAGGAGGCCCGCCAGCGCCCTATCGAGGAGGAACGACAGCGTGACCTACGTCATCGCGCAGCCTTGTGTCGACGTCAAGGACAAGGCGTGCATCGAGGAGTGCCCGGTCGACTGCATCTACGAGGGCCAGCGGTCCTTGTACATCCACCCGGACGAATGCGTCGACTGTGGTGCCTGTGAGCCGGTCTGCCCGGTCGAGGCGATCTTCTACGAGGACGACACTCCGGAGGAGTGGAAGGACTACTACAAGGCGAACGTCGAGTTCTTCGACGAGCTCGGCTCCCCGGGCGGTGCGAGCAAGCTGGGGCTGATCGAGCGGGACCACCCCGTCATCGCCGCGCTCCCGCCGCAGAACGGCTGACACCCGGCCGCCTCTGAAGCGCCGCCTCGGTCCCGTACGGCCCGATCACCGTCGTGATCGCCGTACGGGACCGAGGCGTTTGCCGAACCGACGAAAGCGAGCAAGATCCGTGTCCGCAGTCTCGGCACTTTCCGGCCGACTCCCCACCTTCCCCTGGGACAAGCTGGAGCCCTACAAGAAGACGGCCGCGGCCCACCCGGACGGCATCGTCGACCTCTCCGTCGGCACGCCGGTCGACCCGGTGCCCGAGCTGATCCAGAAGGCCCTGATCGACGCCGCCGACTCGCCGGGCTACCCGACGGTCTGGGGCACGCCGGCGCTGCGCGACGCGATCACCGGCTGGGTCGAGCGGCGCCTGGGCGCCCGCGAGGTGACGCACCGGCACGTGCTGCCCATCGTCGGTTCGAAGGAACTGGTCGCCTGGCTGCCGACCCAGCTGGGCCTCGGCCCCGGCGACCGGGTCGCCTACCCCCGCCTCGCCTACCCGACGTACGAGGTGGGCGCCCGCCTGGCCCGCGCCGAGTACGAGGTCTACGACGACCCGACCGAGCTGGACCCCACCGGGCTGAAGCTGCTCTGGCTGAACTCGCCGTCCAACCCGACCGGCAAGGTGCTCTCCAAGGACGAGCTGACCACGATCGTGGCCTGGGCCCGCGAGCACGGCGTCCTGGTCTTCTCCGACGAGTGCTATCTGGAGCTGGGCTGGGAGGCCGACCCGGTCTCCGTCCTGCACCCGGACGTCAACGGCGGCTCCTACGACGGCATCGTCGCCGTCCACTCGCTGTCCAAGCGCTCCAACCTGGCCGGCTACCGCGCCGCGTTCCTCGCAGGCGACCCGGCCGTCCTCGCCCCGCTGCTGGAGATCCGCAAGCACGGCGGCATGATGACGTCGGCCCCGACCCAGGCGGCCGTGGTGGCCGCCCTCGGCGACGACGAGCACGTACGCGTGCAGCGCGAGCGCTACGCGGCCCGCCGCGAGGCCCTGCGCACCGCGCTGCTGAAGCACGGCTTCCGTATCGAGCACAGCGAGGCCAGCCTCTACCTGTGGGCCACCCGCGACGAGTCCTGCTGGGACACGGTCGCCCACCTCGCCGACCTGGGCATCCTGGTCGCCCCTGGCGACTTCTACGGCACGGCCGGCCAGACGTACGTCCGTGTGGCCTTCACGGCGACGGACGAGCGCGTGGCCGCGGCGGTGGCCCGCCTCTGACCGTCCCGCCGTGGGCAGGTGTTCCGCAGGGCGGAACGGGTGGGCACGGTCTGCAGTGCCGGGTGCCGCTGGACAGGGGCCGGCCCCTGCCGACGTGAGTCTGCACAGCGACGGGGCCCGGGGAACATCCCCGGGCCCCGTCGTCGTGTCAGCCGTTCAAGGCCGTATCAGCCGTGCAGGCAAGCGCAGCGAACCGTCAGCCGCCCAGCGGCAGGCCGCCCACCGGCAGGGACGGCGCGCCCTTGGTGAGCGCGTCCGTCGGCAGGCCGCCCTGCGTCGCGGTCTTGGCCGTGTCGCCGAGGAGGCCGCCCGCCGAACCGGCGGCCTCACCGGCAGCCTTCTGCGCGACCGGCGTCAGCTTCTTCACCGCGCTGCCACCGCTCTTGCCCGCGGCCGGCACCGCCTGCTGGACCGCCTTGCCGCTGGTCTCGCCGGCGGCGGCGGAGGAGTGCTGCAGCGCGCTGTCGGCCTGGTTGGCGACGCTCGCCCCGTCCAGGGCCGTCAGCCCGCCCAGGTTGGGGGTCGCGGGCAGGGAAGGGGCCGCGCTGGCGGAGCCGGCCGCACCGACCCCGGCGGCCGCTCCTGCAGCGACGAGCAGCGCGGCACGGGCGATCCGGCGGGTCAGGGGGAGGGACATGATGCTCCTTCGACGGGAGAGATCGGTGAAACGCTGAACTGTCCGTCCGGGCCCGTGAGTTGGCGATCGACTGGCTGTGATCGTCCGGGCTCGGACGCAGTGACTACCGCTCGAAGCCCCCGAAGGTTGCGGATCGGCAACGTAAAGAGTTGGCAATGCGTCGCATTATCGGCTGCGGATAAACACGGGCAAAGAGAGCCCGGTGCGAAAGTGTGCCGAATCCTTCCGCCCCTGTGTTTCCAAGGGTTTTCGCGCGTACGTGGGTGACGGCGCGAAAACCTGCGCACCGCACCCGCCGAACCCCTGCCGGGTAACTCCTGCGAGTGAATACCCGCACTACTGCGCAGTGACGATCCGGACCGCACCGGTGTCCGTGACAGCCGTGTCCGTGGCGGCCGTACCCGTGTCCCGGCCGGTCTCGCGCCACGCGCTGTCGGTGTTCCCGGCGCTCCACTCCCGCCCGGCGTACGTCACACGCCGGATGTGCAGCGCGGAGGCGTTGGCCACCGCCCAGTGCGCCAGCTGCCAGCCGCGCTCGCGCACCCCGCGCCTGCCGTCCCCGGCGGGCACCGGCACGCTCACCGCCTGCCCGTCGGCCTCGGCGCTCACGGACGGCGACGGGGCGGGCCGGCCCTTGGCGCCGACCTCCGCGCCGGTCTCCTGGAACGCGCCCCGCCCGAAGTCCCGCACGAGCGCGGCCCGCACCGCGTCCGGGCCGGCCGTGGCGTCCGCGCCGGGGCGGCCGGTGCAGGTCAGCGTGGCCGCGGAGTGCCCCGTCAGGGCCGCGGCGAGCAGGGCCGCGTCCGGCTCGTGCTTGGCGTACGCCTCCGGGTAGCCGCTGCGCTGCACGCGCTGCGCGGCCACCGTGAGCGGGAGCTCGGTGTAGTCGCGGACCTTGACCAGGTGCTCGTAGAAGATGCCCGCCGCGTACGTCGGGTCCATGATCTGCCGCTCGGTGCCCCAGCCCTGCGAGGGCCGCTGCTGGAACAGGCCGAGGGAGTCGCGGTCGCCGTGGTCGATGTTGCGCAGCCCGGACTCCTGCAGCGCGGTGGCGAGCGCGATCGTCACGGCGCGTTCGGGCAGGTCCCGGTTGGTGCCGACGGCCGCGATCGTCGCCGCGTTCACCGCCTGCTCCGGCGAGAACGTGTACGTCGCTCCGTCGTCCTTGCCCGAGACCACCTTGCAGCCCGGGGCGCCGGCGCCTCCGGTGACGTACTGAACCAGCAGGTAACCGGCGACCGCACACAGCACCACGACGGCCGCGCCGAGACGCAGGAGACGGCTGCGACGCCTGGGAGAGGTGGGGGACGGCTCTGGCACGTCGTACAAGTTACTGGAGGGCGCCGTGGGCGTCGCCAGGGGTTCGCACACCGCGGAAACGGCGGGCGCACGAGAGCGCGGGATAGGGTCGGAGCCATGGCCGAAACCCCGCTTGACCTCACGCTGGACGCCGCGGCTCTCACCGCGCAGCTCGTCGACTTCCCCTCCGAGAGCGGTACGGAGAAGCCGCTCGCGGACGCGATCGAGGCCGCGCTGCGCGCCCTGCCGCACCTGACGGTGGACCGCCTCGGCAACAACGTGGTGGCGCGCACGGACCTGGGCCGCGCGGAACGCGTGGTCCTCGCCGGCCACATCGACACCGTGCCGATCGCCGACAACGTCCCCTCCCGGCTGGACGAGGACGGCGTGCTGTGGGGCTGCGGCACCTGCGACATGAAGGCGGGCGTCGCGGTACAGCTGCGCATCGCGGCCACCGTGCCCGCGCCGAACCGCGACCTGACCTTCGTCTTCTACGACAACGAGGAGGTCGCCGCCGACCTCAACGGCCTCAAGCACGTCGCCGAGGCGCGCCCCGAGTGGCTCGAGGGCGACTTCGCGGTGCTGCTGGAGCCGTCCGACGGCGAGGTCGAGGGCGGCTGCCAGGGCACCCTGCGGGTGCTGCTGAAGACGAGCGGCGAGCGCGCGCACTCCGCGCGCAGCTGGATGGGCTCCAACGCCATCCACGCGGCGGCGCCGATCCTCGCCAGGCTGGCCGCCTACGAGCCGCGCCGGCCGGTCATCGACGGCCTGCGGTACCACGAGGGCCTGAACGCGGTGGCGATCTCCGGCGGGGTCGCGGGCAATGTGATCCCCGATGCGTGTGTGGTCACGGTCAACTTCCGTTACGCGCCCGACCGCAGCGAGGAGGAGGCCGTCGCCCATGTGCGGGAGGTCTTCGCGGACTGCGGGGTGGAGGAGTTCGTGATCGACGACCACAGCGGCGGCGCGCTGCCCGGCCTGTCCCACCCGGCCGCGCGGGCCTTCATCGACGCGGTGGGCGGCACCCCGAAGCCCAAGTTCGGCTGGACGGACGTCGCCCGCTTCAGCGCGCTGGGCGTCCCGGCGGTCAACTACGGCCCCGGCAATCCGCTCCTGGCGCACAAGCGGGACGAGCGCGTGGAGACCGCGAAGATCCTCGCCGGGGAGGAGCGCCTGCGGTCCTGGCTGACGTCATGACCCGTTCGGCCGTGTTTACGGCGCAGCGCGGCGGACATATTCAGGTCCCTCAGACGTAACCCGCGCAGATCTACGCTGAGGTGTACGGACCGCACGACGGAGGGAGCGCACATGCCGACCGGGAACCCCGAGGGGAAGAAGATCCCGCCGGACGAGAAGCGACTCGGACCGGTCCTCCGGCGACGGGACAAGGTGGAGACCAGCACCACGGACCAGCGGCTGCTGGACGAGCGGGCCCCCTCCGACTGGGTGCACACCGATCCCTGGCGGGTCCTGCGCATCCAGTCGGAGTTCATCGAGGGCTTCGGCACGCTGGCCGAACTCCCGCCCGCGATCAGCGTCTTCGGCTCCGCCCGTACGCTGGCGGGCTCGCCGGAGTACGAGGCCGGCGTACGGCTGGGACGCGCGCTGGTGGAAGCCGGCTGGGCGGTGATCACGGGCGGCGGCCCCGGCGCCATGGAGGCCGCGAACAAGGGCGCGTGCGAGGCGGGCGGCACCTCGGTGGGGCTGGGCATCGAGCTGCCCTTCGAGCAGGGGCTGAACCCGTACGTCGACATCGGGCTCAACTTCCGCTACTTCTTCGTGCGCAAGATGATGTTCGTCAAGTACGCGCAGGGGTTCGTGGTCCTGCCCGGCGGCCTCGGCACGCTGGACGAACTCTTCGAGGCGCTGACCCTGGTCCAGACCCAGAAGGTCACGCAGTTCCCGATCGTCCTGTTCGGCACGGAGTACTGGGGCGGCCTGGTCGACTGGCTGAAGAACACCCTGGTCGCCCAGGGCAAGGCGTCCGAGGCGGACCTGCTGCTGTTCCACGTCACGGACGACGTGGAGGAGGCGGTGGCCCTGGTGTCGAAGGAGGCGGGCCGGTAACGCTCGGTCTGCTCAGCCACTGAACACAAGTGTCATCCAGCTGTACACTACGTGCATGGCTGACACCTATCCCATTGCTGAGGCGCGGGGCAGGCTAGGAGAGCTGGCCCGACGGGCTGCCCAGCATGAGCACATCACTCTCACCGACCGAGGCATCCCCACCGCGGTCCTCATCTCCCCTGCGGAGCTGGAAGATCTGGAGGACGCCCTCGCGCTGGCTCGGCTGGAGCGTGACCGGGCGCTCGGTCGCACGGAGACGCCTGTTCCACACGCCGAGGCGCGGCGGATACTCCTTGAGGCCGCTGGGAGGAGCACGGCGTGACGTGGGAGGTCCAGTGGGAGCCGGCGGCGCTCAACGAGGCCACCGGCTTCCTCAAGGACGATCCCCAGGGCGTGGACACCCTTCTTCAGGCGACCGACGGACTCACGGAGAACCCGAGGCCGGAGGGGTCACGAGCGTGGGGGGTGCACCACCGTCGTCTCCACCGCGGTCCGTGGCGCATCCTGTACCGCATCGACGAGGAGGCTCGGACGCTGCACATCGAGCACATCGGCCGCACCGGCGAGTGATGCACTCCTACGCCAGCCCCCGCCGCGCCACCGCCGGCGGACGCCACCCCGCGATGGACGCCACCATGTCCAGGATCTGCCGGGTCTCGGCGACCTCGTGCACCCGGTACACCTGCGCCCCCAGCCACGCCGACACCGCCGTCGTCGCCAGAGTCCCCAGCAGCCGTTCCTTCACCGGCTTGTCCAGCGTCTCGCCCACGAAGTCCTTGTTGGACAGCGACACCAGCACCGGCCACCCCGTCGCGACCATCTCGTCCAGCCGCCGTGTGGCCTCCAGGCTGTGCCGGGTGTTCTTGCCGAAGTCGTGCCCCGGGTCGATCAGGATCGACTCCCGCGGCACGCCCAGCGCGGCCGCCCGCTCGGCGAGCCCCACCGTCACGTCCAGGATGTCGGCCATGACGTCGTCGTACGCCACCCGGTGGGGCCGCGTCCGCGGCTCCACCCCGCCCGCGTGCGTGCACACCAGCCCCACGCCGTACCGCGCCGCGACCTCCGCGAGGCCCGGATCGACCCCGCCCCACGCGTCGTTCAGCAGGTCGGCCCCCGCCTCGCAGACCGCCTCGCCGACCTCCGCGCGCCAGGTGTCGACGCTGATGACCACGTCCGGGAACCGCCGGCGCACCTCGGCCACGAAGCCGACCGTCCGCCGCGCCTCCTCCTCGGCGCCGACCTCCTCGCCCGGACCGGCCTTCACCCCGCCGATGTCGATGATCGCCGCGCCCTCGGCCACCGCCTGCTCCACGCGCGCGAGGGCCGGCTCGTCGCGGAACGTCGCCCCCTGGTCGTAGAAGGAGTCCGGCGTCCGGTTCACGATCGCCATGATCACCGGCTCGTGCGCGCCGAATTCCCGCCTGCCCAGCCTGAGCATCCGCTGCGACCTCTCCTCGTACATCCTGGGTTCTTCCTGGTCTTGCGCCGCCTGTGACCCTAACTGTCAGCGTCGCATGGCACGATCGGACCCTGACACTGAAGACACCGAACGTGGGGTAGCCGGCGATGGTTATGTTCCTGTTCCTGGTCATCGCGCTCGCCGTCGTGGTCGCCGCGGTGACGCTCGCCGTGCTGGGCGGCGGCGAGGGCACCGGCCCGCTGCCGGAGGCCGCCCCCGAGCGGCTCCACGACCCGCTGCCCCCTGACCGCCCCCTCACCCGCGACGACATCGACGGCCTGCGCTTCCCGCTCGCCGCCCGCGGCTACCGCATGGCCGACGTGGACGACGCCCTGAACCGCGTCGCCGCCGAACTCGCCGAGCGGGACGCCCGCATCGCCGACCTGGAGTCCGCGCTGGCCGGGGCGCGGGCCGCGGCCACCCGGGTGCCGATGGACAAGCCCGAGCAGCAGGAGGAGCAGTGACCACGGCTACCGCGCTCGCCGGCCCGGACGGCGCCCTGCGCTGCCCGTGGGCCCTGTCCGCACCGGACTACGTGCCGTACCACGACGAGGAGTGGGGCCGCCCGGTCCACGGCGACGACGCCCTCTTCGAACGGCTCGCCCTGGAGGCCTTCCAGTCCGGCCTGTCCTGGATCACCATCCTGCGCCGCCGCCCCGGCTTCCGCGCGGCCTTCGCCGGCTTCGAGATCGCCAAGGTCGCCGCCTTCGACGACGGCGACCGCGAACGGCTGCTCGCCGACGCCGGCATCATCCGCAACCGCGCCAAGATCGACGCCACGCTCGCCAACGCGCGCGTGCTCGCCGAGTGGCAGCCCGGCGAGCTGGACGACCTCATCTGGTCCCACGCCCCGGACGCGGGCACCCGTCCGGCCCCCAGAACGCTCGCGGACGTGCCCGCGATCACCCCCGAGTCGACGGCCCTGTCCAAGGCGCTGAAGAAGCGCGGCCTGCGCTTCGTCGGCCCGACGACGGCGTACGCCCTGATGCAGGCGTGCGGGCTGGTCGACGACCACCTGACCGACTGCGTCGCCCGCCGCACGTGAGTCCTTGGGGGGTCTCGTCGAACGGGCCGGACCAGGGAGCGGTGCCAGGCGCCGCGAGCCCGTCCTGATCGACGAGACGCTCCCTACCGCCCCAGGTACTTCGGCTTCTCCTTGTTGACGAAGGCCTGCACCGCGATCGCGTGGTCCTCGGACTGCCCCGCGCGGGCCTGCAGTTCGTCCTCCTTCTCCAGCGTCTCGGCCAGGGAGTGCGTCAGGCCGTACGCCACCGACTCCTTCAGCGCCGCGTACGCCACCGTCGGCCCCTCGGCCAGCTGCCGCGCCAGCTTCTCCGCCTCCGCGCGCAGCTCGGCCGCCGGCACCAGCCGGTTGGCGATGCCCAGCTCGTACGCCTCCTGGGCGGTGATGCTGCGCGGGAAGAGCAGCAGGTCGGCGGCGCGGCCGGGCCCGACCACGCGCGGCAGCGTCCAGGAGATGCCGGAGTCCGCGGTGAGCGCGACGCCCGCGAAGGATGTGTTGAACGAGGCCGTCTCCGCGACGATCCGGTAGTCCGCGGTGAGCGCGAAGCCGAAGCCCGCGCCGGCCGCGACGCCGTTCACCGCGGCCACCACCGGCTTCGGGGCACCGGCCAGCGCCCTCACGATCGGGTTGTAGTGCTCCTTCACCGTGCTCATCGTCTGCCCCGCCCCGGACTCCCGGTCGGCGGCCAGCAGCCCGATGTGCTCCTTGAGGTCCTGGCCCACACAGAACGCCCGGTCCCCGGCCGCGGTGAGCAGGATCGCCCGTACGGCGCTGTCGCCCGCCGCGGACTCGGCCGCGTCCCGGAGGGCGACCTTGGTCGCGATGTTCAGCGCGTTCATCGCCTCCGGGCGGTTCAGCGTGATCGTCGCGAGCCCGTCGCTCACCTCGTAGAGCACGGTGTCGGCCATGGCGTATCCCTCCGGTGTCGAGGCACGGCGTACCGCTCGGTACGCCGATGTACGAAGGACAGCATGGCGGAGATCACCGGCGGCGAACCGGGCCGGACATGTGAGGTGCGTCAAACAATTCCACGCACGGCGCACTCGGATGCCGTCCGTGCGGTCGAGCAGTATCGCAGGCACATCGCCGAATTGAGTGGTTTTGCTCGCGCGCGTTGCCCAAGCGATGCGGACTGATGTTGGTCATCGGGTCCGGAGATGCGGGATAATGGCCTGGAAGCAATGTGTTCGATGCCGGTGACGCGTGTCCTGGGCCCTTCCGGGCGGTGGGCCCGCGCCTGCCCTTCATGGGCCGTCGGCCTTGACGATGAGCTGGTTTCAGGAAGGGGAACGAGCATGGCGGCCATGAAGCCGCGGACGGGCGACGGCCCGCTCGAGGTGACCAAGGAGGGGCGGGGCATCGTCATGCGCGTTCCGCTCGAAGGCGGCGGTCGGCTCGTCGTCGAGCTGACCCCGGACGAGGCCGACGCCCTCGGCGACGCCCTCAAGAAGGTCGTCGGCTGACGCGCAAGCGACCATATCCTTTCGGCCGCCCCGGCGCCCCAGGTGGGTGCCGGGGCGGCCGTTTGCGCAGGTGAGGGCCCGTTTGGGCAGGTGAGGACCCATGTGTTCGAGGGCGGCGGGGCAGCGGATCAGCGCTTGACCGCGCACAGCAGGCCGTCCCCGACCGGCAGCAGCGACGGCACCAGATCCTGGCTCTCGCGCACCGCGCGCAGCAGCTCCCGGATCCGTATGACCTCGGTCGGCTGCGGACCGGAGTCCACCGTGCGCCCGGCCGCGAAGACGCCCTCGAACACCACCAGGCCGCCGGGGCGCAGCAGGCGCAACGATTCAGCGAGGTAGTCGAGGAACTCCAGCCGGTCGCCGTCACAGAAGACGAGGTCGTAGCCGGCGTCCGCGAGGCGCGGCAGGACGTCGAGGGCGGGGCCGGGGATGAAGCGCGCCCGGTTGCTGGCGAACCCGGCGGCACGGAAGGCCTGCCGCGCGAACTGCTGGTGCTCCGGCTCGGGGTCGACGGTGGTCAGCACCCCGTCGGGACGCATGCCGTGCAGCAGATGGATGCCGGAGACGCCGCAACCGGTGCCGATCTCCGCGACCGCCTTGGCGTCCACGGTGGCGGCCAGCAACCGCAGCGCCGCGCCCGTGCCGGGCGACACCGAACGCAGCCCCGCCTCACGGGCCCGGTCGCGGGCCCACAGCAGCGCGTCGTCCTCGGCGACAAAGGCGTCGGCGAACGCCCAGTCCGTCTGCCGGTTGCCGGTAATGACCCTCTCCTGTCCCCATGGTTGCCTCGGCGTGACTGTATCCGTTGGGGCCGGGAACCCGCAGATGGGACCGGGCGTTTAGAAGGGTGGGAGACGCACCGGGGGGACACAGTTGGATCACGACGGGGCGCGGGGCGCCGAGCAAGTGCTGACGCAGCCGCATGAGCCGTATCAGCACAGATCAAATTCTCGTAAAACCGCTTATCCGGTCCTAACGGGCGAGGTGGCTATGGTAGGGGCTCCACTGGACACCACCAGAGCTGACAGGGGAGGTGCGGCCGCGCCTGAGGACCGGGGAGGAGTGCTGCGGCGCTTCCTCGGATCGGCGGGCAGGCCGAAATCCGTGACCGACACCGCTGACACCAGCCACGCCGCGGCCTTTGCCGCCGGCCCGGCCCAGACCGCGACCTTCTCCACCGACGCGGACGGCCAGGCGTGGACTCCGCCCACCTGGGAGGAGATCGTCAGCACGCACAGCGGGCGGGTCTACCGCCTCGCCTACCGCCTCACGGGCAATCAGCACGACGCCGAGGACCTCACCCAGGAGGTCTTCGTCCGCGTCTTCCGCTCCCTGTCGACGTACTCGCCGGGCACCTTCGAGGGCTGGCTCCACCGCATCACCACCAACCTCTTCCTGGACATGGTGCGCCGCAAGCAGCGCATCCGCTTCGACGCCCTCGGCGAGGACGCGGCCGAGCGGCTGGCCAGCAAGGAGCCCACCCCGCAACAGGTATTCAACGACGCCCACTTCGACGCAGACATCCAGCAGGCCCTGGACACGCTCGCGCCGGAGTTCCGCGCCGCGGTCGTCCTGTGCGACATCGAGGGACTGAGCTACGAGGAGATCGCCGCGACCCTCGGCGTCAAGCTCGGCACGGTCCGCTCGCGCATCCACCGCGGCCGCTCCCAGCTGCGCAAGGCGCTCGCCCACCGCTCGCCCGAGGCCCGGGAGCGCCGCTCCCTGATGCCCCGCGTGCCCGTGCTGGGGGGAGGGGGCGCGACCGCGTGAGTGGATCACGTCCCAATCCGGCAGAGCAGCACCTGGGAGACCGACTCTCCGCCCTGGTGGACGGCGAACTCGGTCATGAGACGCGTGAGCGCGTCCTGGCGCACGTGGCGACCTGCCCGAAATGCAAGGCGGAGGTCGACGCGCAGCGCCGTCTGAAGAACGTCTTCGCTGAGGTGGCGCCGCCACCCCCGTCCGAGAGCTTCCTGGCCCGTCTCCAGGGGCTGCCGGGGGGAGACGACCTCGACGGCGGCGGCCCGCCGTTCGGCGCGGGAGGATTCGGCGGATTCTCCGGGGGCTTCCCGGGACGCTCCGGGGCGTCCGGGGTCTTCGGCATGAAGCGGGGCGGCGGCGCGCCGTTCGACTTCGACTACGCGCCGGGCCGCGGGCCCGGACACGGGCACGCCGCCGCGGTGCCGGTGCCCGCCGAGCCGGGTTTCCGTATCCACCCCGTCAGCCGTGGTGAGGCCGGACCCTCCCGGGGGCTGCGGTTCGCGTTCGTCGCGGCCGGGGCCGTGTCGCTGGCCGCGATCGCACTGGGCGGCGTCACCACCGGCAGCCCGGCCGCCACGGACACCCGAGCCGGTTCCGGCAGCAATGTCACCCCGGCCGGCGCCCCGACCGCGGGCGCGGCGACGGCCCCGGAGTCCCAGCGCCGCCGCAGTGGGACACCGCTGATGGCACAGAGCGGCCAGAGCACGTTCGCGGGCACCCCGGTGGCGCCCACGACCCTGTCCGCGCCCCTGCTGCCCGGCCTGCCCACTCCCGCCACCCTGCAGGACGTGGCGCGCACGCTGACCACGCCCGTCATGGCCGGTGCGGCCGCCATGTCACCGCTGATACGCCCGCTCAGCGTCACGGCGCCCGTCGCGCTGACCACGCTGTCCCCGGCGCCGGCGGTGACGACTCCCGGCGTGCTGTCCCTGTCGGCCTCCGGCGGCCCCACATCCCCCTCCCCATCGCCTTCCGCCACGTCCTCCCCCTGACGGCCTCTGCGCGGCGGGCCCGCGAACCTGGTTGAATCCAGATCAGCCGCGCCCCCGGCATGCCGTCGGCGCGGAGTTCGACCATCCGCGGCCGCCGACGAGCCGGGCCGCGGCCACCCGTGGGGAGAGCATGAACGAGGGGAAGCCCACGCAGGGTCCGTCCGACGAACGGAACACCGGGGCAGAGGCGGCCATGACCGCCGACGCGAAGGACGACGGGTCCCAGGATCCCGGCACCGACTTCGCCCTGGCCCGGCCGCAGGCCCAGCAGACCGACGGCGACGAGGGACCGGCCGACGGCCGGCGTCCGGCGGCGGCCGACGGGGACTACGAGCTGAGCGAGCCGGTCCCCGCGGGCTCCGGCGCGGCGCCGGAGGCCGCCGCTCCGGCCGAGCGGCCCACGCCACTGCACGATCCCGACCCCTACAGCACCCCGCCCTACGGCGAACCCGGCCCGTGGGCACCGGCACCGCCGGTCCAGCACCCGGCGGCACCGGCGGCGACTCCCGCACACGGCACGCCGACCGCACCGGCACCACAGCCCACGGCACCGCCGCAGGTCCCCGCCCCACATCCCACGGCACCGCCGCAGGCCCCCGCAGCGTCTCCCACCGTGCCGCCGCATACCCCCGCGCCCCAGACCACCGCGCCGCCGCACACTGTCGTTCCGGGCGCCCCGGCGTCCATGGCGGCCCCGGCCTCCGCCGTGGCCGTACCCGAGGATGCCCCCGTCCCCGCCCCCCTCGCCGCCCCTTCCCCCGTCTCCGCGGTCACGGCCCCCGGCGTCCCCGCCCTGCAAGAGGCCGCTCTTCCCGCCGACCCGTGGCACCGTTACGACCCGTGGGCCGCGACCGGTGCGTCCCCGCAGGCCGCGCCCGGCGGGCACGCGCCCCTGCAGCAGACCGGCGCCGCGGTCGACACCGAGCAGCAGCGGCGTCGTAAGCAGCGTCGGGCGGCCGTGGTCTTCGTGCTCGCGGTCGCGCTGGTCTCCGGTGGCGTCGGCGGGCTCGTCGGCGCGTATCTGGAGCGCAACGGCGGCGTCGGGACGACCGTCGAGCTGCCGCAGGCCGGGGACGAGCCCGCCGGCCGCGCCCCGGACAGCGTCGCCGGGATCGCCGCCCGCGCGCTGCCGAGCGTGGTCACCCTGCATGTCACCGGCAGCGAGGAGCAGGGCACCGGCACCGGCTTCGTGCTGGACACCCGCGGGCACATCCTCACCAACAACCACGTCGTGCAGCCGGCCGGCACCGGCGGTGAGATAACCGTCGTGTTCAACGGCGGACAGACCGCCAAGGCCAAGGTGGTCGGCCGGGACAGCGGTTACGACCTCGCCGTCGTGCAGGTCAGCGGCGTCAAGGGCCTGAAGCCCCTGCCCCTCGGCAATTCCGACAACGTCCGCGTCGGGGATCCCGTCGTCGCCATCGGCGCGCCCTTCGACCTGGCCGGCACCGTGACCTCCGGCATCATCAGCGCCAAGGAGCGGCCGATCACCGCCGGAGGGGAGAAGGGCGACGGGAGCGACGTGTCGTACGTCGACGCGCTGCAGACCGACGCTCCGATCAACCCCGGCAACTCCGGCGGTCCGCTCCTGGACTCCCGTGGCCGGGTCGTCGGCATCAACTCCGCCATCCGTTCCGCCGACAGCGCCGGCGACACCGAGGGCGGCGGACAGGCCGGGTCGATCGGCCTCGGCTTCTCCATCCCGATCAACCAGGGCAGACGCGTCGCCGAGGAGTTGATCAACACCGGCCACGCCACACACCCGGTCATCGGCATCACCCTCGACATGGACTACACCGGCGAGGGCGCCCGCGTCGGCGCGCAGGGCGACGGCGGCGGACCCTCCGTCACTCCGGGCGGGCCCGGCGCCAAGGCGGGGATCAGGCCCGGTGACGTGATCACCGCGGTCGACGGCCAGATCGTCCACTCCGGCGAGGAGCTGATCGTCAAGACCCGCGCGCACCGCCCCGGCGACCGTCTGGACCTGACGGTCGAGCGAGGGGGACATGAACAGAGGGTTTCGCTGGTCCTGGGCTCGGCCGGCGGCGACTGAGGCCCGGCCGGGCGACTGACGTAAACCTCACCCCGGGACGGTACCGGTCGGACAGGTCGGACAGGTACCGTGGACCCGGCCGAGGACATCGCGAGGAGCTACAGGTGTTCAATGACATAGGACCACTCGAGCTGGTGACCATCATCGTGCTCGGTGTGCTCGTCTTCGGTCCGGACAAGCTCCCCAAGGTCATCCAGGACGTCATGCGGACGATCCGGAAGATCCGCGAGTTCTCGGAGAGCGCCAAGCAGGACATCCGGCAGGAACTGGGCCCGGAGTTCAAGGACTTCGAGTTCGAGGACCTCAACCCCAAGACGTTCATCCGCAAGCAGATGGAGAACGAGGACCTCGGGCTGAAGGAGATCCGCAACGGCTTCGACCTGAAGAAGGAGATGGCCGAGGTCACGGACGCGGTGCACAGCCGCGACACCGAGATCGCCGCTGCCAACGGCTCCCCGGCCGCCACCGCCTCCGGCCGCATCGACATGACGAAGAAGCCCGAGGACGGCGGCAAGGACGACCGCCCGCCGTTCGACGCCGACGCGACCTGAAAGCGCGGCCCGCGCGACCCACGCGCCGGGCGGATTCCCGGCTGCCCGCGGCGAGATGGATATGCTGCCGAGTTGTTGTGCGGATCGGACGAGTACGCCCGAAGGGGGGCGGGCCGTTCGGTCCGACGAGAGCGAGGAGGCGTCCGGGCAGATGGAGACGACGAGTCGGGCAGTCGCACAGGCGCCGGCCGCGGAGGGTGGACAGCAGGTCCCCACCGCACGGCGCACGGTCGACGGCTACCTGCGCGCGCCCTTCCCGTGGTACGGCCTCGACGAGGCGTTCACCGGGCCGCGCTGGCTGATGCAGGTCGGTACGGCGGCCGACGGGGCCGTCGAGCACGGTTCGATCGGGCACGGTGACGAGCCCTCCGTGCGGGGCGAGACCGGTGCGGCCGGTGAGCCGCGCGAGAAGTTCGCCGTGGTGGTCACCGTCGCCGCGCACCCCTCCCGGCGCAGCGCCGACGGCACGGGGCTGCTGGAGGCGACGTCCGTCTCCTCGGCGGCATGGCTCGCCGGGGTCGGGCTGCTGTCGTTCACCTGGCCCGGGCAGATGGACCACACCCTGCGCGACGACTGGCTGGAGCAGCAGACGGAGACGGCCTGGGTGCTGGCCGACGACCTCGACGGCGAGGACTGGTCCACGCTGTCCCTGCCGGTGGACGGCGTGCCGACGCCGTTCCACTACCGGGAGTCCGAGTTCGGCTGGGTCCTCGCCGGCACCACCCAGCAGGGCGTGCACGTGGGCGCGTACGGCCGCGGCATGAGCGCGTACGGCCTCGGCTTCGCCATGATCAAGGACATCGCCACCTACGCGTGACCCTCCGGGGGTCTGCGGGGGTAGCCACCGGCACCCCTCTGCGCAAAGCGGCCCCTCCCGCCCGGCCGACACCGCGCACACGGGCCCGCAGGGCCCCTCACCCGCCCGCCGGCGCGCGCACGGGCCACGCGGCCCCTCCGCGCCCCGCCGGCCGACGGCGCGCTGTCTCGCCGACGGCGCGTGCACGGGCCGCGTGGCCCCTCCGCGCCTCGCCCGGCAGGCGGCGCGCTGTCTCGCCGACGGCGCGCGCACGGGCCGCGTGGCCCCTCCGCGCCTCGCCCGGCAAGCGGCGCGCTGTCTCGCCGACGGCGCTACGGCGGCGGCCGCACCACCCGCCGCTCCCCGCGGCCGGCGGCTGCGGCCGGCGTCGGCCGGCCCGGTGGCGCCAGCCGACCGTGCGGCGCACCAGGACGAGGAGCGGGGACTCGGCCGGCGCCCCGGCGGGGACCGTCCCCGGTACGGCGCGCCCCGCCGCTGCGGACCGTTCCCGGACGCTCACACTCCACGGGATTCCCGCGCGCCCATCGGCCGCGTGGTGCACCGGGACCATCGCGGGACTCGGGGCAGGTGCCCCGAGCCGGGGCCGTTCCCGGTGCTGGGCCGCGCCCCGCCGACGAGGACGCCGCGCGCCCCGGCGTCGTGGTCCCCGTGGTGGGCTCGCTCGCGTAAGGGTTCCCGCAGGACGTCGTGGCTGGGGTCGGGCATGGTGGAGGTGTGATCCTCGTGGCCGTCTCCTTCGCCGTGGCGGGAGCGGCGTGCAATGCCGTGGGGACGGCGTTCCAGCGCAAGGCGGCCTCGTCCGTGCCGAGCGGTGGAGGACTGCGGCTGCTGCTGGCCCTGGCGCGGCGTCCCGTCTGGCTGATCGGCATCGGCGGCGTGCTTGCGTCCGCCACCTGTCAGGCGCTCGCGCTGCTGAACGGGCCGATGGCGCTGGTGCAGCCCCTGTTCATCCTGGAGCTGCCGTTCGCCCTGCTGATCGCCGCCCGGCTGATGGGCCGCAGGATGCCGGCCGCGGGCTGGCGGGCGGTGGCCGCGGTGGTCGTCGGACTGGCCTTGATCCTGGCCTCCGCGGCGCCCTCCGGCGGCGGCAACGAGGCGCCGATGACCCGCTGGGTGCCCGTGCTCGTGCTGTGTCTGGGGCTCATGGGGACCGTCGTGGTCGTCGCCCGCCCGGGCCGCCCGCCCCTCTTCCGCGCCGCGGCGCTCGCGGCGGCGGCCGCCACCGGCAACGCCCTCACCGCGGCCCTGCTGAAGACCGCGAGCGACAGCTTCTCCGAGGGCGGCCTGCCGGTCTTCCTGAGTACCTGGCAGACGTACGGCTTCGCGCTGGTCGGAAGCGCTTCGCTGCTGCTTCTGGAGAACTCGCTGCAGGCCGGCTCGCTGGCCGCGTCCCAGCCCGCGCTGACGATCGGGGACGCCACGGTCAGCCTGGCGCTCGGCGTCACGCTGTTCGGCGAGCACATCCGCACCGGCTGGTGGCTGCTGCCCGAGGCGCTGGGCATCGGTTGCATCGTCTGGGGCGTCCTGCGGCTCACCCAGGTCGTGCCGAACGCGCAGCAGACACTCGTGGGCGACGACAGCCCGTAGAGGCCGCCGCCGCCCAGGTGAACGTCAGAACTTGTTGCGCGGCGTGATGCCCAGCGACAGACCCGACAGGCCCCGCTGGCGACCGCCCAGCTTGCCCGCGATGGCGCGCAGGGCCGAGCCCGCCGGGGAGTCCGGGTCGGACAGCACGACCGGCTTGCCCTCGTCGCCGCCCTCGCGCAGGCGGACGTCGATCGGGATGGACCCCAGCACCGGCACCGTCGTACCCGTCGTACGGGTGAGGCCGTCGGCGACCGTCTGGCCGCCGCCCGTGCCGAAGACGTCGACCATCTCGCCGCAGTGCGGGCAAGGCAGGCCGGACATGTTCTCGACGACGCCGACGATCTTCTGGTGGGTCTGCACCGCGATGGAACCGGCGCGCTCGGCGACCTCCGCCGCGGCCTGCTGCGGGGTCGTCACGACCAGGATCTCGGCGTTCGGGACCAGCTGCGCCACGGAGATCGCGATGTCACCGGTGCCTGGCGGGAGGTCCAGCAGGAGGACGTCGAGGTCGCCCCAGTAGACGTCCGCGAGGAACTGCTGGAGCGCGCGGTGCAGCATCGGGCCGCGCCACACGACGGGGGCGTTGCCCGGGGTGAACATGCCGATGGAGATGACCTTCACGCCGTTCGCCGACGGCGGCATGATCATGTTCTCGACCTGGGTGGGACGGCCGTCCGCGCCGAGCATGCGGGGCACGCTGTGGCCGTAGATGTCGGCGTCGACGACACCGACCTTCAGACCGTCGGCCGCCAGGGCAGCCGCCAGGTTCACCGTCACCGAGGACTTGCCGACGCCGCCCTTGCCCGAGGCGACCGCGTAGACGCGGGTGAGGCTGCCGGGCTTGGCGAAGGGCACCTCGCGCTCGGTCTGGCCGCCGCGCAGGGCCGCCGCCAGCTCCTTGCGCTGCTCGTCGCTCATCACGTCGAGCGTGACGTCGACGCGCGTGACGCCCTCGACGCGGGAGACCGCGTCCGTGACGCGCTGGGTGATGGTGTCGCGCATCGGACAGCCGGACACCGTCAGGTACACGGTGACCGCGACCGCACCGTCGGCGCCGATCTCCACCGATTTGACCATCCCGAGCTCGGTGATGGGCCGGTTGATCTCGGGGTCGTTCACCGTCGCCAGCGCTTCGCGCACCGCGTCTTCCGTAACCATAAGGACGATGGTACGGCCCGGTAGCCATCACCCGGGATGCCCGTCAGCGGTCGTCTACGTCACGTCCGTGCGGCCGTTCTGCCGGGAATACCACCGCCTCCGCGTGGTGGCCGTTCTGCCGGTGCTCCAGCTCCTTGATCACGTCCTGCAACTCGGAGCGGATCCAGTCGCGGGTGGCGACCTCGCCGAGGCCCATCCGCAGCGCCGCGATCTCCCGGGTCAGGTACTCCGTGTCGGCGATGGACCGCTCGTTCTGCTTACGGTCCTGTTCCAGATTGACCCGGTCGCGGTCGTCCTGCCGGTTCTGCGCGAGCAGGATCAGCGGCGCCGCGTAGGAGGCCTGCAGCGACAGCATCAGCGTCAGGAAGATGAACGGGTAGCGGTCGAAGCGCAGATGGACCGGCGCCGCCACGTTCCACACCACCCACAGGATGATGACGACGGTCATCCAGACGATGAACCGTCCTGTCCCCAGGAACCGGGCGATCCGCTCCGACAACCGTCCGAAGGCCTCCGGGTCCCATTCCGGCAGCAGCCGCCGCCGCGGCGGTCGCGGCTGGTCGAGCCGGGCGCGCGGGCGGCTGGTCGCGGTCGCCCCGGCGGGCATGCGGTCGCGGGTGGTGTCGCGGTCAGGTGCCATGTGCGTTCGCCCCCTCTCCCAGGTGGAACTCGGTCTCGCGCCAGTCCTCGGGCAGCATGTGGTCCAGGACGTCGTCCACGGTCACCACGCCCAGCAGTGACCCCGACTCGTCGACCACGGGCGCCGCGACCATGTCGTACGTGGCGAAGAACCCGGCGACGACGGGCAGCGCCGCGTCCGGCGCCAGTGGTTGCAGATCCTGGTCGAGCAGTGAGCTGACCAGGGTGTACGGCGGGTCGCGCAGGAGGCGCTGGAAGTGGACGGTGCCCAGGTACTTGCCGGTCGGCGTCTCGTCGGGCGGCCGGCACACGTACACCTGCGCGGCGAGCGCCGGGGACAGGTCGGGGTTGCGCACCCGGGCGAGCGCGTCGGCGACGGTGGCGTCGGGGCGCAGCACGATCGGCTCGGTGGTCATCAGTCCGCCGGCGGTGTGCTCCTCGTACGACATCAGGCGGCGCATCTCGGCCGCGTCGGCGGGCTGCATCAGGCTCAGCAGCCGCTCGGTGTCCGCCTCCGGCAGCTCGGAGAGCAGGTCGGCGGCGTCGTCGGGGTCCATGGCCTCCAGCACGTCGGCGGCGCGTTCCTCGGCGAGCTTGCCGAGGATCTCGATCTGGTCGTCCTCCGGCAGCTCCTCCAGCACGTCGGCGAGCCGGTCGTCGTCGAGGGCGGCGGCGACCTCGGAGCGTCGCTTGGGGGAGAGGTGGTGCAGCACGTTGGCGAGGTCGGCGGGCCGCAGCTGCTCGAAGGTGGCGAGCAGACTCTCGGCGCCCTGCCCGTGCTCCTCCAGGGAGAAGCCGGTGACCTGGGACCACTCGACGGTCAGCGTTTCGCCCTTGGCGCGGCGGAAGGCGCTGGACTTCTTGCCCTTGCGGACGAAGACGCGGTCGATCTCCCAGTCCCGGCGGGCCGGCAGCTGCTGCACCGACAGATCGAGCACGGTGACCTCCTCGCCGGTCTCGACGAGGGTGACGCGCTTGTCCAGCAGCTCGCCGAAGACGAGCCGCTCGGTGGGCCGCTGCTCGAAGCGGCGCACGTTGAGCACGCCGGTGGTGATGACCTGGCCGGACTCGACGCTGGTCACCCGGGTCATGGGCAGGAAGATGCGGCGCCGGGTCGCCAGCTCGACGACCAGGCCGAGCAGCCGCGGCGGACGGCGTCCCACGCGCAGCATGACGACCAGATCGCGCACGCGCCCCACCTGGTCGCCGGTCGGATCGAACACGGCGACGGCGGCGAGGTGCGAGACGAAGATCCGGGGGGCGCCCCCTGCCATGACCGGGGCCTCCTTTACATGGGTGCGTGACGGTATCAGTGAGTCTTTCCCCAATTGCCCGCTCAGTCGGGCTTCAGGCTAGCCCGTCCCGTTCGGATACGTCCCGGCGGACGGTCCGGACGGACTGGCTCCGCCCGGTGGGCCGAGCCCCGGTACGCTGCCGTACGCCGCTGTGGACCCCGACGGAAAGGCACCTGCTTCCGTGACTGCGACTGCCCTGGGCCTCACCCGCCGGAACGCGCTCGCCGGCGCGCTCACCGTGCTGGCCGTGACAGGGCTCGCGGCGTGCTCCGACGATCCGGACGCGAACACCAACGGGGTCGGCAAGCTGCCGGCCGCGCAGATCCAGAGCCGTACCCAGCAGGCCGCGGACTCCGTCGACGCCGTCCACCTCGCGGGGAACGTGGTGGCGGGCGGCCACACGTACAAGCTGGACATGCGCCTCAAGGGCGACGGCGGCACCGGCTCGGTCACCTCCGAGGCGGGCACCTTCCAGCTGCTGCGCGTGGACAAGCAGCTGTTCCTGAAGGCGGGCTCGGACTTCTGGGACCACGAGGACTCCAAGGGCGGGCCGAAGGTGGCGGACACCGCGGCCGCGGACAAGCTCGGCGGCAAGTACGTGAAGGTGCCGCAGCGCGACCCCGCGTACCAGCGGTTCAGCGGCTTCACGGACAAGGACGTCCTCCTCGACAGTGTCCTGACCCTGCACGGCGCGCTCGCCACGGACGGCCACCACGAACAGTCCGGCGTGCGCACCATCCGCATCACCGGCGACAAGGGCTCCGGCGGCACCCTCGACGTCTCCCTGGAAGGCAAGCCGTATCCCCTGCGCCTGGTCCGCGCGGGCGGCGCAGGCACCCTGGTCTTCTCGGAGTGGGGCAAGGACTTCGCCCTCAGCGAGCCGGCCAAGGGCGACACGGTGGACTACGGCAAGCAACTGCCGACGTCGTAGCTTTGAACGCGGGCCCGCAGGAGCGCCCCGAAAGGGGCGCGGGGAACTGCGCGCCCGGCCAGGACGGCGCTGCAGCCGCGAAACGACAGAACCAGGCACCCCAGCCGCGCAGCGCTACCGCTTACGCTTCTTGAAGAGCAACCGAGGCAATCCCGCCGGGACGGCTTCCCGCGTAGTCGCCGACGAGGCAACCGGCACCGCGGCCAGCGACCCGTCCGGCAACGGCAGCACGGAACCGGAAGGCTCGAGGCGGAGCACCTTGCACTCCCGCGCCCACCGCTCCGCCATCGCCTCACCGTCCGGCGCGTTGAGCCGCTTACCCTTCAGCTCGGCGACAGCCGCCTCCCACGCCTGTGACCCCGGCGCCAGCTCGACGACCTTCGCGGGGAAGCTCACCAGCCGACCGCCCTTGTCCTTGCTGCGGACGGTCACCTCGGCGGTGCCGCCCTCGGCGAGCCCGGTCAGCGGCTGCTCCCCGGGACCGTCGCCGACCAGGCACACCGCCCCCTCGTGCCACACATGCCACACCGCACGCGCGGCCGGGGCACCGGCGGCCTTGACCCAGATGAGGCCGGACTTCTTCGTGGCCTCCTCGACGAGGGCCTGGTCGAGCAGCTCGCTTGTCATGCGCCCAGCCTAACCAGCGCCTTTGCCGCGTCCGTCACAGCCAGCCGTTGCGCTTGAGCGTGCGGTGGATGCCCAGACAGATCACGCCCGTGATCGCCATGATCACCGGGTAGCCGTAGCGCCAGTGCAGCTCCGGCATGTACTGGAAGTTCATCCCGTACACCCCGCACACCATCGTCGGTACGGCGATGATCGCGGCCCACGAGGTGATCTTGCGCATGTCCTCGTTCTGCGCCACGGACGCCTGCGCGAGGTTGGCCTGCAGGATGGAGTTCAGCAGCTCGTCGAAGCCGACGACCTGTTCCTGGACGCGGGCGAGGTGGTCGGCGACGTCCCGGAAGTACTTCTGGATGTCGGGGTCGATGAGCCGCATCGGCCGCTCGCTCAGCAGCTGCATGGGACGCAGCAGCGGCGACACCGCCCGCTTGAACTCCAGGATCTCGCGCTTGAGTTGGTAGATCCGGCCGGCGTCCGTGCCGCGCGGGGTGCCCTTGCGGCCGGGTGAGAAGACGTCCGTCTCGACGGCGTCGATGTCGTCCTGGAGCGCGTCGGCGACCGCGATGTAACCGTCCACCACGTGGTCGGCGATCGCGTGCAGCACCGCCGAGGGGCCCTTGCCGAGCAGTTCGGGGTCGTCCTGGAGGCGGTGGCGCAGCGCGCGCAGGCTGCCCTGGCCGCCGTGCCGGACGGTGATGACGAAGTCCCGCCCGGTGAAGCACATCACCTCGCCGGTCTCGACGACCTCGCTGTTGGCGGTGAGTTCGGCGTGCTCGACGTAGTGGACCGTCTTGAAGACGGTGAACAGCGAGTCGTCGTACCGCTCCAGCTTGGGCCGCTGGTGGGCCTGCACCGCGTCCTCCACGGCCAGTGGGTGCAGCCCGAACTCCGTGGCGATACCGGCGAATTCGTCCTCGGTCGGCTCGTGCAGCCCGATCCACGCGAAGCCGCCGTCGCGCCGCACCTGGCGCATGGCCTCCTGCGGGGTGATCGGGTGGTCGCTGGGCAGCCGGGCGCCGTCGCGGTACACGGCGCAGTCGACGACGGCCGACGGGCGGGCGGGGCGGGGGGAGGTGTCGTAGCCGCCGGTCCTGGGCAGTTCCTTGCGCAGGGAGACACGGGAGGGGCGGACCACTGCGCGCAGGTCGCGGATCATCGACATGGGCGGGCTCCTTCGCATCGGGCAGCGAAGACCCCGTCACCCGCAGCGGGTGGAACTACCCGGAATGAGGACGTCCTGGGTGCGCATGTTTGGCACATCCACAAAGCGGGGAGCACCGCACCGTCGCGGTGGCGAGCTTCGCTGCTGATTCAGATCAGACAGATCAGGCAAAACGAAACGAAGTGCTCTTCCGAGTGAAGGCGTGAGCGCGAAAGGCGGCAGCAGGCCGGATCAGGGCAACCGCATCAGCGGCCGGAAGAGCGAGTGGTACTGCACGGTCGACTTCGATCCATGACAGCCCCACCTCCTCCGGTCGGTCCCTCGTAAGGGAGTTCCTTCGGCGTCGGGCTGGATGCGCGACGCTTCTGCGTGCTGCCCGACCGGCCAAGAGTATCAGCCGACCGGTGTGTCAAGGCGCCGCTTTGCCCGCTGCTGACGAGTTCTATGCTCGCGGCATGGCAGATGTTCTTCCTCTGGTCGAGGCCCGCCTGCGCACCGCGCTGGGTGAGCCGGACGCGCGCGCGGCGGTCACCTTCCTCGGCACGGAACGGATCGAGGTGCTGCGTTTCCACGAGGGGGACATCGTGCGCTACGCCACCCTCGGCATGTCCGCGCAGCCCATGACCGACCCCACCGCGATGCTCGCCGACCCCGTCAAGGGCCCACGCGCCGAGCTGGTGCTGTCGGTGCGCGCGGGTGTCACCGAGACCGACAAGGTGCTCCGCCCGCTCGCCGTGCTGGCCGCGTCCCCGCAGGTCGAGGGGTTGGTCGTGTCCCCGGGCGCGTCGCTGGACGTCGGCGAGCCGCTGTGGCCCGGCGCCCCCTTCACCTCCGTCCTCGTCGCCGAGCCCGGCGGCCTGGTGGAGGACCTGGAGCTGGACGACCCGATGGACCCGGTCCGCTTCCTGCCGTTGCTGCCGATGACTGCGAACGAGGCCGCCTGGAAGCGTGTGCACGGCGCCCAGGCCCTCCAGGAGAAGTGGCTGACGCAGGGAACGGACCTGCGGGATCCGTCCCGCAGGTCCGTCCCTCTGGAGTGACCGAGGGCGCCCCGGGGCAGTGACCGATGTCACCAACCCCCGAGCCGCTGAGGTCAGTTGGCGAAGACCGTGACGCCGTCCTCGGTGGCGTGCTTCGGCTCCAGCTCCTGCGCGTCGTGGGTGAGGGCGTTGCGCCGTACGAGGACCACGAGCGCGCCCAGAACCGCGGTGACCGCCGCCACCACGAACGGGATGTGGAGGTCGCTCCACTCCTCGATCTTCGGCGCCAGGTAGGGCGCGGCCGCCGCCGCGAACCACCGCACGAAGTTGTAGCCGGCGCTGGCCACCGGGCGCGGGGCGTCCGAGACGCCGAGGGCCAGCTCGGTGTAGACGGTGTTGTTCACGCCGATGAACGCGCCCGACAGGATCGTGCAGACGATCGCCGTGGTGTGGTCGCCGTAGCCGAGGACGGCCACGTCGGCCGCGAGCAGCACCAGCGAGCCGCCCAGCACCTTCAGCGAGCCGAACCGGGCCTGCATCCGTGGTGCCACGATCACCGAGAACACGGCCAGCAGCACGCCCCAGGCGAAGAAGACCGCGCCCGACTTGTACGGCGTCATGTTCAGCACGAACGGCGTGAAGGCCAGGACCGTGAAGAACGTGTAGTTGTAGAAGAACGCCGAGACGGCGGCGGAGGCGAGGCCGCCGTGGCCGAGCGCCTTGAGCGGGTCCAGGAGTGACGTCTTGCGGGCGGGCCTCGGCTGCTCCTTCAGGAACACCGTGATGCACAGGAAGCCCACCGCCATCAGGAACGCGGTGCCGAAGAACGGGTAGCGCCAGCTGGCGTCACCGAGCAGGGCGCCCAGCAGCGGGCCGCAGGCCATGCCGAGGCCGAGCGCCGACTCGTACAGCAGGATCGCCGCCGCGCTGCCGCCGGCGGCAGCGCCGACGATCACCGCGAGCGCGGTCGAGACGAAGAGGGCGTTGCCGAGGCCCCAGCCCGCGCGGAAGCCGACCAGCTGGCCGACCGAGCCGGAGGTGCCGGCCAGGCCGGCGAAGACCACGACCAGCGCGAGACCGGCCAGCAGCGTCTTGCGGCCGCCGATGCGGCTGGAGACGAAGCCGGTGACCAGCATGGCGATCGCGGTGATCAGGAAGTACGAGGTGAACAGCAGGGAGACCTGGCTCGGGGTGGCCCGCAGCCCCTGGGCGATGGAGGGCAGGATCGGGTCGACCAGTCCGATGCCCATGAAGGCGACGACGGACGCGCCCGCGGTCGCCCAGACCGCCTTGGGCTGCCGCAGGATGCCGCCGGCTCCCGCGTCGAAGGGGTCCATGTCTTCTCCAATCCCGGCGAGTGCCCGGCGAGAGATGGTTGCAATATGCATACAGTAAGTTAGGCGATCTAATTAATGCAAGTGACATCTAGTTTTGGCTGGTGGGGGCGGCGGGCGGGGGGAGTCCGGACGGGTGATCGTCCTTGACGTGGCGCGGTCGGGGTAGGACCGTGGAGCCCTATGAGGGGCGAACCCAGTTGCCCGAAGTGTGGTGGCCGGGTCAGGGCTCCCGGCCTCTTCGCCGATTCCTGGCAGTGCGATGTCCACGGGACGGTGTATCCGTTGCAGCCTGTGATCCCGCCCAGCGTCGAGGCCCTCAATGCGGTGGTGCGCCGCACCCAGGTGCCGGTGTGGATGCCGTGGCCGCTGCCGGTCGGCTGGCTGTTCACGGGTGTGGCCTGCGCCGGCGACGACCGCAGCGGCGGTCGCGCGACCGCGGTGGCGTGTACGGGTCCCGGTCCGCTCGGCGGCATGGGCGAGCTGATCCTCGTCGCCGAGGAGATGGGCGTGGGGCTCGGTGCGCGGTACGCCGGTCTGGAGGGGCCCGACCCGGGGCCGTATCTGAACGTCGAGAAACCCGCCGAGGTCAAGGTGCTGGCCGCCGGCCGGCCCACCCCGCTGTGGCACGTGTCCGGCGGACCGGCCGACCGGGCCACCTTCGCGGGGGAGGCGCTCGGGTTGTGGCTGTGGGCGGTGGTGTGGCCGGAGCAGTCGGGGCTGCTGATGTACGACGAGCTGGTGCTGGCGGATGTGCGGGAGGCGGGGGCGGAGGTCGAGCTGGTGCCCTGCGGGGCGCTGTCGCCGCGCTTGCTCAAACCGTAGGGCTTGGGGTGCGTGGTCCTCTGCGGGTGCGTCGCGGCCGCTCGCGCAGTTCCCCGCGCCCTTCGAGGGCGTTGTCGGCGCCCGGAATGTAAGAGACGCCGCCCGCTTCGGGGTGTGACATGCGGCAGCGGAATCCCGGTATGCTGAAGCGTCCCCTTCTGTGTCGGCACCGGCTGGAGTTCGCGTCGTGCGTATTGATCTGCACTGCCACTCCACCGCGTCCGACGGTACGGACACCCCGGCCGAGCTGGTGCGCAACGCCGCCGCGGCCGGTCTTGACGTCGTGGCGCTGACCGATCACGACACCACCCGTGGGTACGCCGAGGCGATCGCCGCGCTGCCCGAGGGGCTCACGCTGGTCACCGGCGCCGAGCTGTCCTGCCGTGTCGACGGCGTCTCGATGCACATGCTGGCCTACCTTTTCGACCCCGAGGAGCCGGAGCTGCTCGCCGAGCGCGAGCTGGTGCGGGACGACCGGGTGCCGCGGGCCCAGGGCATGGTCGCCAGGCTGAACGCGCTGGGCGTGCCGGTCACCTGGGAGCAGGTGGCCCGGATCGCCGGCGAGGGATCGGTCGGGCGGCCGCACGTGGCGACCGCGCTGGTCGAGCTGGGCGTCGTCCCCACCGTGAGCGACGCCTTCACCGCCGACTGGCTCGCCGACGGGGGCCGGGCGTACGTCGAGAAGCACGAGACCGACCCCTTCGAGGCCATCCGGCTGGTCAAGGGCGCGGGCGGGGTCACGGTCTTCGCGCACCCGGCCGCGAGCAAGCGCGGGCGGACCGTGCCGGAGTCCGCGATCGCCAAGATGGCGGCCGCCGGTCTCGACGGCATCGAGGTCGACCACATGGACCACGACGAGGAGACCCGGGCCCGGCTGCGCGGCCTGGCGAAGGACCTCGGCCTGCTGGTCACCGGCTCCTCCGACTACCACGGCAGCCGTAAGACGGTCGAGCTCGGGACGTACACCACCGACCCCGAGGTCTACGGCGAGATCACGCGGCGCGCGACCGGCGCGTTCCCGGTGCCCGGCGCCGGCGGAGCGTGAGCCGTCCGCTCACGCCCCCTCTCTCTTTCTCACTCTTCGCAAGGCTTGCACCACACTCATGTTCGACGTCGCTGTCTTCGGTTCTCTCTTTCTGACCCTTTTTGTCATCATGGATCCCCCCGGGATCACCCCGATCTTCATCGCGCTGACCGGCGGCCGGCCCGCACGGGTGCAGAAGCGGATGGCACTGCAGGCCGTCTGCGTGGCCGGCGGCGTGATCACCGTCTTCGGTCTGCTCGGCCACCAGATCCTGAACTACCTGCATGTCTCCGTGCCCGCGCTGATGATCGCGGGCGGCCTGCTCCTGCTGCTCATCGCGCTCGACCTGCTCACCGGCAAGACCGACGAGCCCAAGCAGACCAAGGACGTCAACGTCGCCCTGGTCCCGCTGGGCATGCCGCTGCTCGCCGGGCCCGGCGCGATCGTGTCGGTCATCCTGGCCGTGCAGAAGGCCGACAGTGTCTCCTCGCAGGTGTCGGTGTGGGCGGCGATCCTCGCCATCCACGTCGTGCTGTGGCTGGTGATGCGCTACTCGCTGCTGATCATCAAGGTCATCAAGGACGGCGGCGTGGTCCTGGTGACCCGGCTCGCCGGCATGATGCTCTCCGCCATCGCGGTGCAGCAGATCATCAACGGTGTCACCCAGGTGATCCGGGGCGGCTGACCCCGCCGTACGCGCGGGGCCGTACACGCAGCAGGGCCCCGCGCGGCGATGTGCCGTGCGGGGCCCTGAAGCTTCTTGTGGGGGAGCCGCCCTGTTATGAGGCCGTGGTGTCGGCCGGGCGGATCCACAGGCGCTGCCCGATGGCGGCGGCCTGCTGAACGATCCTGTTGACGGAGGCGGCGTCCACGACAGTCGTGTCCACGGGCGTACCGTCGACGTCGTCGAGTCGCATGATTTCGAAGCGCATGGTGGCTTCCCCCTTCGTCTGGTCATCCTCCTGGGGAGAACTACTGATCAGTGGACCACTGGGCGTCGGTGCCCGCGATCCGTACGTCTTAGTCAACCCGTTGCGTGTTACGAACATTCCCTACGCTAAAGAAATTTTTCGAACGACTAATTACTGACGAGTAAGACGTCCGTTGCGGGACCGAACGGGACCGGTTGTGTTCACAGCGTGACCAACAGGACAATGGAGACGATGAACGACGACCTGGCGGCCCTGGCCGCCCGCATCGACCGCACGAACGAGCTGCTGCAGCGCATGCTCGCCGAGGTGGCCAAGACGCCCTCCACCCATGCGATCTTCGTGGACGCGGGCTACCTCTACGCGGCCGCCGGACGCCTGGTCGCGGGCACCGAGGACCGCCGCGCCTTCGACCTCGACGCCGAAGGTCTCATCGAGGCGCTCATCGACCGCGCCCGCTCCGTCTTCGCCGACAGCCGCCTGCTGCGCGTCTACTGGTACGACGGCGCCCGGCGCCGTATCCACACCGCCGAGCAGCAGTCCATCGCGGAACTCCCCGACGTCAAGGTCCGCCTGGGCAACCTGAACGCCAACAACCAGCAAAAGGGCGTCGATTCGCTGATCCGCAGCGATCTGGAGTCCCTCGCCCGGCACCGCGCCATCAGTGACGCCGCCCTGCTCGGCGGCGACGAGGACCTGGTCTCGGCGGTCGAGGCGGCCCAGGGCTACGGAGCCCGGGTGCACCTGTGGGGCATCGAGGCACCCGAGGGCCGCAACCAGGCGGAACCCCTGCTGTGGGAGGTCGACAGCCAGCGCACCCTCGACCTCGACTTCTTCAAGCCGTACGTCTCCCGCCGCACCGCCGCCACCTACGAAGGCGCGCAGGCCGCCCGGCCCACCCGCGAGGACGTCCGCTTCGTCGGCGCGCAGATCGCGGCGAAGTGGTTCGCGGCGCGGGGACGCGAGGCCCTGGTGGAGCTGCTGCCCGGCCATCCCTATCTGCCGGGCTCGGTCGACCAGGACCTGCTCGTCGAGGCCGAGGGCCTGCTCCAGTACTCCCTGCGCGGCCAGGCGGACCTGCGGCGCGCCCTGCGGGACGGGTTCTGGGAGCATCTGCGGACGCAGTACTAGCCGCCCACGCCGGGGACCGTGTCCCAGAAGTCGGCGAGCGCCCGGGCCGTCGCCGCCGGCTGGTCGGCGTTGGGGGAGTGCTCGGCGCCCTCGATGACCGTGCGGCGGGCGTGCAGGCGTGCGGCCATGTCGTCCAGCAGCGGCACCGGCCAGGTGTCGTCGTGGGCACCGGACAGTACGTGGAACGGCAGCGGGAGGGCGGCCAGTTCGGCGACCCGGTCCGGTTCGGCGCACAACTGCCGTCCCGTGGCGAGCAGTTGCGCCGGCCGGGTGTTCAGCCAGCGCTGTCGCAGCTGCTCCGGGCTCACCGGGCCGCGCGCCGGGCCGCCGACCTCCTCCGGCGGGCCCATCGTCTGCATGACGTCCCACACCTCGGCCATCGTCATCACCGCCAGCGCGTCCCGCAGCAGCTTCACCCGCTGCTCCTGGGAGACGGAGATCTGCGCCGGACCCGAGGACATGAGGGTGAAGGAGCGGAACGGCGTGTGGTCGAGCAGTACGGCCGCCCGGCACAGCTGACCGCCGAGCGAGTGCCCGAGCAGATGCACCGGCTCCCCGAGGGCCGCCGCCTGCGCCAGCACGTCCCGCGCCAACTCGCCCTGGGCGTAGGCCGACTCGTCGTCCGCCGGGCCGCCGGACTCGTTCTGCCCGCGGCCGTCCACGGCGACCGTCCGGTACCCGCGCTCGGCGAGCGGCGCGTGCAGCAGCGCGAAGTCCTCCTTGCTGCCGGTGTATCCGGGCACCAGCAGCGCGACGCCCCGCTGAGCGACGCCGGGCGCCACGGGCATGTCGACGACGGCGAACTCCCCTCGCGGGATGCGAAGGGAGTAGGCGCGAGCACCGGGGGGCGGTGGGAAGGGGGCGGCGGGGGACGGGCGCTGGGGCCGGGGCTGGACTTCGGCGGACTCGGGCGAACGGGGATCGGTCACGAGCCGAGGATATGCATGACGGTGTGTCGTGCGTCTGCGGGTGGCCCGTGGCTGGTCGCGCAGTTGCCCGCGGCCCCGGGCCGGCGGCCCTGCGGTCGGCTTCGCACAGCCGGGGGGGACCCCGTAACGCCGGGCTGCGCAACCTCCGACGGTCACCCCTCACACCGGCGGCCCGGTCCACTCGAGGTGAACCGGGCCGCCGGGTTACGCGTTGGCGAGGGTCAGCTTTCGGCCGACTCCGGCGCCGCTGCCGTTGCCTTCCGCGTGCGGCGTGCCTTCGGCTTGGCCTCCGGCTCCGACTCCGCTGCGGTGGCCGCGGTCTTGCGGGTGCGGCGGACCGTCTTGGGCTTGGCGTCGGTCTCCGGCTCGGCGGTGGCCTGGGCCGGGATCTCGGCGGTCGCTTCGGTGGCCTTGCTCGCCGCGGTCTTGCGGGTGCGGCGGGCCTTGGGCTCGGCCTCCGTGCCCTCGGCCGTGTCGACGGCCGCCTCGGCGGTCGCCGCGGCCTTGCGGGTACGGCGCGGCTTGGCCTCGGCGGTCTCCGCCGTCACCGTCGCCTCCGGCTCCGCGGGAGCGGCGGCTGCCGTCTTGCGGGTGCGGCGCGCCTTCGGCTTGGCCTCGGTCGCTTCCGCCGTGTCGACGGCTGCCTCGGCGGCCGTCTCCGTGGCGGTCGTCCCCGTCGCGGCCGCGGTCTTGCGGGTGCGGCGCACGGTCTTGGGCTTGGCGTCGGTCTCCGGCTCGGCGGTGGCCTGGGCGGGGATCTCGGCGGTCGCCTCGGTGGCCTTGCTCGCCGCGGTCTTGCGGGTGCGGCGGGTCTTG
>NZ_JBVJPV010000003.1:151669-337320 GCF_055609245.1 Streptomyces sp. NPDC036813 | reverse complement strand
TTGGGCTTGGCCTCGGTGGCCTCGGCGGTGTCCACGGCCGTCACGGCTGCCTCGGGGGCTGCCTCGGCACTCGCTTCGGTGGCCTTGCTCGCCGCGGTCTTGCGGGTGCGGCGGGTCTTGGGCTTGGCCTCGGTGGCCTCGGCGGTGTCCACGGCCGTCACGGCTGCCTCGGGGGCTGCCTCGGCACTCGCTTCGGTGGTCTTGCTCGCCGCGGTCTTGCGGGTGCGGCGGGCCTTGGGCTTGGCCTCGGTCGCCTCGGCGCCTTCCGCGGTCTCGGCGGTCACCTCGCTCGCCGGGGCGGCGTCCTCGGTGGTCGCCGTCGCCTTGCGGGTGCGACGCGTCCTCGGCTTGGCCTCGGCGGTCTCCGCCGTGTCGACGGCGGCCTCGGCGGCCGTCTCCGTCGCGGCCGTCGCCTTGCGGGTACGGCGGCGCGGCGCGGCGGCCGGAGCCTCGGTGGCCTCGGTCTGCTCCTGGGCCGACGGGGCCGACGGGGCGGTCGGCTCGGTCGCCGGCGTGACCTCGGCAGGAGCCGGGGCGGCCTCCGCCGACTTGCGGGTGCGGCGGCGGCGCGACTTCGCCGGGGCCTCGGCCGTGTCGAGCTCCGTGCCCTGCGACGCCGTGACCGCGGCCTCGGCGGCCGGCGCCGTCTCGGCCGTCGTGGCGGCGGAGACGGCCGGGGCCGTCGTGGCGGCCGCGGAACCGCCGCGGGTGCGGCGACGGCGGCGCAGGACGCGCGAGCCTTCGGTGCCCTCGGCCGTCGCGGTCGCCTCGGCGGCCGGAGCCGCCTGCTCGGCGCCCGCCTCCAGCGGAGTCCCGCCGCGCGTACGGCGGCGACGGCGCGGAGTACGGCTGCGCTCGCGCTCCGCCTCGCGGTCGTGGGAACGGGACTGGGACTGGGCCTCGTCGCGGCGGCCGCCCCGGCCACCACGGCCGCGGGCACCCCGCCCGCCCGGCTCGCCCAGGTCCTCGAGCTCCTCGGCGTCCAGGCCGGCGCGGGTGCGCTCGGCACGCGGCAGGGTGCCCTTCGTACCCGCGGGGATGCCGAGGTCGGAGAACAGGTGCGGGGAGCTCGAGTACGTCTCCGGCGGGTCGTTGAAGTCCAGCTCCAGCGCCTTGTTGATCAGCTGCCAGCGCGGGATGTCGTCCCAGTCGACCAGGGTGATCGCCGTACCCTTGGCGCCCGCGCGGCCGGTGCGGCCGACCCGGTGCAGGTACGTCTTCTCGTCCTCCGGGGACTGGTAGTTGATGACGTGTGTGACACCCTCGACGTCGATGCCGCGCGCGGCCACGTCGGTGCAGACGAGGACGTCGACCTTGCCGTTGCGGAAGGCGCGCAGCGCCTGCTCGCGGGCGCCCTGGCCGAGGTCGCCGTGGACCGCGCCGGAGGCGAAGCCGCGACGCTCCAGCTGCTCGGCGATGTCGGCCGCCGTGCGCTTGGTCCGGCAGAAGATCATCGCGAGTCCGCGGCCCTCGGCCTGCAGGATGCGGGAGACCATCTCCGGCTTGTCCATGGAGTGCGCGCGGTAGACGAACTGCTTGATGTTCGCGACCGTCACGCCCTCGTCGTCCGGCGCGGTGGCGCGGATGTGCGTGGGCCGGGACATGTAGCGGCGGGCGAGACCGATGACGGCGCCCGGCATCGTGGCCGAGAACAGCATGGTCTGCCGCTTCGCCGGCAGCATGTTGATGATCTTCTCGACGTCGGGCAGGAAGCCCAGGTCGAGCATCTCGTCGGCCTCGTCGAGGACCAGGCACTTGACGTGCTTGAGGTTCAGCTTCTTCTGGCCCGCGAGGTCGAGCAGGCGGCCCGGGGTGCCGACGACCACGTCGACGCCCTTCTTCAGGGCCTCGACCTGGGGCTCGTAGGCGCGGCCGCCGTAGATCGCCAGCACGCGCACGTTACGGGCCTTGCCCGCCGTCAGCAGGTCGTTGGTGACCTGGGTGCACAGCTCGCGCGTGGGGACGACGACGAGCGCCTGGGGAGCGTCGGTGAGGGCCTCGGGGGCGGCCCGGCCGGCCTCGACGTCGGCGGGGACGGTCACGCGCTCGAGGAGCGGAAGGCCGAAGCCGAGGGTCTTGCCCGTGCCGGTCTTGGCCTGGCCGATGACGTCCGTGCCCGAGAGGGCGACGGGGAGGGTCATCTCCTGGATGGGGAAGGGGGTGATGATGCCGACGGCTTCGAGGGCCTCGGCGGTCTCGGGAAGGATCCCGAGCTCTCGGAACGTCGTAGTCAGGGTGCTGCCTCTTCTGTGTGCGCGGTGCGAGGCGAGCGCGGGGGTCGTGTCGGACCGTGCCGGGGACGTCGGCTGCCTTACGGAAAGCCGGACAGGCAAGCCGTAGTGCACGGGACCTCTGCCGACGCTCGAGCGCTCGTACCGCTGAGGGTGTCCCCCCTCCGGGGCCGTACGCGTGGTGCCGTACGGTCGGGGAGGGCTGTCGGGTCGGAGCCGATCGGGCCACCGACCGGGCATCCTCATACGTGCGGCCCGTCGAGACACTACGTCGGAACACGACCGAGTATTCGGCAGGCGCATTACCACCATACCCCGGATCGGCGCACACGCGATGGCCGATTCGGTCACGTTGTCGTCGTCACATCCGCCCGGCGGCCGCCGGCACGGCCGCCGCCACTGTGGTGACCAGGGCCTTCCGTCGCGCGGCGAGCGGGCTATTGTGCGCTGCATGACGAGCTCTGACAAGCCTGACCACGCCTCCGACGCACCCACGGGAGTCGCCGCCCAGGACTGGGCGACGGCCTCCGCCGAACCGCAGTACCGGGCCGCCGTCGTGGACCTGCTCGGCGCGCTCGCCTACGGCGAGCTGGCGGCGTTCGAGCGGCTCGCGGAGGACGCCAAGCTCGCGCCCACGCTGGCGGACAAGGCGGAGCTGGCCAAGATGGCGTCGGCCGAGTTCCACCACTTCGAGCGGCTGCGCGACCGGCTCACCGAGATCGGCGAGGACTCGACGGTGGCGATGGAGCCGTTCGTCGCCGCGCTGGACGGCTTCCACCGGCAGACCGCGCCCTCGGACTGGCTGGAGGGCCTGGTCAAGGCGTACGTCGGCGACTCCATCGCCAGCGACTTCTACCGCGAGGTCGCGGCCCGCCTGGACTCCGACACGCGCTCGCTGGTGCTGGCCGTGCTGGACGACACCGGCCACGCCGGGTTCGCCGTGGACCGGGTGCGTGCGGCGATCGACGCGGATCCCCGGGTGGGCGGGCGCCTGGCGCTGTGGGCGCGGCGGCTGATGGGCGAGGCGCTGTCGCAGTCGCAGCGGGTGGTGGCCGACCGGGACGCGCTGTCCACGATGCTCGTGGGGGGTGTCGCGGACGGGTTCGACCTCGCGGAGGTCGGGAGGATGTTCTCGCGGATCACCGAGGCGCACACCAAGCGGATGGCTGCGCTGGGCCTCGCGGCCTGAACGCCGCTTCGCTCCGTGGGGGCGCGTTCCGCTGTCGTGCGGCTGCGGGTCTGCGCGGCCGGTCGCGCCGTTCGCCGCGCCCCCAGGGAGCTGCGCCTTGCGCCTGCGGGTCTGCCGCGGCCGGTCGCGCGGTTCCCCGCGCTCTCAGGTGGTTGCTCCTCGCGCCTGCTTCCAAGGCCCCCGTCCGCTACGCCGTCGCTGATCGGCGAAGGCGGCCCGCCGGGCGCAGGAGCAGGGACAGGGACGCCGCCGAGACGATCGTCGCGCCGATCAGGCTGGGCAGGACGCTGCCGGTTCCGAGGGCGCTGTGGGTGACGAAGTCGCCGAAGAGGGCGCCGGCGACGCCCGTCGCGAGAACCAGTGCGCGGGCCGGCAGCCGGTGCGACAGGCGGTGCAGCGCGGCCCACGCCAGGACCAGACCGAGCACTGCGGAGCCGAGCGCTTCGAAGATCATCGCGGGTCCCTCCCAGACGACCGGACATTGCACCGAACGCGATACGTATCCGGTACCAAGGTCGTAGCCCGTCATACCCGTGACCTGCGGAAGCCAATCCTCGGCTGTGGAGTTGCCGTGCTCCGTCCGTGAAGAGCCTGTGACCGGAAACGCCGGAGGGGGCCGACGGTTCCACACCGTCGGCCCCCTCCGCGCACGCCTCCGCGGCGCGGTGTCCCTACAGCGCGCCGAAGCCCACCTTGCGGGGGGCCGGCTCGCCGATCTCGACGTAGGCGAGGCGGTCGGCCGGGACCAGGATCTTGCGGCCGTGCTCGTCCTTGAGGCTCAGCAGCTGTGACTTGCCGGCCAGCGCCGCGGCCACCGCCTGCTCGACCTCCTCGGCGCTCTGACCGCTCTCCAGAACGATCTCGCGGGGCGCGTGCTGCACGCCGATCTTGACCTCCACGGCTATGTCCCTCCGACGGTCAGTGAAGTGCGCGACCTTCCGCGCCGTACCCAGCACACATTAGCCCGGTGAGGGGACCCGCACGCTCCGCGCCGGGCACGCCAACAGCGAACAGCCGACGGGAACAAACTCCCGCCAACAGCGAACAGCCGACGGGAACAAACTCCCGTCGGCTGTCGCGCACCCCATCGGAGCGTGTGTCAGTGGTGCTGCTCGGTGCCGTGCAGCGGGAAGCCGGCGATGCCACGCCAGGCCAGCGACGTCAGCAACTGCACCGCCTGATCGCGCGGCACGCTGCGGTCGCTGTGCAGCCAGGAACGGGCCACCACCTGGGCGAGGCCGCCGAGGCCGGAGGCCAGCAGCATCGACTCCGCGCGCGAGAGACCGGTGTCCTCGGCGATGACGTCACAGATCGCCTCGGCGCACTCGTTCGTGACCTTGTCGACGCGCTCGCGCACCGCGGGCTCGTTCGTCAGGTCCGACTCGAAGACCAGGCGGAACGCGCCGCCGTCGTCCTCGACGTACGCGAAGTAGGCGTCCATGGTCGCCCGCACGCGCTGCTTGTTGTCGGTCGTCGACGCCAGCGCGTTGCGTACGGACTGGATCAGGGACTCGCAGTGCTGGTCCAGCAGCGCGAGATAGAGATCGAGCTTGCCCGGGAAGTGCTGGTAGAGCACCGGCTTGCTGACGCCGGCGCGCTCGGCGATGTCGTCCATGGCGGCGGCGTGGTAGCCCTGCGCCACGAAGACTTCCTGGGCGGCGCCCAGCAGCTGGTTCCGTCGGGCACGGCGCGGCAGGCGCGTACCCCGCGGGCGTGCCGCCTCTGTCTGCTCGATGGCTGTCACGCCGCCTCCCAATGTCGTCCACATGCGGTGTGCGCCGCGCGGCCATCGTACTTTTCGGTAACCCGGGTGTGCGCGGTGCGAGCGCAGAATTTCACGGACCGGACGGTGACGAAAGTCGGGTAAAGGGTTTCAAACCTGCTCCGAGCGGGCAAAAAATGGCCTCTCTCCAGCTCAGCGAGGTGCCCGGACGTCAGCGGTAGTCGTCCTCGTCGAGCGAGACGACGCGCGCCTGCTCGATCAGGTCGGCCTCGTTCGCCCGGGCGGGGTCCACGCCGGTCAGCGGGTCGTCGCGATCGGGCGCGACGTCGGCGTGCTGCTCGGCTGCGTCCGCGACGGGCGCCTCGACGTCGAATTCCGTGGCGCCCTCCTCCTCGATCTCCTCGAACGTCTCGGGGTCGGTGGGGTCGACGGCCATGGACGGGCTCCCTTCCTACGAATGTCCCTGGAGTAGCAGGGGGTCACACTCGGGTGCCCTGTCCTGAGCGTAGGAGACACCCGGTGCGGACGCCATGCCGTGCGCGGCTGTACGCGTGCGAGGCCGTACGACCGCGCCCGGCCGTGTGCCCCTTGAGGTGCCGGCGACGCCTGTGACGCCGAACACGTGAACCATTGCGTGATCGTCTCGTAACATTGCCGCATGTCTTCGACCGAGCTGCCGTCCGTGCCGCCCACCAACCTGGCCCCGAAGGCGGCGCCCGTCAGGGTTTCGGAGGGCGAGCGGCTGGCATCGGTCGGACTGCCCGGCATCACGCTCACCGTGCGCTCGCGGCCCGCAGCGCGCGAAGGGCTGCCGCCCGCGCTGTACGTCCACGGGCTCGCCGGTTCCTCGCAGAACTGGTCGTCGCTCATGGCCGAGCTGGACGGTGTCGTCGACAGTGAGGCCGTGGACCTGCCGGGCTTCGGCGACTCGCCGCCACCGGACGACGGCGACTACTCCATCAGCGGGCACGCGCGTGCTGTGATCCGCTACCTCGACGCCTCCGGGCGCGGCCCGGTCCACCTGTTCGGCAACTCCCTCGGTGGCGCCGTCTCTACGCGCGTGGCCGCCCAGCGCCCCGACCTGGTCCGCACGCTCACACTCGTCTCACCCGCGCTGCCGGAACTGCGCATCCAGCGCTCCGCCGTGCCGACCGCGCTGATCGGCCTGCCCGGAGTGGCGTCGCTGTTCACCCGGATGACGCGCGACTGGACGGCCGAGCAGCGCGTCCGCGGCTCCATGGCCCTGTGTTACGGCGACCCCTCGCGCGTGTCGCCGGAGGCGTTCCGGTACGCCGTGGAGGAACTGGAGCGGCGCATGCAGCTGCCGTACTTCTGGGACGCCCTGGCGCGCTCCGCACGGGGGATCGTCGACGCCTACACGCTGGGCGGTCAGCACAGCTTGTGGCGGCAGGCGGCCCGCGTCCTCGCGCCCACCCTGCTCGTCTACGGCGGCCGTGACCGGCTCGTCGGCTTCCGCATGGCCCAGAAGGCGGCGCGCACCTTCCGCGACGCCCGTCTGCTGACGCTGCCGGAGGCCGGGCACGTGGCGATGATGGAGTACCCCCGGGCGGTGGCCGCCGGGTTCCGTGAGCTGCTGGCCGACGTGGAGCGGTCCGCGTCCGGTTCCGCCACTGTGTCCTTGCCCGAATCCGAGTCCGCGAGCCAGGGGAGCTGAGGGGCGACGTGGGACGCCACAGCAGGCGGGGGCCCGCGCCCAAAAAGGCGCCTGGCGACACCACAGGGGGGACGGGAGCGGGCCGCGCGGCGACGCCGGCTCCGCAGCCGCCGACACCGGGGGCGGGGGAGAACGCAGGGGGATACGCCGGGGATGCGGGGTCGAGGGGACCTGGCGTGCCTGGGGGACATGGCGGGTCCGGGGGGTCTGGCGGGTCCGGGGGACCTGGCGGGTCGGAGGGGACCGGCGGGGCCGGGGGGCGACCTGGCGGGTCTTGGGGCGGTCCTGGTTCCGGCCATGGCCTGGCGACGCCCGGGGCGCCTTTGCCGGGTGCGCCGATGCCGGGCGCCCGGACTCAGGGTGCGCGCATGCCGGGCATGCCGGGGCCGGGTGGACGTATGCCGGGTGCGCCGACACAGGGCGGGGCGATGCGTGGCGCGCCTGGGCGGGGCGTACCGTCGCGGGGCGCGCCGGCGCAGGGCGCGGCCACCAGGCCGGTCGACGCGACGCCGGCGCAGGGTGTGCCCCGGTTCTCCGACGGCACCCCGGCCCATGGCGTACCCCGGGCGTTCGACGGGACTCCGGCGCAGGGTGTGCCGCGCCTCCCCGACGGCACGCCCGCGCGTGGCGTCCCCCGTGTCCCCGGCGGCACCCCCGCGCACGGCGTCCCCCGGGTCCGCGGTGGCCATCCCGAGCAGCGGGAAGCCGGCGGTGGCTGGGGCGAGTTGGCCGGACCCGGAGCCGGGCGCGGGCGTCCTGCGGGGCCGCAGGTCGCAGGAGTTCCCCTGCCGCGCCAGCGGAAGGCTCCGTCGGCCGGCCCCCGTCAGGACTATCTGGACGCCTTCGAAGGCTTCGACGGTGACGGCGACGGCCCCCGCGACGACGTCTTCGTGCGCCCCCGGAGGGCCCCCGACCGGCCCGCCGACCCCTCCGCCGCAGCATCGGCCGGCTCCACCGCTGCCGCGGCTCCGTCCGGCGCCCGGACGCCGGACGCGGACGTCGCCACCGACGACCAGCCCGACCGCGCCAAGGGCACCAAGGGCGGCAGGGGCCGCACGTTCACCGGTATCGCGGCCGCCGCCGTCACGACCGTGCTCGCGGTCATCGTGGCCGGGCAGGTCGCCGGCGGCCACGGCGACGGCGTACACGCGCAGTCGGCCACCGACCAGGCGCGCGACGCCCGTGACTCCGCCTCGCGCGGCGACAGCCGGCCGAACGCCTCGGTGCCGCTCGCCCCGCTGACGTACGAGCAGAAGATGGCGCGGAAGTACCCGCTCGGCGCCACTCTCAAGGGGCCGGGGACCTTCGAGGCGGTCCCCGGCGCCGACAAGGCGCCCGGCAAGGGCCAGAAGTACACCTACCGCGTGGACGTGGAGCAGGGCCTCGGTCTCGACGGCGCGCTGTTCGCCGAGGCCGTGCAGAAGACGCTGAACGACCCCCGCAGCTGGGCGCACGGCGGCGCGCGCACGTTCGAGCGCGTCTCCTCGGGAAAGCCCGACTTCGTCATCACACTCGCCAGCCCCGGCACCACCGCCACCTGGTGCGCCAAGTCGGGCCTGGACACCACCGAGGACAACGTCTCGTGCGACTCGGCCGCCACCGAGCGCGTGATGATCAACGCGTACCGGTGGGCGCAGGGCTCCCCGACGTACGGTGATCAGATCCACGCCTACCGGCAGATGCTGATCAACCACGAGGTGGGCCACCGTCTCGGCCACGGCCACGTCAGCTGCGACAAGGACGGCGCACTCGCCCCGGTCATGCAGCAGCAGACCAAGTTCCTCGATCACGACGGCATCCACTGCCTGCCCAACCCCTGGCCCTACCCGGGCAACTGACGGCATCTGACGGCGCGCGCGTCCGCCCTCCCCGAGCCGGGAGGCGGCGGCGCTCGGCACGGCGTGCCGGATGACGGTTCGCAACCGCGTGATCTCTTAGCGCGACCGAACGCGACCCGCACGGGAAAGTTACGACCGTTCACCCCTTTTGGTGGGGGGGGGGGCCCCCCCCCCCCCCCCCCCCCCCCCCCCCCACCGCCTTGTCCGCATACGTTCGTCCCGCTGCGAGCCGCCGGACCAACGGCGGCTCCCCACACGGAGATCGGGGGTGTACGCGTGCGCATCGGACTGGTCACGGAGGGTGGCTACCCGTTTCTGAGCAGTGACGCCGGGCCGTGGTGCGACCGGCTCGTGCGCGGGCTCGGGCAGCACGAGTTCGACATCTACGCGCTCAGCCGCAGTCGGTGCCAGGAGGACGAGGGCTGGGTTCCGCTGCCGCCGCAGGTCAGCAGGGTGCACATGGCCCCGCTGTGGACGGCCGAGGACGACGGGGTGAGCCACGGGCGCCGCGCGCGCCGGCGGTTCACCGAGTGCTACGGCGAGCTGGTGGCCGCGATCTGCGCGGAGCCGTCCGCCGCCCCGGCACACGCCACCGAGGCGGTGCACGCCCCCGAGGCGGACCGTTTCAGCAACGCGCTGTACGGCCTCGCCGAGCTCGCCCGTGACGAGGGCGGACTGGTCGGCGCGCTCCGCTCGGAAGGGGCGGTACGCGCCCTGGAACGCGCCTGTCGCGCGCCCGGCGCGCTGCGCACCGCGCGGGATGCCCGGGTAGCGGATCTCCTCACCGTCGCCGCCCACCTGGAAAGCGCGCTGCGCCCCCTCTCGCTCGACTGGTACGACGACGCCGGGCTCGGCTCGGCCGACGTGTGCCACGCCGCCTCCGGTGGTCCGGCCGCCCTGCCCGGCCTGCTCGCCGGCCACTTCTTCGGCGTACCCCTGCTGGTGACCGAGTACGGCGTCCGGCTGCGCAGCCACTATCTGGAGCACGGCGCCGACCGGGAGGCCGCGCCCGTCGTACGGGCCCTGCTCGCCGCCTTCCACGGGCGGCTCGCCACCGAGGTCTACCACCGGGCCGCCTGCGTCACGCCCGGCAACGCCCACGCCCGCCGCTGGCAGGAACGCTGCGGCGCCGGCCGGGACAAGCTGCGCACCGTCTACCCGGGCATGGACGCGAGCCGCTTCGCCGAGGTGGGCGAGGCGCCGGACGCCGCCGACCCCGGCACGCTCGTGTGGGTCGGCCGGATCGAACCGGCCAAGGACCTGGTGTCGCTGCTGCACGCGTTCACCGAGGTCCGCAAGGAGGAGCCGGGCGCGCGTCTGCGGATCGTCGGCCCGCCGGCCGGCGCCGAGGGCGAGGCGTACCTGGCGCACTGCCGGGCGCTCGCCGCCCAGCTCTTCCCGGACGAGGCCGACGGACTGCACGCCGTCGGGGACAACCCCGTCTCCTTCGAGGAGATCGGCGGCCCGGAGCTGCCCGTCCTCGCGGACGCCTACGCTGCGGGCGCGGTCGTCGTGCTGTCCAGCGTCGTCGAGGGCTTCCCGCTCGGGCTCGTCGAGGCCATGTTCTGCGGCCGCGCGACCGTCTCCACGGACGTCGGCGCGGTCGTGGAGGTCATCGGCGGCACCGGCCTCGTCGTACCGCCGCGCAACCCGCGGGCGCTCGCCGAGGCGTGCGTGGCGCTGCTGCGCGACCCCGAGCGCCGTGCGCGCCTCGGCGCGGCCGCACGCGCGCGTGCGCTGGAGCTGTTCACCGTCGAGCAGAACGTGGCGGCATTTCACGGCATTTACCTGGAGCTGGTCTCCCGCTGTCCGGTCAACCGCGTCGTCCTCGACGACACCGGTGAGCCGCTGCCGTTCGGTGTCCCGGCCGAGGCGCATGTGCCGGGCCGCTGGACCGACTCCGGCGCCCGGGTGGTGGCCCGCGGCGGCCCCGGCTGGGCCGCGGCACCGGTACGGGCGGCGTCCCGGGCGGGCACCGCGCCGGTCCCGGCGGGGGAGGCGGCGCGATGAGCGACACGGGAGAGTTCGACCGCCCGGGGACGCCCGGCAGCCCCGGCGCGTGGGACACGCGGTCGGCCCAGCTGCTGGACGAGGGCGGGACGGAGACGTCCGCCGCCGGCACGCGGGGAGCCGGGAGCACCCCCTCGGGCGCGGCGCGGCCGGACGTGCGGGAGGGCCCCGCGGCCCTCACGGCCTCCGCCGCCTCCCCGGACCGCAAGCCGCTCGCCCCTCGGCGCGGAGCCGTGGACCCGGTCAAGGCCCTGATGCACCGGCACCGTGAGCTGTGCGAGCGGGCCGTCGACCCGCTGGAGATCGCGGCCGGTCTGGAGGCGCACGGCGTCACCGACCGCACCGCCGCCCGCTTCCGCCACCGGGACGTCTTCTCCCTCGCGGAGGAGATGTACGCGCGCGTGCCCCGCACCGGCGACACCCCCGCGCCGCCTCCGGCCGTCACCACACCGGAGCGGCCGCGCACGGCCTGGCTGCTGCTCTCCGTGCTGCCCGGCACCCTGTGCGCGGCGACCGTGGCCGGTCTGCGCCTCACCGACGGCCGCGGCCGCCTGCTCGTGGCGCTGGCCGGCGTCCTCGCCACGGCCGCCGCGCTGCGGGCCGTCCTGCGCCGGGGGCCGCTCGGCGCCCCGCACCGCCCCCACCCGGGCGTGCGCCCGGCGGGCACCCGCGCGTGGACCTGCTGGCTGCTCGCCTACGCCGCCCTGGGTGACGCCCTGCTGTCGGACGCCGTCTCCGGAGGCCCCGACGGCCTGCCCGACGGCACCGCCACAGGCGCCTGGCCCCTCGCCGCCGCCCCGGTCCTGGCGCTCGCCCTCGCCTGCGCTCCCGCCGCCTGGTGCGCCCACCTCCTCTCGTCCCGCGCACGCCGCAAACTCGCCGCCAGCCGCGGCCTGGAGGAGTTCGCCGCCGCCGTACGGCCCCTGCTGCTCGGCGTCTTCGCCCTCTTCCTCGCCGCGCTCACCGCCCTGCTCACCCTGTGCGCGGCGGTCCTGGGCGAGAGGGCCGGGTACGCCCAGGCGCTCACCCTCGGCGCGCTCCTGCTGCTCGCCCGGCTCCTGGCGACGCACGGGGCCACGCGCGCCCCCGGGCTCGTCCTCGCCGTCACGGCCGGCTGCGAGGCCGCCGTCCTGGCCGTGGTCCTCACCGCCCGTCTGCCCGGCTGCGGCTTCCTGGCGACCCCGGTCGAGGCACTCCTCGACGCCCTCGGCCCCGGCGGCGTTCCCGCCCTGCTGTGCGGGGCGGCCGCACTGACCCTGCTGATCCACGCGACCCGCACCCTCACCCGGGCCTCGGCCCACGCGCGAGCGGACCACCACCGGTGAGCCGCCGGCAGCCCACCCCCCACCGGGCCGCACGTCATCGCAACACCCCTGAAGGAGAAGACCAGATGATCACCTCCCGCGAGGACTCGGCCCGGGGAGCCGCCCGATGAGGGTCCTGCTGATCGGAGCCAACGGTTTCCTCGGCCGCTTCGTCGCCGACCGCCTGCTCGCCGACCCGGCCGTCCAGCTCACCGCGCTCGGCCGCGGCGACGACGCCGACGTCCGCTTCGACCTCGCCAGCGGCAGCCCGGGCGCGCTCACCCGCTTCCTCGACGCCGTGCACCCCGGAGTCGTCATCAACTGCGCGGGCGCCACCCGCGGCGGCGCCCGCGACCTGACCCGGCACAACACCGTCGCCGTCGCCACCGTCTGCGAAGCCCTGCGCCGCAGCGGCTGCGGCGCCCGCCTGGTGCAGATCGGCTGCGGCGCCGAGTACGGCCCCAGCCAGCCCGGCTCCTCCACCGCCGAGGACGCCGTGCCGCGCCCGGGCGGCCCGTACGGCGTCAGCAAGCTCGCCGCCACCGAACTGGTCCTCGGCTCCGGCCTGGACGCCGTTGTCCTGCGGGTGTTCTCGCCCGCCGGGCCCGGCACCCCGGCCGGCTCCCCGCTCGGCCGGCTCGCCGAGGCCATGCGGCGCGCCATGCAGTCCGGCGACGGCGAACTCAAGCTCGGCGGCCTCGGCGCGCAGCGGGACTTCATCGACGTCCGCGACGTCGCCCGCGCCGTGCACGCCGCCTCGCTGTCGGCCGCGCAGGGCGTCATCAACATCGGCTCGGGCCGCGCCGTGCGGCTGCGCGACGCCGCCGCGATCCTCGCCCGGGTCGCCGGATACGGCGGCGCGCTGCACGAACTGGACGGCCCGCCCGGTCCCCTCAGGTCGACGATCGGCCACCCGCGCGCCGACTCCGACCACGTGACCCCGGTCGCATACCCCTACCCCGACGGCTGCGGCAGCTGGCAGCAGGCCGATGTGCGCACCGCGCGCGACCGGCTGGGCTGGCGGCCGCGGATCAACCTCGAGGAATCCCTCGCCGACATCTGGATGGAGGCGGCATGCCGCATCTGACCAGCACGACCGCGGGCACCGCCGGCACGGTCCTGCACACCGGCCTCGGCCTCCCCGGCCTCGCCCACCCCCTGGTCGCACCGGCCGAGTGGGGCGAGCTCACCCGGCCCGGCACGCCGCTGCACTGGGTCGTCCTCGACGTCTCCGACGGCCCCGGCGCCCGCCCCGACCCGCACTGCCTGGCGGCCGCCGGCCGGCTGCGGAACGCGGGCGTGCGCGTCCTGGGCCGCCTGGACGCCGCACGCGCGGCCGGCGATCTGCTCGAGGATGCCGAGCGCTACCTCGACTGGTACCAGGTCGACGGCTTCCTGCTGCACCGCTGCCCCGTCGACCGCGCCGACCTTCCGGCCGTGCGGCGCACGGTCTCGGCGCTGCGCGCCCGGCGTGACGATGCGCACATCGTCCTGGACCACGGCACCCACCCGTACCCCGGCTACGCCGAGAGCGCCGACCAGCTGGTGACCTTCAGCGGCGCCTGGAGCGACTACCGCTGGTCGCAGGCGGCCGAGTGGACCGCGGACTACCCGCCGGAGCGCTTCTGCCACTTCGTGCACGGCGTGCCGCACCCGCACCTGGAGGAGGCGCTGCGTATCGCCCGCTGGCACGGCGCGGCAACGATCTGGTTCACCGACCGCGTGGCCGGCGGCGGCCGGGGCCGCGAGACGGAGGCGTGGACGACGATGCCCGGCTTCTGGGACGACATCGTCTCGCGTATCGGAACAGGTGTCTCGGAATGAAAAAGACCATGGCACTGTTACGGGGAGAACAACCGTAGTGATTGACCGACCAACGGAGTCCCCGTGTCGTTGCCACCCCTGGTCGAGCCAGCAGCTGAGCTCACCGTAGACGAGGTCCGCCGGTACTCCCGCCACCTGATCATCCCCGACGTGGGGATGGACGGGCAGAAGCGGCTGAAGAACGCCAAGGTGCTCTGTGTGGGCGCCGGCGGCCTGGGCTCGCCGGCGCTGATGTACCTGGCCGCCGCGGGCGTCGGCACGCTCGGCATCGTGGAGTTCGACGAGGTCGACGAGTCGAACCTGCAGCGCCAGATCATCCACAGCCAGTCCGACATCGGCCGCTCCAAGGCCGAGTCCGCGCGTGACACGGTCAAGGGCATCAACCCGTACGTGAACGTGATCCTTCACGAGGAGCGGCTCGAGGCCGACAACGTGATGGACATCTTCAGCCAGTACGACCTGATCATCGACGGCACGGACAACTTCGCGACGCGTTACCTGGTCAACGACGCGTGCGTGCTGCTGAACAAGCCGTACGTGTGGGGCTCGATCTACCGCTTCGACGGCCAGGCCTCCGTCTTCTGGTCGGAGCACGGCCCCTGCTACCGCTGCCTCTACCCGGAGCCCCCGCCCCCCGGCATGGTCCCCTCCTGCGCCGAGGGCGGCGTCCTGGGCGTGCTGTGCGCGTCCATCGGCTCCATCCAGGTCAACGAGGCCATCAAGCTCCTCGCGGGCATCGGCGAGCCGCTGGTCGGGCGCCTGATGATCTACGACGCCCTGGAGATGACCTACCGCCAGGTCAAGGTCCGCAAGGACCCGAACTGCGCGGTCTGCGGCGACAACCCGACCGTCACCGAGCTCATCGACTACGAGGCCTTCTGCGGCGTCGTCTCCGAGGAGGCCCAGGAGGCGGCCGCCGGTTCGACGATCACTCCCAAGCAGCTCAAGGAGTGGATCGACGACGGCGAGAACATCGAGATCATCGACGTTCGCGAGCCCAACGAGTACGAGATCGTGTCCATCCCGGGCGCCCGTCTCATCCCGAAGAACGAGTTCCTCATGGGCACTGCCCTCGAGGGCCTCCCGCAGGACAAGAAGATCGTCCTGCATTGCAAGACGGGTGTCCGCAGTGCGGAAGTCCTCGCGGTCCTGAAGTCCGCGGGCTTCGCCGACGCGGTCCACGTCGGCGGCGGCGTCATCGGCTGGGTCAACCAGATCGAACCGGACAAGCCGGTGTACTGATCACCTCTCTCGCTCACCAGCGAGACTGACGAAGCCCACCGCTCTGACCAGGTCGGATGCGGTGGGCTTCTGTCGTTGCCGGTCGGCTTCGGCTGACCTTGGACGGTCCGGCGACGGCCCGGGAACGGCACTCGGCAGCCGGCCGGAGGCTCAGTCGCCTGCGAACCACAGGTAGCTGCCCGGGGTGGCAGCGCACTGTTCCAGCATCGCTCTGAGATCGTCCAGCGCAGCGAGCTGACGCTCATCAGCGCAACTCCGCCTCAGACCGGGGATCTCCTGGAGGGCGGCCGCGGCCTCTTGCTCGTTCATCAAGGTGTCCCCGTAGGGATCGACGGCGGTGAGCCTCCCGGACACTCCGGCGAGTTGGAGCGAGCCGAGTGCGTCGGCCAGTGCGTCGCCGTGCCCGTAGGAACTCCGCAGGAGCGTTACGCGGGATGTGCGCCAGTTGTTGCTAGCCGGCCGTGACGAGTGCAGCTCCAGATCAATCCCCATGCCTCATGATGACGTGCCGCGCTGCTACCCCGGTGTACTGAGCAGCGCCCCCGGTGTGAGCGGCCAGGGTCCCGGGTGCCTTCCGCGGCGCTCGGAGCCCCCGCCGTCTTCATGTGCAGACCGTGCCGGGCTTCGGCAGCGTGCCCTTCAGCAGGTACGCGTTCACCGTCGTGTCCACACAGTCGCTGCCGCTGCCGTACGCTCCGTGGCCCTCGCCCTTCCAGGTGAGCAGGGTGCCGACGTCCTTGCCGAGTTCGTCGGCCATGCGGCGCGCTCCCTCGTACGGCGTGGCCGGGTCGCCCGTGTTGCCCACGACCAGGACGGGGGCCGCGCGCGGGGCGCTCACCTGCGGTGTGTCGTACTGGCCCGGGACCGGCCAGTCGTGGCACCAGCCGGCCGTGTCCCAGGCGAGGAAGGGGCCGAAGACGGGCGAGATGCGGGTGAAGGAGGCCAGGCGCTGCCTGGTCTGCTGCGGCGTCGGGCGCTCCTTCTCGTCCAGGCAGGATATGAGCCGCTGGGAGTGGGACGAGGTGCCGTAGTGGCCCGAGGCGTCGCGTTCGTTGTAGCCGTCGGCGAGCGCCAGCAGTTCCGTGCCGTCGCCGCGTTCCGCTGAGCCGAGCGCGCTGGTCAGGTTCGGCCAGCTCTCCTTGCTGTACAGCGGCAGGACGATGCCCGTCACCGCGAGCGTCTGGGTCAGCTTCCGGCCCGAGGCGGTGGGCAGCGGACGGGTGTCCAGCCGGTTCAGCAGGTCGGCGATCTCACGGGTGCCCTGCTGCGGGTCCTGGCCGGTGGACTTCAGGTAGTCGTCCAGCGCCCGCTGGAAGCCGCGGGTCTGGTTCTGCGCGTGGCCCACCGTGTCGGCGCTCGGGTCGACCACCGCGTCGAGGACCAGCCGGCCCACGGTGCGCGGGAACAGGTGGGCGTAGACGCCGCCCAGCTCGGTGCCGTAGGAGATGCCGAAGTAGTGCATCTTCGCGTCGCCGAGGACCTGGCGCATCAGGTCCATGTCGCGTGCGGTGTCGGTGGTGGAGGCGTGCGCCATCAGCTCGCCGGCGGCCTGTCGGCAGCCCTTGCCGAAGGCGGTGGCGTCCGCGAGGAACGCGCGCTCCTCCGCCGGTGTGTCCGGTGTGGCGTCGATCGCCTCGGCGGCCTCGATCTGCCGGTCGCCTCGGCAGCGCACGCCCTTGCTGGCACCCACTCCGCGCGGATCCCAGCTGACCAGGTCGTAGTGTTCCCGCAGGCGCGAGACGAGCGGTGCGTACGACGGCATGCCGGCCACGCCGGAGCCGCCCGGGCCGCCGAAGTTGAACAGCAGTGAGCCGATGCGGTCGCCTCCGTCCGCCTTGGCCCGGATCAGGGCGAGGCCGATCGTCCGGCCGCCGGGACGCGACCAGTCCAGCGGTGCCCTGAGCGTGGCGCACTGCCACTCGCCGCTCGGCGCTGGGGAGTCGGCGGTGCTCTTGCAGCGGCCCCAGTCGAGTTTCTGCGCGGTGAGTGCCGACGGCAGTCCCGCCGCCGTGTCCGGGGCGGTGGCCGAGGGGTGCGTGGCGCTCCCCTCGGGTTTGCCGCCCTCGGGTGACGAGCCGCCGTCGCAGCCGGACAGCAGCAGCGCGGCAGCGGCGGCGAGCGCCGCCCACCGGATCGGACGTGCCATGTGCCTTACCCCCTCGTGGACCGTCCGCACCGGGCGGCGAACGGCGGTCAGGCCATCGTAGGTTGATCGGGCACGGCCCGGTGGACCCTGTGGATAACCCCGTGACCTGGGGTTTCGGTGCGGCCCAGGCTCAGGAGCAGACCGTGCCGGCCGGCGGCACCTTGCCGTCCAGCAGATAGCCGTTGACCGCGGACTGCACGCATTTGTTCTTGCTGTCGTAAGCGCCGTGCCCCTGCCCCTTGTACGTCAGCTCCACACCGACGCCCTTGCCGAGGGCGTCCACCATCTTGCGGGCGCCCTCGTACGGCGTGGCCGGGTCGCCGGTGTTGCCCACGACGAGGATCGGGGCCGCGCCGGGTGCGCTGACGTCGGGGTGGTCGGCGGCGCCGGGCACCGCCCAGTCGGTGCAGCTGACCATGCCCCAGGCCAGGAAGTCCCCGAACAGTGGTGAGGCGGCCCGGAAGGCGGGCAGCTCCTTCTGCACGTAGTCGGCGGTGTAGCGCGCTTTGTCGTCGGCGCAGTTGATGGAGACGTTGGCGGCGGTGATGTTGCTGTACTCGCCGTTCTCGTTGCGCCCGTTCATCGAGTCGGACAGGGCCATGAGGATCCTGCCGTTGCCGCTGTAGGCATCCTGGAGTCCCTCGGTGAGGTAGTCCCAGAAGTCCTTGGAGTACAGGGCCTGCGCGATGCCGTTGGTGGCGGCGGTCTGGGTCAGCTGGCGGGGGAAGATGCCCGGGATCGGTTTGCGGTCGAGGTCCCTCAGGAGCTTGGCGATGCGTTCCTCGACGGCCTGCGGGGTGTCCCCGAGCGGGCAGTCCTCCGTCTTGGAGGTGCAGTCCTTCGCGAAGTTGTCCAGGGCGAGCTGGAAACCCTTGGCCTGGCCGAGCGCGCCCTGCTCGGCGTTCTGCGTCGGGTCGACGACCGCGTCGAACACGGCCCGTCCGACGCGCCGGGGGAACAGGTGGGCGTAGACGCCGCCCAGCTCGGTGCCGTAGGAGATGCCGAAGTAGTACAGCTTGGCGTCGCCGAGGACCTGGCGCATCAGGTCCATGTCGCGGGCCGCGTCGGTGGTGCGCACATGCGGCAGGACCCGCTTGGAGTTGTGCTCGCAGGCCGCGTTGAAGTCCTTCGTGTTGTCGAGGTACGTCGTGCGCTCGGCGGTGTCGTCGGGAGTGGCGTCCTGCTGGAAGTAGGCGTCCAGCTGCTCGTCGTTCTCGCACTTCACCGGCGTGCTGCGGCCCACCCCGCGCGGGTCGAAGCTGACCAGGTCGAAGCGGGTGCGCAGGGTGGCGTAGTCCTGGCCGAAGGCGGGCAGCGTGGTCACCCCGGAGCCGCCGGGGCCGCCGAAGTTGAAGAGCAGCGAGCCGATGCGCCGGTTCTGCGGACCGCTGGCCTTGGCCCGGATCAGCGCGATGCCGATCGTGTCGCCCTTGGGGTTGGCCCAGTCGAGGGGGGCCTTCATGGTCGCGCACTGCCACTGGCCGCCGTTCGGCAGCGCGGAGGGGGCGTTGCCGCCGCCCTCCGCCTGCGAGGGCGCGGGACAGTCCTTCCAGCTCAGCTTCTGATCCGTCAGGTCCTCGTCCTTGTTGTCGTCACCGCAGGCCGTCAGGGCTGCCGACAGCAGCAGGGCGGTGGCGGTGAGGGCGGCGGCGCGCAGCCGGGAGGGGTTGGGCATGATCCCATCGTGCGGCCACGTGCGCCCACGCGCGCGGGGCGCGGGCCGTTGGGGGGACGACAGGCCGGCCTCTCTTGCCCGCGGGGCTTCACCGAGTCCGCCGCGGCCGGCCGTGGAGTCCGCCGCGAGTCCTACAGCGCTCCCTTGCGCGTGAGCTGGTTGAACGCCAGCCAGCCCGGCAGCACCGGAAGCCACAGCGTGAGAAGGCGGAACAGCAGCACCGCGGGGGCGGCGACCTCCTTGGGCAGCCCGACGGCGATCAGGCCCAGCGTCAGGGACGCCTCGACGGCACCCACACCGCCCGGGGTGGGCGCCGCCGAGCCGAGCGCGTTGCCGGCCAGGAAGACGACGGCGACGCTGGCGATGCTCAGCGAGGCCGAGCCGTCGCCGAAGGCGCGGATGGAGGCGTCCAGGCACATCACGAAGCAGGCGGTGAGCAGCAGCATGCCGCCGATGCCGGTGACGAGCTTCTGCGGCCGCTGCAGCACGTCCAGCATGCGCGGGATGACGCCCGCGAACAGCGACCGCACGCGCGTGACGATGAACTTCCGCAGGAACGGCACCGACGTCACGACGAGCACGAGGACCGCGACGGTCAGCAGACCCGCGATGACCGTGCGGGACGGCGAAAGCGACGGCGTCTTCTCGGTGCCCGTGAGATAGCCGAACGACAGCAGCATCAAGATGTGCGCCCCGAGGCCGAACAACTGCGAGGCGCCCACGCTCGCCACCGCGAGCCCCGGCCGCACCCCCGCGCGCTGCAGGAAGCGGGTGTTCAGGGCGACGCCGCCCACCGCGGGGGGAGCGACGATCTTCACGAAGGACCCGGCGACCTGCGCGGCCACCGTCCGCAGGAAGGGCACCCGCTCGGGAACGAAGCCCAGCAGGCTCATCGCCGCGGCGACATAGCTCAGTGCGGAGAAGAGCACGGCCGCGGCGACCCAGCCCCACTGGGCGTTGGCCACGAGCGGCCCGAACTCGATGTGGGTGAGCTGGGTGAGCAGGAAGTACGCGCCGATGGCGCCGGCGATGAAGCTGATCAGCGTGCGCGGCCGCACCCGCTCCAACCGGGCGGGCTCGACCGGCGCCTGCGGCCTGATCAGCAGGACCTCGTGCCGGATCTGGCTGAGCAGATCCTCTTCGCGGGCCTCTTCGCGCGCCTCCTCCAGCGCCTCGTCGATGGCCCGCTTCTCGGCCCGCGCATGCGCCCGGACGGCCTTCTTGTCGGCCATGTCCGGCAGGGTGGAGCCCTCTTCGTGGGCCTCGGCGCGGGCCTCCTTGGCGTGCTTGGCTGCCGCCAGGACCGCATCGCGCTCGCGCTGGGCACGCTCGCGTGCCAGTCTGCGCAGCGTCGCGCGCGTGGAGCGGGTCAGCGCGATCGGCTGCAGCATCGGCAGGCAGTCGGCCACGGTGTCGGGGCCGAGGACGCTCACCGCGCAGGCCACCGCCCGCTCAGCGCCCACCCGCAGGCCCAGTGTGGTCACGAGCTGGGCGACGTCCATACGCAGCAGCAGATCTCCGGCCGCGATCTCGCCACCGCGCAGGTCGGTCAGGATCACCCTGCCGGAACGATCCACCAGAATCGCGTCACCGGCGAGCCTGCGGTGCGCGATGCGCCGCGACTGCAGGGCGCGCACCTGGTGCCAGGCGTTGAGCAGCAGCTCGTCGGTGATCTCCTCGTCGGCCAGCGAATCCAGCGTGCGTCCGCCGGTGTGCTCGTAGACGAGCATGACGGCGTCGGGGCCGAGCTCGGAGGTGGCGATCAGCTTGGGCGCGTTGGCGCCGGCGGCGATCGCGGCGTAGGCGAGCAGGGCCTCCTGCTCCAGGGCCTGGCGCAGCGACTGCAGGCTGCTGCGGGTGGCGAAGCCGCGCAGCGTCAGATTGCGCCACGCGCGGTAGAAGAAGCCCTGGGCCTGCTGTTCACGGTCGACGACCGTGACGTCCAGCGGCGGGCCGTCCTCCAGGGTGACGAAGTAGCGCCGGCCGCGGTCGCCGTTCTCGGCGGTCTCCGGCGCCTCCTCGCGGGCGGCGCTGACGGGGTGGAAGCCGACGGTCCGCAGGCCGGCCATCAGGGTGCGGCCGGTGGGGCGGACGTTGGGCGAGCCGACCGCGTACAGGGTGCCGTAGGCCACGGTCCAGCCGATGAGCACCGTCAGGATGATCGAGAACGGTGTCGTGTAGCCCGTGACGAGCATCGAGAAGGCGTCGAGGAGCAGCACGATCCACAGCACGGCCCGCCAGCGCGGCCTGCGGGACATGCCGACGGCGGTCATGTAGGCGATGACCGGGGCGAGGTAGCCGTGCACCGGGTCGGTCAGTGCGTGGATGTCGCCGGGGGAGGGCTGGGTGAGCGCCTCCTGGATGGAGTCGGGGGCGGCCTTGGCGACCCACAGGTCGGTGGCCAGTGTCACGCCGTGTGCGAGGACGGCGGCGAGGACGCCGTCCGCGATGCGCAGCCCGTCCCGCTTGATCAGCCGCTCGATCGCGAACGCGACGGGCACCAGCAGGATCGCGATGCTGGAGGCCAGGCCGGCGATCTTGATGAGCAGGTCGGGCGCCTGTCCGGTGCCCTTGTTGATGTCCTGTTCGAGGCCGGAGGTGGTGCCGTGGGCGAACGCGGCGATGCCCAGCAGGACGACGACGGCGAGCACGCCCACCGCCAGCCGCATCAGGTCGGAGGGGCGGTGCACGCGCGCGGGGAGCAGCGGTTCGTCGCCCTCCACCTCGTCGATGTGCGTCACGTCACCTGCTTCGTCACCGCCGCGCGAGGCATCCGGGGTGTCCGCGTCCTTGGTGTGCCGCACGGGCCGGTCGCCCTTCGTGGGCACGTCGTCCTTGCCGGCGTTCGCGGGCTCGCCGCCCTTGTCGCCACTGCCGCCGGTGCCCGGGCGCGACGCAGCGTCAGAGGTGCCCTCCGCGTCCCCGGGGTGCACGCCCTGCTGCTTCATCGCCTCTTCTTGATCTCGTATCACCGGTCACCGCCCGCACGATGGTGGCATGCCCCACCGACACATGGGGGCATCAGGGTGCAGATGCGGGGGCGCACAGTCTGCCGGAAGCACCGCCCGGGGCGAGGGTCACCCACCGTGTGGAGTCGGTCACCCTGTCGGTGGGGTGGTGCAGGATGGGACGAATGAGCGAGCAGAGCCTGCCGGACGACGCCCGTGCGGAGTACGCCGCCGCCCGCCCGGAGGACGCCGGTGCGCTCCCGGAGTACGCCGAGCGGGTCCTCGAGGTCGCCGAGCTGATCCCGCCGGGGCGCGTCATGACGTACGGAGATGTCGCCGAGTGGCTTGAGGAGGGCGGCCCCCGCCAGGTCGGCCGGGTGATGTCCCTGTACGGCGGCGCCGTCCCCTGGTGGCGTGTCGTGCGGTCCGACGGGGTGCTGCTGCCGGGGCACGAGCAGCGGGCGCTCGCCCGCTACCGCGCGGAGGGCACACCGCTGAAGCAGGCGAGCCGGGCCGCGCAGGGCCATCTGCCGCGCCTCGACATGAAACGCGCGCGGTGGGACGGCGGCGGACGCGCTGACGCTCACATCTGACAGCTTCCGCCATGCCGCCCGCCCCTGTGTGACATGTGACCCGTACGGGTGAACAAGGGCACGAGCGTGGCATGACGTACGTTCGAGGGTCGAGGGACTCGCGTGACATGAGCGTCTGACGGGAAGAAGCGGAAGTCCTGCTTCCGCCCGACCGTCCGGCGTAGCGTCACCTGCGCGTGTCCCCCTCGGCCCGCGGCCACCCCCACGCACACGCGGGTGGCCGCACCACCAGCACACCCACCAGGACCGGCGAACCACGTGAGCTCCTCTTCCTCCACCAGGCGCCTGCCGCACCCCCAGGTGCGCCAGGGGAGCCGTGGCGCCTACCGACTCCTGCGTACCCCGCCAGACCGCCCGGACCCCCCTCGTCTGGACGCCGCCCAGCGCGCCGTGGTTGACCACGAAACCGGCCCGCTGCTCGTCCTGGCAGGTCCCGGCACCGGAAAGACCACCACCCTCGTCGAGTCCGTGGCCGCCCGCGTCGCCCGCGGCGGTGACCCCGCGCGCGTGCTCGTGCTGACGTTCAGCCGCAAGGCCGCCGTCGAGCTGCGTGACCGCATGGCGCTGCGCATGGGAGCGCCCCGCGCCCCCCAGGCGACCACCTTCCACTCCTTCTGCTACGCCCTCGTCCGTGCCCACCAGGACAGCGAGCTGTTCGCCGAGCCGCTGCGGCTGCTGTCCGGCCCCGAGCAGGACGTCACCGTCCGCGAGCTGCTCGCCGGCGAGATCGAGCTGGAGAAGCTCGGCCTCGCGCACGTGCGCTGGCCGGACGAACTGCGCGCCTGCCTGACCACGCGCGGCTTCGCCGACGAGGTCCGCGCCGTCCTCGCCCGCAGCCGGGAACTCGGACTCGGGCCCGACGCCCTGGACGCCTTCGCCCGACGCATCGGGCGCCCCGACTGGCGGGCTGCTGCCGCGTTCCTCGCCGAGTACCTGGACATACTCGACCTGCAGGGCGTCCTCGACTACGCCGAACTGGTCCACCGCGCGGTGCTCCTCGCCCGGCGCCCGGAGGTCGCCCGCGAGCTGGCCGCCCGGTACGACGCCGTGTACGTCGACGAGTACCAGGACACCGACCCCGCACAGGTACGGCTGCTGCGCGCGCTCGCCGGAGGCGGACGCGACCTCGTGGCCTTCGGCGACCCGGACCAGTCGATCTACGCCTTCCGGGGCGCCGACGTGAACGGCATCCTCGACTTCCCGCACGCCTTCCCGCGCGCGGACGGCCGCCCCGCCCCCGTCGCGGTGCTGCGCACCTCCCGGCGCTCCGGGGCGGCCCTGCTCGCCGCCACCCGGCTGATCACCCAGCGGATGCCGCTGACCCGGCTGCCCGCCGAGAAGGTGCGGGCCCACCGCGAGCTGACGCCGGTGCGTGACGGCGGCCGCGTCGAGGTGTACACGTATCCGACGCCCGGCACGGAACTGGACAACGTCGCCGACATCCTGCGTCGCGCCCATCTGGAGGACGGCGTCCCCTGGCGTGACATGGCCGTCCTGGTGCGCGCGGGCGGCCGGACCATCCCGGCGGTCCGCCGCGCCCTCACCGCCGCCGGCGTCCCGCTGGACATCGACGGCGACGACCTGCCCCTGCGGCACGAACCCGCCGTGGCGCCCCTGCTGGCGGCCCTGCGGGCGGTGGCCACGGCGGAAGCGGGCGCAGCCTCTGAGCCCCGAGGGGTCGAGGAGGCCGCCGACTCTGCCGAAACTCCGGGGACCGGGGAGGCGACCGAGCCCGAGTCCGACGCGCCACAGGGCCCCGAGGACGGCGCCGTCGCGGGCCCCTGCTGGCTCGACACCGAGACCGCCCTCACCCTGCTCGCCTCGCCGCTCGCCGGTATGGACGCCGCCGACCTGCGCCGTCTCGGGCGCGCCCTGCGCGAGGAGGAACGCGCCGCCGGCAACCCGCTGCCGCCGCCCTCCGACGACCTGCTCGCCCGCGCCCTCGCCGAGCCCGAACGCCTCGCCGTGCACGACCCGACGTACGCGCGTGGCGCCCAGCGCCTCGGCGCGCTGCTGCGCAAGGCGCGCGAGCGGCTGGCCGGCGGCGGTACCGCCGAGGAGGCGCTGTGGGACCTGTGGGAGGGCACGCCCTGGCCCGGGCGTCTGGAGCGGGCCGCCCGGCGCGGCGGCGCCGCCGGCCGTAACGCAGACCGCGACCTGGACGCGGTATGCGCGCTGTTCGCGACCGCGGCGCGCGCTGAGGAGCGCACCGGTGGCCGGGGCGCGCTGAACTTCCTCGAGCAGATCGAGGCGGAGGACATCGCCGCCGACACCCTCACCCGGCGCGCGGTGCGCGCGGACGCCGTCCGGCTGATGACCGCCCACCGCTCCAAGGGACTGGAGTGGCGCCTGGTCGTCGTCGCGGGCGTTCAGGAGGGCCTGTGGCCGGACCTGCGCCGGCGCGGCTCCCTGCTGGAGGCCGACCGCATCGGCCGCGACGGGCTCGCCCAGCCCCTCACCCCGGCGGCCCTGCTCGCCGAGGAACGCCGTCTGTTCTACGTCGCCGCCACACGCGCGCGTGAACGCCTCGTCGTCACCGCGGTGAAGGCGCCCGCCGACGACGGAGACCAGCCCTCTCGTTTCCTCACCGAACTCGGCGTCGAGCCCAAGGACGTCACGGGCCGCCCGCGCCGCCCCCTGTCGGTCGCCGCCCTGGTCGCCGAGTTGCGAGCCACCACCGTCGACCCGCGGGTCTCGGACGCGCTGCGGGAGGCCGCGGCGCAGCGCCTGGCCCGCCTCGCCGCGCTCGCCGACGAGGACGGCCGCCCCCTGGTGCCGTCCGCGCACCCCTACCGCTGGTGGGGCATGTGGGACCCGACCGAGTCCAAGGTGCCGCTGCGCGACCGCGACCAGCCCGTCGTGCTGTCCGGCAGCGCGCTGGACCAACTCGCCAACACGTGCGCCCTGCAGTGGTTCCTGGGCCGCGAGGTCAAGGCCGACGCCCCCGCGACCGCCGCCCAGGGCTTCGGCAACGTCGTCCACGTCCTCGCCGACGAGGTCGCCTCCGGGCACACCCCGGCCGACCTCGCCGTGCTGATGGAACGCCTGGAGACGGTGTGGAACGCGCTCGCCTTCGACGCGCCGTGGAAGTCGCAGCAGGAGAAGGAGAACGCGCGCGTGGCGCTGGAGCGCTTCCTGCAGTGGCACGTCATGGACCGCGGCGGCCGCACCCCGGTGGCCAGCGAGCACGACTTCGAGGTCACCCTGGAGGCGGGCGAGTACGCGGTGCGCATCCGCGGCCAGATGGACCGCGTCGAGGCCGACGGCGACGGCCGCGCCTACGTCGTCGACTTCAAGACCGGCAAGCAGGCCCCCAGCTCGGCCGAAGTGGCCCGCCACCCGCAGCTCGCCGTCTACCAGCTCGCGGTCCGCGAGGGCGCCGTCGACGAGGTCTTCGACGGGGTGCGGCCCGAGCCGGGCGGTGCGGAGCTGGTCCAGTTGCGGCAGGGGGCCGCGAAACGGGACGGCGGTGAGGCGCTGCCGAAGGTGCAGGCACAGGAGCCGCCGGAGGGTGAGTGGGTCGGTGAGCTGCTGGCGACGGCGGCCGGCAAGGTGCTCGACGAGCGGTTCGCACCGAGCGCCGGCCAGCACTGCACGCACTGCGCGTTCCGTGCCTCGTGCAGCGCCCGGCCGGAGGGCCGCCAGGTCGTGGAGTGAGCCCCGACGGCCGCCAGGGCGTGGAGTGAGCGGCGTGACGTACCGCACCTCCTGGGCTGACCTGCGTTTCTTCCGGCACGGAAGGTGAGTGGGGCACCCGCTGTCAGTGCCCGCCGCTAGCCTCTCTCGATGTGTCCGCACATATCACCGACCCCGAGCAGCTCAAGGAGCTCCTCGGCATCCCGTTCACCCCGGAGCAGACGGCCTGCATCACGGCGCCGCCCGCCCCGCAGGTGATCGTGGCCGGCGCCGGGTCCGGCAAGACCACGGTGATGGCGGCGCGCGTGGTGTGGCTGGTCGGCACCGGCCAGGTCGCCCCCGAGCAGGTCCTGGGCCTGACGTTCACCAACAAGGCAGCCGGCGAACTCGCCGAACGTGTCCGCAAGGCGCTGATCAAGGCCGGCGTCACCGACCCCGATGTCATCGACCCGGACAACCCGCCCGGCGAGCCGGTGATCTCCACCTACCACGCCTTCGCCGGCCGCCTGCTGACCGACCACGGCCTGCGCCTCGGCCTGGAGCCCACCTCCCGCCTGCTCGCCGACGCCAGCCGCTATCAGCTCGCCGCACGCGTCCTGCGCGAGGCGCCCGGTCCCTACCCTGCGCTCACCCGCTCCTTCCCCGACCTGATCAGCGACCTGCTCGCGCTCGACGCCGAGCTCGCCGAACACCTCGTACGCCCCGAAGCACTGCGTGCCCACGACGCCGAACTGCTGCTCACCCTGCAGAGCGCCAAGCTCTCCAACGCCGACCTGCGAAAGGTCCCCGAGACCGCCGCAGCCCGCCGCGAGCTGACCGACCTCGTCCGGCGCTACCGCAGCGCCAAACGCGAACGCGACCTGCTCGACTTCGGCGACCAGATCGCGCTGGCCGCACAGCTCGGGGAGGTGCCCGAGGTGGGCCGCCTGCTGCGCGAGGAGTTCCGCGTGGTGCTCCTCGACGAGTACCAGGACACCTCCGTCGCCCAGCGTGTGATGCTCGCCGGGCTCTTCGGCGGCGGCAGTGGGCATCCGGTCACCGCCGTCGGCGACCCCTGCCAGGCCATCTACGGCTGGCGCGGCGCCTCCGTCGCCAACCTCGACGACTTCCCCGACCACTTCCGCCGCGCCGACGGCCGCCCCGCCACCCGGCAGGCGCTCAGCGAGAACCGCCGCAGCGGCGGCCGCCTTCTCGACCTCGCCAATCACCTCGCCGAGCCGCTGCGCGCGATGCACGCGGGCGTGGAGGCCCTGCGCCCCGCCCCGGGCGCCGAACGCGACGGCATGGTCCGCTGCGCCCTGTTGCCCACGCACGCCGAGGAGATCGACTGGATCGCCGACTCGATCGCCCACCTCGTCCACACCGGCACCCCGCCCGGCGAGATCGCCGTCCTGTGCCGTACGGCGAACGACTTCGCCGAGATCCAGGGCGCGCTCGTCGCCCGTGACGTCCCCGTCGAGGTCGTCGGCCTGTCCGGCCTGCTGCACCTGCCGGAGGTCGCCGACCTGGTCGCCGTGTGCGAGGTCCTCCAGGACCCCGGCGCCAACGCCGCCCTGGTGCGCCTGCTCACCGGCCCGCGCTGGCGCATCGGCCCCCGCGACCTGGCGCTGCTCGGCCGGCGCGCCCGGCTGCTGGTGTCCGCAACGCGCGTGGGCGACGACGACCCGGACCGGCGCCTCGCCGAAGCGGTCGAGGGGGTCGACCCCTCGGAGGTGATATCGCTCGCGGACGCCCTCGACACGTTCCTCGAAGCTCCCCTGGCGGAGGACGACGACGGGCTGCCGTTCTCGCCGGACGCACGCGTGCGCTTCGCCCGCCTCGCCGCCGAACTGCGCGACCTGCGCCGCTCCCTGTCCGATCCGCTGATGGACGTCCTGCACCGGATCCTCGCCGTCACCGGCCTGGAGGTCGAGCTGTCGGCGTCCCCGCACGCGCTGGCCGCCCGCCGCCGCGAGACGCTGTCCAACTTCCTCGACGTCGCCGCCTCCTTCGCCGCCAACGACAGCGAGGCCACCCTGCTGGCGTTCCTCGGCTTCCTGCGCACCGCCGCCCAGTACGAAAAGGGGCTCGACAACGCCCTGCCCGGCGGGGAGAACACCGTCAAGGTTCTCACCGCGCACAAGTCCAAGGGCCTGGAGTGGGACGTCGTCGCCGTGCCCGGCCTGGTCACCGGCACCTTTCCCAGCGGGCAGGGGCGCGAGAAGTGGACCGCGCAGGCCAAGGTGCTGCCGCACGCCCTGCGCGGCGACGCCGACACCCTGCCCGACGTGCAGGCGTGGGACGCGCGCGGCATGAAGGCCTTCCACGAGGCCATGAAGGACCACCAGCACACCGAGGAACTCCGCCTCGGCTACGTCACCTTCACCCGGCCCCGCTCCCTGCTGCTGGGCTCCGGCCACTGGTGGGGCCCCACCCAGAAGAAGCGGCGCGGCCCGTCCGACTTCCTGCTCGCCCTGTACGAGCACTGCGTCGCCGGGTACGGCGAGATCGAGGCGTGGGCCGACGAGCCGGAGGAGGACGAGGAGAACCCCGCCCTGCAGCGGGCCGGGATCGAGCAGGCGTGGCCGCTGCCCTTGGACGAGGCCGCCCTCGCCCGGCGCCGGGCCGCCGCCGCGACGGTCCTCGCCCACCTCGACGCCCTCGCCGCGGGCGACGCGACGGCGACGCACGACCCGGACACGTACGACGACCCCGACTGGCCGCCGCCCCCCGAGGACGTCGAGCCGTACGACGAGCCGCCCCCTGTGGACCCGGCCGACGCCGCGCCGCCGTTCGCCGAAGCCGATCCGTTCGCCGAAGCCGATCCGTTCGCCGAAGCCGACCCGTTCGCGGACGACCCGTTCACGGATGACGCGGACTGGGACGCATGGCCCGCCGAGCGCCCGACGGTGCCCCACCAGGCCACCGCGCCTGACCCGGCCGCCGACCGGTCTCCGGCCCCCGCGCCCGAGCCGCCCGCCGACCTGTCCCCGGCCCGCGCGCCCGAGCCCCCGGCTCCCCGCCCCCGGGCCGGTGAGCCGGACACCCTCGGCCCCGCGGATCCCCGTGCCTCCGAGGGCCGCCTCACACCCGAGGAGGCCCGCGTGATCGCGTCCTGGGACCGCGACCTCGACGCCCTCACCGGGGAGCTCCTGCGCGCCCGTGAGGCCGTCACCGACGTACCCCTGCCCGCGTCGCTGACCGCCTCGCAGCTGCTGCGCCTGGCCGCCGACCCGGACGGCTTCGCGCAGGACCTGGCGCGGCCCATGCCCCGTCCGCCGCAGCCGGCCGCCCGGCGGGGCACCCGTTTCCACGCGTGGGTGGAGGCCCGCTTCGAGGCGCTGACGCTGCCCCTGCTGGAGCCGGACGAGCTGCCCGGCGGCGATGCCGAGATCGCCGACGAGCGCGACCTTCAGGCGCTCAAGGACGCCTTCGAACGCACCGAGTACGCCCACCGCACCCCCTACCGCGTGGAGGCGCCCTTCCAGCTGTCCCTGGCCGGACGCGTGATCCGCGGCCGGATCGACGCCGTCTACCGCAACGGCGACGGGGACGACGCGACGTACGAGATCGTCGACTGGAAGACCAACCGCCACCGCGACGCGGACCCCCTCCAGCTCGCCGTCTACCGGCTGGCCTGGGCCGAGCAGCAGGGCATCGATGTGGAATCGGTCACGGCGGCGTTCCTGTACGTGCGCACCGGGCAGATCGTGCGACCGGACGATCTGCCGGACCGGGCCGCGCTGGAGCGGCTGCTGACGGCGGAACCGGCCACCGAGGCCGGTACGCGTACGTGAAGGTGTGACGAACCGCCCAACCAGGATGTCACTCGGTGCCGATAGGCTCGTGACCATGAGCCAGACCCCGGACAGCGCCGTCCGCCAGTACATCGAGCAGCACCGTGCCGCCTTCCTCGACGACCTCGCCGTATGGCTGCGCATCCCGTCCGTGTCGGCCCAGCCCGACCACGCTCCCGATGTACGCCGCAGCGCCGACTGGCTCGCCGCCAAGCTGAAGGACACCGGCTTCCCGACCGCCGAGGTCTGGCCTACCCAGGGCGCGCCCGCCGTCTTCGCCGAGTGGCCCTGCGACGACCCCGACGCCCCCACCGTCCTCGTCTACGGCCATCACGACGTCCAGCCCGCCGCCCGCGAGGACGGCTGGGACACCGAGCCGTTCGAGCCGGTCGTGCGCGACGGCCGTCTGTACGCGCGGGGCGCCGCCGACGACAAGGGCCAAGTCTTCTTCCACACGCTCGGGGTGCGCGCCCACCTGGCCGCGACCGGCCGCACCGCCCCGGCCGTCCACCTCAAGCTGCTGATCGAGGGCGAGGAGGAGTCCGGCTCCCCGCACTTCCGCGCCCTGGTCGAGGAGCGCGTCGGCCGGCTCACCGCCGACGCCGTGATCGTCTCCGACACCGGCATGTGGGCCGAGGACACCCCGACCGTGTGCACCGGCATGCGCGGCCTCGCCGAGTGCGAGATCCACCTGTACGGCCCGGACCAGGACATCCACTCCGGTTCCTTCGGCGGTGCCGTGCCCAACCCGGCCACCGCCGCTGCCCGCCTGGTCGCCGCGCTGCACGACGAGCACGCACGCGTGGCCGTCCCCGGCTTCTACGACGGCGTCGTCGAGCTGACCGACCGCGAGCGCGAGCTGTTCGCCGAGCTGCCCTTCGACGAGCAGCGCTGGCTGGGCACGGCCAAGTCGTACGCCGCCCACGGCGAGGCCGGCTACTCCACCCTGGAGCGCATCTGGGCCCGCCCCACCGCCGAGGTCAACGGCATCGGCGGCGGCTACCAGGGCCCCGGCAGCAAGACGATCATCCCGTCCTCGGCCATGGTCAAGCTCACCTTCCGGATGGTCGCGGGGCAGGACCCCGCCCACATCGAGAAGGTGGTCCGTGCCTGGGCCGCCGATCAGGTGCCCGCCGGGATCCGCCACGAGATCACCTTCGGCGGCGCCACGCGCCCGTGCCTGACCCCGCTGGACCACCCGGCGCTGCAGTCCGTCGTGCGCGCCATGAGCCGCGCCTTCGAACAGCCCGTCCGCTTCACGCGCGAGGGCGGCTCCGGACCGGCCGCCGACCTGCAGGAGGTCCTCGGCGCCCCGGTGCTGTTCCTCGGTATCTCCGTCCCGTCCGACGGCTGGCACGCCCCGAACGAGAAGGTCGAGCTGGACCTGCTCCTCAAAGGCGTCGAGACCAGCGCGTACCTCTGGAGCGAGCTGGCGGCCGGCCTGCGCGATGCGCCCTGACGCCGGTGCACCCGACCGGGCGCCCTCGCACCGGGGGCACACTGTAAGCACCGCCCGCGGAGCCCGTCCGGACCCGGTCGCCGCATGCCGTACGAACCGCTGAACCGCCCGCCGACCCAAACCGTTCCACCGGGGGAGTTGGAAGCACCCGTGACCACCTGGACCGACCGCACCGCCGACCGACCCATCTCGCTCACCGCGCCCAGTGGCATCGACCGGGCCGCCCACCACCGGCTCGACGAGGCCTGGCTCGCGGCGGCGTGGAGCCACCCCTCGACGCGCTGTTTCGTGGTCTCCGGCGGCCAGGTCCTCATCGACGAGACGCCCGACGGCCGCACCGAGCTCGTCATGACGCCGTCGTTCGAGGCCCCCCTCACCGAGGCGCACCGCTACTTCCTCGGCATCGACGAGGACGGCGTCAGCTACTTCGCCCTGCAGAAGGACGCGCTGCCCGGACGGATCGACCAGTCCGCGCGCCCGGCCGGCCTGCGCGAGGCCGGGCTGCTGCTCTCCCCGCGCGACGCGGGGCTGATGGTGCACGCCGTCGGCCTGGAGAACTGGCAGCGCACCCACCGCTTCTGCTCGCGCTGCGGTGAGCGCACCGTCATCGCCGCCGCCGGGCACATCCGCCGCTGCCAGGCCTGCGGCGCGGAGCACTACCCGCGCACCGACCCGGCCGTGATCATGGCGGTCACCGACGAGGAGGACCGCATCCTGCTCGGCCGGCAGGTGCACTGGCCCGAGGGCCGTTTCTCCACGCTGGCCGGCTTCGTCGAGCCCGGCGAATCCATAGAGCAGGCCGTGCGCCGCGAGGTCCACGAGGAGGTCGGCGTCAGCGTCGGGCCCGTGGAGTACGTCGCCAGCCAGCCCTGGCCGTTCCCGTCCAGCCTGATGCTCGGCTTCATGGCCCGCGCCACCTCGACCGCCATCGACGTCGACGGCGACGAGATCCACGAGGCCCGCTGGTTCTCCCGCGACGAGCTGACGGCCGCCTTCGAGGCGGGCGAGGTCATGCCCCCGTACGGCATCTCCATCGCCGCCCGCCTGATCGAGCTGTGGTACGGCAAGCCGCTCCCGACGCGGGGCGTGTGAGGCACGACCGGCACGACACGACCGGCATGACGAAGGGGTGGCCGTCCCGCACGGGGACGGCCACCCCTTCGTCGTGAACGCGCGACGGAACGCTTACGCGCCGATCTTCTGCTTCACCTGAGCGAGCGACGGGTTCGTCAGCGTCGAACCGTCCGGGAAGAGCACGGTCGGCACCGTCTGGTTTCCGCCATTGGCCTTCTCCACGAAGGCCGCGGACTCCGGGTCCTGCTCGATGTTGATCTCGGTGTACGCGATGCCCTCGCGGTCCAGCTGGCTCTTCAGCCGGCGGCAGTAGCCGCACCAGGTGGTGCTGTACATCGTCACAGTGCCCAGCATGTCGTCGTGCTCCTTCGGCGGCTCGGGATCAGGTGCTCGCTGAGGGGAGAACGTACTTGAAAGGGCCACCATTCCCGCGGCCGGTACCGACCCGCGGGTGACACCGGTCGCACCGCCCCCGCCGACACCCGTCGCCGGGGAGTGACGCCTGTCGCATTAGTACGACTGCGGGCCCCTGCCTGTGGACAACGGCCGCAGCCGTCGCGGCCGACCTGGCAGCATGGCCATGTGACAGCAGCAACGCATTCCTCCCTCGTCCCGCAGGTACCGGACTCGGCCGACGCGGTGCTCGAAGGGCTCGACCCCGAGCAGCGCGAGGTCGCGACCTCCCTGCACGGGCCGGTGTGCGTGCTGGCCGGAGCCGGAACGGGCAAGACGCGGGCGATCACCCACCGCATCGCCTACGGGGTGCGCGCCGGCATCCTGCAGCCTTCCAGCGTGCTCGCCGTCACCTTCACCAACCGGGCCGCGGGAGAGATGCGCGGCCGGCTCCGCCAGCTCGGAGCGCAGGGCGTGCAGGCCCGCACGTTCCACTCCGCCGCCCTACGGCAGCTGCAGTACTTCTGGCCGAAAGCGATCGGTGGCTCCATGCCCCGGCTCGTCGACCGCAAGATCCAGCTCGTCGCCGACGCGGCCGCCGCCTGCCGCCTCCGCCTCGACCGCGGTGAGCTGCGCGACGTCACCGCCGAGATCGAGTGGGCCAAGGTCACCCAGACCGTCCCCGCCGACTACGCGCCCGCCGCCACCAAGGCCGGCCGTGAGACCCCCCGCGCCCCGGCCGAGATCGCCCAGCTGTACGCCGCCTACGAGGACCTGAAACGGCAGCGCGCCGTGATCGACTTCGAGGACGTCCTGCTGCTGACCGTCGCCGTGCTGCAGGACCGGCACGACATCGCCGAGCAGGTGCGCAGCCAGTACCAGCACTTCGTCGTGGACGAGTACCAGGACGTCAGCCCCCTCCAGCAGCGCCTGCTGGAGTTGTGGCTCGGCGACCGGGACTCCCTGTGCGTCGTCGGAGACGCCAGCCAGACCATCTACTCCTTCACCGGCGCCACCCCCGACCACCTGCTCGACTTCCGGCTGCGCCATCCCGGCGCCACCGTGGTCAAGCTGGTGCGCGACTACCGCTCCACCCCGCAGGTCGTCCGCCTCGCCAACGGCCTGCTCGCCCAGGCCAGCGGACGCGCCGCCGACCACCGCCTCGAGCTGGTCTCCCAGCGGGCGCCGGGCCCGGAGCCCGTCTTCGCCGAGTACACCGACGAGCCCGCCGAGGCCGAGGGCTGCGCGCGCCGCATCCGCGAGCTGCTCGACGCGGGCGTCCCGGCGAGCGAGATCGCCGTGCTGTTCCGCACCAACGCCATGTCCGAGACCTACGAGCAGGCCCTCGCCGACGCGGGCGTGCCCTACCAGCTGCGCGGCGCCGAGCGGTTCTTCGACCGCCCCGAGGTGCGCAAGGCGGGCATGGCCCTGCGGGGCGCGGCCCGTTTCGGCGGGAACGACTCCGCCCTGGACGAGGCCGTGGACCTGCCCTCCCAGGTTCGGGCCGTGCTCTCCGGCGAGGGCTGGACCTCCGAGCCCCCGGCCGGCTCCGGGGCCGTCCGCGAACGCTGGGAGTCACTGGCCGCCCTGGTCCACCTCGCCCAGGACTTCGCCGCCGCCAAACCCGGCGCCACCCTCGCCGACCTGGTCGCCGAGCTGGACGAGCGGGCGGGCGCCCAGCACGCCCCGACCGTGCAGGGCGTCACGCTCGCCTCCCTGCACTCCGCCAAGGGTCTGGAGTGGGACGCCGTCTTCCTGGTCGGTGTCGCCGAGGGCATGATGCCGATCACCTACGCGCGCACCGACGAACAGATCGAGGAGGAGCGCCGGCTGCTCTACGTCGGCGTCACCCGCGCCCGCGAGCGCCTGTATGTCTCCTGGGCACTCTCCCGCTCGCCCGGCGGCCGTCCCAACCGCCGCCCCAGCCGGTTCCTGGACGGGCTGCGCCCCGGCTCCTCCGGTGCTGCCGGGCGAGGCGGCGCGGGCGGCGCGGGCGGCGTGGAGCGGGGCTTCGGCAGCGGCGGCCGTGCGGCGGCCGAGCCCGCCCCGCGGCGCAGAGCGCGCACCCCGGCGCGCTGCCGGGTCTGCGGGCGCACCCTCACCGACGCCGGTGAGATGAAGCTGATGCGCTGCGAGGACTGTCCCTCCGACATGGACGAGGGCCTGTACGAGCGGCTGCGGGACTGGCGCGCGGAACAGGCCCGGCTCAGCGGGCAGCCGGCGTTCTGCGTCTTCACCGACCGCACGCTGATCGCGATCGCGGAAGCCGTGCCCGACGACGAGCGGGAGCTGTCGCGCATCCCCGGCGTGGGCGCCCGCAAGCTGGACCGCTACGGCGCCGACGTCCTGGCCATTTGCGCAGGCCGAGACCCGGGCGACGGCGGTGCGGGGGACAAGATCGACGACTGATGCGAACTCGTCGAAAAAATAGTTTGCGCATGCCCCAGCGATCCCCATAGGTTCTTAGGCACGGGAACAGCGGCCTTCTCAAAGGCCCTGATGCCGTGTTGTACTTGCATATCCGTTGGGCTGGTTCATCCCAGTCCTTGAGACGCCGAGAGGAGGCGAGTCCAGTGACCAACATCAACGCCAACTACACCAGCACCACGGCCAAAATGACCGATCGCTCGACCGTCTCCCTGTGCATGCTCGGCGCCTCGAACCAGGGCACCGGTCTGTCCGGCATCCGTGCCGTGCGTCCGGCGTCCTCCATTGCCCCCGCGGGTCTTCCTGTCCGCGAGCGCAATGAGCGACCGACCAAGGCACTGGAAGCAGCAGTAGCGGCACAGGCGCAGGCCTATGCCTTTACGGCGACCGGTGCCGGTGTCCAGAAGCAGACGACGCACCACCACCTGATGTGGGCCTTCCGTGGGCCAGAACCCTGGAGTGATCCAGCCTGATTCGATCAGGCCGGCGCCTTCAGGGCCGCGGAACCCCATCCGGGATCCGCGGCCCTTCTGTTTTTCCCGAACGGGGACGGCAGAGCGAAGGGGCCCGGGACAAGAAAAGAACCCGGTACCAGCCGCCAACCGGCCAACAGGCCGGAACGACCAGACGAGGAAGACGATCCGTGCATCTCGAAGCGCACGCCCCGTCCGTACCGCCTTCCGACACGATCCCCAAGCCCGGCTCCACGGAGGACCCGTTGACCCCGCTCACCGCGCTCACCGCGCTTGACGACGCCATCGAGAACCTGGGCGTACCCGTCCCGTGCCGTTCCTACGACCCGGAGGTCTTCTTCGCCGAGTCGCCCGCGGACGTGGAGTACGCCAAGTCCCTCTGCCGCACCTGCCCGCTGATGGAGGCATGCCTCGCCGGTGCCAAGGAGCGGCGTGAGCCGTGGGGTGTCTGGGGTGGCGAGCTGTTCGTGCAGGGTGTCGTCGTCGCCCGGAAGCGGCCGCGTGGTCGCCCGCGCAAGAACCCGGTCATGGCATGAACACCATCGCAGGAACGATCGACCGCCCCCTCACGCACGACCCCCAGAAGCAGGCCCCGATGAAGCCGTCCACCAGCGAGCCCAGCGGCTCCGCGATCGAAGACGTCACCACCACCGGCGCGACCGACTCGCGCCAGAACAGGACCCGAGAGATGCAACTCATCCCAGAAGCCATGGCCCGTGCGCATATGCACGAGCGACTGCAGGAGGCCGAGCGGGACCGTCAGGCCGTGCGTCTGGCGGCCGCCCAGCGCATGCAGCGCAGGGCCGAGCGCGCCTCGCTGCGCGCCCGCCGCGCGCTCGCCATGGCGGTCATGCACTGACGGCGGCCAAGCCCTGACGCGGTCACGCACTGATCCGCCGGCACCGAGGGGCCACCGCCGACGGCGGGTGGCCCCTTGCCACGGCGGCGGACCCTGCCACGGCGGGCGGCCCGCGTCACGGCCGGTGGTCCCTGTCACGGCGGGGGGCGCATCGCCACGGCGGGTGGAGCACCGCCACGGCCGATGGTCTCTGCCACGGCCGATGGTCTCTGCCACGGCCGGTGGTCCCCGCCGCGGCGGGTGGCCCGCGCCCCGGCGGGAGGCGCACCGCCACGGCGGGTGGCCCGTGCCGCGGCGGGTGGCGCATCGCCACGGCGGGAGGCGCACCGCCACGGCGGGTGGCCCGTGCCGCGGCGGGTGGCGCATCGCCACGGCGGGTGGAGCACCGCCACGGCCGATGGTCCCTGCCCCGGCGGGTGGCGCACTGCCACGGTCGGCGGTCCCACTGCCACGGCGGGTGGCCCGCCACAGCCGGTGTCCCTGGCACGGCGAGTGGCGCACCGCAGCGGCCTCCCGTACCGGGAGGCGTGGCGCCTCGTGGGGGCCGGTCCGTCCAGCACGGACCGGCCCCCACGGGCGTTGTGCCCGGCGATCAACCGGCCCGGGCGTTATCGTCGCCGGATGACGAGCCTTCCCGGCAACGGCAACAGGGGCAACGGTGGCGGCTCCCCGGAGCCCCGGCCTCCGGTGTGTGCCCGCTGCGGAACCACGGCCACCGAACCGCAGCCCACCACGTGGACCTTCTCCGTGGAGAACGGAGTCCGCCGCTACTTCTGCGACGCCTGCTCCCGGGAGAATCTCCGTGCCATCGAGGGCCGCCTGGACTCGTCCTGGTGGTGACGGACCCGGCCCGGCGGCGAACCGAGGGGCCGGCCCGCCCCTTCGCCCGCCTCTACGCCTGCGCCGCCGGCTTCTCCTCGTCCGCGATGTCCTCAGGGACGAACCCCGGCAGCCACTCCTCCAGCTCCTCGCGCATCCGGACCGTCGCGCCGAGCTGGCACAGCACGCCGATGGTGCTCAGCGTCACCCGGTGTATCAGGAGATACGCCGGCGGGAGGTTGAGCCGCTTGCCGAGCTGGTAGGCGGGGGAGCGCGGGTCGGCGACCCGGGCGGCCTGACTGCGCATCCACCCCCGGCTGAAGGTGAACTCCTCCACCCGGGCCGGCTCGATGATCGGCAGCAGATAGTCCAGGACCGCTTCCGGGTCGAGGTCCATCGACTCCTTGACGAAGCCCTCGGCGCACAGCAGCTCGTAGACCGCCTCGGCCTCGCCGTCGAGCGTCATCCGCAGGGAGTCGCCGATCGGTGTGGGCAGTCCGCCCGGCAGCCGGTCGACGGTGCCGAAGTCCAGTACGCCCAGACGCCAGTCGTCCTCACCGCCCGGACCGCCGGGCAGCAGACGGAAGTTGCCCGGATGCGGGTCGGCGTGCAGCAGGCCGGTGCGCGCGGGGCCGGAGAACAGGAACCGGGCCAGCAGCTGCCCGGCGCGGTCCCGCTGCTCCTGCGTGCCGTCGGCGATCACTTCCGACAGCGGGATGCCGTCCATCCACTCGGTGACGAGGACCTGCTCGCACTGGTGGACCACCGCCGGCACGACCACGTCGGGATCGCCCGCGAACTCCTCCGCGTGCGCCTGCTGCGCCTGGGCCTCCAGGCCGTAGTCCAGCTCCTCCGAGACGCGGTCCCTCAACTCCGTGATCAGCGGCTTGATGTCCATCCCGGGCACGAGCGGACCCAACAGGCGGGCGAAGCGGCTCAGTTGGTTCAGATCGGAGAGCAGCGCCTCGCCGGCCCCCGGGTACTGCACCTTGATCGCGACCTCGCGGCCGTCGTGCCACACGCCCCGGTGCACCTGGCCGATCGAGGCCGCGGCGGCCGGCTTGTCCTCGAACTCATCGAACAGCTCGTGCCAGTCCTCGCCGAGCCGCTCGCGCAGCACGGCGTGCACCGTGCGGGTCGGCATGGGCGGCGCCGCGTCCTGCAGCTTGGTCAGGGCGGCACGGTAGGGCCCCGCGACCTCCTCGGGCAGCGCCGACTCGAAGACGGACAGCGCCTGCCCGAACTTCATCGCGCCGCCCTTCAGCTCGCCGAGCACCTTGAACAGCTGCTCCGCCGTGCGCTGCTGCAGCTCGCGGCCGACGATCTCCGCGGACTCGCCCACGATCCGCTTGCCCAGCCCCCAGGTCGCCCGGCCCGCGAAGCCGAGCGGAAGCGCGGCGAGTTTGGCGGTCCGGGTGACCGCCTTCCGAGGAAGATCAGACATGCGCCCTCCAAGTCCCAGCCGGCCGCGCCGCGCGTGCCTGACGGCGTACCCGAATCGACGACCGTTGTACAGCCATTGTCTCGTGCGCTTCCCCGTCCTCTAAGACCCCTTCCCCTTCGGCTTTCGCCGGGCTGCGCAGGGCCGCGGCGCAGGGGCAGTCCGGATGAGGCCACACCGGTCGCGCGTGCCACTGCAGCCCCGGCAGGGACACCTCCCAGCGAGTGTCCACCGCGGCGATGGAGCGGCGGTCGAGGAAGGCGAGCGCGTGCGCGGCGGCCAGCCCGGCGACCGTGGTGGCGAGGGTGAGGTCACAGGGTCGCACGGGCCGCTGCCGTCCGGAGCGCCACTGGGCGATCATGCGGGGCCAGGCCGCGTCCCGGTCGGTACGGTCCCGGTCCAGACAGCCCGCGCAGGCACTCTCGCCGGGCAGGACGAGGGGGCCGACCACACCGGTCGCCTCCACCACGCCCGCGTACAGGTGAGGGGTGCCGGAGGCGACGAGCGCGTCCGCGGCGGACGGGGCGGGGGCGTGCACGGCGACGTCGTCCCGCGGGGCGATGATCACCAACGACAGCACGGGCTCGTCGTCCTCGAGACGGGAGTGCGGGGTGCGGCGCGGTGGTCGGTCCGGGGCGGCCCGGCGCGCGGTGCGGCGTGCGGCTTCGTCCCTGCGCTCGCCGACCGCCTCCACGGGCACGCCGCAGGGCGCGACGTCCCACGGCTCGACTCGGCCGGTGTCGCGGACGTCGACCTCGCCGACGCCTGCGGCGGACAGCAGCGCGGCCACGGCCGACCCCACGCGTCCGGCTCCGCGCACCTGCACGCGCGCACTGCGGCGGGCGGCGAGCAGGGAGATCGCCTCGCCCGGTTCCGACGTCGTCAGCGACAGTGACTCCAGGTCCGGCCGCAGCCGGTCGAGGACGTCCTTCTTGGCGCGCAGCGCCGCGGCGGCCCGGCCGCCGCCGCGCGCGTCGTCGAGCAGGCCGGCCCGCGCGAGCCGCTCCACCAGCCGGTCGACATGGCCGTCGGGCAGGTCCATGCGGGGTGCCTGCTCCCGCAGCAGAGGCAGCCCGCGGGTGCCGTCGAGCAGTTCGAGGAAGCTGCCCGTCGCCGTGTCCACCGGGCCCAGCGTCAGGGCGTGCGTCGGTGTCATCCCGAACTGCACGGTGTTCAGATCGCGCCAGCCGCGCCGCAGCGCGGGTTTCACCACTGGATGCATGACAGGCCCCCGTAGCCCGAGAAGGTCGGCAAGGTCACAGACAAGGTCAAGATCACGAAGTGAATCCAAATCCCCCTGTGCCGGCGGGGCGGGGGCGTGGGGGCGTCCTCGCCCCGCCGACGCATGCCAGCATGCCCGGCCCGGCCGCACGGCGCCGAAAGTTGTCCACAGGTGACGGGATTCGTCGTACTGGTCGTACGGATCAATCCGGCACATCGTCGTACACGCCGGTCGTACAAATCCGGCGCTCGGTGGGGCATCGGAACACAACCGTTCGCGAGCCGGGACTTCCACCGTGTGCAGCGGGTAACGTCGGGGCGTGTCCGCCGACCCCCTGCACCGCGCCGGAGCGCCACAGCGCAAGCCGACGAGCCCGCCGCCCGCCGGCTCGGGGACGAGCGCGATCGAGGTGCGCAGAAGCAGTCGCCGACGCCGGACGGTCTCGGCCTACCGCGAGGGTGACCGCACCATCGTGCTCATCCCCGCCCGCATGTCCGAGGCGGAGGAGCGGCGCTGGGTCACGGTCATGCTCGACAAGCTGGCCGCCCAGGAGAGCAAGCGGAAGCTGGGCGACGCCGAGCTGGCCGAGCGTGCCGAGCGCCTGTCGGCGCAGTACTTCGGCGGGCGCGCCCGCCCCGCCTCCGTGCGCTGGGTCACCAACCAGAACACCCGCTGGGGCTCCTGCACCCCCGCCGAGGGCAGCATCCGCCTCTCGCACCGGCTGCAGGGCATGCCGGAGTACGTCGTCGACTACGTCCTGCTGCACGAGCTGGCCCATCTGCTGGTGCCGGGTCACGGCCCGGACTTCTGGCGGCTGCTGGACGCCTATCCGCGCACCGAGCGGGCCCGCGGTTATCTCGAGGGCGTGGTCGCGGCCGACCGGCTGCCGCACGTGCCGGGGGCGCGCGGAGAGTGATCGCGCGGACCGTCTGTGCAGCAGCCCGGCCGCCGTTGTGTAGCGGCTCTGTACCGGCCTCGGCCGATGTCCGGGTTTGCCGTTAGCCTGGCGCGACGCACTCGCTTTCGGGATGGGGGACGGTCGTAACGCATGCCCAGGGAATTCCAACGCGGCCACAAGGCCAGGATCAGTGACCTCACCGCGGGCACGGATCTGTACGTCGGCGTGCAGATCTCCGCCCCCGGGCTGAGCTTCGACATCAGCTGCTTCGGACTGGACGCCGCCGAACGGCTCTCCGACGACCGGTACTTCGTCTTCTTCAACCAGCCGAAGTCCCCGGAGGAGGCCATCCAGCTGCTGGGCTCCCAGGCGGGCGACACGGAGTCCTTCCGTGTCACGCTCGACAAGATCCCCCCGCACATCCAGAAGCTGTCCTTCACGGCGACCATCGACGGCGCCGGGCAGATGGCGCAGATCGACCCCGGCTATCTGCGGATCGTCGCCGGCGGCGAGGAAGTGGCCCGGTACTCCTTCAGCGGCGCGGAGTTCTCCACCGAACGCGCCGTCATGCTGGGCGACCTGTACCTGAAGGACGTGTGGCGGTTCGCCGCCGTCGGGCAGGGCTTCGACGGCGGTCTGGAGGCGCTGCTGAAGAACTTCGGCGGCGAGGTGCTCGAAGAGGAGGCGCCCGCGGCGCCCCCGCAGCAGCCGCAGCCGCCCCAGACCGGTGCCGCTCCCGGCTTCGCCCCGCCCGCGTTCGGTGCGCCCGCGGGCCCCGCCGCGGCCCCGGCACCCGCTCCGGCCCCCGCCGCGCAGGGCTTCGCGCCGCCGCCGGGAGCCACGCCGCCCCCGGCTCCCGCCCCGGCGCCCCAGCCGTCCGTGCACGCCCAGCCCACCATCGTCGCGCCCCTGACGCCGCACGGCAGCAACCCGCACACACCCCCGCCGCCGCCCCCGCCCGCCCCCTACCCGGGACCCAACGTCCCGCACGGCCCGCACCCCGGCCAGGCGACCATGCCCCTGCCGCCCGGCTACGCGCAGCCCCAGGCCCCGCACTCCCCGACCCCGCCGCCCGGTTACGGCCAGCAGCCGCCCGCTCCCGGTTACGGGCAGCCGCCGACGCCCCCCGGATACGGCCAGCAGCCCTCCTACGGCCAGATCCCGGGCCAGCAGGCGTACGGCGGCGTCCCCCAGGGCGCTCCGCAGGGTCCCGGTGTCGCAGCCGCGCTCCAGCAGTTCAAGGAGACGCCGACCGGCCAGCGCTGGACGCAGCAGAACAAGAAGCTGGTCCGCGTCGACCTCGGCATCGGCGGCCAGCCCGTGCTCGCCCGGCAGGGCAGCATGGTGCTTTACCAGGGCAAGGTGGACTTCAGCTACAAGGGTGCCGGCTTCGCCGGGCGGATCGTCGGCAACGCCACCGGCCAGGAGATGCAGTTGATGCGCTGCACCGGCCAGGGCCAGGTGTTCCTCGCCGAGAACTCCACCCACCTGCACCCCATCGAGCTCCAGGGCGACGCGATCTGCGTCTCCGCGGAGAACGTCCTCGCCTTCGACGAGAGCCTGCAGCACGAGGTGCGCCGCATCGAGGGCCACGGCATTCCCGGCGGCGCCCTGTTCACCATGCAGTTCCAGGGCACCGGCACGATCGTCGTGAAGACGCACGGCACGCCCGTCGTCCTGCCGGTCACCCCGACCACGTTCGCCGACTGCAACGCCGTCGTCGCCTGGTCGGCCGCCTCCCAGGTGATCGTCTCCAGCCAGGTGCGGATGCGTCGCAACGCCTACCCGGGCGACACCGGGGAGAGCGTCAACCTCCAGTTCCGGGGCGCTCCCGGCAACTTCATCGTCGTCCAGCCGTACGAGGTCTGAGGGAGCCCGTCATGAACCAGCCGCTCGCGGGCTTCGCCCCCGCACCCGTCACCGCCCGTATGGAGAACCACGGCAACCACATGCTGAAGGTCGCCATGCAGAGCGGGCACGACCTCCTCGCACGCGTGGGCTCGATGGTCGCCTACGAGGGCTTCATCCAGTACGAGCCCAACCCGCCGGCCGTGCGTCAGATCGCCCGGGACTGGATCACCGGCGAGGGCGCCCCGCTGATGAAGTGCTCCGGCGACGGCCTGCTGTACCTCGCCGACTACGGCGCGGACGTCGTCGTCATCCAGCTGGGCGGCGACGGCATCTCCGTCAACGCCACCAATCTCCTCGCCTTCGACGCCCATCTCTCCTGGGGCGTGGAGCGGGTGAAGGGGCTGGCGAAGTTCGCCGGACAGGGCCTGTGGAACACGAAGATCTCCGGGCAGGGCTGGGTCGCGCTGACCTCCCGGGGCAAGCCCATCGTCGTCGACTGCGGCGGCGGCGAGGACGAGACGTATGTCGACCCGGACGCGCTGGTCGCCTGGTCCCCGAACCTGAAGGTGAAGGGCAAGCGCAGCTTCAAGGCGCAGTCGCTCATCGGCCGCGGCAGCGGTGAGGCCTACCAGATGGCCTTCTCCGGCCAGGGCATCGTCGTCGTCCAGCCCAGCGAGGACAGCACCGACCGTCTCCGGTTCCGGGGCTGAGGGGGAGCCAGAAAGCCATGCAGAGCCCGCTTTTCGCCCACAACGACCTGCAGACCTCCGAGCGCTGGAGCCTGCAGAACAAGCAGATGCTGCGCGTCACCCTGGAGGGCCACGACGACATCCTGGCCCGCAAGGGCACGATGGTCGCCTACCAGGGCCTCGTCGAGTTCGACGCCGAGTACCGCAGCAACAACCAGGCACGCGCGCGTGCGTACACCGGCGAGGGACTGGACCTGATGCGCTGCCACGGGCAGGGCACCGTGTACCTCGCGAACCTCGCACAGCACGTCCATGTCATGGACGTCGAGCAGGACGGGCTGACCGTCGACAGCTCCTACGTCCTCGCCATGGACTCCTCGCTGCACCACGAGGTCATCGCCGTCGACAGCCTCTACGGCATCTCCGGCTCGGGGAAGTACCAGCTCAACATCACCGGGCGCGGCAAGGTCGCCCTGATGACGTCCGGGGCGCCGCTGCTGATGCAGGTCACCCCCGACAAGTACGTCAACTGCGACGCCGACGCCATCGTCGCCTGGTCCACCGGGCTGCGCGTGCAGATGCAGGCCCAGACGCACTCCTCGGGCGTGTGGCGGCGGCGCGGCAGCACCGGCGAGGGCTGGGAGCTCAGCTTCATGGGCAACGGTTTCGCGCTGGTGCAGCCCAGTGAGCTGCTGCCGCCGCAGAACGCCCAGATCGGTCAGGGCCTCGCCGCCCAGTTCGGCATGGGACAGCAGGGCGCGCGCGGGCAGAACCAGGGCAACGTCTGGAGCTGAGCCTTCCGAGCAGGCCAAAAGTAAGGGGCGCCCGTCAGCCGCGGACGCCCCTTACACGTTCAGAGCGTGGCTCGGCCGTTCACAGCCGGGCGCGGGTCGCCTCCAGCAGCCGTACGACCGAATCGTCGGCCACGTCAGCGACCTCGTCGTAGGCGAACCAGCGCAGGTCGAGCGACTCGTCGCTGATCTGCTCCACCGCCCCGGCGGGAGCCAGCGCCGCGTACTGGACGTCGAGGTGCCAGGCGCACGGTGTGAGGTGCCGGTCGAGGCGGACCGGACCGCCGGGCAGCAGGCGCAGCCCTTCGACGCCGGACTCCTCGGTGCCCTCCCGCAGGGCGGCGGCCGCCAGGGAGGCGTCCTGCGGCTCGCAGTGGCCGCCCATCTGCAGCCACATGCGCAGCTTCCGGTGCAGGGTGAGCAGGACCCGCCCGTGTTCCGGGTCGATCACCAGCGCGCTCGCCGTGATGTGGCCCGCCTCGCAGGCCTTCCACATGCCGTCCGGGTGGGCGGCGAGATGGTCCAGGTAGACCTGGCGCAGCTCTTCCTGGTCCTCGTACCCCTTCAGGACGAGGACCGCGTCGTCGTACAGGCTCACTCGGTTTCGTCGCCGCCCTCGGGCTTGCCGTCCTCGGCGCTCTCGTCCTTCTTGCGCAGGTCGGGCTTCGCGCCGCCGGCGGCCTCGCCGAGCATCTTGTCGAGCTCGGAGAAGTCGATCTGCTCGCGGTGCACGAAGCCGTCCGGGTCGTCCAGGTCGGTGGCCGTCGGCAGCATGTCCGGGTGGTGCCACAGGGCGTCCCGGCCGTCGACCCCACGCGCGTCCGTGAGCGAGGCCCACAGGCGGGAGGCGTCGCGCAGGCGGCGCGGACGCAGCTCCAGACCGATCAGCGTGGCGAACGTCTGCTCCGCCGGGCCGCCCGAGGCGCGGCGGCGGCGCAGCGTCTCGCGCAGCGCGTCAGCCGACCCCAGCCGCGGCTTGGCGGCCGCGTGGACCACCGCGTCCACCCAGCCCTCCACGAGGGCCAGAGCGGTCTCCAGACGGGCCAGGGCGGCCTTCTGCTCCGGGGTGTCCTCCGGCTGGAACATGCCCTGCTGAAGAGCCTGCTGCAGTTCCTCGGGGTTCTGTGGGTCGAACTGACCGACCACGTCCTCCAGCTTGGCCGTGTCGACCTTGATCCCGCGCGCGTAACCCTCCACGGCGCCGAACAGGTGCGAGCGCAGCCACGGCACGTGGGCGAAGAGACGCTGGTGGGCGGCCTCGCGCAGGGCCAGGTACAGCCGCACCTCGTCCTGGGGGACGCTCAGGTCCTTGCCGAAGGCCTCGACGTTCAGCGGCAGGAGGGCCGCCTTGCCGGCCGGGCCCAGCGGCAGGCCGACGTCGCTGGAGCCGACGACCTCGCCCGCGAGGACGCCGACGGCCTGCCCGATCTGCGTGCCGAACATGGCGCCGCCCATCGAGCGCATCATGCCGATCAGCGGGCCGGCCATGGCCTGCATCTCCTCCGGCAGGATGTCCCCCATGGCGCCGCCGACCCGCTCGGCGACCGGGTCGACGAGCTCCTTCCACGCGGGCAGGGTCGCCTCGACCCACTCCGCGCGACTCCAGGCGACGGCGGACGCCGAGCCGGACGGCAGCGACGTCGCGTCGTCGAGCCACAGGTCGGCCAGGCGGACCGCGTCCTCCACGGCCTTGCGCTCGGCGGGGCCGACGCTGGCGTCCTTGGTGCCGTCCGGGGTGCCCTGGGAGACCGTCTGGCGGGCGATCTGCTTGGCCATGTCCCAGTTCACCGGGCCGCCCTCGTAGGAGAGCATCTGGCCCAGCTGCTGGAACGCGGCGCCCAGGTCGGTGGGGTTCAGCGAACCGAACATGGCAGCGAGCGGATTGTCCGCGCCGCCTCCCAGGCCTCCGGCACCGGGCAGCCCGAAACCGAAGGGGTTGGACGGTCCCTGACCACCACCGCTCTGCTGGTCCTTCTTCTTGCCCTCGTCGCCGTCTTCCGGCTCCTCCGGCGGAAGGCCGAAACCGAATGGGGTGTCACTCACGGGATTCCTCGGCTGGTAAGGCCGCCGGTCTCTCTCCGACGGCACGACTGCCCGACAACACCACCCAGCCTAGACACCGCGAGCCGTTCGGGCCTCGGTGCTTCGCCGAGTGAACGCCTGCGGCAGGATGGATGCCACCTGGTACGTACGCGTCATTTGCGCTCGTATGAAGACAACCGCTGGAGACGCCCGGTGAGTTCCCCAGATCCGCAGGTTCGCGCAGCGCGAAACCACTCAACCACATCCGCCGCGCGCGGGCCCGTCGTCGCGGTCACCGGTGCCGCGTCCGGTGTCGGCGCGCTGCTCACCGAGCGGCTCGCCGCCGCGGAGGAGATCAAGCAGGTCATCGCCATCGACGAGCGGCGCGGCGAGTGCGAGGCGGCGCAGTGGCAGATCCTGGACGTCCGGGATCCCGCCATCGCCGACAAGCTGCGCGGCGCAGACGTCGTCGTCCATCTGGCGCTCGACCTCGACCTCGGCTCGGACGCCGCCGCCCGAACGGCGTACAACGTCCGCGGGACCCAGACCGTGCTGACCGCCGCCGCGGCGGCCGGGGTGCACCGGGTGGTGCTGTGCACCTCCGCGATGGTCTACGGGGCGCTGCCGGACAACGAGCTGCCCCTGTCGGAGGACGCCGAGCTGCGGGCGACGGCGGAGGCCACGGGGGTCGGGGACCTGCTGGAGATCGAACGGCTGGCGCGGCGCGCGCCGCGGGCGCATCCGGGGCTGAACGTCACCGTGGTGCGGCCGGCAGTCCTGGTCGGCGGCACGGACACCGCGCTGACCAGGTATTTCGAGTCGCCACGACTGCTGGTGGTGGCCGGCTCGCGGCCCGCCTGGCAGTTCTGCCACGTCGAGGACCTGTGCAGCGCGCTGGAGTACGCCGTGCTCGAGAAGGTCGACGGGGAGCTGGCCGTCGGCTGCGACGGGTGGCTGGAGCAGGAGGAGGTCGAGGAGCTCAGCGGGATCCGGCGGATGGAGCTGCCGTCCGCGGTGGCGCTGGGCGCGGCGGCACGGTTGCACCGCATCGGGCTGACGCCGTCGCCCGCGGGGGACCTCGCGTACACGATGTACCCGTGGGTGGTCAGCGGCAGCCGGCTGCACGATGCCGGGTGGCGGCCCAGGTGGACGAACGAGGAGGTGCTGGCCGAGCTGCTGGAGGAGGCGTCCGGGCGGCACACGGTGGCCGGCCGGCGGCTGGGGCGCAAGGACGCGACGGCGGCGGGGGCCGCGGGAGCGACGGTGGCTCTGCTGGGCGCGGCGGCGGTGGTACGGCGGGCCCGGAAGGCGCGGCGCCGAGTGTGAGCCGGCGTCTTCGGCGGGCCGGGGGCCGGGGGCCGGTGCTGCGTGGGCGGGGGACCGACGGTCCCCGGCTCCGTACGTAGCTCCAAGCTGCCACGCGCGTGTGCCTGGTGAAACGTCTATTTCGGATGGGCGTGCGGTGGGGCACGATGGGGGCATGGCACCCACGTACGACCATCCCGGTGAGCAGGCAGCGACGGATCCCATCAAGTTGATCGGTGTGCGGGACACGGCGCTGTCCGTGGACGAGGTCTTCCGGGCCGTCGGGGACGAGGCCGCCGGCGGGACAGCGCTGTTCGTGGGCACCGTGCGCAACCACGACGGCGGCGCCGACGTGGACGCCCTCGGGTACTCCTGCCACCCCTCCGCCGAGGCCGAGATGCGGCGCATCGCGGAGAAGGTCTGCGCCGAGTACCCGGTCCGGGCGCTTGCCGCCGTCCACCGTGTGGGGGATCTCGCCGTCGGCGATCTCGCCGTCGTCGTCGCCGTGTCGTGCCCGCACCGCGCAGAGGCCTTCGACGCCTGCCGGAAGCTGATCGACGACCTCAAGCACGAGGTGCCCATCTGGAAGCACCAGAGGTTCTCCGACGGCACGGAGGAGTGGGTCGGCGCCTGCTGATCCGCGTGACGGCGTCTGCTGATCCGGGCCGCGGCGCCTGTCGATCCGTGCTGTGGCGGCCGCCGATCCGCCGAGCGCCGGAATTCCGGTTGCGTAACCGACCCCCTGACGTGAGCGTTGACACGGCAGATGGTTAATCTGCTGATCAGTCGGTAGCGGTCGCTCAGTTGGGGTCGGGAGGTCGCCATGGGGGCGCTCATCTGGTTGGTGATTCCGCTCGTGGCTGCGGTCGCAGCCGGTCTGTGGGGCAGTTGGGCGAACCGGACCCGCAAGGTCCGCAGCGACGGTCCCGAGCTGGACGGCTATGCGCGCTTCCGCGAGGCGATGGAGAAGTCGCACTCCGGCACCTGACGCGGGTACGGCGTGTGATCAAGTCGGCGGCCCTGACGGTGCTCCGACAGACACGTCCCGTACTGTCGTGCCATGCCACGCCGCACCGCGACGATGCTCGCCTCCACCTTGATGCTGATCGCACTCCTGTGCGCCGGAGTGCTCATCAACGTGCCGTACTCGGAGATGTCCCCGGGGCCGACGGTGAACACCCTCGGCGACCACGACGGTGAGCCGGTGCTGCAGATCTCCGGGCGCAAGACCTATCCCACGGACGGTCACCTCAACATGACCACCGTGCGGGTCACCAGCGCCGACTACCGGATGAACCTCGTGGAGGCGGTCTACGGCTGGCTCGCGCACGACAGCAAGATCGTGCCGCACGACACGCTGTATCCGGACGGCAAGACCGAGGAGCAGTCCAGCCAGGAGAACGCCGAGGAGTTCAGCCAGTCCCAGGAGAGCGCCAAGGTCGCCGCCCTGAAGGAGCTGCACGTCCCGGTGCAGTCCTGGGTGATCGTCTCCACGGTGGTCAAGGGCTCCCCCGCGGAGGGCAAGCTGCACGCCGGTGACGTGATCAAGGCCGTCGACGGCACCGCGGTGAAGCAGCCCGCCGACGTCGCCAAGCTGGTGACCGAGCACAAGCCCGGCGAGAAGGTCGCCTTCACGATCGTGCCCGCCAAGGAGCAGGCGGCCGCCGAGAAGGAGCACCGGACGGCGACCGTGACCAAGAATGTGACGATCACCACAGCGACGTCCGACGACCAGGGCCGCAAGCGGGCCGTCGTCGGCATCTCGGCCGGCACCGACCACACGTTCCCGTTCACCATCGACATCAAGCTCGCCGACGTGGGCGGCCCGAGCGCCGGCCTGATGTTCGCGCTCGGCATCTACGACAAGCTGACCCCCGGTGCCCTGACCGGCGGCAAGTTCGTCGCGGGCACCGGCACCATCGACGACGACGGCAAGGTCGGCCCGATCGGCGGCATCGAGATGAAGACCGTCGGCGCGCGTGACAAGGGCGCCCAGTACTTCCTCACGCCCGCCGACAACTGCGCGTCCGCCGCCAAGGACACCCCCGAGGGCCTCACCCTGGTCAAGGTGAAGACCATCGGTGACGCCCTCGACGCCCTCAAGGACATCGGCAGCGGCAGGACCGCCGACCTGCCGAAGTGCACCAAGTAGCGGGGACTAGTCCTCGAACGTCGCCGCCAGCGCGTCCGCCAGGCCCGGGATCAGGTCCGGGCCGGTGAGGACCTCCGTCGGGGAGTCCTTCTCGCGCAGCCGGAGCGCCGACTCGCGGGCGCCGTCGCGCAGCACCGCGACCGTCATCCGGACCTCCTGCCGCTCGGGGTGCTCGGCGACCCACTGCGCCAGCTTCGCTCCGTCCAGGCCCTGCGGGACCTGGGCCTCGGCGGACGGCGGCAGCATCAGCCGCTCCACGGTCAGCGCGCAGCCGGCCACCGCGTCGGGCCAGGCGATGGTGGCCAGGAACTCATCCAGCGGCCGGTCCGTTGCAATCTCGTCCTGCTCGATCGGGGTGAGGCCGGTGCTCTCGTCCTCCCCGAGACCGAGCTGGTCGGCGAGCGAGGGTTCCTGAGCCCGCAGCTGCTGGGTGTCGACGAGGGCGAAGAGGCGTGCGGGCTGGTCCCAGCCGAGCCCGGAGGCGTACTCGTCGATCTCGAGCACGGCCCGGGTGAGGGGGTTCGCTGCCATGGGAGTGTTGGACATGGTCACAATCCTGCCTCGTTCCCGGCCGAAATCGGGAACCGAGTAAACCGTGAGTAAGTTGCATAGGTGTGGGCCCGCGATCACGGGGGGCCACGGAGGGCCGGCGAAAACGCGGGCCTGACGAGACGACAGCGAACTTCGAGGTGCGCACCTTGGCTTTCCAGATGCCGGACCGCGGCGGAGGCCCCACGGGGCCGCGGATCAGAGTGGGACGCCCGTCCCGGCGTGTCCGGACCCTGCTCGCGACGCTGGGCGTCCTTGCCGTACTCGGCATGGCGTTCACCATGTTCGCGGGCTTCTGGACGGACTGGCTGTGGTACCGGTCGGTGAAGTACTCCTCGGTCTTCACCACCACTCTGTGGACCAAGATCGGACTGTTCTTCGTCTTCGGCCTGCTGATGGCCGTCGCCGTCGGTCTCAACATCTGGCTGGCCCACCGGCTGCGCCCGCCGCTGAGCGCGATGTCGATGGAGCAGCAGAGCCTCGACCGCTACCGGATGGGCATCGCGCCGTACAAGAAGTGGCTGCTGCTCGGGATCACCGCCCTGGTGGGTCTGATCGCCGGGGCGTCGGCCGCCGGCCAGTGGCGCACCTGGCTGATGTGGGTCAACGGCGTGTCCTTCGGCCAGAAGGACCCGCAGTTCCATCTGGACGTCTCCTTCTACGCCTTCGACCTGCCCTGGTACCGCTTCCTGCTCGGCTTCGGCTTCGCCGCCACGATCCTGTCGCTGATCGCCGCCGCGCTCACCCACTACCTGTACGGCGGGCTGCGTGTCACCAGCCCCGGCGCGCGCGCCACGGCCGCGGCGACCGGGCATCTGTCGGTGCTGCTGGGCGTGTTCGTCACGCTGAAGGCGGTCGCCTACTGGCTCGACCGGTACGGACTGGCGGTGAAGTCCAGCGACTTCAAGGCGACCGACAACTGGACGGGCCTCAGGTACGTCGACGCCAACGCGTATCTGCCCGCGAAGACCATCCTGTTCTGCATCGCCGTCATCTGCGCGCTGCTGTTCTTCGCCACCCTGTGGCGGCGGACCTGGCAGCTGCCGGTGATCGGTTTCGGTCTGATGGTGCTCTCCGCGATCCTCATCGGCGGGCTCTACCCCGCGATCGTGCAGAAGTTCCAGGTCCAGCCGAACGAGCAGGCCAAGGAAGCCCCGTACGTCCAGAAGAACCTCAAAGCGACGCGTGAGGCGTACGGCATCGACGACACCCAGGTCAGCGAGTACCCGGGCACCAGCACCACCAAGGACACGACGAAGCTGCGCGACGACGCCGAGAGCGTCGCCAGCATCCGGCTGATGGACCCCAACGTGGTCGGCCCGACGTTCCAGCAGCTCCAGCAGGTGCGCAACTACTACGGCTTCCCGTCCAACCTGGCCGTCGACCGGTACAGGACCAAGGACGGCAAGGTCCAGGACACGGTCATCGGTCTGCGCGAGCTGAACCTCAACGGTGTGCCGAAGCACAACTGGATCAACGACCACTTCCGCTACACCCACGGCTTCGGCGTGGTCGCGGCCAAGGGCACCGAGGCCGACTCCGAGGGCCGCCCGGTCTTCACCGAGTACGACCTGCCGTCCAAGGGCGACCTCGGCACCTACCAGCAGCGGGTCTACTACGGCGAGAAGACCACCACCTACTCCATCGTCGGCGGTCCCCAGGACGAGATCGACTACTCCGACGACAGCGGCGAGAAGACCACCCGCTACCAGGGCAAGAGCGGTGTGAATCTCGCCAATCCGCTCAACCGGGCCGCGTACGCGGTGGCGTTCGGCGAGCCGCAGATCCTGTACTCCGGCGCGATCGGCGACGGTTCGCGCATCCTGTACAACCGCACGCCCAAGGAGCGCGTCGAGGCGGTCGCCCCGTGGCTGACCATCGACGGCGTGACCTACCCGGCGGTGGTCGACGGCCGGATCCAGTGGATCGTCGACGCCTACACCACCACCAACGGCTACCCGTACGCCTCGCGGACCACCCTCGGTGACACCACGACCGACTCGCTGACTGCCGCGAACAACCAGCGGGTGGTGGCCCAGCAGAACCAGGTCAACTACATCCGCAACTCGGTGAAGGCGACCGTCGACGCGTACACCGGCGAGGTCAAGCTCTACCAGTGGGACACCAAGGACCCCGTCCTGAAGACGTGGATGAAGGCGTTCCCGGGCACGGTCCAGCCCAAGAGCGACATCTCCGCCTCGCTGATGGAGCATCTGCGCTACCCGCAGGACCTGTTCAAGGTGCAGCGCGAGCTGCTCACCCGCTACCACGTCGAGGACGCGCAGACCTTCCTCAGCGGCAGCGAGGTGTGGCAGATCCCGGACGACCCGACGAACAAGTCGGGCGACGCGGTGCCGCCGTACTACCTGAGCATGAAGCTGCCGGGGCAGAAGTCGCAGGCGTTCTCGCTGACGACCACGATGACGCCGAACGGCCGGGACAACCTCAGCGCCTTCATGTCGGTGAGCGCCGAACCGCAGTCCGGCGACTACGGCAAGATCAGCATCCTGAAACTGCCGACCGGCAAGACGATCGACGGTCCGAAACGGGTGCAGAGCCAGTTCAACTCCGAACCCTCCATCGCCGAGTCGATCAGCCTGCTGCAACGCGGCGACTCCAAGGTGGAGTACGGCAACCTGCTGACCGTCCCGCTGGACGGGGGCCTGCTCTACGTCGAGCCGGTCTACGTGCGCGGCGGTGACCTCAAGTACCCGCTGCTGCGCAAGGTCCTGGTCACCTACGGCGGCAACACGGCCTTCGAGAACACCCTGGACGAGGCCCTGAACAAGGTGTTCGGAGCGAACGGCTCGACCCAGCCACCGGACCAGGGCACCGGCACCACCAAGCCGCCGGCGACGGGCAACCCGACGGTCCAGCAGGCGCTGGACGACGCGCAGAAGGCGTTCGACGCCGGCCAGGAGGCCCTGAAGAAGGGTGACTGGCAGGCGTACGGCCAGGCCCAGAAGGAGCTGGAGGACGCCCTGAAGCGGGCCGAGGACGCGCAGTCCAAGGCGAGCCAGGGAGCGCAGGGCGGCAAGGCCCAGGGCGCGAGCCCCAGCCCCAAGCCGACAACCGCTCCGAGCACGGCTGTCAAGCCGACGCCCTCTCCGAGCAGCGGCTGATCATGCCCCGCCCCGCGCCGTGGTACAGTTGTACACACAACGGCGCGGGGTGGAGCAGCTCGGTAGCTCGCTGGGCTCATAACCCAGAGGTCGCAGGTTCAAATCCTGTCCCCGCTACTGAAGTCGACGACGTGGTCGTACGACGGTGAAGGCCCGGATCCTCACAGGGATCCGGGCCTTCGTGTGTGCGAACGCATGTGCCGACGGGTAGGAGCGCCGTGCCGCCGTGGGGAGTTGGGGGATCTGTGTTTGACTTGTCTCTCTGTGGGCATGTCGACAAAACGCTGAAGTGACCTCACGGACTGCGGTATACCGGGTGTACCCAGGTTGCAGGTGGTGCGACGATGGACGTTATGGGGGACAAGGCAACTCTGTTCGAGACAGGGCGATTTGTTCAGCCTTCGGGCGATGAGGACGAGGGCGAGGCCGCGGAGGAACTGCGCCAGCGCCTCGCCGCGGAAGCCGGCGACGTCGAGGCGATGAGCGTCCTCGGGGCCATGCTGCTGCGCCGCGGCGATCTCGACGGAGCCGAACCCCATCTGCGCGCCGCCACCGCCGCGGGTGACCGCGCCGCCGCCAACAACCTCGGTGTCCTGCTGCACCAGCGCGGATACGCCGACGAGGCCGCCGGATGGTGGCGGATCGCGGCCGTCGCCGGTTCCGCGGCCGCCGCGCACGCGCTCGGCCGGCACCACCGCGAGCGCGGCGACGAGCCCGCCGCCGAGTACTGGCTGCGCCAGTCCGCCGACCAGGGACACGTGCTGGGCGCCTACGCGCTCGCCGACCTGCTGGAGCACCGGGGAGACGCCGAGTCCGAGCGGTGGCTGCGGGCCGCGGCAGAACGCGGGCACCGGGAGGCCGCGTACCGGCTGGCCAGAGCGCTCGACGCGCGAGGCACGCGGGAGTCCGGCGACGACAACGGTGTCGGCCTCGTCGCCGAGGCCGAGCAGTGGTACCGGCAGGCCGCCGCGCGCGGCCACCGGCGGGCCGCGCTGCACCTCGGGGCGATCCTGGAGAAGCGGGGCGAACTGAAGGAGGCCGGCCGCTGGTACCTGACGTCCGCGAAGGACGGCGAGCCGCGCGCCGCGTGCGCGCTCGGCTTCCTGCTGCGCGATGCCGGGGACTCCGACAGCGCCGCCGCCTGGTGGCTCAAGGCCGCGCAGGAGGGCGACGGCAACGCCGCCAACGCGCTGGGCGCGCTGCACGCCGAGCGCGGGGAGACGCAGACCGCCGAGCGGTGGTACCGGGCGGCGATGGACGCCGGGGACGTCAACGGCGCGTACAACCTCGGGCTGCTCTGCGCCGAGCAGGGGCGGACCGCGCAGGCCGAGCAGTGGTACCGGCGCGCGGCCTACGCGGGGCACCGGGAGGCGGCGAACGCGCTGGCCATCCTGCTGCTGCGGGGCGGGGACGAGAGCGGGGCCGAGCCGTGGTTCTCCAAGGCGGCGGAGGCCGGGAGCGTGGACGCCGCGTTCAACCTGGGGATTCTGTACGCCGGGCGGGGCGAGGAGGCGGCCGCGCTTCGGTGGTACGAGCGGGCGGCGGCCGCCGGGCACACCGAGGCGGCACTGCAGGTCGGTATCGCGCGCCTCAGGGACGGCGACGAGCCCGAGGCCGAGCGGTATCTGCGGTGCGCGGCGGGGGGCGGCAGCCCGGAGGCGGCGTACCGGCTGGCCGCGGTGCTGGACGCGCGGCGGCCGCCGGCGCCCACGCACGAGCTGGGCGAGTCGTTGCAGTCGCTGCACGAGAAGACCGAGTGCGAGGAGTGGTACGAGCGGGCGGCGACCCAGGGGCACCGGCGGGCGCAGGTGCGGGTGGGGATGCTGGCCGCGGCGCGGGGTGACGTCGTCGAGGCGGCGCGGTGGTACCGGGAGGCGGCCGAGGCAGGTTCGCGGAACGGGGCGTTCAACCTGGGACTGCTGCTGGCGCGCGAGGGCAGCGAGCCGGAGGCGGCGGTGTGGTGGACGCGGGCGGCTGACGCCGGGCACGGGCGGGCGGCGTTGCGGCTGGCCCTGGTCTACGCGCGTCGTGGCGAGCTGGTGGAGTCGCAGCGGTGGGCCGACCGCGCGGTGACGCTGGGGCCGGGGGAGGTCTCGGAGCGGGCGGCACGTCTTCGCGACGCGCTGCGCGAGGAACTGTCGGCGTGAGCCTGACGCGGGGCCGGTCGCGCGACGGGACCGCAGCCGATCCCGCTCCGGAGGCAGTACGGCAGGTGCTGGGCAGCATCGCAGCCGGGCAGGAGGGGAAGTGTGACCAGCCGTGGCGGAGGGTGAGCGAGCGACCGTCGCAGCCACCTGTACGGAAGCGATTTGCTTCTGCCGGCTTCCTTGACGTAGTGTTCCATTCATCGCCGCGGGGTGGAGCAGCTCGGTAGCTCGCTGGGCTCATAACCCAGAGGTCGCAGGTTCAAATCCTGTCCCCGCTACTGAAGGCCGAGGGCCGGAAGCCGAAAGGTTTCCGGCCCTCGGTTTTTTCGTTTCCGGCCCCCGGCTCTCGGTGTTTTCCCGTGCGGGCGTCGGCCCCCGCGCCGGTTCACGGCAGAGAAAAACCCCGGTACGGCATCCGTACCGGGGTTTTCGGTGTACTGCTACGCGCTCGCGCAGTTCGGGCACAGGCCCCGGTACGTCACCTCGACGTCCGAGACCGTGAAGCCGAAGCGCTCGGTGTCGGGGAGGTCGGACAGCGGGTTGCCCGTCGGGTGCACGTCCTTGATCGCGCCACAGTTGGCGCAGACCAGGTGATGGTGCGGCCGGTGCGCGTTCGGGTCGTACCGCTTGGCGCGCTTGTCGGTGCTGACCTCGAGCACCTCGCCCAGGGAGACCAGTTCGCCGAGCGTGTTGTACACGGTCGCCCGGGAGATCTCCGGCAGTTTGGCGACGGCCCTGGCGTGCACCTCGTCGGCCGTGAGGTGGACGTGCTCGCCGTCCAGGACCTCGGCCACGACACGCCGCTGCGCGGTCATCCGCCATCCGCGGCCGCGCAGCCGTTCCAGAAGGTCGCTCATGCAGACCAGCGTAACAGCAAGGGGACCAGGTTCCGAATAGGTGTGAAGTTGGAGCTCAACTTGACTTAGACATTGTCCAATGTAGGATCGACAACGGCTTTGGCCAAGGGACAGGAACAGACAGAAGTCAGGCAGGAGGCGCTCGTGACCACGGGACCGCTCACGACGGAGGCCGGTGCTCCGGTAGCCGACAACAACAACAGCGAGACCGCGGGGGTCGGCGGCCCGGTGCTCGTCCAGGACCAGCTCCTGCTCGAGAAGCTGGCCCACTTCAACCGCGAGCGCATCCCGGAGCGTGTGGTGCACGCCCGCGGCGCGGGCGCCTACGGCACCTTCAGGGTGACCGCCGACGTCACGCCGTACACGCGGGCGAAGTTCCTCTCCGAGGTGGGCAAGGAGACCGAGGTCTTCCTGCGCTTCTCCACGGTGGCCGGCAACCTCGGTGCGGCCGACGCGGTGCGCGACCCGCGCGGTTTCGCGCTGAAGTTCTACACCGAGGAAGGCAACTACGACCTCGTCGGCAACAACACCCCGGTGTTCTTCATCCGGGACGCGATCAAGTTCCCGGACTTCATCCACACCCAGAAGCGCGACCCCTACACCGGGTCCACGGAGGCGGACAACGTCTGGGACTTCTGGAGCCTGAGCCCGGAGAGCACGCACCAGGTCACCTGGCTCTTCGGCGACCGCGGCATCCCCGCCTCCTACCGCCACATGGACGGCTTCGGCTCGCACACCTTCCAGTGGAACAACGAGGCGGGCGAGGTCTTCTGGGTCAAGTACCACTTCAAGACCGACCAGGGGATCAAGAACCTCACCGCAGAAGAGGCCGACCTCCTCGCGGGCAAGGACCCCGACTCCCACCAGCGCGACCTGCGTGAGGCGATCGAGCGCGGCGAGTTCCCGAGCTGGACGGTGTACGTCCAGATCATGCCGGCGGCCGAGGCGGCGACGTACCGCTTCAACCCGTTCGACCTGACCAAGGTGTGGCCGCACGGCGACTACCCGCTGGTCGAGATCGGCAAGCTGGAGCTCAACCGCAACCCGCGGAACATCTTCGCCGAGGTCGAGCAGTCGATCTTCTCGCCCGCCCACTTCGTCCCCGGCATCGGCCCGTCGCCCGACAAGATGCTCCAGGGCCGCCTCTTCGCGTACGGCGACGCGCACCGCTACCGCGTCGGCATCAACGCCGACCACCTGCCGGTGAACCGCCCGCACGCCACCGAGGCGCGCACCCACTCCCGGGACGGCCACCTCTACGACGGCCGCCACGGCGGGGCGAAGAACTACGAGCCGAACAGCTTCGGCGGCCCCGAGGAGACCGGACGCCCGCTGTGGGAGCCGCTCGGCTCGCTCGCCGGCGGCACCGGCAACCACCCGACGCCGCTGCATGCCGAGGACGACGACTTCGTGCAGGCCGGCAACCTCTACCGGCTGATGACCGAGGGCGAGAAGGAGCGCCTGGTGGGCAACCTGGCCGGCGCCCTCGCACAGGTCTCGCGCGAGGACATCGCCGAGCGCGCGGTGGACAACTTCCGCCGGGCCGACGCCGACTTCGGCAAGCGGCTGGACGTCGCGGTGCAGGCGCTGCGGGGCTGACCTGCCGGATCGCGTAGGGCCGACGGGCCGGGTTCCCTCGGGGGTCCGGCCCGTCGGCGTGCTCACGCGGGGATGCGCTCGCGGGCGGGTGCCCAGCAGCGGATGATGTCGCGGACCGAGACGATGCCGGCCGGCTCGTCACCGTCCAGGACGATCAGGTGGCGGAAGCCGCCGTGCGCCATGGCGCGGGCCGCCTCTTCCAGGGTCCAGGCGGGGGCCGCGAACACGACGTCCGTGGTGGTGTGGTCGTCGGTCAGTTCGGTGTCCGGGTCCTGGCCCAGGCCGATCGAGTTGAGGATGTCGCGTTCGGTGAGGATGCCGATGCCGCCGGCGTCGGGGTCGTACACGACGGCCGCGCCGACGCGGCGGGCGGACATCAGAGCGGCTGCCTGGCGGAGGGTGTGGTGCGGGCCGATGGTGAGGACCACCGTGCTCATGGCGTCGCGGACGAGCATGGTCTAGAGCCACCTCCTGGAGTCGCCCCCTGCTGCTTGTTCATGAATTCACAAGTTCACAAGCAGGGGGACTCTCAGGGTGGCAGGTAAAGCGGTGGTCAACAAGAGGGCGCGTGCGGCCCGTTGGGGGCGCGCACGCTCACCTCGGGTTTCTCAGTAGCGCCCGTTCAGGTACCCCAGCAACTCGTCGTGCAGCAGGCCGTTGGACGCCGCCGCGTTGCCGCTGTGCGGGCCGGGACGGCCGTCGAGGCCGGTGAAGGTGCCGCCGGCCTCGGTCACGACGATCGCGTTGGCGGCCATGTCCCACAGCGACAGCTCCGGCTCGGCGCAGATGTCGACCGCGCCCTCGGCGACCAGCATGTACGGCCAGAAGTCGCCGTACGCGCGCGTACGCCACACGGCGCGGGTCAGGTCCAGGAAGCCGTCCAGGTGGCCCCGCTCCTCCCAGCCGGAGAGCGAGGAGTAGGCGAAGGAGGCGTCCGAGAGCTGCGAGACGCCGGAGACCTTCAGGCGCGTCGCCTGGGAGAGGCTGCGGCCGGCGTAGGCGCCGTGGCCCTTCGCGGCCCACCAGCGACGGCCGAGGGCGGGGGCGGACACGACGCCGACGACGGGCTGGTAGCCGCCCTCACCGGCCTCCATCAAGGAAATGAGGGTGGCCCAGACGGGGACACCGCGGACGTAGTTCTTGGTGCCGTCGATCGGGTCGACCACCCAGCGGCGGGGGCCGGTGCCCTCGATGCCGTACTCCTCGCCGAGGACCGCGTCGCGGGGGCGGGAGCGCGCGAGGTGGCCGCGGATGATCTCTTCCGCCGCCTTGTCCGCTTCGCTGACCGGGGTCATGTCCGGCTTCGTCTCGACCTTGAGGTCGAGGGCCTTGAAGCGGTCCATGGTGGTGGCGTCGGCCGCGTCGGCGAGGACGTGCGCGAAGCGGAGATCGTCGAGGTAGTCGGGCATGTGGGGAACGGTAGTCGGCCAGGTGCGGGTGGGACCAGCGGGGTTCGACAGCCGGAACACACGGTTGCCCGCGGCGGCGTGCACACCCTTGACAGTGCATACAGGCCCGTCAAACCTGGGCGCAGAGTCGGTCGCCCTAGGGAGCGATGATGCCTGCTGCGAGGGAATCCCTGCTGGAGGCCGCGTTCGCGGCGGTGGCGCGTCGGCCGTGGCCGGCGGTGCGGATGGTGGACGTGGCCGCCGGGGCGGGAGTGTCCAGGCAGACGCTGTACAACGAGTTCGGCAGCAAGGAGGGGCTCGCCCGGGCGCTCGTCAGAAGGGAGGCGGACGCCTACCTCGCCGGCGTCGAGCGCTCACTCGCCGGAGAGGGTGACGCCGGGGAGCGGCTGGCGGCGACCGCCGAATGGACGGCGTCGGCGGCCCGCGAAAACCCGCTGCTGCGCGCTCTGCTCACCGGCTGCTGGAGCGAGCGGCTGCCCACGCCGCCCCTGAACGCGGTGCCGTCCACCTCCGCCGTACCCGCGCAGCGCCGCGCCGACGGGCCGCTGCCCTCGCCCGGCGAGCTCGTGGCGCAGGTGCGCGACCGCGCCGTCGTCGCGCTGTCCGCGCCCGGTACGGCCCGGACGGGCGAGGCCGAGCTCGCGCGCGCCTGTGAACTGGTGGTCCGGCTCGCGCTGTCCTGCATAGCCGCCCCGCCCGGCGAGGGCGGCCTCACCGAACTGGTGCGCGCCGTCCTGCCCCGGCAGACCGCCTGAGCGGCGGTCAGTGCGTGGAGCCGGACAACTGCAGGCCGATCACGCCCAGGATGACCAGGCTGATGGAGACGATCTTCAGCGTGGACACGAGGTCGCCGAGGAAGACCATGCCGTAGATCGCGGTGCCGGCCGCGCCGATGCCGGTCCACACCGCGTAGGCGGGGCCCACGTCGAGCTTCTTCAGGGACAGGGTCAGCAGGCCGAAGCTGCCGAGCGCGAAGCAGGCGAACGCGATCGTCGGCCAGAGACGGGTGAACCCGTGCGAGAGCTTCAGGCACACGGCGAAACCGGTCTCCAGAATCCCGGCCACTATGACCAGCAGCCACGCCATGTGCTGTCCTCCCGTTGATCCGGATCTCCGGCTCGGTGCGATTATGCACTTACCGAACGCGAGCCCCGGCAAACAACGCGGACGCACCGCGGCAGCGGCTCAGTCGCCCTCCGTGCGCTCCCGCGTGGACAGCAGCCGGCGCAGCGAGTACAGCCGGGCCGGGTCGGCGTGGCCGTCCGCGACCCACGCGTCCAGCGCGCAGTCCGGCTCGTCGTGGCTGCACGCGCGCGGACAACCCTCCGTGCCGGCCTCCAGGTCGGGGAAGGCGTGGATGACCCGCGAAGGGTCGACGTGAGCCAGGCCGAAGGAGCGCACGCCAGGGGTGTCGATCACCCAGCCGTCGTCGCCGGCCAGCGGCAGCGCCAGCGCCGACGTGGTGGTGTGCCGGCCGCGGCCGGTGACCGCGTTCACATGCCCGGTCAGCCGCCGCCGCTCCTCCGGGACCAGCGCGTTGACCAGCGTCGTCTTGCCGACGCCGGAGTGGCCGACGAAGGCCGTGATCCGCCCGTCCAGCTCCGCGCGCACCCGGTCCGCGGCATCGCCGTTCTCCAGCTCCTCGCGGCTGGTGACGACGTAGGGGATGTCCAGGTCGCCGTACAGCTCGAGGAGTTTGTCCGGCGGGGCCAGGTCCGACTTGGTCAGCACCAGCAGCGGCTCCAGACCGCCGTCGAACGCCGCCACCAGGCAGCGGTCGATCAGCCGCGGGCGGGGTTCGGGGTCGGCGAGGGCGGTCACGATGGCCAGCTGGTCGGCGTTGGCGACGACCACCCGCTCGAACGGATCGTCGTCGTCCGCCGTACGACGCAGCACCGACGTGCGCTCCTCGATGCGCACGATCCGCGCGAGCGTGTCCTTCTGGCCGGACAGGTCGCCGACGATGGCCACCCGATCCCCGACCACGGCGGCCTTGCGGCCCAGTTCACGTGCCTTCATCGCCATGATCGTGCGGCCGTCGACGAGGCAGGTCAGCCGGCCCCGGTCGACGGTGAGGACCATGCCCTCGGCGGCGTCCTCGTGCTTGGGCCGGATGCTGGTGCGCGGCCTGCTGCCCCGGCGTCCGGGGCGGCTGCGGATGTCGTCCTCGTCGGTGTGCTTGCCGTAGCGGCGCATGGTGAACCCCTACGCCCCGAGCATCCCGGTCCACAGTTCGGGGAATTCCGGCATGGTCTTCGCCGTCGTCGCCACGTTCTCGATCTCCACACCCTCGACGGCCAGGCCGATGATCGCACCCGCCGTTGCCATGCGGTGGTCCTCGTAGGTGTGGAAGACGCCGCCGTGCAGCTTGCGCGGGCGGATGTGCAGGCCGTCGGCGGTCTCGGTGACATCACCGCCCAGCTCGTTGATCTCCTTGGTCAGCGCGGCCAGCCGGTCCGTCTCGTGCAGCCGCAGATGCGCCACACCGCGCAGCGTCGAGGGGGAGTCGGCGAGCGCGGCGACCGCGGCGATGCCGGGGGTCAGCTCGCCGACCTCGCCGAGGTCGACGTCGATGCCGTGCACGGAACCGGAACCGGTGAAGACGAGGCCGTAGTCGGTCAGCTCGCAGGAGCCGCCCATCTCGGTGAAGATCTCCCGCAGCCGGTCACCGGGCTGGGTGGTGCGCTCCGGCCAGTCGGGGACGACGACCCGGCCGCCCGTGACGAGCGCGGCCGCCAGGAACGGCTGCGCGTTGGACAGGTCCGGCTCGATGGTCAGGTCGCGGCCGAGCAGGGCGCCCGGCGTCACCCGCCACACGTTCGGCTCGCCGCCCGACTCCGGGGTGTCCACCTGGGCGCCGACCGCGCGCAGCATGTCCACGGTCATCTGGATGTGCGGCATGGACGGCAGGGTGGCGCCGACGTGCCGGACCTCCACGCCCTGGTTGAAGCGCGGCCCCGACAGCAGCAGCGCCGAGACGAACTGCGAGGAGGAGGACGCGTCGATCTCCACCGGTCCGCCGTCCAGGGCACCCCCGCCGTGCACGGTCATCGGCAGCGCGCCCCGGCCGTCGTCGTCGATCCGCGCGCCGAGCACGCGCAGCGCGTCGATGACACCGTGCAACGGCCGCTCGTACGAGCGCGGATCGCCGTCGAAGCGGATGGGGCCGTCGGCGAGTGCGGCCACCGGCGGCAGGAACCGCATCACCGTGCCGGCGTTGCCGACGTCGACCGTGGCCGGGCCGCGCAGTCCCGTGGGCAGCACCCGCCAGGCCTCGCCGGTGCCGTCCGGGCCCACGCCCTCCTCGATCTCCACACCCATCGTGCGCAGGGCCCCGGCCATGAGCAGGGTGTCGCGCGAGCGCAGCGGGCGGCGCAGCCAGCCCGGCTCGGAGGCGAGGGCGGCGAGCACCAGGGCACGGTTGGTGACCGACTTGGACCCGGGCACGTGGACCGTCGCGTCGACGGCTCCGCTCGCGTGCGGGGCGGGCCAGAGGGCGGTGTGTGCGGGGTTCGGGGCCATGGGGCCACTTTATAAGGAGCGGCGAGGTGGAGGTCGTCGCGAGCGCCCGTCGGCAGGCGGTACGGCCGCCGGGTCGTCACCACCCCAGCAGCCAGCGCCCCCCGCCGATCAGCGAGCACAGCGACACCGCGTGGAACAGGAACAGCCACAGACCCGCCGGGGCGTGCGTCAGCCGGGACAGCTGGTCCGCGTCCGAGTCCCCGGCGCCGCCCCGGACACGCTTGGCCTGCAGTTCGAAGGCCGGGCGCACGCCGCCCAGCAGCAGGAACCACACCACCACATACCCGAACGCCGCCTGCACCTGCGGTCCCGCGAGCCAGGAGACGAGCACGAACGTGCCACCCGTAAGGAGGACCGTCAACGCGCCGTACGCATTGCGGATCATCACCAGCATCGCCACCAGCAGGGCCGTCGCCACCCACAGCAGCAGCGTGATCCGGCCCGTGGCGAGCAGGGCCGCGCCGCCGAGACCGAGCAGCGGGGGAGCGGTGTACCCGGCCGCCGCGGTCAGGATCATGCCGAGCCCGTACGGCTTGCCGCGGCTCACCGTCAGGCCGCTGGTGTCGGAGTGCAGCCGGATGCCGGTGAGCTGCCGGCCGGTGAGCAGCGCGACCAGGCCGTGGCCGCCCTCGTGGGCGATGGTGATGGCGTTGCGGGATATCCGCCACAGGGTGTGAGGGACGACCACGGCCAGCGCCGCGACCATGGTGGCCAGCACCACCCACAGATCCGGGTCGGGCTGGGTGCCGGTGAGCCGGTCCCAGAGGTCGGGCAGCGCGGTGGCGGCGATGCTGTCCATGTGTGGAAGTGGCTCCCTTTGCTCGTGATCAAGTAGGGCCGGCGCGAGCGCCGTCGTCGAGGGGTGGTGGTCGGGTGACGGGTGGGCCTGGCAAGGTGGCACGCATGTGCGGACGGTTTGCATCGAGTCGTAGGCCCGAGGATCTCGCAGGAGTCTTCGAGATCGAGCTGGGGGTGCCGGAGGAGACCCTGGCGCCCGACTACAACGTGGCCCCGACCAAAGAGGTGTACGCCGTCCTGGACCGCCCTCTCAAAGACGTCCCGGACCCGCGTCCGGTTCGGCAGCTGCGCAAGCTGAAGTGGGGGCTCGTGCCTTCCTGGGCCAAGACGCCCGAGGGCGGCGCCCGCATGATCAACGCGCGCGCCGAGACCGTGCACGAGAAGCCGTCCTTCCGCCGTGCGTTCACCTCCCGCCGCTGCATCGTGCCCGCCGACGGTTACTACGAGTGGGTCACCGGCGAGCAGGAGCGGGAGCTGGAGGTCGAGGGGAAGCGGAAGCGGCCCCGCAAGCAGCCGTACTTCGTGCTCCCGGCCGACGGCTCGGTGTTCGCCATGGCCGGGCTGTACGAGTTCTGGCGCGACCGCACCCTGCCCGGCGACCACCCGCAGGCCTGGTGGGCGACCTGCTCGGTGATCACCACGGAGGCCGAGCAGACCCCGCTCGCCGTCGCCCCCGCCGAGGGCCCGCGCTCGCTCGCCGACATCCACCCGCGGATGCCGCTGATGCTGACCCCGGACCGCTGGGACGCCTGGCTGGACCCCGCCCGCACCGACCCCGACGAGCTCCGTGAGCTGCTCGCGCCGCCGCCAGCCGGACTGATGCGCGCCTACCCGGTCTCCACGGCCGTGAGCAATGTGCGCAACAACGGCGAGGAGTTGCTGAAGGAGCTGGCCGCGCCGGAAGAGGGCACACTCTTCTGACGTGACGACCGAGATCATCAGCACCGACGCGGGGGACGCCCGCATCACCTGGCACCCGGCGAAGAAGGCACGGCTGGTCCTGGCCGTCAGTCACGGCGCCGGCGGCGGCATCGAAGCGCGCGACCTCCAGGCCCTCGCCCGGGTGCTGCCCGGACACGGGGTGAGTGTCGCCCTGGTCGAGCAGCCCTGGCGGGTGGCCGGGAAGAAGGTCGCGCCCGCACCGAAGACGCTGGACACCGGCTGGCGCGGCCTGTGGCCGGCGCTGACCGCGCCCGGTCTGCCCGTGATCTCCGGCGGCCGCAGCGCGGGGGCGCGCGTGGCCTGCCGTACCGCCACGGAACTGGGCGCGCACGCCGTGCTCGCGCTGAGCTTCCCGCTGCACCCGCCGGGCAAGCCGGAGAAGTCCCGCGCCGCGGAACTGCTCGGTGCCGGGGTGCCCACCCTGGTCGTGCAGGGCGGCAACGACCCGTTCGGCAGACCGCAGGAGTTCCCGGACGGGTCGTACGAACTGATCGAGGTGGACCACGGCGATCACGGCTTCGCCGTGCCCAAACGGGCGGAGATCACCCAGGAGCAGGCGCTGGAGATCATCACCGACGGTGTCGTGCGGTGGTCCGCGTCACTGGCCTGAAACGGTCGGGAATGTGGGACGGACGGTCGCTGTTGAGGCGGACAGAAGTGCTGGTGAACCAGTACCGACGTCGTGGGAGAGGAAGTCCGCCGCATGGGTTCGACCGCATGCCCGAGCCGTGAGCTCCGTGCCGACCTGGACTGGACGGTGCTGCACGCGGCCAAGACCGCTCCTATTCGAGCGGCGGCAGGCACGGGTCGTCGTCTATCCTCCGATTCGGGTGGGACCGGTTTCGGCCGCCCGACGACGTTTGAGGAGGTGGGTCCGGTTCCCGGTACCGACGCAGGGACCGACAACGGCCAGACGGGGCTGCCCGAGGGCCAGGGCGCCGGCGCGGACGCGAGCACGGAGACGACCGCGGAGCGCACCGCGCGCTTCGAGCGTGACGCCCTCGAATTCCTCGACCAGATGTATTCGGCCGCGCTGCGCATGACGCGCAATCCGGCCGACGCCGAGGACCTGGTGCAGGAGACCTACGCCAAGGCGTACGCGTCCTTCCACCAGTTCCGCGAGGGCACCAACCTCAAGGCGTGGCTGTACCGGATCCTCACCAACACCTTCATCAACTCCTACCGCAAGAAGCAGCGTGAGCCCCAGCGCTCCGCCGCGGAGGAGATCGAGGACTGGCAGCTCGCGCGTGCCGAGTCGCACATGTCGACGGGTCTGCGCTCCGCGGAGTCGCAGGCGCTCGACCACCTGCCCGACTCGGACGTCAAGGAAGCGTTGCAGGCGATCCCCGAGGAGTTCCGCATCGCCGTCTACCTCGCGGACGTAGAGGGCTTTGCGTACAAGGAGATCGCGGACATCATGGGGACACCCATCGGTACGGTGATGTCCCGGCTGCACCGGGGCCGCCGTCAACTGCGTGGCATGCTCGAGGACTACGCCCGCGAGCGCGGACTGGTCCCGGCCGGCGCCGGAGAGTCGAACGAAGCGAAAGGCTCGGGCTCATGAGCTGCGGAGAGCCGCACGAGACGGACTGCAGTGAGGTCCTCGACCACCTGTACGAGTTCCTCGACAGTGAGATGCCGGACGTCGATCGCGACAAGTTCAAGCAGCACTTCAAGGAGTGCTCGCCGTGCCTGGAGAAGTACGGCCTGGAGCAGGCCGTGAAGAAGCTGGTCAAGCGGTGCTGCGGCCATGACGACGTGCCGACCGACCTGCGTGCCAAGGTCCTGGGCCGGCTCGATCTGATCCGCTCCGGGCAGGCCGTGCCCGAGCACGACGTCACGGCCACCCCGCAGGAGTCCTGACCCGCCCTGCCGTCACCCGAATGTGCTAATCCGCGGGTCATACGCCCGCGGAGCCCCCTGACGCCGCCCTAGGCTCCCAAGCCTGGCAGCAGGCACGGTCGGGGGGAGGTCCTTCATGGAGACGGTTCCGGCACGGGCGCGTGTGTACGTGGCCGGTGTCGTGTGCTGCGCGCTGCTCTGCCTGCTTCCCGTGCCGTCCCTGACGGTGCCCTGGCCGGCGGTCGTCCCGCTCGCGGCGGTGTACGCCGTCGGTGAGCGTGTCGCCCGCCGACGCTTCGCCGGAACGTTCTACCCGGTCCTGCTCGCCGGGGCCCTCCTGCTGCCGGCGCCCGCAGCGGCGCTCGTGCCACTGCCGGGCGCTCTGCTCGCACCGGTCGAGCAGCGCCCCGTTGTGCTGCGCCGGGTCTGGCGCGCCGCCCAGCTCGCCGTCGGCGCGTGGGCGGCGGCCCGGGTGCACGGCGCGCTCGGCGGCCGCGACGCCGTCGCCGCCTGCCACTTCCCGTACGTGCTGCTGCCCGCCGGCGCCGCCGTGCTCGCCTTCTGCCTGGTCCTCGTCCTGCTCGACGGGGGCATCCGCGCCCTCGCCGAACGCAGGCCGCTGCGCCGCGCCTGGCACGGCTTGTTCCTGCGCTCCCTCGGCCCGCTCGCCGTGCACGGGCTGGCCGGGCTGATGATGGCCGTGCTCTGGCACAGCCCCTACGGCCCCGTCGCCGCCCTCCTCGTCCTGCTGCCGATGGGTGTGTCGTGGTGGGTCTTCGCGCAGTACCACCGGCAGCGCGCCGCCCACCAGGCCACGATCCGCGCGCTGGTGCAGGCCGTGGACATCAAGGACGGCTACACCCGCGGCCACAGCGAGCGCGTCGGCCAGGCCTCGATGATGATCGCCCGCGAGCTGGGCATGAGCGACGAACGCGTGGAGGTCCTGCGTTTCGCCGGGATCCTGCACGACGTCGGCAAGCTCGGCGTCCCCACCCGCCTGCTGCGCAAGGACGGCCCGCTCACCTCCGAGGAACGCCGGATCATCGAACTGCACCCCGAGTACGGCCATGACATCGTGCGCGGCATCTCCTTCCTCGGCGAGGCCCGCTCGGCCGTCCTGCACCACCACGAACGCATCGACGGCAGCGGCTATCCCTACGGCCTCAGCGGCGGCCAGATCCCCGAGCCCGCCCGTGTGGTGGCCGTCGCCGACGCCTTCGACGCGATGACGTCCACCCGCTCCTACAGCAGGGCCCGCCCGGTCCCGGCGGCGCTGACGGAGCTGCGGCGCTGCGCGGGGACCCACTTCGACCCGCAGATGGTCGAGGCCCTGGTCAGGGCGGTGGCCCGCCAGGGCTGGCACCCGACGGTCACGGCCGAGGAGAGCCCCGCCGCGGGCACGCTGCCCGTCCCGCGCTCCGCGTCGAGCCGAGGGGTGCATCGGTGAGGGGGCCCGGCCCGTACGGCCCGGACGCCGGCCCCGGCCCCAGCCCCGGCTGCGGCATCGGCAGCGGCTGCGGCGTCGACAGCGGCGTCGGCGTCGGCTGCGGCTGCGGCGGAGACGGGGGCCGGTGCGCGGCGGTGGCCCGGACGGGCTGCCGGTCGGGAACCCGCCGGTGAGCGGGCGGCCGGCTTCGGCGACCTTGCTGTGTGTGCACACCGGTGCCGCGGTGCTGGCGCTCGTCTGTCTCGTCGGCACCCTGCGCGCCGGTCTCACCGACCGGCCCATCGCGCTCGCCTTCGGCGCTCTCGTCGCCGTCGGTGAACTCACCCGCTGGAGCGGCCGGCATCTTCGGGAGCCCGCCCCGCTCGGCGCCGCCGGGGCGCTGTCGTACGCCCTGCTCGGGCAGTGCGCCGGGCGGCCGACCGGGCACGGGGTGGCCCAGGTCGTCGCCGTCGTCTGCGCGGCCGCCCTGCTGGGCGCGGTGCCGCACATCGCGCGCGGACGCGGGCCGACCCTCGACGACCTGGCCCGGCGCACGCTGACCGCAGGCTTCGCCGCCGCCTGTTTCCAGCCGCTGTTCAACCGGGGCGTCTTCGATGCCTGGATCGGCCCCGCCTATGCGCTGCTGCTGGTCGCCCTCCTCGCGCTGACCGCCCTGTGCGACGCGGTGCTCGCCGCCGCACTGGCCCACGCGCGCACCCGCTGGCCGTTCGGGCCGCTGCTGCGCGACCAGCTGCGCGCGCTGCCCGGCGTCGGCTCGGCGGTGTGCGCCACCGGGGCGGTGATGGCCCTGGCGGTGGCCGTCGCGGGCCTGTGGGCGCTGCCGGTGTTCTGTCTGCCGCTGCTGCTGACCCAGCTGGCCTTCCGCCGGTACGCGGCCGTGCGCGCCACCTACCGGCAGACCATCGCCTCCCTGGCCCGGGCCACCGAGATCGCCGGGTACACGCCCGCCGGGCACGCCCGCCGTGTCGCAGCGCTCAGCCACGCGGTCGGGCGCGACCTCGGGCTGAGCGAGCCGGAGCTGACGGTGCTGGAGTACGCGGCGCTCATGCACGACATCGGGCAGCTGAGCCTGCTCGACCCGGTCCCGGAAGGGGCCACCGCCCATCTCCCGGCGGAGCAGCAGCGGCGGATCGCGCTGCTCGGCGGGGCCGTCGTACGGCAGACCGGGGTGAGCCGGCAGGTCGCCACGGTCGTGGAGCGGCAGGCCGACCCCTGCCGCGAGCAGCCGCTCGCCGCGCGGATCGTGCGGGCGGTCAACGCCTACGAGGAGAAGGCGCGGGGTACCGGAGCGGGCGGGGCGCTGGCCGCCCTGGAGGAACTGCGCCTCGGGACGGCCGGCGACTACGCGCCGGAGGTGGTGGAAGCGCTGGCCCGGGTGTTGTCCCGGCAACAGTCTGACCCGGCCCCGAGCTGGGTAACCCATGGGTAATGAGCGGCCCTCCCGGCGTACGTGGTTGGATGCGAGGGAGAGGGTGTCCGGGGGCGTGAGCCAGCCCACTTTCCGGAACTGGAACTGGCAGGCGGGAATCGTGAGGATCTTCGGCAAGGGACGGCACCGGCCCTCCGCCTCCTGGCGGCAGGCCACGGACCGCGCGTTCACGCTGATCGGTGACGGCCGGTACGAGGACGCGGGAGCGCTGCTGACACGCGCGGCGGATCTGGAGCCCTGGCTGGCCGAGTCCTGGTTCAACCTCGCCCTGCTGCACAAGTTCCGGCACGACTGGGAGCAGGCCCGGGCCGCGGGTCTGCGGGCCGTGGCCCTGCTGGAGAAGGAGACCGGCGCGCCCGACTGGTGGAACGTCGGCATCGCCGCCACCGCGCTGCAGGACTGGCCGCTGGCCCGCCGGGCCTGGCAGGCGTACGGGCTGCATGTGCCCGGGGGCGCCACCGCCGCCGGCGAGCCCGTCGGCATGGACCTGGGCAGCGCGGCCGTACGGCTCTCCCCGGAGGGCGAGGCCGAGGTGGTGTGGGGCCGGCGGCTCGACCCGGCCCGGATCGAGGTGCTGTCCATTCCGCTGCCGTCGTCCGGGCGGCGCTGGGGCGAGGTCGTGCTGCACGACGGGGTCCCGCACGGCGAGCGGACCACCTCCACCGGGCATGCCTTCCCGGTGTTCGACGAGATCGAGCTGTGGGCGCCCTCGCCCGTGCCGACGTGGGTTGTCCTGATCGAGGCGGCCACCGAGGCCGACCGGGACGCGCTGGAGCAGCTGGCCGCGGACGCCGGGTTCGCCGCGGAGGACTGGTCGTCGTCGGTGCGGCTGCTGTGCCGGATGTGCTCGGAGTCGCGGATGCCGTCGGACGAGGGGGACGGTGTGCATCTCGACCCCCACGACCACAGCGAGCCCGGTCATCCCGGCCCGCTCGGCCACCGCACGGACGGCCAGCTGTGGGTGCCTGAGCGTGAGTGCGGCGTCGCCGCCCCGGCCTCGCTGGTCCGGGGGCTGCTGGACGGCTGGGTCGCGGACAGCCCGGACTCGCGCGACTGGCGGGATCTGGAAGAGGTCTGTTAGACCCGCCGTACCCTGTATCAGCATCCCTTTGTTTTGTTCAGGAAGGCTTACGTCGGTCATGGCGCAGCAGGACACCGATCAGCAGCACGTGGGCGTGCTCCCCGTCGACGACGAGGGTTTCGTCGTGGACACGGAGGACTGCGAGGAGCGCGAGACCGCCTGGCGTGAGCGCGGCACCTCGCGGCCGATCACGGTCGTCGGCAACCCGGTCCTGCACAAGGAGTGCAAGGACGTCACCGACTTCGGCGACGAGCTCCAGCAGCTGGTCGCGGACATGTTCGCCTCGCAGCGCACCGCCGAGGGCGTGGGCCTGGCCGCCAACCAGATCGGCGTCGACCTGAAGGTCTTCGTCTACGACTGCCAGGACGACAACGGCGTGCGGCACGTCGGCGTGGTCTGCAACCCCAAGCTGGTCGAGCTGCCGGCCGACCGGCGCATCCTGGACGACAGCAACGAGGGCTGCCTGTCCGTGCCGACGGCGTACGCGCCGCTCGCGCGCCCCGACTACGCCGAGGTCACCGGGCAGGACGAGCAGGGCAACCCGGTCAAGGTGCGCGGTACCGGCTACTTCGCGCGCTGTTTGCAGCACGAGACCGACCACCTCTACGGCTACCTGTACATCGACCGGCTCTCCAAGCGTGAACGCAAGGACGTGCTGCGGCAGATGGCCGAGAACGAGCCGCGCTACCCCGTCGTCGCCAACGACTGACGCGGCACACCGACCCCAGGAACGGCGTCCGTTCGGGCCTCACCGCCCGAGCGGACGCCGTTCGTCTGTCCGTCGCACGTTCGATCCCCTGCGCACATCTCTTGATCGATAAGCAGTCACATAGGGGGAGATTCTCGGCACGTTGGGGTAGTGAATGAAGCAAATCCGTTCCCAGAACGGTCAGTTGTGGTGCTGAATGGAGAGTGCGGGGATACGCGACGGCGCACGCCCGGTACGACAGGAGGGGTGTGCGCGAACGGCGGCTGAGAGGGGTACTTCGTGCACGCTCTCCCATACAGCACCACACGCGGCGTCGGTGCGGCGTCGAAGGCGGTGGCAGTACCACCGTCGCTTACTCTTCCGGTGATCGAGGCGGCGTTTCCCCGGCGGCTGCACCCGTATTGGCCGAAGCTCCAGGAGAAGACCCGAACCTGGTTGCTGGAAAAGCGGCTCATGTCGGCGGACAAGGTCGAGGAATATGCCGACGGCCTGTGCTACACCGACCTCATGGCGGGGTACTACCTGGGCGCCCCCGACGAGGTGCTCCAGGCCATCGCCGACTACAGCGCCTGGTTCTTCGTCTGGGACGACCGTCACGACCGCGACATCGTGCACCGCAGGCCGGTCGCCTGGCGCCGTCTGAAGAACCGGCTGCACACCGCGCTGGACGCGCCCCAGGACCATCTCGACCATGAGGACCCGCTGGTCGCGGGGCTGGCGGACAGCGTGGGACGGCTGTTCTCGTTCCTCCCGGGCGGCTGGAACGCCCGCTTCACCCGGCACTTCCATGCGGTGATCGAGGCCTACGACCGCGAGTTCCGCAACCGCACCGAGGGCATCGTGCCGACGGTCGCGGAGTATCTGGCCCTGCGCCGGCTCACCTTCGCGCACCGGATCTGGACCGACCTGCTCGAACCGAGCGCCGGCTGCGAACTCCCCGACGCCGTACGAAAGAACCCGGCATTTTCCCGCCCGGCCCTGCTGAGTCAGGAATTCGCCGCCTGGTACAACGACCTGTGCTCGCTGCCGAAGGAAATAGCGGGCGACGAGGTGCACAATCTCGGAATCAGTCTCATCGCCCATGAGGGGCTGACTCTGGAAGAAGCGGTACGCGAAGTCCGGCGGCGCGTGGAGGAATGCATCACGGAATTCCTCGACGCGGAACAGGACGCTTTACGGTTCGCCGACGGACTCGATGACGGCACAGTGCGCGGAAAAGAACTGAGCGCCGCCGTACGGGCCTGCGTCGGGAACATGCGGAACTGGTTCAGTTCCGTCTACTGGTTCCACCACGAGTCCGGCCGGTACATGGTCGACAGCTGGGACGACCGGTCCACGCCCCCGTACGTCAACAACGAAGCGGCAGGTGAGAAATGACCGTCGAGTCGGTGAAGCCCTCGGTGTCCACGACCCCGGAGCTGCGCGACCCGCCGATCGCGGGCGGCGCTGTGCCCGTCCTCGGCCACGGCTGGAAGCTGGCCCGTGACCCGCTGCGGTTCATGTCCGCCCTGCGCGACCACGGCGACGTCGTCCGTCTCAGGCTCGGCCCCAAGACGCTGTACGCCGTCACCACCCCGGAACTGACCGGCGCCGTCGCGCTCAGCCCCGACTACCACATCGCCGGTCCGCTGTGGGAGTCCCTGGAAGGCCTGCTCGGCAAGGAGGGCGTGGCCACTGCCAACGGCCCCCTGCACCGCCGGCAGCGGCGCACCATCCAGCCCGCGTTCCGGCTCGACGCGATCCCCGCCTACGGGCCGATCATGGAGGAGGAGGCGCATGCACTCGTCGAGCGATGGCGGGATGCCGGGACGATCGACTGCACCGGCGAGTCGTTCCGCGTCGCGGTGCGCATCGCCGCCCGCTGCCTGCTGCGCGGCGACTACATGGACGAGCGCGCCGAGCGGCTGTGCACCGCCCTCGCGGTCGTCTTCCGCGGCATGTACCGGCGGATGGTGGTCCCGCTCGGACCGCTGTACCGGCTGCCGACGCCGGGGAACCGGGAATTCAATCGGGCGCTGGCCGATTTGCATCTCCTCGTCGACGAGATCATCGCCGAGCGACGCGCATCTGGTCAAAAGCCGGACGATTTGCTGACGGCATTGCTGGACGCGAAGGACGAAAACGGCGACCCCATCGGGGAGCAGGAGATCCACGACCAGGTCGTCGCCATCCTCACCCCCGGCAGTGAAACAGTGGCATCCACCATCATGTGGTTGCTTCAGGCACTTGCCGAGCACCCCGAACACGCCGACAAGGTCCATGACGAAGTCGAATCCGTCACCGGCGGACGACCCGTCGCATTCGAGGACGTGCGCACGCTGCGGCACACCAACAATGTCGTCATCGAGGCCATGCGTTTGCGGCCGGCGGTATGGATATTGACCCGGCGGGCGGTCGTCGACACCGAACTCGGTGGCTATCGCATTCCGGCCGGGTCCGACATCATCTACAGCCCGTACGCGATCCAGCGCGATCCGAAGTCGTACGCCCGCAACCTGGAGTTCGACCCGGACCGATGGCTTCCGGAGCGGGCCAAGGACGTGCCCAAACACGCCATGAGCCCGTTCAGCACCGGCAACCGCAAGTGCCCCAGCGACCACTTCTCGATGGCGCAGCTGACCCTCGTCACCGCCGCGCTCGCCGCGCGGTACCGCTTCGAGCAGGTGCCCGGCTCGAACGACGCCGTCCGGGTCGGCATCACCCTGCGCCCGCACCGGCTGCTGGTACGGGCGGTACCGCGCTGAGCGCTCAGGCGGCCTGCGGGCCGCGGAAGGTACGGCGGTAGGCGTTCGGCGTGGTGCCCAACGCCCGCGTGAACTGGTGCCGCAGCGCCGCCGCCGTCCCGAACCCGGTACGCCAGGCGATCGCGTCCATCGTCTCGTCCGTCGCCTCCAGCAGCCGCTGCGCCAGCAGCACCCGCTGGCGAAGGATCCACCGGTACGGCGTCGTGCCGGTCTCCTGCTGGAAGCGCCGGGCGAAGGTGCGCGGCGCCATGTGGGCCCGCGCGGCGAGCTGTTCGACGGTCACCTCCTGATCGAGGTGCTGCTCCATCCACGCCAGCACCTCGCCGACGGTGTCGCAGGAGTCCTTCGGCAGGGGGCGTTCGATGTACTGCGCCTGCCCGCCGTCCCGGTGCGGCGGCACGACCATGCGCCGGGCGATCTTGTTGGCGACCTCCGGTCCCTGCTCCTTGCGCACCAGGTGCAGACAGGCGTCGATGCCGGCGGCGGTGCCCGCCGAGGTGATCACCGGATCCTCGTCGACGTAGAGCACGTCCGGCTCGACGACCGCCCGCGGGTACTGCCGCCGCAGCTCCTCGGCGTGGTGCCAGTGCACCGCGCAGCGCCGCCCGTGCAGCAGCCCGGCGGCGCCCAGCACGAACACGCCGGAGCACACGCTCAGCACTCGCGACCCGCGCTCCGCCGCACGCACCAGGGCATCCAGCAGTGCCGGCGGATAGATGCGGTGCGTGTAGTCGTCGCCCGCCGGGACGACGATCAGATCGGCCTCCGCCAGCCGGTCCAGGCCGTACGGCGTGGACACGGTCAGCCCGCCGACATGCGTGCCCAGCGCCGGGCCCTCGGCGGAGACGACCGCGAAGTCGTACATCGGCAGTCCGTCGTCGCTCCGGTCGAGACCGAAGACCTCGCACACGACCCCCAGTTCGAAGGGATGCACGCCGTCGAGCAGGACGGCCGCCACGTTCTTCAGCATGCTGCCAGTGTGCCTCGCCGATGGCAGTAATTCGAGGCTCTACGGCAGTCCTGCCACTCACGGTAAGGAGTGTCCCGCGCGAGAGTGGTGTCCATGAACGGAAACCAGATCGAAGGTCTCATCGGAATGCTCTTCACCCTGGGGATCCTGGTCCTCCTGATCCTGCCGTCCCTGCTCGGCACCGTGCGCGAGCGGCGGATGGACCGGCAGATCAAGGAGGCCCAGGAGACCAGGGGAGAGACCACGCCTCAGAAGTCCTCGTCCAGGTCGACGGTGCCCTCCACCGCGACCTGGTACGCAGACGGGCGCCGCTCGAAGAAGTTGGTCAGCTCCTGAACGCCCTGCAGCTCCATGAAGGAGAAGGGGTTCTCCGAGCCGTACACGGGGGCGAAGCCGAGCCGGGTGAGCCGCTGGTCGGCGACACACTCCAGGTACTGCCGCATCGAGTCGGTGTTCATGCCCGGCAGGCCGTCGCCGCACAGGTCGCGCGCGAACTGCAGCTCGGCCTCGACGGCCTCCTCGAGCATGTCGGTGACCTGCTGCCCGAGCTCCTCGTCGAAGAGGTCCGGCTCCTCCTTGCGGACGGTGTCGACCACGTCGAAGGCGAACGACATGTGCATGGTCTCGTCACGGAACACCCAGTTGGTGCCGGTGGCGAGACCGTGCAGCAGGCCCCGGCTGCGGAACCAGTACACGTACGCGAAGGCGCCGTAGAAGAACAGGCCCTCGATGCACGCCGCGAAGCAGATGAGGTTCAGCAGGAAGCGGCGCCGGTCGGCCTTGGACTCGAGGCGCTCCAGCTTCTCGACCTCGTTGATCCACTTGAAGCAGAAGCCGGCCTTCTCCCGGATGGACGGGATGTTCTCCACCGCGTCGAAGGCGGCCGCGCGGTCCTCCGGGTCGGGCAGGTACGTGTCCAGCAGCGTCAGATAGAACTGGACGTGCACGGCCTCCTCGAAGAGCTGCCGCGACAGGTACAGGCGCGCCTCGGGCGAGTTGATGTGCTTGTAGAGCGTCAGCACCAGGTTGTTCGCGACGATCGAGTCGCCCGTCGCGAAGAACGCCACCAGACGGCCGATGAGGTGCTGCTCCGCCGGAGTCAGCTTCGCGAGGTCGGCGACGTCCGAGTGGAGGTCGACCTCCTCCACGGTCCAGGTGTTCTTGATGGCGTCCCGGTAACGCTCGTAGAAGTCCGGGTAGCGCATGGGGCGCAAGGTCAGTTCGAAGCCCGGGTCGAGGAGATTCGTGTTACGGGTGGTCATTACTGGCAGGCCTCGCAGGACTCGGGGTTTTCCAGGGAGCAGGCGATCGCCTCTTCGGAGGGCGCCTGCTGGACGGGGACGGTGGCCTGCGCCTGGGCGGCGCGGGCGATGCGCGTCGCCGGGCGCGAACGCAGGTAGTACGTCGTCTTCAGCCCGGACTTCCAGGCGTAGGCGTACATCGAGGAGAGCTTGCCGATCGTCGGCGTCTCCAGGAACAGGTTGAGCGACTGCGCCTGGTCCAGGAACGGGGTCCGGGCCGCCGCCATGTCGATCAGGCCGCGCTGCGGGATCTCCCACGCCGTGCGGTACAGCCGCCGTACGTCCTCGGGGATCCAGGCGAAGTCCTGCACCGAGCCGCTCGACTCGCGCAGCGCCTCACGGGTGCGGGCGTCCCACACGCCGAGCTGCTTCAGTTCGGCGACCAGATAGGAGTTCACCTGGAGGAACTCGCCGGACAGCGTCTCGCGCTTGAACAGGTTCGACACCTGCGGCTCGATGCACTCGTACACGCCCGCGATGGAGGCGATGGTGGCGGTCGGCGCGATGGCGAGGAGCAGGGAGTTGCGCATGCCGGTTTCGGCGATACGGCGGCGCAGTGCCTCCCAGCGCTCCGGCCAGGTCAGTTCCACGTCGTAGTGGTCGGGGTGCAGCACGCCGCGCGCGGTGCGGGTCTTCTCCCAGGCCGGCAGCGGGCCGTTGCGCTCGGCGAGGTCGGCGGAGGCCTCGTACGCGGCGAGCATGACGCGCTCGGCGATCCGGGTGGACAGGGCCATGGCCTCGGGGGAGTCGAACGGCAGCCGCAGCTTGAAGAAGACGTCCTGCAGTCCCATCGCGCCCAGGCCGACCGGGCGCCACTTGGCGTTGGAGCGGCCCGCTTGCTCGGTCGGGTAGAAGTTGATGTCGACGACGCGGTCGAGGAAGGTGACGGCCGTGCGGACGGTGGCGTCCAGCCGCTCCCAGTCGATGTCCCCGTCGGCCACGAACGCGCCGAGGTTGACCGAGCCGAGGTTGCAGACGGCCGTCTCACCGTCGTCGGTGACCTCAAGGATCTCCGTGCAGAGGTTGGAGGAGTGGACCACGTGGCCCGGCAGGGCCGTCTGGTTGGCGGTGCGGTTGGCTGCGTCCTTGAAGGTCATCCATCCGTTGCCGGTCTGCGCGAGGGTGCGCATCATGCGGCCGTACAGCTCGCGGGCCGGAAGCGTCTTCTTCGCCAGCCCCGCGTCCTCCGCCTTGCGGTACGCGGCGTCGAACTCCTCGCCCCACAGGTCGACCAGCTCCGGCACGTCGGCCGGCGAGAACAGCGACCACTGCGCGTCCGCGTTGACCCGGCGCATGAACTCGTCCGGGATCCAGTGCGCGAGGTTCAGGTTGTGCGTACGGCGGGCGTCCTCACCGGTGTTGTCCCGCAGCTCCAGGAACTCCTCGATGTCGGAGTGCCAGGTCTCCAGGTACACCGCGGCCGCGCCCTTGCGCCGCCCGCCCTGGTTCACCGCGGCGACCGAGGCGTCCAGCGTCTTCAGGAACGGCACGATGCCGTTGGAGTGCCCGTTGGTGCCGCGGATCAGCGAACCGCGGCTGCGGATGCGGGAGTACGACAGCCCGATGCCGCCGGCGTGCTTGGAGAGCCGCGCGACCTGGTGGTAGCGGTCGTAGATGGAGTCCAGCTCGTCCAGCGGGGAGTCGAGGAGATAGCAGGACGACATCTGGGGGTGCCGGGTGCCGGAGTTGAAGAGGGTGGGGGAGGAGGGCAGGTAGTCGAGGCGGCTCATGAGCCCGTAGAGCGCCGCGACCTCGTCCACGGAACGGACGGTGTCGTCCTCGGCGAGGCCGCTCGCCACCCGCAGCAGGAAGTGCTGGGGCGTCTCGATCACCTTGCGGGTGATCGGGTGCCGCAGGAGGTAGCGGCTGTGCAGGGTGCGCAGGCCGAAGTAGCCGAAGCGGTCGTCGGCGCGGGTGTCGACGAGGGCGTCGAGCCGCTCGGCGTGCAGCCGTACGAACGCCGCCGTCCGGTCCGCGATGAGCCCCTCGCGGTGCCCCACGGTGACCGACTCCGTGAACGACGTGACGCCCTGGGAGGCGGCCTGTGCGCGGATGGTGAGGGTGAGCAGACGGGCGGCCAGCCGGGAGTAGGCGGGGTCCTCGGAGATGAGTCCGGCGGCGGCCTCCGTGGCCAGCTCCCGCAGCTCCGCCTCGTCGGCGTGCGCCGAGCGGCCGCGCAGCGCGGCGGCGGCGACCCGGCCGGGGTCGGCGTCGGGGAGGTCGATGGTCAGCTCGGTCAGGGTGCGCAGCAGCGCGGCACCGGGACCGTCCTGCTCCCGCTCGGTGGCTGAGGCCGGATCGGCTGGCGCGATGGTCACGTGGGGCTCTCCCTCGCTCGGCACGGGGCCTCGGCGAGGGCAGGGGGCAGCACACGAGCGCACGCGGCGTCGCGTCCACCGGCCCATTCCACGAGGCCCGGACGTCAGGGCACGCCGGCCGGGTGGCCGGGTGCACTGTCGGCAGGTCCTCGGACTGGACCAGCGTGCGCGAAGCACGCATGTACACCGTTGCGGGACAGTTCCGGATTCGCACCGGATTCCCCTGCGACGACAGCGAGCATGAGCATACATCTAGTGCCGGGCTGTCGCGTCACCCCCAGATGTTGTGTTGCGCTGATCTCACAGCGTCAACTCGTAGGTGAGGAGCATGATGTCGTCGAGGTCGGGGAGCGGGTTCCAGTCCCGCTCGGGCGTACGGACGAAGCCCAGCCGTTCGTAGAGGCGGTGGGCGGTGACCATGGTCCGCTGGGTCGACAGAACGATCGCTCCGCAGCCGTCGACGGCCCGGGCCCGGTCGATGCAGGCCCGCACCAGCGCCTCACCGGCGCCTTGGCCGCGAGCCGCGCGGGCGACGGCCAGCATGCGGATCTCGGCCTCGCCGGGACGCGCGATGTCGGCCATGGGGCCGCCGGCCGGTACGAAGGTGACGCCGCCGAGAAGGGTGTCGTCGGCCGTGGCGACGAGCACCTCGGCCGCGGCGGCACGCTTGGCGACGTCGCGCAGCTCGCCGAGGTACTCGTCGCTCTCGCCGAAGTCCAGGAGCCCGTCCTGGAGATAGGCCTGGGCTGTGATCTCGCCGAGGGCGGCGTGTTCATGGGGTGCGACGGGCCGGATCACGATGTCCATGACGGTGAGTGTGCCCCACGGGTACGACGACGGGCCGCCGGTTTTTCTCCGGCGGCCCGTGCGCGTGGGTTGCTCAGTGACCGGCGCCCGCCGTGGCCGGGGGGAGTTCGGTCTGGACGCCCGGGTCGCCGGCGTCCGCCGTGTAGTCCTCCGGCCGGGTCTCGTCGACGCCCTCGGGGGCCTTGACGGCCTTCAGGACGAGCGTGAGGACCACGGTCACCGCGACGTTCAGCACGAACGCCGTGAGGCCGATGTAGCCGATCTCGCCGATGCCGGGGATCTCCTTCGCGGAGCCGCCGAAGTGCTTCTGCGTCGGCGAGGCCACCCCGTACGCGGCCAGCGTGCCGTAGGCCATGCCGACCGCCCAGCCCGCCAGCAGTGCCCAGCGGTGGAACCAGCGCGTGAACAGGCCGCCGACCAGGGCCGGGAAGGTCTGCAGGATCCAGATGCCGCCCAGCAGCTGGAAGTTGATCGCGACCGTCTTGTCCATGGTGAGGACGAAGACCAGCGCGCCCACCTTCACCAGCAGGGAGACGATCTTGGAGACCTGGGCCTCCTGCTTCGGCGTGGCGTCCTGCTTGATGAAGTCCTTGTAGATGTTGCGCGTGAAGAGGTTCGCCGCCGCGATGGACATGATGGCCGCCGGGACCAGCGCGCCGATGCCGATCGCCGCGAACGCGATGCCCGCGAACCAGTCCGGGAACATGTCCTCGAACAGCTGCGGGATGGCCAGCTGGCCGTTCTGCACCTTGACGCCGGCCGCGATCGCCATGAAGCCGAGCAGCGCGAGCAGGCCCAGCATCAGGGAGTACAGCGGCAGGATCGTGGTGTTGCGCCGGATCACCTCACGGCTCCTGGACGACAGGGTCGCGGTGATCGAGTGCGGGTACATGAACAGCGCGAGCGCGGAGCCGAGCGCCAGCGTCGCGTACGTCCACTGGCCGGCCTCCGCCGGGGCGAGCGCGCCGCGCGGCTTGCCGGTGGCCGGGTTGACCTGGCTGAACGCGTGGCCCGCCTTGGCGAAGATGTCGTCGAAGCCGCCCAGCTTGATCGGGATGTAGATGATCGCCACCGCGATGACGATGTAGATCAGCGCGTCCTTCACGAAGGCGATCAGCGCGGGGGCCCGCAGACCGGACGAGTAGGTGTACGCCGCCAGCACGCCGAACGCGATCAGCAGCGGCAGGTCCTTGACGAACCAGTTGGTGTTCTCGCCGCCGCCGACGCCCATCACGTCCAGCACGGCCTGGATGCCGACGAGCTGGAGCGCGATGTACGGCATCGTCGCGAGGATGCCGGTCAGCGCAACCGCCAGCGACAGCCCCTTGGAGCCGAAGCGGCCGCGCACGAAGTCCGACGTCGTCACGTACCCGTGCTTGTGCGACACCGACCACAGCCGGGGCAGGAACGTGAAGATCAGCGGGTAGACGAGGATCGTGTACGGCACCGCGAAGAAGCCGGACGCGCCCGCCGCGTAGATCGCCGCCGGCACGGCGACGAACGTGTACGCCGTGTACAGGTCGCCGCCGAGCAGGAACCAGGTGATCCAGGTACCGAACGACCGTCCGCCCAGGCCCCATTCGTCGAGGCTGTGCTCGTTCTCGGCCTTGCGCCAGCGCGCGGCCAGGAAGCCGAGCACGGTGACGAGCAGGAAGAAGAAGATGAAGACGCCGAGTGCGACGCCGTTCACGCCGTCCTTCACTTGTCCGCACCGCCCTTCCGGGAAGCACGGGCGCGCTGGTCACGCCGCCACAGCTGGTACGCGATCACGGTCAGCGCCGTGGAGATGATCACCCACAGCATCTGGTACCAGTAGAAGAAGGGGATCCCGATGAACGCCGGGTCCACCTTCGCGTAACTTCCGACCCACAGCATCGCCACGAAGGGCGCTACCAGGCAGAGGGCGATGACGACGCGCACGGGCGTCACCGTCGCCGGTCTGGACACATCTGGCGCATTCGTCATCGCGCGGTTCCGTCCCCTCACTGATCACCTGTGCAATGCGCAGGAAATCTAGGTCAGGTGTAGCAGGAACGGAACCCCTCGTCCGCATAACGGGCGTTGACGGTCTGGACCGTTATCCGACCGCGACTCCCGCGGGATGTGACGGAGCGTCCTACGGCCGCTTCAGGCGCGCCACGAACTTGTAGCGGTCCCCGCGGTAGACCGACCGCACCCACTCCACCGGCTCGCCCTGCCGGTCGAAGGAGTGGCGGGAGAGCATCAGCATCGGCAGGCCCACGTCGGTACCGAGCAGGCCGGCCTCGCGCGGGGTGGCCAGCGAGGTCTCGATGGTCTCCTCGGCCTCGGCGAGGTGGACGTCGTAGACCTCGGCGAGCGCGGTGTAGAGGGACGTGTACTTCACCAGGGAGCGGCGCAGCGCCGGGAAACGCTTGGCCGAGAGGTGGGTGGTCTCTATGGCCATCGGTTCGCCGTTGGCCATGCGCAGCCGCTCGATGCGCAGCACCCGGCCGCCGGCGGTGATGTCGAGCAGGTCGGCGAGCCGGTCGTCGGCGGTGATGTAGCCGATGTCGAGCAGCTGCGAGGTGGGCTCCAGGCCCTGCGCGCGCATGTCCTCGGTGTACGACGTCAGCTGCAGCGCCTGCGAGACCTTCGGCTTGGCGACGAACGTGCCCTTGCCCTGAATGCGCTCCAGCCGGCCCTCGACCACCAGCTCCTGCAGCGCCTGGCGGACGGTGGTGCGGGAGGTGTCGAACTCCGCCGCGAGCGTCCGCTCCGGCGGGACGGGGGTGCCGGGCGGCATCGTCTCGGTCATGTCGAGCAGGTGCTTCTTCAGGCGGTAGTACTTGGGCACGCGCGCGGTACGGACGGTGGCGCCACTGTCGTTCTCCGCACTGCTGACGTCGGTGCTCATGCTCTGCCTTCCCGGCTCCGGTGCCGAAGCGGCCGACACGCCATCGGCCGCGGGCTCACATCGTGGCACGGCTTGGTGCGGGGTGACCTCGGTGGGCGCCTCCGCACGCTCCCTGATCTCCTCTGTATACCGTCGCCGCCCCCGCTGGTCTAGTCCAGCGAGGACGCTCCCGCGAGTGTTCCACCGGGCATGCGTGCGATCCCCGTCCGACGCCCATGCCCCGCCCGGCACCCATGCCCTGCCGGACGCCCAGGCCCGGCCCGGCGCGCAGGCCCCGGCCCGGCACCCAGGCCCGCCCCGGCGCGCAGGCCCGGCCGGACGCGCTCGCCCGGCCCGGCACCCACGCCCCGGCCGGCACCCAGGCCCGGCCCGACGCGCTCGTCCGGTCCCGTGTCCGGCCCGCCGCGGGTCAGATGCCCTGCCACTCCGGCTTGTTCGCATACGTGTGCCGGAAGTAGTCCGCCAGCTTCAGCTTGGACGCCGCCGCCTCGTCCACGACCACCGTCGCGTGCGGGTGCAGCTGCAACGCGGAGGCCGGGCAGACCGCCGCGACCGGGCCCTCGACCGTCGCGGCCACCGCGTCCGCCTTGCCCTCGCCCGTGGCCAGCAGGACCAGGTGGCGGGCCTCCAGGATGGTGCCGATGCCCTGCGTGATCACGTGGTGCGGCACCTGGTCGATGTCGCCGTCGAAGAAGCGGGCGTTGTCCACCCGGGTCTGCTCGGTCAGCGTCTTGATCCGCGTCCGCGAGGCGAGCGAGGAGCACGGCTCGTTGAAGCCGATGTGTCCGTCGGTCCCGATCCCGAGGAGCTGGAGGTCCACTCCGCCGGCCTCGGGCAGCGCCCTGTCGTACGCCTCGCACGCCGCCTGCACGTCCTTCGCGGTGCCGTCCGGGCCGAGGAACCGTTCCATGCCGATGCCGAGCGGCTCCAGCACCTCGCGGCGCAGCACCGAGCGGTAGGACTCCGGGTGCTCGGCGGGCAGCCCCACGTACTCGTCGAGCTGGGCGACCCGCGCCCGGCCGGTGTCCACGGCACCGGAGCGCACCTTCGCCTCCAGGGCCCGGTAGATGGGCAGCGGGGTCGAGCCCGTGGCGACGCCGAGCAGGGCGTCGGGCTTGCGCCGCAGCAGCTGCGCCATGGCCTCGGCGATGAGCTCGCCGCCCGCCTCGGCGTCCGGAACGATGACAACTTCCACGCTGGCCTGCCGTTTCGAAGAGGGGACTCGGGGAGGGACCGGGGTGGCCGGGACCGGGAGGCGCTGGGTGACCCGCCGGGGCCCGGTGCCCGGAATCGGGCAATGTGGTTTAGACCAATCTAACAGAGGCGGGCACTCCTCTCCCAGGGTCTCCGCACCCCTCCCTGCCCGCCACTGCCCCGTCCCGTCCCGTCTAGTGAAGGCTCAGCAGCGTGCCGCCGGTCGCGTCCAAGTGCTGGCCCGTGATCCAGCGGGAGTCGGGCGACGCCAGGAAGGCCACGATGTCGGCCACGTCGGGCACGGTGCCGACCCGTCCGAAGACGGAGACGGCCTCCGCGTGCCCGCGCACCGCCGGGTCGGAGAGCACCGCATGCGTCAGGTCCGTCTCGACGAACCCTGGCCCGACCGAGTTGACGGTGATGCCCCGCGGTGCCAGCTCCACCGCGAGGGATCTGGTCAGCGTGGTGACCGCGCCCTTGGCCATGTGCGTCGCGGCGATGCCGGGGATGCCGAGGTGGGTCGCCGCCGTGACGTTGATGATGCGGCCCTGGTCGCGCAGCCGGTGCAGCCCGTGCTTGATGATGAAGAAGGGTGCCTTGGCGTTGATCGCGTGCGTGCGCTCGAACAACTCCTCGTCCGTCTCGCCCACGGTCGCGAAGAACGCCGCGCCCGCGTTGTTGACCAGGATGTCCACTGCCTGCGCATGCCGGTCGAAGGCCGTCCAGAGGGCCTCGGCGTCGCCGGGCGCGCCCAGCTCGGCGCCGATCGCGAACGCCCTGCCGCCGGCTGCCTCGATCGCGGCCACCGTCTCCTTCGCCGCCGCCTCATTGCGGCCGTAATGCACCCCGACCCGCGCCCCGTCCCGCGCCAGCCGCTCGGCGACGCCCCGTCCGATCCCTCGGCTCGCCCCTGTGACCAGCGCGGTCCTGCCCGTGAGCACGCCCATGTCCCTGCCCCCTCGCAATTGACTAGCGGTCGCTACAAAAAGACCGTACAGCGGTTCGGTGTCCTTTCTCTAGTGCCCGCTATAAAATCCCCCTCATGGGTGACCAGCTGGGTGAGCAGCGAACGGACACGGCGACCGTGGACGGCGGCGCGGCGGCGGCACGCACCCCCCGTCCTCGCGGACGCCCCCGCGGCTTCGACCGCGAGACCGCCCTGGAGAAGGCGGTCATGGCCTTCTGGGAGCGCGGCTACGAGGCGACCTCCGTCTCCGACCTGACCCGTGTCATGGGGATCGGCGCCCCGAGCCTGTACGCCGCCTTCGGTGACAAGCGCTCCCTCTTCGAGGAGGCGGTCCGGCAGTACGGCGCCACGTACGGCTCCTTCGGCGAGCGCGCCCTGGCCGAGGAACCCACCGCGCGATCGGCCGTGCGGCGCGTGCTGCGCGAGGCCGCCGTCATGTACACCGCCCCCGGGCACCCGCACGGCTGCCTGTTCGTCCATGCGGCGACCAACTGCACGAGCCGCGAGGTGGAAGAATTCCTGCGCGGGGTGCGCACCGCCCAGATCGCCGCCTTCGAGCGCCGCATCCGCGAGGCGGTCGCGGCGGGGGAGCTGCCGGCGGACACCGACGCCGCCGTGCTCGCCCGGCACGCCGGGGCCGTCGTCCAGGGAATGTCGCAGCAGGCACGGGACGGGGCGAGCCGGGAGGAACTGGAAGCGCTCGCGGAATTTGCCATGACGGTGTGGCCCCGTTGCTGACCAGGGCGGGCTAGGCTGCGGTGCAATAACTTCACACGGGCTGCGTGAGCGGTTCGTCCCGGCGCATGGACAGGCCTAGTGGTCTAGTCCAGAATGCGACAGGACGGTGCGAGCACGACCGGGCGCAGCGATCACAGCTTCCGTCTTCCCCGCACAGGAAGACGGATCGAGGAACCGGAGCTCTCTGCCCTGACTGCCCCGGCTCCTCACCTTCGGCCGACCGGGACCGCACACCCCACGGCCGATATTGCTCCGGGCTGCGGTGCCGGGAGGGTTGAGGGTCCCTCCCAGGCGCCGCGGCCCGCGGGTGTTTCCGGGCCCCTCCGTCCCACGGTCGCCGGCCGGCCCGTCTCGCGGCCCCAGGTCGGCGCCGTACATTTCAGGGCCGTACAAACCGCCAGGTACGCTCGCACCCGTGCCCTCCATGAACGAACTGGTCCGCCAGCACACCGCCCTCGACGACTCCGACCTCGAGTGGCTGCATCTGCTGGTGTCGGAGTGGCAGCTGCTCTCCGACCTCTCCTTCGCCGACCTGGTTCTCTGGGTCCCCACCCGCGACGGCACGCGGTACGTCTCGGTCGCCCAGATGCGGCCCAACACCGGCCCCACCTCCTACCAGGACGACATGGTCGGCCACCTCGTCCCGCGCGGCCGCCGGCCCCTGCTGGACGCCGCACTGGACGAGGGCCGGATCGTGCGCGAGGGCGACCCGGAGTGGCGCGAGGAGGTCCCCGTCCGGGTCGAGTCGATCCCCGTACGGCGGGACGGCCGCGTCCTCGGCGTGATCGCCCGCAACACCAACCTGCTCACCGTGCGCACCCCGAGCCGGCTCGAGCTGACCTATCTGCAGAGCGCCTCCGACCTCGCGCAGATGATCGCGGCGGGCTCCTTCCCCTTCCCGGACCAGCAGGTGGACATGGACGCCTCGCCACGCGTCGGCGACGGCCTGATCCGGCTCGACGCGGACGGCGTCGTCCAGTACGCCTCCCCGAACGCACTGTCCGCCTACCACCGGCTCGGCCTCGCCTCCGACCTCGTCGGCCAGCACCTGGGCCAGACCACCGCGGAACTCGCCCCGACCCGGGGACCGGTGGACGAGGCGCTCGCCAAGGTCGCCAGCGGCTGGGCCCCGCGGGAGTTCGAGATCGAGGCCAGCGACGGGGTCATCCAGTTCCGGGCGATCCCGCTCAAGCCGAAGGGCACGCGCATCGGTTCGCTGGTGCTGCTGCGGGACGTGACGGAACTGCGGCGCCGCGAGCGTGAGTTGATCACCAAGGACGCCACCATCCGGGAGATCCACCACCGGGTGAAGAACAACCTCCAGACGGTAGCCGCCCTGCTGCGGCTGCAGGCCCGGCGCATCGACTCCGATCGCGGCAGGGAGGCGCTGGAGGAGGCGGTCCGCCGGGTCGGCTCCATCGCCATCGTGCACGAGACGCTGTCCCAGAACCTGGACGAGCGGGTCGAGTTCGACGAGATCGCCGACCGCGTGCTGTCCATGGTCGCGGAGATCTCCCCGGGCAAGGTCACCGGCCGGCGAACCGGCCGCTTCGGCATTCTGGACGCCGAAGTCGCCACGCCCCTGTCGATGGTGCTCACCGAGGTCCTGCAGAACGCCCTGGAGCACGGCTTCCATCAGGGCGACACCGGCACGGTCGAGGTCTCGGCGGTGCGGGGCGGCACGACGAAGGAGGCGCGCCTGCTGGTCACGGTCCAGGACGACGGCGTCGGCCTGCCTGAGGGCTTCGATCCACGGACCGCCGGAAATCTCGGGCTGCAGATCGTCCGCACCCTGGTCGAGGGCGAGCTGGGCGGCACCTTCGACATGGTCCCGGCGCCCGAGCGCGGCACCCAGGTGATCCTCGACATCCCGGTGCGGGCGCAGAAGTAGGGCCGGTCGGCCGCGGTACGGGCGCGGAAGCAGCGGACGTCACAGAGAGTGAGTGGCCCTCGTCATAGGAGAGGAGTGGCCCTCGTCATAGGGCACAAGTGGCCCGCGCCACCCACCAGTTGAGGGCCATGTCACCACGGCCGGCGGACAGCAAAAAGCCCCGGACCGCCATTGGTCCGAGGCTAGTGCTCGACTTCTTCGTTCACTGCGCGCTGCGGCTCGGGGGCGGGAGATGCGCACGCGATGTGCGCGCCGCCAAGCTCAGGCTGTCAGCAGGGGTGGGTCGTCAGGCAGAAGCCTGACGGGCCCGGTTGCGGGCGGCGCGGCGCTTCATGGCGCGACGCTCGTCCTCGCTGAGACCACCCCAGACGCCGGAGTCCTGACCGGACTCGAGCGCCCACTGCAGACACTGCTCGATCACCGGGCAGCGACGGCAGACGGCCTTGGCTTCCTCGATCTGCAGCAGCGCAGGACCGGTGTTGCCGATGGGGAAGAAGAGCTCGGGGTCTTCCTCGCGGCAAACGGCGTTGTGACGCCAGTCCATGGCTGCTACCTCTCCTTGGTATGACTGTGCAAGTTGCTTGTGAATGTGAACGCTTTCACGAATCCCTCAACAAGTGAAGGGCCGACCACCGAGTCTTCCCCGGCGGGGTCCTGTGTTTGGTGAGGGGTTCTGGTGATCAGTGGAGGCCGATGTTGCGGGCCGTCCCGATCGCCACGTAGAGACTCGCAAACCTCAGCGGCGGATACAACCCCTTCAGGAAAGTTTTTTTTGATTCTTCGGTGTCGACTAGGTCACAGCCGTACTTCCATGGGGTGGATCCTGGCCTAAACGTTCGAGTGAAAGGACTTTGGCCCTTTCTGCTCACACAATCACACGCAGTGCACGGCGTACACCTGTGAACGTCACGCTGGTACGCAGCCCCAGATGGTCACCGTCCATCTGGAGGGGGAGCGGCACCTTCGAATGCAAGGTGAAGCGGTCCAGATCGTGCAGTGCGACGGCATGCTTGCCGCGCGGTCCGCGCTCCGGGGACGAAGTGAGCAACTGGGTGCCATACCGGGCAACCGCGGCCGTGGAAAGGCGGCTGAGACCGAACACATCGAGCCCCGTGTCGAACGAGGCCTGCGGGGAGGCGTAGATCGGGCGGTTGCCGAGGAACGTCCACGGAGAGGTGTTCGAGACTATGGACAGGACGAGATCCGTGAGCGGCTCCTCGCCCTCCCGCTCCAGCGTGATGGAGCCGTGCCGGCGATTCGACTCGCCCAGCAGCTGACGCACCACCTGCCGTACATAGAGCGCGTGGGTCGACTTCCTGCCGCGCTCGCGGTGCTGCTCCACCCGGCCGACCACACCCGCGTCGAAGCCGAGCCCCGCGTTGAAGGTGAACCAGCGCTCCGGCACCGCCTCGTCCTCCGTGCCCGGCGTGCCGGAGGCCAGCCCCAGGCCGACCGTGCGTTCGCTGCCCTCGCGCAGCGCGTCCAGCAGGGCGCCGGTCGCCTCCACGGCGTCGTTGGGCAGGCCCAGCGCGCGGGCGAAGACGTTGGTGGAACCGCCGGGCACCACCGCGAGGCCGGGCAGCCGGGCCGGGTCGGGGCCGGCGTGCAGCAGTCCGTTGACCACCTCGTTGACCGTGCCGTCGCCGCCGAGCGCCACGACCAGGTCGATGTCGTCGCCGGTGGCGGCCTGCCGGCCGAGGTCGCGCGCGTGCCCGCGGTACTGGGTGGTGACCGCCTCCAGCTTCATCTCGCTGGCGAGCGCGTGGATGAGCACGTCGCGTGTGCGCGCACTGGTGGTGGTTGCCGCCGGGTTGACCACGAGAAGTGCACGCATGACGTGCAGCGTACCTACTGAGCGGTACTCGTACGAGGGCAAGGTAGGGAACAGGTAAGAGGGGGGCCGGTGGGGCTTGCCCTCGGGGACGCGTCGGCCGGTGGGGCTTGCCCCCGGGGACGCGTCGGCCGAGGGCTACCCTTCAGGGGTGAGCAGTGAGCAGACCCCCACCCCCACCTCCACGCAGACCCAGGACACCGCCGGCCCGCGCCCGCGGCGTCTGACGTACGCCGCGGTGCTCGCCGGCCTCGAAGGGCTCGCGCTGCTCGTCGGCGGGGTGTGGATGCTGGTCCTCGGGCTGACCGGCGCCCCGGACGACCGGCAGCAGGCCGTGACCGGCGGGGTGACGATCGTCGTCCTCGCGCTGCTGCCGCTGCTGGCCGCCCGCGGGCTGCTGGCCCGCCGCAGCTGGAGCCGCGGTCCGGCCGTCATCACGCAGATCATCGCGCTGCCGGTGGCCTACAACCTGATCCACGCCGACGGCGCCGCCATCCCGGCGGGCATCGCGCTGACCGCCGTCGCCATCGCCGGGCTGGTCCTCCTGGTCAACGGCGAGACGACCCGTGCCCTCGGCATCCGAGGACCGGGGGCGGGACCGGGGGCGCAGAAGTAACGGCGACGGCTCCCGTGGGCGCTCACGCCCGCACCGGGAGCCGTCGGTGACAAGGAAGAGCTCGTCACTCCTCCACGAGCAGCTTCTCCCGCAGCTGTGCCAGGGTCCTCGCCAGGAGCCGGGACACGTGCATCTGGGAGATGCCGACCTCCTGCGCGATCTGCGACTGGGTCATGTTGCCGAAGAAGCGCAGCAGCAGGATCCGCTTCTCGCGCGGCGGGAGGCCCTCCAGCAGCGGCTTGAGCGACTCCCGGTACTCGACGCCCTCCAGCGCCTCGTCCTCGGCGCCCAGGGTGTCGGCGACCGCCGGGGACTCGTCGTCGGTGTCGGGGACGTCCAGGGACAGCGTGGAGTAGGCGTTGGCGGACTCCAGACCCTCCAGGACCTCCTCCTCCGAGATCCCCAGCTTCTCGGCGAGCTCATGGACCGTGGGCGAGCGGCCGTGCAGCTGGGACAGCTCCGCCGTGGCCGTCGTCAGTGACAGCCGCAGCTCCTGCAGCCTGCGCGGTACCCGCACCGCCCAGCCCTTGTCGCGGAAGTGCCGCTTGATCTCGCCGACGACCGTCGGGGTCGCGTACGTGGAGAACTCCACGCCACGGTCCGGGTCGAAGCGGTCGACGGACTTGATCAGCCCGATGGTGGCGACCTGGGTGAGGTCGTCGAGCGGCTCGCCGCGGTTGCGGAAGCGGCGCGCGAGGTGCTCCACGAGGGGCAGGTGCATCCGGACCAGCTTGTTGCGCAGCTCGGCGTACTCGGCGCTGCCCTCCTTCAGCGCGCGCAGCTCGACGAACATCGCCCGCGCCCCGCTGCGGTCCTGCGGGCCGTGCTGCGTGAGGTGCACCGCGCGCACGGCCTGCCCGTCCGGCGTCTGCACTTCGCGCACGGCCTGACCGTCCGGCGCCTGTTCCTCGGCGTCTCGCTCGTGCTCGCTCATCGTCCCGCCCGTTGCCCTGCCCCGAGCCCCGGCTTCCGCTGGGACAGGGGTGCCCCCGTTCCGCCGGCCCCGGGGCGTGCCCCGTCCGGCGCCTTCGCTTGGCCGCGGGCCGCCGTCGGCGGTGCCCCGCAGACCGGCGTCCACCGCCCCGGCCCGGGAGGACTCGTCCTCCGGGTGCGGCCGGGCCTGCTCGGGGATGCCGTCGATGCCGTCCGCCGTACGCCGGGAAACACCCTGAGCGCCCAGGGCGTTCTCGGGCGGCAGTTCCCTGGTGCCACGCTCTTCGTCCCGCACCGGCCCGTCCCCGTTCCTCACGCCGGCCCGGGTCCCGCGCCGCGCTGTTTGTAGAGGCTGATCGAAACGGTCTTGTCCTCGTCCACGGCGGAGGAGACCTTGCCCGCGAGAGCGGACAGGACGGTCCAGGCGAACGTGTCCCGTGAGGGGGCGTGCCCGTCCGTGGTCGGCGCCGAGACGGTGACCTCGAGTGAGTCGTCGACGAGCCGGAAGACGCAGGAGAGCACCGAGCCCGGCACGGCCTGCTGCAGCAGGATCGCGCAGGCCTCGTCCACGGCGATGCGCAGGTCCTCGATCTCGTCCAGGGTGAAGTCCAAACGGGCCGCGAGACCGGCCGTGGCCGTCCGCAGCACCGACAGGTAGGCACCCGCAGCCGGCAGCCGGACCTCCACGAAGTCCTGGTTCACCGCGGGCTCGCCTGCGATCTGGGACACCCTCACCTCCAAGGTGGTACAAGCTGTTCGGGGCCGAGGGTCGCCCCCCGGGTCAACGCGAAGTGTGGTACTGCGGTGACGCTATCGCGCCCAGAAGTTTCCTGTCCCGGGGCCCCAACCCCTTGCCGTCACTCATAGTAAAGCTCCGGATACGCTCCGTGGCTAGGGGGTGAGCGGGCCCAATTGGGAACAGCGCGCGCCGGATTGACGTACCCAGGCGTCAGACGCTCGAACCGTACCCGTTGCGGCCCCTTCCGGTCTCCTCCCGCGGTCCCATTTCCGCCCGTACCGGGCCGAGCGCGGCGGCTCGCACCCGTGACCGGCCGCTCACACCAGCACGTGGTCGACGAAGCACCAGCGCCAGTCCTCGCCCGGCTCGAAGGTCCGCATCACCGGGTGACCGGTTTCCTTGTGGTGCTCGGTGGCGTGCCGGTTGGGCGAGGAGTCGCAGCAGCCCACGTGGCCGCACGTCAGACACAGCCGCAGCTGCACCGGGTGGGTGCCGTCCCGCAGGCACTCCGGACACGTCTCGCTGAGCGGAGTCGGTTCCGGACGCGGCAGCGCGTCGGCGTGCGTGCACTGTTTCATGATTGCCAGGTTACGACGGGCGTGCGGTGAGCGGCGCGTAGAACGAGGGTGGGCGAGGACGATGGACGTGATGCCACTGCTGTTGCTGGTGGCGGGCAGTGCGGCGGTGGCCGCGGCCGCCCGGCGCACCCCGGTGCCGGCACCGCTGCTGCTGGTCGCTGTCGGCCTCGCGGTCGCCTACGTCCCCGGCATTCCCGACTACCGGCTCGACCCCGACGTCGTCCTGCCCCTGCTGCTGCCGCCGCTGCTGTACACCTCCGCGGTGGACAGTTCCTACCTCGACCTGAGGGCGCAGATGCGGCCCGTGGCGCTGCTGTCGGTCGGCTACGTCCTGTTCGCCACCGTCGCCGTCGGCTGGGCCGCGTACGTCCTGGTGCCCGGCCTGCCGCTGACCGCGGCGCTGGTGCTCGGCGCGGTCGTCGCGCCGCCGGACGCGGTGGCGGCGACGGCGGTGGCACGCCGGGTCGGGCTGCCCTCGCGGATCACGACCATCCTCCAGGGCGAGTCCCTGCTGAACGACGCCACCGCGATCACCGCCTACAAGGTGGCGCTCGCCGCGGCGGTCGGCGAGGGCGCGTCCTGGGCCGGGGGGATCGGCGAGTTCCTGCTCGCGGCGGTCGGCGGCGTGGTGGTGGGCCTGATCCTGATGGCGCCGATCCACTGGCTGCGCACCCACCTCAAGGAACCCCTCCTGCAGAACACGCTGTCCCTGCTCATCCCGTTCGTCGCGTACGCGGCGGCCGAGCAGGTCCACGCCTCGGGCGTACTCGCCGTGGTCGTCGTCGCCCTCTATCTCGGCCACCGCAACTGGGAGGTCGACTTCGCCACCCGGCTGCAGGAGGAGGCGGTGTGGAAAATGGTCGCCTTCGTACTGGAATCGGCCGTGTTCGCGCTCATCGGGCTGCAGCTGCCGGTCGTCCTGCAGGGCCTCGGGGAGTACGCGGGCGCCGACGCCGCCTGGTACGCCGTCGCCCTGTTCCTCGTGGTCGTCGCGGTCCGCTTCCTGTGGGTGTACCCGGCGACCTTCCTGCCCCGGCTGCTGTCCGCGCGCATCCGCGCCCGCGAGGACAACCCGACCTGGCGCGCCCCGGTGGTCATCGCCTGGGCCGGGATGCGCGGCGTGGTCTCCCTGGCCATCGCCTTCTCCATCCCGCTCCACCTGCACGACGGCGACCAGCCCTTCCCCCACCGCAACCTCGTCCTCTTCCTGACCTTCACCACCGTCATCGGCACCCTCGTGGTGCAGGGCCTGTCCCTGCCGCCGCTGATCCGCCTGCTGAAGTTCCCCGCCCGCGACGCGCAGGCCGCGACCCTCGCCGAGGCCAACGCCCAGGCGCAGGCATCCCGCGCCGCCGAGCAGTGCCTCGACGACCTCCTGGCCGACGAGCGCAACGCGCTGCCGCCACCGCTCGCCGACCGGCTGCGCAGCGTCCTGGAGCGCCGCCGCAACGCGGTCTGGGAACGCCTCGGCCAGGTCAACCCGATCACCGGCGAGACCGCCGACGACACCTACCGGCGGCTCTCCGGCGAGATGATCAGCGCCGAGCGCGAGGTCTTCGTGAAGCTGCGCGACGGCCGCTACATCGACGACGAGATGCTGCGCGCCCTGCTGCGCCGGCTGGACCTGGAGGAGGCGGCGGCCTACCGGGAGGCTACGTAGGACCTGTCCGGCGGTGCGCCGGTCGGGACCGGTGCGTCACTCCGGAAAGGGCCGGCCGGTGATCACCGCCGCAAGGGAGGTGCCCCTGGGGAACGCGCCCTCCTCGGTGAGGGTGAGGAGTGCGTACAGCATCTTGGCGACGTAGAGACGTTCCACGGGCAGTCCGTGGCGGTCCTCGAAGTCGTCCGCGAAGGCGTCGAGAGCGGCGGGCACGCGCGCGTAGCCGCCGAAGTGGAACCGCTCGTCCAGCAGCCAGCTGCCGCGCGGCCCGCCGAAGGCCCGCTCCTGCAGCGACCGGATGTCGCCGGGCAGGAAGCCCCCCTTGAGGACGGGGACACCCAGCACGCGCTGCCCGGGGCCCAGCCCGGCGGCCAGGCCGGCCAGCGTGCCGCCGGTACCGCAGGCGAGGGCGACCACCTCGGCCCGCCCGCGCAGCTCCGCACCGAGCGCGACGCACCCCCGCACGGCCGCCGCGTTGCTGCCGCCCTCCGGGACGACGTAGGCCTCCCGGGCGTTCACGCTGTCCAGCACCGCGGCAAGAATGTCCGGTTCCGTTTTACGGCGATAGGTCGACCTGTCGACGAAGTGCAGCCGCATGCCGTCGGCGGCGCAGCGGGCGAGGGAGGGGTTCAGGGGACGCCCTGCCAGTTCCTCACCGCGGACCACGCCGATCGTCGGGACGCCCAGGAGACGGCCCGCGGCCGCCGTGGCCCGCAGGTGGTTGGAGTACGCGCCGCCGAAGGTCACGATCGGCCGCCCGTTCGCCGCGTCCAGGTTCGGAGCCAGCTTGCGCCACTTGTTGCCGGTCAGCTGCGGATGGATCAGGTCGTCGCGCTTGAGCAGCAGCCGGACGCCGTGCCGGGCGAAACGGTCGTCCGCCGCCTCCTCCACAGGGGAGGGCAGGCGGGGATGGAGGGCGTCCAGGCTGGTCACCGCACCATTGTCGAACAGCCGTCCCGTCGGGCCCCTCGCGGCACGGTCACTTCAGGCGCTCGCGGATCCGCTCCCGCAGCCACGCCATCGTGAAGCCCCGGGGGTCCACCTTCCCCGGCTGCCACTCCAGGTGGCCGATGACCGACCGCTGCGTCCAGCCGTGCCGGCGGCACAGGGCCGCCGCGGCCTTTTCGATCGCCACCAGCTGGGCCTCGGGCCAGGGGTCCTCGCCGTCGCCGAGGTTCTCGCACTCGAAGCCGTAGAAGTGGCGGTTGCCGTCGGTGTTCGCCTCGTTGTCGTGCGGCAGCGCCTTCTCCGCGATCACCGCGCGCAGGACGTCGTCGTCGCCCAGACCGGCGTGGTTGGCGCGGCCGTAGCCGACCAGGTGGACCGTGCCGTCCTTGGTGATCACGCCGTGGCACAGCGGCCCCGGCAGCCCGGGGCGGCCGTCCCGGCAGATCTCCACCGTGCGCGCGCCGCCCCGCGTCACCGTGTGATGGATCATCACGCCGTGCACCGGGCCCCAGGGGCCCTTGTGGTTGCGATTGTGATGCCTCCAGTCGCCGACCTCGACGACCTCCAGGCCCTCGGCTCTCAGAGCGGTGAGGAAGTCGTTCGCGGACAGGGGTGAGGCCATGTCGCCTCCTTCGTGCTGCTGTCCCGGGGCCACGGGGCGCGGCCGCCGTCGTACCCCGCTTGTACCGAAACCGGACGAGACGGACGACATCGTTCGTACGGTGTGCGAGCCGATCCGGACATGGCGTCCTGCCGCGGGCCGCCCGGAGAGCTGTTCAGTCTTCCCTCCGGGAAGTGATCCAACCCCGCTCTTTCGTGTAATAGCACCGGCACGCTCCGTGATGGGAGCCTGGTCACCAGATCGAATGCCTGGCGCGGTTCGGAGCCAGTGCAGCACTGGGAGGGCAGTTCTCTATGTCGGTAGGCGAAGAGGTCCGCACGGAAGAGACCAGGCCGCAGCAGAGCCTTGGCACCGCGGCCGCGCGGAACCTGGCCACCACGACCAAGTCCGTGCCGCAGATGCAGGAGATCAGCTCGCGCTGGCTGCTGCGGCTGCTGCCGTGGGTGGACGTGCAGGGCGGCACGTACCGGGTGAACCGGCGGCTGACCTACGCGGTCGGCGACGGCCGCATCACGTTCGTGAAGACCGGTGACCGTGTCGAGGTCATCCCCGCGGAGCTGGGCGAGCTGCCCGCCCTACGGGCCTACGAGGACGAGGAGGTGCTGGCGGAGCTGGCCCAGCGCTGCAGGCAGCACCAGTTCGCCCCCGGCGAGGTGATCGCCTCCTTCGGCAGCCAGGCAGAGGAGGTCTACCTGCTGGCGCACGGCAGGGTGGAGAAGGTCGGCACCGGCCCGTACGGCGACGACCAGGTCCTCGGCGTGCTCGCCGACGGTGCCTACTTCGGTGAGCAGGCGCTGCTGTCCGGCGACGCCATCTGGGAGTACACCGCCCGGGCGGACACCGCCTGCACGGTCCTGATCCTTTCCCGCCAGGACGTCGAGCAGGTCGCCGAGCGCGCCGAGTCGCTGCGCGAACAGCTCCGGCAGGCCCGCGCGATCCCCGAGCAGCGCACCAACAAGTACGGGGAGAAGGAGGTCGAGCTGGCGGCCGGCCACTCCGGCGAGCCGGACATCCCGCACACCTTCGTCGACTACGAGCCCCGGCCCCGCGAGTACGAACTGAGCATCGCCCAGACCGTGCTGCGCATCCACTCGCGCGTCGCCGACCTGTACAACCAGCCGATGAACCAGACCGAGCAGCAGCTGCGGCTCACCGTCGAGGCGTTGAAGGAGCGCCAGGAGCACGAGCTCGTCAACAGCCGGGAGTTCGGCCTGCTGTCGAACTGCGAGTACGACCAGCGGATCCAGCCGCACGACGGCGTGCCCAGCCCCGACGACATGGACGAGCTGCTCAGCCGGCGGCGCGGCACCAAGATGTTCCTCGCCCACCCGCGCGCGATCGCCGCGTTCGGGCGCGAGCTGAACAAGCGGGGACTGGTCCCGGAGACCATCGACGTGGGCGGCAACCGCATCCCCACCTGGCGGGGTGTGCCCATCTACCCGTGCAACAAGATCCCGGTGACCGAGGCGCGCACCACCTCCATCATCGCGATGCGTCTCGGCGAGCAGGACCAGGGCGTCATCGGTCTGCGCCAGTCGGGCATCCCGGACGAGATCGAGCCGAGCCTGTCGGTGCGGTTCATGGGCATCAACGAGCAGGCGATCATCAAGTACCTGGTCACGGCCTACTACTCGGCCGCCGTGCTCGTGCCGGACGCGCTGGGTGTGCTGGAGAACGTCGAGATCGGCCGCTGGCGGTGACCCTCCCCCTCCAGGGGCCCCGTGCCCGCCCCGCCGCGGGGCGGGCACATCCTTCGGTCACGGTGCCCGCCCGGAGCCGACCGGCGGGGCCGGCGGACGGAGCCGAGGCGGCGGCGCTCCTGGAGGACACGCGGGACCTGGTCGGCCCCGAGCTGCGGGCGGCGATCGAGTCCTTGCCGGGGCCCTTGCGACGCGTCGCGCGTCACCACCTCGGGTGGGAGCAGCCGGACGGCAGCCCGGCGACGGGTACCGCGGGCAACGCCCTGCGTTCCGCGCTCGTGCTGGCCGCGGCCGATGCCCTGGGCGGCACACCGGCCCGGGACGGCGCGGTGCGGGCGGCAGCGGCGGTGGAGTTGGTGCACACCTTCACGCTGCTGCACGACGACGTCATGGACCGGGAGGTCACCCGCCCGCACGGGCCGACCGCGGGGACCGTGTCCGGTGACGCCGACGCGATCCTCGCGGGCGACGCGCTCCAGGCGCTTGCCCTCGGACTGCTCGCCGAGGACCCGCATCCGGCGTCCGCGGCGGCCGCCGCCCGGCTCGCGGCCTGCGTCGTGGAGCTGTGTGCCGCTCAGCACACCGACACCACGCTGGGTCGGAGATCGCCCGGTGACATGGACCTCGACGAAGTGCTCGCCGTGGCCGAGGCCAGGACGGGGGCGCTGCTGGGGTGCGCGTGTGCCGTCGGTGCGCTGTACGCGGGTGCGGCTGCCGAGGACGTCGAGGCGCTGGACGTGTTCGGGCGCGAGGCCGGGCTCGCGTTTCAACTCATCGACGACATGATCGGGATCTGGGGTGGTCCCGGGTGCTCGGGCAAGTCGGCCGGTGCGGACCTCGCGGTGTGCAAGAAGTCGCTGCCGGTGGTGGCCGCGAAGTCGCTGCCGGTGGTGGCCGCGCTGGTCTCCGGCACCACGGCGGCCGGCCGACCGGCCGAGCTGCACGGGACACCGTCGGACCCGGCGGATGTCGAGCGCACGGTATCGGTGGTCGAGCGGGCCGGTGGCCGTGACTGGGTGCAGGAGGAGGCCGCCGACCGGATGTCCCGCGCGGTCAGCGCACTGGCCCGCGCGGTGCCGGTGCCGGAGCGGGCTGGGGGCCTGCTGAGCCTGGCGGAGCTCGTGACCCGGCGCGGCGCGTGACGGGTCGGGGGCGGGATCGCGAGGGACGGACGGAGAGGCGGGCGGAGACAGGCGGACGGAGAGGCGGACGGAGGGAGATGGGCGGAGAGGGCCGGAAGGTGGATGGCCGGAAGGGGAAGGATGGATCGAGCCCTTCCGTCACGGCCGTAGCGCCCGGGATAGGGTCAACACCCGTACATGACGGGCGCGTTGAATGGGGCCGGGATGGGTGTGGCGATACGGCGGGCGGGCGCGGGCGACCGGGAGGTGGTCGTACGGCTGCTGGACGAGGCCTTTCAGGACGATCCGGTCAGCACCTGGGTGTTCCCTGGTGAGGAGTACCGGCGCGGCACCCACCACCGGCTCATGGCCGCGTTCACCGACATCGCCCTCGGCGACGGCTGGATCGACCTCACCGAGGACGGGGCGGCATGCGCGCTGTGGCTGTCCGTTCCGGGTGGGGAGCACGACGACGCCGGGGACGACGGCCCCGCCGGACTGCGCCGGGCCGTGGACCCGGGCAACGAGCGGGTGGAGCTGATCGGGCGGCTGACGGCCGGGATCCACCCCGCGGACCGCCCGCACGCCTATCTGTGGATGATCGGCGTCGCGCCGCACCGGCAGGGTGAGGGAGTGGGCACCGCGCTGATCGAGCACGTCCTCGAGCGGTGCGACCGCGAAGGGCAGGCCGCGTATCTGGAGGCCAGCAACGCCCGCAGCAGAGCGCTGTACGAGCGGCTCGGCTTCACGGTCATGGACGACCGTGTGCTGGATCTGCCCGACGGCCCGAGGATGTGGCCGATGTGGCGCGAGCCCCGCCGCGGGAAGCGCTGAGCCGCGCATCGCCCTACGCTGATGGCGTGGGCAGTGACGAACCCGTGTGTCCCCTGTGCGGACACCACGTCGAGACGGTCGTCCGGCGTCACAAGACGCTGGGCGCCTGGGTGCCGGTGTGGGCGCCCGGCCCCTGCCGCAACGCCGAGTGCCCGGCCTATGGGGAACCGTCCACCGCGGGTACGTCCCGCCCCGAACACCCGGTCGTCGCCGCCCCGGCCGAGGACGGCGACGCGTCCGGCCCATCCCGTGGGTCCGGGGGGTCCGGCGCTTCCGGGGCGGACGGGTCATAACGGCTGGGTCGACAGGCCCTCCACCGCATAGCGTGAGCACATGACCGACGCCCCGCACATCCTCCACATCACCGAACGCTCCCTGTGGGAGGCCGCCCGCGATCAGGGCCGGTACACGATGTCGACCCGCGGCCGCACGCTGGAGCAGGAGGGGTTCATCCACTGCTCCACCCGGGAGCAGCTCGCATCGGTGGCCGACTTTCTGTACGGCCGCCACGACGGCCCTGACGAGCTGGTCGTCCTGGTCGTGGACCCGGCGCGGCTGGACGTACCACTGAAGTACGAGGCCGTCGCGCCCGGCGGTGAGGAGTTCCCGCACGTGTACGGGCCCATCCCGGTGGAGGCGGTCGTGTCCGTGGAGCCGTGGCCGGCGTGAGCCCGCCCATTCACCGAGCGGCGTGAGCCCGCGCTTTCTCCGAGCGGCGTGAGCCCGCGCCCTCACCGGGTGGGCAGAGCGCCCGTCTCCGGGTCGCGGGCCGTGAGGCAGTACAGGCCGCCCGCCGGATCGCGCATCACCGTCCAGTGGGCACCGGCAAAGACGACGGTGGCGCCCAGCTCCTCGTGCCGGGCGCGGGTCGCCGCCCGGTCGGCGCAGGCCACGTCCAGGTGGGCGGAGACGGGCCGCTCCTCTCCCAGGCGCTGGAGCAGGATGCGGATCGGCAACCCGTCGGGCGGGGCGATCACATGGAACTCCGGGCGCGAGCCGGGCCGGGACGTCCACTGCGGCAACAGCGCTGTGAAGAAGGCGACTTCGGTGTCGTACGACGAAGGCGGCGCATCGAGGCACACCTGGTCGAGGCGGCTGCCGTCGACGACGGGCGGGCGCTGCTGCTCGCCGTCCCACGGCACCGCACAGAACAGCTGCCCCGCGGGGGAGCGCAGCACCGCCCAGCCCTCGTGCAGGGCCTCGACGCGCCCGCCCAGCCGCACCGCCGACGCGACAAATCCCGGCACGTCGGCCACCGCGAAGTCGAGGTGTGCGCCGCCCGGTCCCGACGCGACCCCCTGGGCCTTCACACAGGCGTCGGCGCCGCCGTCCGGGAGCAGGGTGGTGAACTCCCCTCGGTCGCCGCGCGCCGGGGACAGCCGGGTGTCGGTGACGGCTGTCCAGAACGCGCAGGCGCGGTCCAGGAGTTCGGCCGGGCGGTCGACGAACGCGTAGGTCCAGCGCACGTGCCGGTCAACGTCCCGGTCCGTGTCCCGGTCCGTGTCCCGGTCCGTGTCCGGGCCCGTGTCCCGGCCCATGTCTTGGCCCATGTCTTGGTACATGGCGGAAATGGTCAGCTCTCCGTTCGTTGCATGAACCGCAGCAGATTGCCCGCCGGATCCCGGAAGGCGCAGTCGCGGACCCCGTAGGGCTGGTCCATCGGCTCCTGCAGGATGTCGGTGCCGGCCTCGCGGACCTTCTCGCACAGCGACTCGCAGTCGGGGGTGGTGAAGATGACCCCGCGCAGCACCCCCTTGGCCAGCAGCCGGGTCAGCGTCTCCCGGTCGGCGGGGGAGGCGTCGGCGGCCGGCGGCTCCAGGACGACCTCCACGTCCGGCTGGAGCGGGGAGCCGACCGTGAGCCAGCGCAGTCCCTCGAACTCCACGTCGTTGCGCAGCTCGAGGCCGAGGACGTCCCGGTAGAAGGCGAGTGCCTTGTCGGGGTCGTCGACGGTGATGAAGCACTGCTTCAGTTTCACATCCATGACGGTCACCCTAGGGTCGGCGCGGTCGCGTGAGCCTGCGCACCACGCAGGGCGGGATCTGCGCGACCGCCTCGTGCGGACGGGCCCGGTACGCGGTCGGTGTCACACCCACGAGCTGGGTGAACCGGGAGCTGAACGAGCCCAGGGAGGTGCAGCCGACGGCGAGGCACACGTCGGTCACGCTCAGATCCCCGCGCCGCAGCAGCGCCTTGGCGCGTTCGACCCGGCGGGTCATGAGGTAGCCGTACGGAGTCTCGCCGTAGGCCTCGCGGAAGCTGCGCTGGAAGTGCCCCGGTGACATCAGCGCCGTACGGGCGAGCGCGGAGATGTCCAGTGGCTCGGCGTACTCGCGGTCCATTCGGTCGCGTGCCCTGCGCAGTCGCACCAGGTCCTCGGGGGTCACCCGGCCAGCATGCCACGCCGGACCGGCCCGGGACAGGCCGATCAGTCGATCGGAAACTGAGCAAATACCGATCGTTTGATACGCAACCATTGACGTGATCCGTGCGCCTCCCTAGCTTCGGGCGTCGTCCCAGTCCCCTGAGCCACCAGAAAGGTGGACGCGTCATGAGGATCACCCCTGCCCGGCGCCGGCTGGCCGTCGTCGCGCTCGTCGTGATGGGCACGGCCGCCCTGCCCGCCGTATCCGCGTCGGCCGCCGGTACCACCACCTACGTCGACTGTTCGCGCACCACCGCGGGCGACGGCTCTGCGGCCGCCCCCTTCAACAGCCTCGCCCAGGCCGGCGCCCGCACCTACGGCCCCGGCGACACTCTCGCGCTGGCCGCCGGTACGACCTGCACCGGCGCCCTCACGCCCCGGGGCAGCGGTACCGCCGCCGCCCCCGTCACCCTGACCGCGTACGGATCCGGGGCCCGGCCCGTGATCGACGGGGCCGGCGCGCCCGACGCCGTCGCCTTCACCGACCAGGACCACTGGACGATCAGCGGCCTGAAGATCACCAACCCGGCGGCCGGCCTGGGCCGGCGCACCGGACTGCGGGTGTCCGCGACGGACGGCCATGTGCACTCAGGTTTCGACATCGGGGATCTCGTCGTGGACCGGGTCGCCGGACAGACGAACAAGAACAGCCCGACGACCGACGACTACGTGCAGTCCGCCGGCATCGTCACCGGCGCGAGCGGCACCGGGTCCGCGCTCGACGACATCCACGTCCACGACAACGCCGTCAGCAACACCGGCGGCGGAGGCGTGAAGGTCCGGGTCGGCTCGATGGCCCTCAAGGGCAGCGGGGTGCTGGTCGAGCGGAACACGATCACCGACGTCGGCGGTGACGGAGTCATCGTCAGCTACGCCGAGGCGCCGCTGATCCAGTACAACACCGCCGCGGGGGTCGGCAACGGTGTCTATCCGTTCTCCGGCGGGAACTTCGCCGGGATCTGGGTGCTCGGCGACCACGACCCGGTGATGCAGTTCAACGCCGTCCACGACATCACGCGGATGTCCGTCTTCGACAGCGAGTCCTTCGACTGCGACTGGGGGAACACCGGCACCTGCACGATCCAGTACAACTTCAGCCGCGACAACATCGGCGGCTTCTTCCTGGACTGCGACGGCTGCGGCACCAGCGGCGCGGCGACGCAGGTCGTCCGCTACAACGTCTCCGAGAACGACTGCCGTATCGTCCACGCCTCGGGCGGCCGGTCCGCGCTGCGGATGTACAACAACGTCTTCTACTGCCCGGACAAGAAGTTCGACGTCACGCTGCCCGCCGACGCGCTGGTGGAGAACAACATCTGGGTGGGCACCGCCGACTCCAGGCTGCCCACCGGGTCCGGGATCTCGTGGCTGTGGAACGTCTTCCAGGGCGTGCCCCGGCCCACCGCCAACGGGATCGTCGGCGACCCGCAGTTCACCGCGCCCGGCACGGGCGGCGACACTCTCGCCTCCGCCGCCGGCTACCGGCTGAAGGCAGGCTCCCCGGCGCTCGGCAACGGTGGTGTCGTCCAGGACAACGGCGGCCGCGACTACTGGGGCAACCCGGTCTCCGCGACCGCCAAGCCGCACCGGGGCGCCTACAACGGTCCCGGGCTGTAGCCGGTCCCCGTCGGCCGTCCCCGCTGTGATTGAGCGAATTGATCAGATGACCTCGATGTGATCGGATACCGTGAGGGCGGGAGGTCGTGAGCCCCCGAGACAGAGGGCGACGGGCGCCACCGCGCCAGATCAGGAGGTCCCGATGGCCGCATCGGCGCAGGAACGCCGTACACGCATCCTCGAGGTGGTGCGGGAGGCCGGATCGGTCCGGGTCGTGGAGCTGGCCGAACGTCTCGGCATCCCCGCCGTCACGGTCCGCCGCGATGTGGCCGCGCTGGCCGACGAGGGCCGTCTGGAGCGCACGCACGGGGCGGTCTCGCTGCCGGCGGGCGCGTCGGCGGCCGGGCCCGGCGGGCAGGGGCGGGTGATCGGCATGCTCGTGCCGTCCGTCGGGTCGTACTTCGACGAGGTCGTCGCGGGCGCCAGCGCCGCGGCGACCGCCGCCGGGGCGCGCGTGGTGCTCGGCATCGCCCCCTACGAGACGGACAGCGACCGCGCCCAGGTGCAGCGGCTGCTGGAGTCGGACGTCGACGGGCTGCTGCTCACCCCCAACTGGTCGGCCGACGGCGGCCTCGCGGGCAGCGACTGGCTGGGCGACCTGCCCGTCCCGGCCGTTCTGGTCGAGCGGCGGGCCGCCCCCGCGAGCCCGGCCGCGGGTCTCGACGCGGTCTGCTCCAACCACCGTCACGGCGTGCTCCTCGCCCTGCGCCGGCTGGCCGGGCGGGGCCATACGTCCGTCCTGCTCGCCGCCCGCTCCGACACCCGCACCGCGCACGAGGTGCGCGCCGGGTACGCCATGGCGGTCCAGGGCCTCGGGCTCGCCGACCTGCCGGTGATCGACGTGCCCACACCGGCCGCCGCGCACCCCGCGAGCGCCCACCAGGAACTGGCCGCGCGGATCGCCGAGGCCGCCGCCTCCGGCGTACGGGCCGTGCTGGTCCACAACGACCAGGACGCCATCCAGCTGCCGCCGCTGCTGCGCGCGCACGGCCTCACCGTCCCCGACGATCTGGCCCTCGTGTCGTACGACGACGTCTACGCGAACCTGTCCGACCCGCCACTGACCGCGGTGGCCCCGCCCAAGCGGGCCGTGGGCGCGGAGGCGCTCAGGCTGCTGCTGCGCCGTCTGGACGAGGGCGACGCGCTGCCCGTCCACCAGATCGAGCTGCTGCCGACGCTCACGGTGCGCGCGTCCTGCGGCTGACGGCTGACGGCTGACGGCTGACGGCGCGGCCCTTGCGGAGCCGGGCGGTCAGGCTGTTGCGGTGCCGTGCGCTGAGGCCGTTGCGGGGCCGGGCACGGCTTCTCGTGGCTCCGTCTGATCACTTTAGATCATTTGATCGAAGAGTCTTGACTCCGATCAAATGGCGCTTGAGGATGTCACTCGATCCCGCCCCGTTCAAGGAGCCGCGCCCATGACTTCCTCCGCCACCTCCCGCAGAGTCCGCTCCACCGCCCTCGCCGCCGTCACCGCCCTGTCCCTCGGCGCGCTCGCCGCCTGCGGCTCGGGCGAGGACGCGGACGCCGGCGCCGCCGGCAAGAACGGTCCGGTGACGATCACCTTCTGGGGCTGGGCCAAGGGCACGAAGGACGTTGTCGACGCCTTCAACGCGGCACAGAGCGACGTGAAGGTGCAGTTCCAGGAGATCCCCTCCGGCAACGCCGGCGGCTACGCCAAGATCTCCAACGCGGTGAAGGCCGGCAACGCGCCCGACGTGTTCAACGTGGAGTACCCGCAGCTGCCGGACTTCGTCAGCCAGGGCGCCGTCAAGGACATCAGCAAGCTGGTCCCGGCCGGCCTCAAGGACAAGTACCTGCCGCAGGCCGTGCAGCTGACCACGCTCGGCGGGTCGACCTGGGCGCTGCCGCTGGACGCCGCGCCGCAGACCTTCTACTACCGCAAGGACGTCTTCGCCAAGGCGCACATCACCGCGCCGCCGAAGACCTGGGCCGAGTTCCGCACCGACGCCGAGAAGATCAAGAAGGCCGACCCCAAGGCCCGCATCGCCACCTTCTTCCCCGACGACCCGAGCACCTTCGAGGCGATGGCCTGGCAGGCGGGTGCGCAGTGGTTCAAGACCGAGGGCGACTCGTGGAAGGTGAACTTCACCGACTCCGCGACCCAGCAGACCGCCGACTACTGGCAGAAGATGATCGACGACGACCTGATCGACGTCGCCCCGTCCTTCTCCCAGCAGTGGACCGCCGCCCTGCAGAAGGGGCAGACCGTCGGCTACCTCGGCGCCAGCTGGGGCGCCGGCGTGCTCGGCGGCACCCTGCCGGACCAGACCGGCAAGTGGGCGGCCGCGCCGATCCCGACCGCCGACGGCAATCCCGCCAGCGGCATGCTCGGCGGTTCCACCTTCGCCGTCTCCAAGGACAGCAAGAAGGCCGAGGCCGCGGTGAAGTTCGCCGAGTGGGCGACCACCACCGAGGCCGGCATCAAGGCCCGTATCGCCAGCGGCACCTCCTCCGCCTACCCGGCCGCACCCGCGCTCGTCCCGGTCGCCAAGAACTCCTTCAAGGGGCAGCTGTTCGCCGGGCAGGACGTCTACACGCTCTTCCAGGACGCCGCGAAGTCCATCCGCACCGACTGGAGCTGGGGCCCGGCCATGGGCGTCACCAACAACTCGCTCAAGGACTCCTTCGCCGGCATCAAGGGCGGCAAGGGCAGCATCTTCGACAGCGTCAAGGGCGCCCAGAGCGCGACCACGAAGGAGCTGGGCAACCGCGGCATCAAGGTGACCGGCTGATGGTCGCCCCGACGCTGCCCCGCGGCAGCGCCCCAGCCTCCCGCCCCGCACGCCGGCGCGGGAGGCCCGGCGCCCCGGTGGTCCTGCTGCTGCCGTTCTTCCTGCTCTTCACCGCCTGCACGCTGATCCCCATCGGCAACGCCGTCCACCTCAGCCTCTACCGCGAGCGCCGCTCCGGACTCGGCTTCGGCGGCGTGCAGAACGTCTTCACCGGCCTCGGCAACTACACGCAGGCCCTCGGCGACGCCGCCTTCCGGGACGGCTTCCTCAACCTGGCCCTGTACTGCGCGCTGTACATCCCGCTGATGCTGGCCCTGTCCCTGCTGCTGGCGCTGCTGCTCGACTCGACGCTCGCCCGGGCCAAGCGCTTCTTCCAGCTGGCGCTGTTCCTGCCGCACGCTGTGCCCGGCATCATCGCCGCCCTGGTGTGGATGTACCTGTACACGCCCGGGGTGAGCCCGGTGATCGGCGCCCTGAACTCCGGCGGCATCGATGCCGACCTGCTCGGCCACCCGGTCCCGGCGGTCGTCAACATCGCGCTGTGGGAGTGGACCGGCTACAACCTCATCATCTTCTTCGCCGCCCTCCAGGCCATCCCGCGCGAGGTGCTGGAGGCCGCCGTCGTGGACGGGGCCGGCCCGCTGCGCACGGCGATCGGCATCAAACTGCCGCTGATCCGGCCCTCGCTCGCCATGGTCGGCCTGTTCACCGTGATCGGCTCGCTCCAGCTGTTCACCGAGCCGACGATCCTGCACGGCGCGGCCCCCGGCGTCGTCACCACCTGGACCCCCAACATGTACGCCTACACCGCGGCCTTCGAGCGGGGCGACTACGGACTCGCCGCGGCCGCCTCCGTGCTGCTCGCCCTCGCCGCCGCGGTCCTGTCCTTCGTGGTCACCCGGCTGACGGGCGGCCGCAGTGCCGAGCCGAAGGGAGCGAAGGCATGAGCACCGCCACGCCCGTGCGGCCGCAGCCGCTGAAGACTCCCGCCGACGACACCCCGCCGCCCGGACGCGCCCCCTGGTCGCTGTCCAGGACGGCCGTCAACGGCATCCTGCTGCTGGCCACCGCCTACACCCTCTTCCCGCTGCTGTGGCTGCTGACCGCCGCCGCCAAGAACACCGGCGACCTGCTCGGCGGCCGGACCCTGTCGCCGTCGCGCTGGCACCTCGGCGACAACCTCGCGAACCTGGCCGCGACCGGCGACGGCGTCTACTTCCGCTGGTACCTCAACTCCCTGCTGTACGCCGGCGTCGGCGCCCTGCTGTGCGGGCTGATCTGCGTCGCGGCCGGGTACGCCTTCCACGTCGCGCGCTTCCCCGGCAAGGAGAAGCTGTTCGGGCTGGTGCTGCTCGGCGTGCTGGTGCCGACCACCGCGCTCGCCCTGCCGATGTACCTGCTCGCCTCCAGGACGGGCCTGGTCAACACCTTCTGGGCGGTGTTCCTGCCGTCCCTCGTGAACCCGTTCGGCGTCTACCTGGCCCGCGTCTTCTGCGCCGGATACGTGCCCGGCGAGGTGCTGGAGGCCGCGCGCATGGACGGCGCCGGGGAGCTGCGGACCTTCTGGTCGATCGGGCTGCGGATGGTGATGCCGGGGTTCGTGACGATCTGCCTGTTCCAGTTCACGGCGATCTGGAACAACTTCTTCCTGCCGCTGGTGATGCTGTCCGACACCAAGCTCTTCCCGGTCAGCCTCGGTCTGTACGCGTGGAACACGCAGACCCACTCGTTCCCCGAGTACTACCCGCTGGTGGTGACCGGTTCCCTGCTCGCCGTGGTCCCGCTCGTCGTCGCCTTCGTCGCGTTGCAGCGGTTCTGGAAGGCGGGCATGACCGCGGGGGCCGTCAAGTGACCACTGCGCTTCCGCGTCGCCCGCGCGCCCTGCTGGCCATGCACGCCGACCTGGCGGCCAAGCTCATCGACCCGGCGACCATGACCCGGCTCACCGACCTCGCCGACCTCGACCCCAAGCTCGTCGCCGAGGACCTCACCGAACCGCGGGCGGCGGCCGTCCTGCGGGACGCCGAGGTCATCGTCAGCAGCTGGGGCTGCCCGCCGCTGACGGCCGAGGTGCTGGCCGCGGCTCCCCGCCTTCGGGCGGTCGTCCACGCGGCCGGCTCGGTCAAGCACCACATCACCGAGGCCTGCTGGGAGCGCGGCATCCAGGTGACGTCGGCGGCCTGGGCGAACGCCCTGCCGGTCGCGGAGTACACCGTCGCCCTGATCCTGCTCGCCAACAAGCAGTTGCTGCGCATCCGCGACGACTACCGGCGCCGCCGCGCCCCCCACGACTGGCAGGGCGCCTACGCCCGGGCCGGCAACTACCGCCGGACGGTCGGCATCGTCGGCGCCTCCCGCATCGGCCGCCGCGTCCTGGAACTCCTGCGCCCCCACGACCTGGACCTGCTCCTGTACGACCCCTACGTCCCGCCCGCCGACACGGCGGCGCTGGGTGCGGCCTCCGTCGGCCTCGACGAGCTGTGCGCCGCGTCGGACGTGGTCAGCGTGCACGCCCCCGAACTCCCCGAGACCCGGCACCTGATCGACGCGGACCGGCTGGCGCTCATGCACACCGGCGCCACGCTCATCAACACCTCCCGCGGCTCCCTGATCGACCAGGACGCGCTGACCGAGGAGCTGACCGCGGGACGCCTGGACGCGGTCCTGGACGTGACCGTCCCGGAGGTCCTGCCCGCGCACTCCCCGCTGTACGACCTGCCCAACGTGCTCCTGACGCCGCACATCGCGGGCTCCCTCGGCAACGAACTGCACCGCATGGCCGCGGCCGCGGCGGACGAACTGGAGCGCTACGCCACGGGCCGCCCGTTCGCGCATCCGGTGAGCCGCGCGGAGTGGCACCGCTCGGCGTGAGCCGGGCACCCGCGGTGGTGCACCGCGCGCAGTACGTGCGCCGCGCGCAGTACGTGCGCCGCGCGCAGTACGTGCGCCGGGCGCCCGGCGGGTGTGCACCGCGCAGCACGTGACACGCACGGACATGGCGGTCGTGTACCGCGCGCACGACGAAGGGGCCGGTCGGACGAACCGACCGGCCCCTTCGCGCACGGGCCGCGCACCGCGGCGGTGCACCGACCGCGGGCCTGCGAAAGCCGTGATCAGGCCTTCTTGGTCTCCCAGAAGATCTTGTCGATCTCGGCGATCAGCTCGAGGGCCTTCTCGCCCGTCTTCGGGTCGGTCGAGGCCTTGGCGGCCGACAGGGCCTTCAGGGTGTCGTTGACCAGCTGGTGCAGCTGCGGGTACTTCTCGAAGTGCGGGGCCTTGAAGTAGTCGCTCCACAGCACGGAGACGTGGTGCTTCGCGAGCTCGGCGCGCTGCTCCTTGATGACCGTGGCACGAGCCTGGAAGTGCGGGTCGTCGTTGCCGGCCATCTTCTCCTGCACGGCCTTCACCGACTCCGCCTCGATGCGGGCCTGGGCCGGGTCGTACACGCCGCAGGGCAGGTCGCAGTGCGCGCTGACCTTGACCTTGGGGGCAAACAGGCGGGAAAGCATGGAGCATTCCTTCCTCGTGATCGTCTTCTCAGGTGGGACATTACTCCCTGTGGCACGGCTTTTCGCGAGTGCCCCCTTGGGCTTAGGACAAAAGTCCAGGGTCAGACTGGGACTGGTGGACGATCGGACCGGGGAGGTACGGGTGATGCCGGAGCTGTCGCAGGGCACCGAGCAGGGCAGGGGCGCCGAGCCGCCCTTCGGCTGGGTGGAGGTCACGGGCCCGTCGATGGTGCCGACGCTGTACCACGGCGACCAGCTGCTGGTGCGGTACCGGAGCCGGGTCCGCCCGGGCCACATCATCGTCCTGCGCCATCCGCTGCAGCAGAACCTGCTGGTCGTGAAGCGCGCGGCCGAGCGCCGTGAGGGCGGCTGGTGGGTGCTCGCCGACAACGCCTTCGGCACGACCACCGACAGCGAGGACTACGGCGTCGTACCGGACGAGCTGGTCGTCGGCCGGGTGCTGTTCCGCTTCCGTCGCCCGCCGGAGCCGGATCAGCGTTCGCCGCTGGCCGTCGTGCGCTGGGCGCTGTCGGCCGCGAGGCCCGTGTTCGCCGACCGGTCGGCCTCCAGGCGCTTGCGGGCCCGGTAGGCGGCCACGTTGGCGCGGGTGGCGCAGCGGTCCGAGCAGTAGCGCCGGGAGCGGTTGGTCGAGGTGTCCAGGAAGGCGTTGCGGCAGGGCGCGGCCTCGCACAGACCCAGACGGTCCACGCCGTACTCGGTCAGGTGGAACGCCAGGCCCATCGCCGCGATCGCGGCGTAACCGGCCGTCGCGTTGGACGGGTGGTCGGCCAGGTGCATGTGCCACAGCGGGCGGCCGTCGTCGTCGCGGTGGTCGTGGCCGGAGACCTGCGGGCTGACCGGGAACTCCAGCAGCAGCGCGTTCAGCAGGTCCACCGCTCGGGTCTCGTCGCCCCCGGCGGCGGCCTCGAAGACCGCGCGCAGCCGCCCCCGGACCGAGCGGAACCGGGTGACGTCCGCGTCGGTGGCCCGGCGGGCCGCCGACTGGTTGACGCCGAACAGCTCCCGGACGGCCTCCACCGACGTCAGGGAGTCCTTGCCGCGGACCGGCTCCTCGCTGTTCACGAGCCGTACGGCGTAATCCGAGTAATAGGCCAGTTCCACTTGTAGTCCTTACGGAGGCGCTCTATGGTCGTGGGTGCGGTCGGGTAACAGCCGGTCGTGGTTACAGGGTATTACGGCATCCATGACGGAGGGGCAGCGATGACGGACACCTCGGCGGCCACCACGGGCACCACGGCCTTCGGCACCGACTGGCGGGCCTGGCAGACCAGCTGGGACCGCCAGCAGGAGTGGTACATGCCGGACCGCGAGGACCGGTTCCGGACCATGCTGGACATGGTCGAGGCCTTCTGCGGGCCGCAGCCGCGCGTCCTCGACCTCGCCTGCGGCACCGGCAGCATCACCGCCCGCCTCCTCGAGAGGTTCCCGGACGCCGTCAGCACCGGCGTCGACCTCGACCCCGCCCTGCTCACCATCGCCCGCGGCACCTTCGCCGGCGACGACCGCGTCACCCTCGTCGAGGCCGACCTCACCGACCCGGACTGGCCGGCGAGGCTGCCGTACGACACCTACGACGCCGTCCTCACCGCGACCGCACTGCACTGGCTGCGCAAAGAGCCTCTGCGAGCTCTCTACGGGCAGCTCGGCGGCGTCGTCCGGCACGGCGGCGTCTTCCTCAACGCGGACCACATGATCGACGACGGCACGCCACGGATCAACGCGGCCGAGGGGATCTGGCGCCGCGCCCGCATGGATCAGGCCCTGCGCTCCGGCGCGCTCGACTGGGCGGAGTGGTGGGCGCTCGCCGCCAAGGACCCCGTCCTCGCCGGCCCCACGGCCCGCCGCTTCGAGATCTACGCCGGCGCCCACGCCGACGGCGAGACGCCCTCAGCCGCCTGGCACGCGCGCGTGCTGCGCGAACAGGGCTTCGCCGAAGTACGGCCCGTGTGGGCCTCACCGGCGGACACGCTGCTGCTCGCCCTCAAGTAGCGGGCGATACGGGAAGGGGCGGTACGGCCTGGCCGTACCGCCCCTTCCCCGCGTGCGTGCGCCTACAGCACCTTGGACAGGAAGGACTTCGTCCGGTCGTGCTGCGGGTTGGTCAGGACCTCGCGCGGGTGGCCGGACTCGACCACCACACCGCCGTCCATGAAGACCAGGCTGTCGCCCACCTCGCGGGCGAAGCCCATCTCGTGCGTGACGACGACCATTGTCATGCCCGACTCGGCCAGGTCCCGCATGACGTCGAGGACGTCACCCACGAGCTCGGGGTCCAGCGCCGAGGTCGGCTCGTCGAACAGCATCAGCTTCGGGTCCATCGCCAGCGCCCGGGCGATCGCCACGCGCTGCTGCTGGCCGCCGGAGAGCTGCGAGGGGTAGTTGCGCGCCTTGTCGGCCAGGCCCACGCGCTCCAGCAGTTGCAGGGCACGCTCCCGCGCCTGCGTCTTGCCGGTGCCCTTCACCTGCATCGGCGCTTCCATGACGTTCTCGACGGCCGTCATGTGCGGGAAGAGGTTGAACCGCTGGAACACCATGCCGATGTCCCGGCGCTTGCGCGCGACCTCGCTGTCCTTCAGCTCGTACAGCTTGTCGCCCTTCTGGCGGTAGCCGACCAGCTCGCCGTCGACGTACAACCGCCCGGCGTTGATCTTCTCGAGGTGGTTGATGCACCGCAGGAAGGTCGACTTGCCGGAGCCGGACGGGCCGATCAGGCAGAACACCTCGCCCTGCTTGACCTCCAGGTCGATGCCCTTGAGCACCTCGACGGCACCGAAGCTCTTGTGGACGCCCTCGGCCTTCACCATCGAGACGGTGGACTGCCCGGTCACGGCGTCCGTCTTCACCGGCCCGTCCGTCTTGTCGGTCTTCACCGGCTTGTCGGTCTTCACGGGCTTCGCGGTCTTGTCGGTCATGCCGTGGCCCCCTTGCGGCCGGACAGGGAGAGCACGTTGGCCCTGATCTTCTGCCAGGGCGTGGCCGGCAGCTGACGGCTGGAGCCGCGGGCGTAGTAGCGCTCCAGGTAGTACTGGCCCACGCTGAACACCGAGGTCAGCAGCAGGTACCAGGCGGCGGCCAGGAACAGCATCTCGGCCGGGGCGCCGGAGGTCTGGCCGATGTCCTGCGCGACGCGCAGCAACTCGGAGTACTGGACGACCGAGACCAGCGAGGTCGTCTTCAGCATGTTGATGACCTCGTTGCCCGTCGGCGGCACGATCACGCGCATCGCCTGCGGGATGACGATCCGGCGCAGCGTCTTGCTGTGGCTCATGCCCAGCGCGTGCGCCGCCTCCGTCTGGCCCTCGTCGACCGCGAGCAGACCGGCGCGGCAGATCTCCGCCATGTACGCGGCCTCGTTGAGGCCGAGGCCGAGCAGCGCGGTCAGGAACGGGGTCATGAAGTCCGACCACTCGTCCTTGTAGATCGGCCCGAGGTTGATGTACTCGAAGACCAGACCCAGGTTGAACCAGACGATCAGCTGGACCAGCACCGGGGTGCCGCGGAAGAACCAGATGTAGAACCACGCGATCGACGAGGTCACCGGGTTCTTCGACAGCCGCATCACCGCGAGCACGATGCCGCCGACCACGCCGATCAGCATGGACAGGACCGTCAGCAGCAGGGTGTTGCCCACGCCGCTGAGCACGCGGTGGTTGAAGAAGTAGTCCGGGATCGCGCCCCAGTTGATCTTGCCCTGGGAGAACGCGTAGACGATGCCGCCCAGCAGGGCGAGCGCGATGACGGCCGAGATGTACCGCCCGTAGTGACGGACCGGGATGGCCTTGATCGCCTCCGGGCCGGCCGGCGGGGTGGCCGCCGGTTCCGTCGTCTTGTCTATGTCAACAGTCACGGGTGCTGCCTTTCAGTGCCCGCAGGAACGAGCGGTCACTTGCCGCCGTTGACGGTGGCCTGCTTCACGGCGCCGGCCGTGACGCCCCACTTCTGGAGGATCTTGTCGTAGTCGCCGTTCTTGATGATCGCGTCCAGCGCGGCCTTCAGGGCGTCGCGCACCTGCGTGTTCGCCTTGGCGACGGCGATGCCGTACGGGGCGGCCTCGACCTGGTCGCCGACGATCTGGAAGTCGTTGCCGCCGCCGGAGGTCTTCACCGCGTACGCGGCGACCGGGAAGTCGGAGGAACCGGCGTTGGCGCCGCCCGCGCGCAGGCGGGTCTGGGCCTGCTGGTCGGTGTCGAAGGCCTCGATCGACAGCGTCTTGCCGGCCGGGCACTTCTTCGCCTCGCTCTTGGCGAGGTCCTCGGAGGTCGTGCCGCGCTGCACCACGATCTTCTTGCCGCACAGGTCGGCCCAGGACTTGATGCCCTGGTCCTTGCCCTTCTGGGTGTAGATCGAGACACCGGCGGTGAAGTAGTCGACGAAGTCGACGCCCTCGCCGACCTTCTTGCCGGTGTCGGCGTCGATGCCCTGCTGGCGGTCCTTGGTGTCGGTCATCGCGGACATGGCGATGTCGTAGCGCTTGGAGCGCAGACCGGTGATCAGGGTGTCGAAGGTGCCGTTCTCGAACTGGAACTTCACGCCGAGCTGCTTGCCCAGGGCGTCGGCGATGTCCGGGTCGATGCCGGCCGTGTTGCCGGAGCTGTCCCGGAACTCCACCGGCGCGTACGCGATGTCCGAGCCGACCTTGATGACACCCTTGTCACGGACGGCCTTGGGGAGCAGATCGGCGAGCGGGGTGGTGGTGGTGGAGGCCCCGCCACTGCTCTGGGAACCGGTGTCCTTCTTGGTCTGGTCACCACAGCCGGTGAGCAGCAGTGCGCCTGCGACCGCGATCGCACCGACCGCTGCTAGCCGTGAGTGCGCGGCGGTCGTACGACGGGTGGAGCTTGCGGTCATCGTGGGTTCCTCCGGCGGGATGGATGGTGCCGATGGTTGACGGCAGTGCCGATGGGTCGACGAGAACACACACCTTCGAGTGTCGCGACCTCGTGTGATTACGGCATCTTGCCATTCGGACTCCGACATTCAGGTGACTCGCCATGTCAAAATCGGATAACGGGCGACACCCGAACCACATCACTCCGGTACATCACAGCGCATGTTCTGCGGGAATCCGGGGTTCTGGCCGGAAGATCTTCGGTTCATCTCATCATGTGGGCGCCCGCGCTTGCCTGAGCGTGTCCGCTTGAGTGCGGGTTGAGCGTTTGTCCAGACCTTGTCCGCATATTCGGCCATGAGCGAAGTCGTGCCATGCGTCTGACGTGTGACCTTTGCGGTATCGACTCGTCGGCGACACCGTCCGTCGGGTAAGAAGGTTCTTTACACCCCTCATCCGGGGCTCAGGGCGCGTGTGCGGCGCGCCCGTCGCGTAGGTGCCCGTACGCATCAGTCAAACCGGGCCGTACGCGGTGCCCGCCCGCCCCTCACCAGGGGCGGTCACAAACCCTCAAACCATGAATACTTAAGGGGTAAAGAGAAAGTGGCAGCGGAGATCGTCAATCCTCGCAGCGAGAGCAAAGCGGATCAGGAGGGCGGTGCGGAGCCCCTCGATTCCTTCGATCCGGTGTTCGCGCTGCACCGTGGCGGCAAGATGGCCGTGCAGGCCACCGTGCCGGTCCGTGACAAGGACGACCTGTCCCTCGCGTACACCCCCGGCGTCGCGCGCGTGTGCACCGCGATCGCGGAGCAGCCGGAGCTGGTCAACGACTACACCTGGAAGTCGTCCGTGGTCGCCGTGGTGACCGACGGCACGGCGGTGCTGGGACTCGGGGACATCGGCCCCGAGGCCTCCCTTCCGGTCATGGAAGGAAAGGCGATCCTCTTCAAGCAGTTCGGCGGCGTCGACGCGGTGCCGATCGCGCTCGCCTGCACCGACGTCGACGAGATCGTCGAGACCGTGGTGCGCCTCGCGCCGTCCTTCGGTGGTGTGAACCTCGAGGACATCTCGGCGCCGCGGTGCTTCGAGATCGAGCGGAAGCTGCAGGAGCGGCTGGACATCCCGATCTTTCACGACGACCAGCACGGTACGGCCGTGGTGACGCTGGCGGCGCTGCGGAACGCCGCGCGGCTGAGCGGGCGGGAGATCGGGCAGCTGCGCGCCGTCATCTCCGGGGCGGGTGCGGCCGGTGTCGCCATCGCGAAGATGCTGATCGAGGCCGGGATCGGGGACGTGGCCGTCTGCGACCGCAAGGGTGTCGTGTCCTCGGACCGTGAGGACCTGACCTCCGTGAAGCGGGAGCTGGCGTCCTTCACGAACAAGGCCGGGCTGAGCGGGTCGCTCGAGGACGCGCTGGCCGGAGCCGACGTGTTCATCGGTGTCTCCGGCGGTACGGTGCCGGAGGCCGCCGTGGCGTCCATGGCCGAGGGCGCGTTCGTGTTCGCCATGGCCAACCCGAACCCGGAGGTCCACCCCGACGTCGCGCACAAGTACGCGGCGGTCGTGGCGACCGGGCGGTCCGACTTCCCGAACCAGATCAACAACGTGCTGGCGTTCCCGGGCATCTTCGCGGGCGCGCTGCAGGTGCGGGCCACGCGGATCACGGAAGGCATGAAGATCGCGGCGGCGGAGGCGCTGGCGTCGGTGGTCGGGGACGACCTCGCCGCGGACTACGTCATCCCGTCGCCCTTCGACGAGCGGGTCGCGCCGGCCGTCACGGCGGCGGTTGCCGCCGCGGCTCGGGCGGAGGGTGTGGCGCGGCGGTAACGCCCAGCGCTGCGCCGGCTTGACCGGCTTGGCTGATGACCCCGTCCCGGGTGGGCGGGGTCGTTTGCGTTGTGCCTGGTGGCGGCGGGTGCGTTGCGCCTGCGGCGCCGGGTGCGTCGTCGCCTGCGGGTTCGTTGTGGCTGGTCGCGCTGTTCCCCACGCCCATTCTTGTGCCTGCGGCGGCCCGTTGCGGTCGCGTCGTGGTGTGGGTCGCCTGCGGCCGGTGGGTGAGCCGCCCTGTGCGACCACCGCTCGTCGTGCGCCGGTGCGCAAGAGGGTGTGTGTCACAGCGCGGTGGCGTTCCGTATGGGCCGTGGGGAACCTATCGTCGGGGGCATGTTCGCTGTCTACGCCGCTCGAATCGACCGCGACCAGCCGTTGAACGGACTGGAGTTGGGGGAACGTCCCGCTCCTGAGGTCCGTCCCGGGTGGAGCACCGTCAACGTCAAGGCCGCCTCCCTCAACCACCACGACCTGTGGTCCCTGCGTGGCGTGGGCCTCGCAGAGGACAAGCTGCCGATGATCCTCGGCTGTGACGCCGCGGGGGTCGACGAGGACGGCAACGAGGTCGTTTTGCACTCCGTGATCGGCCAGAGCGGTCATGGGGTCGGGCCCAAGGAGCCCCGGTCGATCCTGACCGAGCGGTATCAGGGGACCTTCGCCGAGCAGGTGGCCGTGCCGACGTGGAACGTGCTGCCGAAGCCGAAGGAGCTGTCGTTCGAGGAGGCCGCCTGCCTGCCCACCGCGTGGCTGACGGCCTACCGGATGCTGTTCACCAATGCCGGTGTACGGCCCGGGGACTCCGTGCTGGTGCAGGGCGCCGGTGGTGGTGTCGCCAGCGCCGCCATCGTGCTCGGCAAGGCCGCCGGGCTGCGGGTCTTCGCGACCAGCCGGGACGAGGCCAAGCGGAAGCGGGCGCTGGAGCTGGGTGCCGTGGAGGCACTCGAGTCGGGGGCGCGGCTGCCGCAGCGGGTGGACGCGGTCATCGAGACCGTGGGCGCCGCCACCTGGTCGCACTCCGTGAAGTCGCTGCGGCCCGGCGGCACGCTCGTCATTTCCGGGGCGACCAGTGGCGACCGGCCCCCGCACGCCGAGCTGACCCGCATCTTCTTCCTGGAGCTGAAGGTCGTGGGGTCGACCATGGGCACCAAGGACGAGCTGGAGGATCTGCTCGCCTTCTGCGCCGCCACCGGGGTGAGGCCCGTCATCGACGAGGTGCTCCCGATGGACCGGGCCCGTGAGGGCTTCGAGCGGATGGCGTCCGGGGAGCTGTTCGGGAAGGTCGTGCTCACCAACTCCTGAGCGGGAGGCGCGGCCTCCAGAGGGTGCAGGGAGCCTCCCGGGAGGGAGGGAAGGCGGGTCCGGGGTCGGGCCCGCCTTTTTGCCGCCGGGGTTGTCAACTTTCATTGACAAGAGTGGGGTGTCAACGTAGGTTGACTGCATGAGTGAAGCCACCGATCTCGCCGAGCAGGCGGGAGACCGGGATCCGCGGGTCGGATTGCGGGCCGTTGCCGCACTGCGACGGCTGCTGGAGCAGTTGGAGGCGGTGCAGGTGCGCAGTGCCCGGAATCAGGGCTGGTCGTGGCAGGAGATCGCCGCGGAGCTCGGGGTCAGCAGGCAGGCCGTGCACAAGAAGTACGGGAGGCGTTGATGTTCGAGCGGTTCACCAAGGACGCCAGGGCTGTCGTCCAAGGGGCGGTGGCCCTGGCGGGATCGGAAGGCGCACAGACCGTCGATGCCGGGCATCTGCTGCTCGCCCTGCTCGACCGGGAGGGCAGCAGGGCGGCGTTCGCACTCGCCGCTCTGGGGGCCGAGGGGTGGCGGGAGTCGGCGCGGCGGGATCTGGGCGAGGCACGGCGGCGCGGCGGACTGACACGGGCCGACGCGGACGCGCTCGCGGGGCTGGGGATCGATGTGTCGGAGATCGTGGCCCGGGTGGAGGAGACGCATGGCGTGGGGGCCATGGCCGGTGACAGCCGGGACGGCCGGTGGTGGTCCGGGCGGCGGACGAGTTTCGGCCGGGAGGCCAAGGACGTGCTGGAGAAGTCGCTGCGGATGGCCCTCGCGCGGCGGGACCGGCACATCGGCGACGAGCATCTGCTGCTGGCGCTGACCGTCCTGCCGGGGGTGGCCGGTGAGGTGCTCGCCGATCACGGGGTGACGCACGCGTCGGTGACCCGGGTGCTGTACGGCGGGGGAGAGGCGAAGGCCGGCTGAACCGGCCCCCGGCCTCGCCTCACGCCCTCGGGGAGCGCAGTATCGCCCCGATGTGGGCGGCCGCCGTGGACAGATGGCGGCGCGCGTCGCGCAGCTGGTCGGCGTCGACGCCGTGGTCGCGGGCCGCGTCGCGGATGTCGTCGCGGAAGCGGTCCAGGAGCCGGTCGAGATCGCGAGCCGGCTCGCCGGTGAGCGGCTCGTGGGCCCAGGAGGGCTCGTAGACGGCTGGGAAGTCCTCCGGCGTCCGCTCGTACTCCGGCTCCGCGTACGGCCTGTCGGGGGTCGTACGGCCCCAGGCGAAGTCCTTGCCGAAGTCGCCGAACTCCTTGGCCAGCTCGGTCAGCCCCTCCTTCACCCCCGTCGGCCAGTCGCCCCGCGCGAAGTGGTCCTGCACCTGCTCCTGCACCCGGTGCGCGATGCGCTGCAGCTCCTCCTGCGCCTGGGCGCGGGCCCGCTCCTGGGCCTCCTTGGCCTGGCGCCGGGCACGCTGGGCCTCCTCGCGGGCCCGGCGGCTCTCGTCCTTGGCGCGCCGCGCCTGCTCCTTCCACTCCTGCTTGACGCGGCGCATCTCCTCCTTGGCGGCGCGCCACGCCTCCTTGTCGTCGGCGTCGCCGAAATCGGACAGGTCCGGGACCTCCTGGGCGTGGCTCGTCCGGCCGCTGCGGGCCTCGCTCGCCGCGGCGCGCATCTCGCGGCGCAGGTCACCCGCGGCGCCCCGCACGTCGGCGCGGATCTCGGCGGCCAGTTCGGCGACCGACTCGCGGATCTCCAGCTCCAGGTCGGCCAGTTCACCGCTGCGGTCGGCCAGTTCGGCGCGGCCGGCGTCGGTGATGGCGTACACCTTGCGGCCGCCCTCGGTGGTGTGGGTGACCAGGCCCTCGGCCTCCAGCTTCGCCAGCCGCGGGTAGACGGTGCCGGCCGACGGCGCGTACAGCCCCTGGAAACGCTCCTCCAGGAGGCGGATCACCTCGTAGCCGTGGCGGGGGGCCTCGTCCAGGAGCTTGAGCAGGTACAGACGCAGGCGGCCGTGGGCGAAGACGGGAGGCATGTCAGAGCACCTTCTTGTCGGTCGTGCCGTCGGCCGGGGCGCCGGATCCACCCGCGCCCGGACCGGAAACGGAATTGTCCCCCGAGGTGCTGCCGGAGCCTGCGGCCGGGCCGTCGTCGTGCGGCCGCGCCTCCCCGGGCTCGTCCTTCGCCAGGGGCCGCCGCAGCAGGGCGATGGAGCCGGAGACGGTGGTCGCCTTCAGCCGGCCGTTGCCCGCCCCGAGCCGGCCGGTGATCCGCTTGGCGCCCCACTGGCCGGTGACCCGCAGGTCCTCGAAGGCGTTGGAGACCGAACCGCTCGCGGTGTTCGCCTCCACCCGTGTGTCCGCCGGGTGCGGCAGGCGGATGGCGATCTCGCCCGAGACGCTGGTCAGACTGACATCGGTGGGATGGCCGGCGGGGTCCAGGTCCACGATCATCGAACCGCTCACCGAGTCCGCCCTGACCGCGGAACCGGAACCGTCCACCACGGTCAGGTCGCCGGAGACGGAGTTGAAGCGGAGATCGCCGCGCAGGGCCTGCGCCTCCACGTTCCCGGAGACGGTGTCGGCGCGCACCGGGCCGCCGAGGTCGACCAGGGTGGTGTCCCCGGTGACCCCCTTGACCTCGGCGCGGCCGTCGATGCCGGAGACCACGGCCTCGGCGCCGACCACGCCCACCTCCACCCGGGTGTGCGCGGGAACGGCCAGGGAGACGACGGCGCTGCGCCGCCGGCCCTTGCGGTCGAGCCACTTCAAAAAGCCCTTCCAGGGCAGGTCCTCGTACGCCACCGTCAGGGTGCCGCCCTGCTGGGTGACGAGCAGGGGCGGACCCTCGATCTCGGAGACCTCCAGGCGGGCGGAACCCTCGTCCGTGCCCACCACGTTCACCGTGCCGCTGACGATGCGCACGTGGAGTTCGCTCACCGGCTCGTCGAAGGTGAGCTTCTGCGGCTCCGCGACGGACCACTCGGACATGGGAGACCTCCTAGACCTCCTCGACACGCCATATCGCGTCTTACGTGATTCACGATATATCGCGGGCCCGGGAAGTCAAGACACTCGTTCTGGTGATCAGGGAGAGCGGAGGGCGGCGCCGCGGCCTTAGCGTGGGGACATGCCGACGGAAGACGCCCATGGCCGCGGCCGCCCGGCCGGCGGTGCCGCGTCCGGCGCGCTGCTGCTCTGCCGTGCCGCACCTGCGGCCGTCGCCCCCACCGCCCACCTGCTGCGCGAGCCCATGCTGCTCGCCGACGCGGGCGAGGGATGGAGCGTCCTCGTGCCCGAGGGACGGCCCTGGCGGCACGGCGGCGAACCGGCCGACCGGGTCCTCACCGGCTGGGCCACCGCCCTCGCCGTAGCCGCGCCCTGGCCCGTTCTCGCCCTGTGGTGGGACACCGATCGCGCCGGCTACACCCTCGCCGCGGGCTTCCGCCGCCCCGTCGGCTACGTCTGGCTGGCCAACGGCACCGCCGCCGGCGAGGACGAGGCGATGCGTACCTTCGCCGCCCGGCTGGGCCTCGACCCCGTCCTGGACGTGCAGGCCCTGGACCAGCTCACCCGCCCCGACGCGGCCGCCGACGCCCGCGCCCGGCTGCGCGGGCTCCTCGCCGTCCTCACCCGCGCCGGCGTCGTCCTGCCGCCCGGCCTCGACCCCGGAGCCCCCACCGACCAGCTCAGGCAGGCCGTCCTGCGCCGCCCCGGCGTCCGCGAGCTCGAGGCCCACGGCCTGCGCGAGGCGCTGCGCAGCGAACTGGACGCCGTGGAACGCGCCGCCCTGGCCCCCTGGCTGCCCTGGGCCACCACCCCTCAGGCACGCGCCCTGGGTGCCGCCCAGCTCGCGACGGGCCTCTCGCTCGCCCTGTGGGGCCTCAGACGGCACAGCGGCGGCTGGACGGCGGCCGGGGCGCTGCTGCTGGCCCACGGCGCCCTCGGCCTGACGTACGCACTCGCCCATCCCCGCGACTGACGTACCCACACACGCACCCCGGGACCGACACCGGGCCGGACGTCACGTGCTCACGTTACGTACTCACCCACCCCGCGACCGACACCGTGCGCCGGGCGCCCGTGGGTGCCCCGCGCACGCACGCGAAGCGTTACTCGTCGTCCTCGTCGTCCAGCCGCGCCAGCCAGGTCGCCAGGCGTTCCACCGGGACCTCGAAGTCCGGGTTCAGATCGACGAACGTCCGCAGCTGCTCGGCGAGCCACTCGAAGGTGACCTCCTCCTCGCCGCGCCGCTTCTCCAGTTCTTCGATGCCACGGTCGGTGAAGTACATGAGGTCAAGGATAAGTGCGCGCAAACGGCCGGGCCGCACCCCTGAGCAGGGGTGCGGCCCGGTCACGTACGACCCGCGGGAGCGGTTACGCCTCGAACACCTCGCGCACGAGCTGCTCCTGCTCCGCCTGGTGCCGCTTGGCGGAACCGACCGCCGGGGACGAGCCGTGCGGACGCGAGATGCGGCGCAGGCGCTCGCCGGCCGGGATGTCCGCGCCGACCGCCAGGTCCAGGTGGTCGATCAGGTTCAGGGCGATGAACGGCCAGGCGCCCTGGTTGGCCGGCTCCTCCTGGGCCCACAGGTACTTCTCGGCGTTCGGGTACTTGGCGATCTCGGCCTGGAGCTCGGCACCCGGCAGCGGGTACAGGCGCTCCAGACGCAGGATCGCGGTGTCCGTGATGCCCCGCTTCTTCCGCTCGGCGTCGAGGTCGTAGTAGACCTTGCCGGAGCAGAAGACGACCTTGCGGACCGCGTTTGCCTCCACCGAGGAGTCACCGATGACCGGCTGGAACTGGCCGGTGGTGAAGTCCTCCGCCTTCGACGCGGCGGCCTTCAGACGCAGCATCGACTTCGGCGTGAAGACGACCAGCGGCTTGTGGTGCGGGTTGTGCACCTGCCACCGCAGGAGGTGGAAGTAGTTCGCCGGGGACGTCGGCATGGCGACCGTCATGTTGTTCTGCGCGCACAGCTGCAGGAACCGCTCCGGGCGGGCCGAGGAGTGGTCCGGGCCCTGGCCCTCGTAGCCGTGGGGCAGCAGCAGCGTGACGCCGGAGGTCTGGCCCCACTTCTGCTCGGCGGAGGAGATGAACTCGTCCACCACCGTCTGGGCGCCGTTGACGAAGTCGCCGAACTGGGCCTCCCACAGCACGAGCGCGTTCGGGCGGGCCAGCGAGTAGCCGTACTCGAAGCCCATGGCCGCGTACTCGGACAGCAGCGAGTTGTAGACGTTCAGCCGCGCCTGGTCCTCGGAGAGGTACTGCAGCGGCGTGTACTCCTCGCCGGTGCTGCGGTCGATGATGACCGCGTGGCGCTGGCCGAAGGTGCCGCGCTGGGAGTCCTGGCCCGCCAGGCGGACCGGCACGCCCTCCAGCAGCAGCGAACCGAACGCCAGGGTCTCGCCCATGCCCCAGTCGATCGTGCCGTCCTCGACCATGGCCGCCCGGCGCTGCAGCTGCGGCTGCAGACGCGGGTGGACGGTGATGTGGTCGGGCACGTTGACCTGGGACTCGGCGATCCGCTTGACGACCTCCGCGGAGATCGCGGTCGGGACCGCGACCGGGAAGCCGTCCTGCGGCTCGGCGGCGGCGCCGCCGGCCGGCTGCGAGGTGGCCTCGCGGACCTCGGTGAAGACCTTCTCAAGCTGGCCCTGGTAGTCCTGCAGCGCCTGCTCGGCCTCTTCCAGGGTGATGTCGCCGCGACCGATGAGGGACTCGGTGTACAGCTTGCGCACCGAGCGCTTCTTGTCGATCAGGTCGTACATCAGCGGCTGGGTGAAGGCCGGGTTGTCCGACTCGTTGTGACCGCGGCGGCGGTAGCAGATGAGGTCGATCACCACGTCCTTGTTGAACGCCTGGCGGAACTCGAACGCCAGCCGCGCGACGCGGACGACGGCCTCGGGGTCGTCGCCGTTCACGTGGAAGATCGGGGCCTCGATCATGCGGGCCACGTCCGTCGCGTACATGGAGGAACGCGAGGACTCGGGGGCCGCGGTGAAGCCGACCTGGTTGTTGATGACGATGTGGACCGTGCCGCCGGTGCGGTAGCCGCGCAGCTGCGACATGTTCAGGGTCTCGGCCACCACGCCCTGGCCCGCGAAGGCCGCGTCGCCGTGGATCGCCACCGGCAGGACGGTGAAGTCCGTGCCGCCCTTGTTGATGATGTCCTGCTTGGCGCGGGCGACGCCCTCCAGGACCGGGTCGACCGCCTCGAGGTGCGAGGGGTTGGCCACGAGCGAGACCTTGATCTGCTCGCCGTCCAGGCCGGTGAACGTCCCCTCGGCGCCCAGGTGGTACTTCACGTCGCCGGAGCCGTGCATCGACTTCGGGTCGAGGTTGCCCTCGAACTCGCGGAAGATCTGCGCGTACGACTTGCCGACGATGTTGGCCAGCACGTTCAGGCGGCCGCGGTGGGCCATGCCGATGACGACCTCGTCCAGGCGGGACTCGGCAGCGGAGTCGATGACCGCGTCCAGCAGCGGGATGACGGACTCGCCGCCCTCCAGGGAGAAGCGCTTCTGGCCGACGTACTTCGTCTGCAGGAACGTCTCGAAGGCCTCGGCGGCGTTCAGGCGGCGCAGGATGCGCAGCTGCTCCTCGCGCTCCATCTTGGAGTGCGGGCGCTCCACACGGTCCTGGATCCACTTGCGCTGCTTGGGGTCCTGGATGTGCATGAACTCGATGCCGGTGGTGCGGCAGTACGAGTCGCGCAGCACGCCGAGGATGTCGCGCAGCTTCATCATCGACTTGCCGGCGAAGCCGCCGACGGCGAACTCGCGCTCCAGGTCCCACAGGGTGAGGCCGTGCTCGACGATGTCCAGGTCGGGGTGCTTGCGCTGCTTGTACTCCAGCGGGTCGGTGTCGGCCATGACGTGGCCGCGGACCCGGTACGAGTGGATCAGCTCGAAGACGCGGGCGGCCTTGGTGACGTCGTCGTCGTGGCTGGCGTCGATGTCCTTGAGCCAGCGGACCGGCTCGTAGGGGATGCGCAGCGCCTCGAAGATGTCGTCGTAGAAGCCCTTCTCGCCGAGCAGCAGGTTCGCGACGATCCGCAGGAACTCGCCGGAGGCGGCGCCCTGGATGACCCGGTGGTCGTAGGTCGACGTGAGCGTCATGACCTTCGAGATGCCGAGCTTGTTCAGGGTGTCCTGGCTGGTGCCCTGGAACTCCGCCGGGTAGTCCATGGAGCCGACGCCCATGATCACCGACTGGCCGGGCATCAGCCGCGGCACGGAGTGGACGGTGCCCAGGCCGCCGGGGTTGGTCAGCGAGACCGTGACACCGGTGAAGTCGTCCATCGTCAGCTTGCCGTCACGGGCGCGGCGGACGATGTCCTCGTAGGCCTGCCAGAACTCGAAGAAGTTCAGCGTCTCGGCCTTCTTGATCGCCGCGACGACGAGCTGGCGGTCGCCGTTGGGCTTGACCAGGTCGATGGCGAGACCGAGGTTGACGTGCTCCGGCTTGACCAGGGTGGGCTTGCCGTCCTTGAGCTGGTACGACCAGTTCATCGCCGGCATGGCCTTGATGGCCTGCACCATCGCGTACCCGATGAGGTGCGTGAAGGAGATCTTCCCGCCGCGGGCGCGCTTGAGGTGGTTGTTGATGACGATGCGGTTGTCGAAGAGCAGCTTCACCGGGACCGCGCGCACCGAGGTGGCGGTCGGCATCTCCAGCGAGGCGTCCATGTTCTTCGCGACCGCGGCGGACGGACCGCGCAGCGTCACGAGCTCCGGACCGGCCGGGGCCTCCTTCTCCGGACCGGCCGGGGCCCCCTTGGCGGGCTCCGCCTTCGGCTGAGCGGGCGCCTGTGCGGGACGCGCCGGCTGAGCCTGGGCGGGGGCGGCCTTCGCCGCGGGGGCGGGGGCCTGGGCCGGCGCGGCGGCCGCGGGCTTCGCAGCCGCGGGAGCCGGGGCGGCGCTCGGCGCCGGAGCGGCCGGAGCGGCCGCCTGCGGGGCCGGGGTGGTGGGGGGCGTCGTGGTGGGGGTCTGCGCGGCCCCCGCGGCCGCGCTACCCGACGCAACCGGGGCTCCTGCCGCCCCCGGCTTGTAGTCGGCGAAGAAGTCCCACCAGGCACGGTCTACCGAATTCGGGTCCTGGAGGTACTGCTGATAGATCTCGTCGACGAGCCACTCATTGGGACCGAACGCGGCAGCGGGGTTCTTTCCCGCTTGGTCGGCGTCGGTCGTAGGTGCGCTCGATGCGTTACTGGGGGACTGTGGCGACACGGCGGCAACCGCCCTCTTCCGCTTCACAAGGTGATGGACAGCGGGAATAAAGGCTACGCCTCCCTGAGGGTGAAGGTCAGGTCGGGCCCGTTCATCGTCGCGTAAGTCACATCTCAGCCCGTGTTTCGGGGCTTGAAATGGCGGGAAACAAGCGTGGTTCCGGTGTGAAAGAGGCGTGCCGGGGTACGGCGACGAGGGCCCGTCACGCGCTGCGTGCGGGCCTGTGCCTGATCACACGTGTCCGTCGGCGCGGACGCTCGTGGATCTTGAGGCTCCGCTTCGAACCCTACGTCAACTTTGAACGGTTGACTCTCCTGGAAGAGTGACAAGAATCCGGCAACCTCGCTCGGATTCGGCCACCCCGATGCGGCCCCCGTGCAGGTCCACGGCCCAGCGCGCGATCGCGAGGCCCAGCCCCGTGCCGCCGTCGCTGCCGGGACCGTGCGGCCGCGTGACCACACCCCGGTTGAACCGCTCGAAGACGCGGTGCCACTCCGACTTCGGAATACCGGGCCCCTCGTCCAGGACCTCCAGCTCCAGCGAGCCGGGCGTCCTCCCGCTCCGCGCCTTGACCGTGACCCGGCCGTGCGGCGGGCTGTGCTTGACCGCGTTGTCGATGAGGTTCGCCACGACCTGGTGGATGCGTTCCGGGTCGGCGTGTGCGGTCAGGTCGCTCGGGAAGACGTCCAGGTGCAGATGGACGTCGGCACGGGTGTGGCTGCCGGAGCCGGAGGCGATGCCCGCGCGCGCCGAGGCGACCATGTTGGCCTCCTTCAGCACGCCGGACAGGTACGGCCACACCTCGAAGCGACGTTTCTTCAGCGGTACGACGCCGTTGTCCAGCCGGGACAGGTCCAGCAGCGTCTCCACCAGCCGGCCCAGCCGCTCGGTCTGCTTCAGCGCCGTGCGCATGGTCTCGGGATCGGCCTCGGTGACGCCGTCGACGATGTTCTCCAGCACCGCCCGCAGGCCCGCGATGGGGGTGCGCAGCTCGTGCGAGACGTTCGCCACCAGCTCCTTGCGCTGGCGGTCCTGCGCCTCCAGCTCGTCCGCCATCACGTTGATCGTCTGGGCGAGGTCGCCAAGCTCGTCCCGGCGGCTCTCGCGCACCCGGCGCGTGTAGTCGCCCTGCGAGATGGACCGGGCCACGGTGTTCATCTCGTCCAGCGGCGCGGTCAGCGAGTGCGCCACGAACTGCGTGATCAGCAACGTGGCGATCATGGAGAAGACCGTGATGAAGCGCAGCTCCGTGCGGGTGCGCATGGCGATCATCATCAGGCCCGTGGTGATCAGCACCGCGATGACGACCAGCGCACCGAGCTTGGTCTTGATCGAGAACGGGCGAACGCCGCCCCAGGGTTCCCTGGGACGGCGTCGTGCGGCCGGCCGCCCGTCGCTCATGGCGTCGGCGTCTCCAGCGCGTAGCCCACACCGTGCACGGTACGGATCCGCTCGGCGCCGATCTTCCGGCGCAGCGCCTTGATGTGGCTGTCGACCGTGCGGGTGCCGGAGGCGTCCGCCCAGTCCCACACCTCCGCCAGCAGCTGCTCACGGGAGAGCACCGCGCGCGGGGTGTTCGCCAGGCACACCAGCAGGTCGAACTCGGTGGGCGTCAGATGCACGTCCTCCGACTTCACCCGGACCCGGCGCTGCGCGTGGTCGATCTCCAGCTCGCCCAGGCGCATCACACCGCTGCGCGGCGTGGCGGCGGCCAGCGCGGCCCGCTCCACCCGGCGCAGCAGCACGTGCACGCGGGCGGCCAGCTCCCGCATCGAGAACGGCTTGGTCATGTAGTCGTCGGCCCCGACGCCCAGCCCGACCAGCATGTCGGTCTCGTCGTCGCGGGCGGTGAGCATCAGCACCGGAACCGGCCGCTGCGCCTGCACCCGCCGGCAGACCTCGAGCCCGTCGAAGCCGGGCAGCATGATGTCGAGGATCAGCAGATCGGGCTGCCATGCCTCGGCGGTGTCGACGGCCGCCGGGCCGTCACCCGCGGTTTGCACGAGGAATCCCTCGGCGCGCAGGCGGGCCGCGATGGCGTCGACGATCGTCGGATCGTCCTCGACGACCAGGACCCGCCGCTGCGCGCCGGGGGTCGCCGTCGTGCCGCTCTGGGAGGTGTGTGTCTGCTCCATCGCCCGCCCCTGAAGTGTGCTTTCCGGAATCAGTGGGGTGATCCCTCGGTCTGCGCGTGACTGCGATTGACGCTTGAATGATCCGCGTCAGGGAAGCAGCGTACGGGGAGTCACCACGGCTTTGCTATTCAGGTCGGATCCCGAGGTGCACGACGTCGGGAACGCCTCGGGCAACGGGGATCTCTTCCGTACGCACCTGCTGGAACCCGACATTCCCCAAGGTTTCTTCGAATTCCGGAGACGGCTGGGCGGACCACACCGCGAGCACTCCGCCGGGCCTCAACGCCCTTGCGCAGCTTGCCAGTCCGGCCGGTGAGTACAGTCCGTCGTTGCCGTCCGTGACGGTCCAGCCGGGCCCGTTGTCGATGTCCAGGCACAGCGCGTCGAACGTGGCGGATGTCTCATTGACGTAGTCCACCAGGTCGTCGTGGACGATCTCGGTGCGCGGATCGGCCAGTGCCGCGCGGGAGAGTTCGCCGAGCGGACCGCCGCGGTGCCAGTCGATGACGGCCGATTCCCTTTCCACCACGGTGATCCGGCCCCACCGCGAATTCGCAGCCGCATGGGCCAGCGAGAAGCCGACGCCCAGCCCGCCGATCAGCACGTGCGGCGCGGGGCGGCCGCCGAGGGCTTCCAGCGCGGCGTCGACCAGCAGCCGCTCGCTGCGGCCGTCGGAGGTGTCCATCAGAAAGCATCCGTTGGCGATGATCTGCAGCAGCTCGCCGTGCCGCCGCAGCACGACCTCGCCGTAGGGACCCTCGCGGCGGTCCAGGACCTCAGGACTGTCGTACGTCGTGGACATGGACCCCATCCTGCATGAACGTGGCTTTGCGGGAACGGGAATTACCGGATGCGCGTTCAGCGCCCCGCGCGGCGCGGCACGTTCGGCGCCTCGCCCCCCGGCGCCGGCCCGGGCGCCAGCTGCGGACGCGGCGGACGCGGTGGACGCGGTGGACGCGGTGGACGCGGTGGACGCGGTGGCACGCCTACGCTCGGAAGCGGGCGGGGGCGGGTGTGCGGCGAAGGGCTGTGACCGTGGTCGCGGAGTACCCGTTCGTGGGACGCGCGGACGTGCTGTTCGAGCTGCGCCGCGCGCTGGAGAGGGCCGCCTCCGGACGCGGCGGACTCCTCACGCCGACCGGGGCCGCCGGCGCGGGCAAGACCCGTACCGCCGAGGAGGCCGCCGCCCGCGCGGACGGCGTGCGCACCCTGCGGAGCTGGTGCCCGCCGGAGACCGCCACGACCGCCTTCCGCCCCTGGGCGCGGCCGCCGCGCCCGCTCTTCGCGGCCGACGTGCGGTGCGGGAGGCCGGCCGCGGCCTCCCCACCCCTGCGGGCCCTGCTGTCCGGCGCCACGGCCGACGCGCTGCACGGCGCGGCCCCCGGGACCGCGCGGCTGCGGCTCACCGGCGACGTCGCGGAGCTGCTGACCCAGGCCGCCGCGCGGTGCCCGGTGCTGCTGGTCCTCGACGACGTGCACGCCGCCGGCGCCTCCTCGCCGCGCCTGCTGCTGGAGGCCACCGACACCGCCCGCTGCGCGCCCGTGCTGCTGCTCGCCACCGCCCGCGACGACGCCGTCTGGCCCGACCGTGCCCGGGCCGCGCCCAGCTGCTGCGCCGCGGCCGCACCCTGCCGCTGGGCCCGCTGCCGCAGGAGGACGTCGCCGCGCTGGTGGCGGCGGCCACCGGCACGGCCGCGGACCCGGCGCCGTGCGCGCACTGGTACGGCGCACCGGCGGGGACGCCTTCTTCGTCACGGAGCTGCTGCGGGCCGGCGGCTGGGACGCGCGGGCGGCGGGACGCCGACAGGCGGGCTGCCCGGGGGCCCCTCCGTTGCCGTACGGGCCGCGGTCGCCGCGCGGCTCGCCGAGCTCACGCCGCCTGCCGCGCGGCTGCCGGCCGTCGCGTCCCGCGTCACCGCGTCGACGCCGCCCCCACCGGGCTCGTCCTGGAGTTCGACGAGCAGTGGGAGGACGAACAGGGCCGCTGGTACTGCCGCGAGATGATGCGCGCCGACGTCCGCGACGGTGCGATCAGCGAGACGTCCGTGTACCGCACGGGGGACTGGTCGCCGGCCCCGCAGGCCGCCCACGCCCGGGAGGTGACGCTGCTGCGCCCGTGAAGCGCCGGCGGCCGGCGGACGCGTAAGAACGTTGAGAGGTTGCTGAGAATCCGGTCACGGGTGGCGTGGATCACAGACAGTGGGCAGTCGGAACCCGAAAGGTGGGCGGTGACGGAAGGAGCGCCTCACCGTGGAACGCACTGCGAGGGTCGACACTGCACCCGCCGACGCGCCCCTTCCGGCCGATCTGCCGGACCTCACGCAACTGCTGGACGGCATGCCCGGCCAATCCCGGCGCCAGGGCCCGCAGGCACGCGTCGAGCCGCTCGGCGGTGCCACCGAGGCCGCGCCGGCCGCCCGTGACCGGCTGCGAGCGGTACGCCCCGGGCAGCTGCTGCCCACTCCACGGGCGACCCCCTTCACGTTCGCCTACGCCGTCGTCCTCGCCGTCACCTCGCTCGTCTCCGCGTACGCCGACCCCGCCGTCGTGCAGGCGCTGCAGCAGGGGTCCAGCACGGACGTGGCGCACCTGGTGCGCCACCCCGTGCTGGTGCTCGTCGGCAGTGCGCTGTGGATCGCCGGCGGGGTGCTCTCGCCGTACACGCTCGGCTTTCTGCTCGTCCTGACCGCGCTGGAGCGGCGCGTCGGCGGTCTGCGCACGGCCGGTGTCTTCCTGTGCGGGCACGTGCTGGCGACGCTGGCGACCGAGGTGCCGGTCGGAGTCGCCGTCGCCACCGGTCAGCTGCCGGACACCTCACTGCACCGCCTCGACTACGGCATCAGCTTCGGCGTCGCCGCTGGGGTGGGCGCGCTGGCCGGGCTGCTGACTCCCTGGCTGCGCTGGCCCCTGCTGGCCTGGGTCGCGCTGATCATCGGCCAGGACCTGCTGTCCTCCTACGACCCGCTCACCAGCTGGGGCCACGCGATAGCGCTGACCATCGGCATCACCACCTGGCCCGGCCTGCGCCGCGCGGTGACCCGCGGCGGGCGCTGACGGCCCGCAGTCGCGGGCCCGACGCACGCAGCGGCAGGTGCGGAAGCCGCCGGACGACCCGCATCACCATTCCCCTGATCGCCCCTCGGCCCCTTGATCGCTCACAGCGAACACCTGTCTGGGAACATCCCGCGGCGCCCAAGCATTGAGTCGGTACAACTCAACTTGACTGCCGAAAGGGAGATCATGGCTTCGACGTCCGCATCGCTCACCCTCCCTGTGCTGCCGCTCGACGACGAGGTCGTGCTGCCCGGGATGGTGGTTCCGCTGGACCTGAGCGACTCCGAGGTGCGCGCCGCGGTGGAGGCCGCGCAGGCCGCCGCCGGCTCCCAGGCCGGAAAGCCCAGGGTCCTGCTCGTGCCACGCATCGACGGGACCTACGCGAGCACCGGTGTCCTCGGCACCGTCGAGCAGGTCGGCCGGCTGGCCGACGGCGACCCCGGCGCCCTGATCCGCGGCCGCGGCCGCGTCCGGATCGGCGCCGGCACCACAGGCCCGGGTGCGGCGCTGTGGGTCGAGGGCACGCAGCTCGACGAGACACAGCCGGACCCCGTGCCGGGACACGTGCAGGAACTGGTCAAGGAGTACAAGGCCCTCGCCACCTCGTGGCTGAAGAAGCGAGGCGCCTGGCAGGTCGTCGACCGCGTCCAGGCCATCGACGACGTCTCCGCGCTCGCCGACAACTCCGGCTACTCGCCCTTCCTCACCACCGCGCAGAAGGTGGAACTGCTCGAGACCGCCGACCCGGTCGCCCGGCTCAAGCTCGCCACCCAGCAGCTGCGCGACCACCTCGCCGAGCAGGAGGTCGCCGAGACCATCGCCAAGGACGTCCAGGAAGGCGTCGACAAGCAGCAGCGCGAGTTCCTGCTGCGCCGCCAGCTGGAGGCCGTCCGCAAGGAACTGCGCGAGCTGAACGGCGAGACGGAGGGCGAGGAGTCCGACGACTACCGCGCCCGCGTCGAGGCCGCCGACCTCCCCGAGAAGGTCCGCGAGGCCGCGCTCAAGGAGGTCGACAAGCTGGAGCGCGCCTCCGACGCCTCGCCCGAGGGTTCCTGGATCCGCACCTGGCTCGACACGGTCCTCGAGATGCCGTGGAACGAGCGCACCGAGGACGCCTACGACATCCAGGGCGCCAAGGCGATCCTGGACGCCGAGCACGCCGGGCTGACCGACGTCAAGGAACGCATCACCGAGTACCTGGCCGTGCGCAAGCGCCGCGCCGACCGCGGCCTGGGCGTCGTCGGCGGCCGCCGCGGCGGTGCCGTGCTGGCCCTGGTGGGCCCGCCGGGCGTGGGAAAGACGAGCCTCGGCGAGTCGGTGGCCCACGCCATGGGCCGCAAGTTCGTCCGCGTCGCCCTCGGCGGTGTGCGCGACGAGGCCGAGATCCGCGGTCACCGCCGTACGTACGTCGGCGCGCTGCCCGGCCGGATCGTGCGGGCCGTCAAGGAGGCCGGCTCCATGAACCCGGTCGTCCTGCTCGACGAGATCGACAAGGTCGGCTCCGACTTCCGGGGCGACCCGGCGGCGGCCCTGCTGGAGGTTCTCGACCCGGCGCAGAACCACACGTTCCGCGACCACTACCTGGAGGTCGAACTCGACCTGTCCGACGTCGTCTTCCTGGCCACCGCCAACGTCCTGGAAGCCATCCCCGAGGCGCTCGCCGACCGCATGGACATCGTCCGCCTCGACGGCTACACCGAGGACGAGAAGGTCGTCATCGCCCGCGACCACCTGCTGCCGCGTCAGCTGGAGCGGTCCGGACTGAGCAAGGACGAGGTCACCCTCGACGAGGACGCCCTGCGCAAGCTGGCCGGCGAGTACACCCGCGAGGCGGGGGTGCGCACCCTGGAGCGATCCATCGCCCGTCTGCTGCGCAAGGTCGCGGCCCAGCACGAACTGGGCGAGCGCGAGCTGCCGTTCACGGTCACCGCGGACCACCTGCGCGACCTGATCGGCCGCCCGCACCACGTGCCCGAGTCCGCCCAGGACCCGGCCGAGCGCCGCACCGCCGTCCCCGGTGTGGCGACCGGCCTCGCGGTCACCGGCGCCGGCGGTGACGTCCTCTACGTCGAGGCGTCCCTGGCCGACCCGGAGACCGGCGCCGCCGGACTGACCCTCACCGGTCAGCTCGGTGACGTGATGAAGGAGTCCGCGCAGATCGCGCTGAGCTTCCTGCGCAGCCACGGGGCCGAACTGGAGCTGCCCGTGGGCGATCTGAAGGACCGGGGTGTGCACATCCACTTCCCGGCGGGCGCGGTCCCCAAGGACGGCCCGAGCGCCGGCATCACGATGACGACGGCCCTGGCGTCCCTGCTGTCCGGCCGTCTGGTCCGCACCGACGTGGCGATGACGGGCGAGGTGTCGCTGACCGGCCGGGTGCTGCCCATCGGCGGCGTGAAGCAGAAGCTGCTCGCCGCCCACCGCGCGGGGGTGACCACGGTGATCATCCCCAAGCGCAACGAGCCCGACCTGGACGACGTCCCGGCCGAGGTGCTGGACAAGCTGGACGTGCACGCCGTGACCGACGTCCGGCAGGTCCTGGAACTGGCGCTCGCGCCCGCCACGAGCGAGGCGACGCCGGAGGTTCCGGTCGCGGCGTAGCGGGCCTCTCCCAGGCGTCGAGCACGGGGGGAGGACGCGACCGGACGAGGGAAGGCCCGGGTCCCGTGAGGGAGGCCCGGGCCCGACCCGTACACAGCCGCCGTCGCCGGCGCGCGCTCGGCACGCACGGCGCGCCGGCCAGGTCCGCGTCCGCCACATCCGCACCGGCGCGGTCCCGGCGGCGCAGGCCACGACCGTGACCGGCCGGGGCGAAGGCCACGACCGTGACCGGCCAGGCGGCCGCGTCCGGTACCGACCAGCCCCACAGCGGTACGGAGGTGCTGTCCCCGCCGCGATGGCGCGGAAGCGCTGTCCACCGCCGCGACGAGCAGCACCGGGCGCCGGACGCGTCATCCGGCGTGCGGGAGCGGCCGCGTCGGACGGCTCGGACGCCGGCGCCGAAGCGGCTGCGGGCGCCGAGACGGTCCAGCAGGTGCGGCCAGGCGCGGGCGGTGCACGCGAAGACGCCGAGGCGCTTGGCGGTCGCCTCGTCCGTGTGCCCCTCGGCCTGCAGGGCCGCGCGACCGCCCGGCCCTGCAGGCCGAGGGCGTCACCCTCGGGCGCCGGCGAGCCGCCCCGCGGGCTTGCTGTTCGAGTCGGTCGCCTCCCACGAGGGGTGATCGCCCGCGTCGTCTCCGCCGTGCTCGCCCTGGCGGCGGGCCACGGGCTCGGCCGTGCACCGGGCGCGACCGGTCGCGGCGCCGCCGCGAGCGCGCCGCTGACGGGCGGTGCGCGGACCTGGCCGGCCTATTGGTGCCGCGCCCGGATGCGCGGGTGCGGTGCGGACGGCGGCCGCGCGCCGCGACGGACGGCGGCGCACCCCCGCCGACGGCCAGAAGGCCGCCGGCGCGGGATGTCCGCTAGCCGTTGGCCAGCGCCTGGAGCCGGTCGTAGGCCCCGTTGAACTTGTCGTGGTCACCGACCGTCGGGCCGGACGAGGTGTACTGCCACATCGTGTGGTACGCCCAGCCGGCCGGCAGCGTGCCCGGATCGGTGGCGTACCGGGCGATCCACAGCGGGTTGGTGGTGGCGAAGCCGCCGTAGTTCCCGGTGCACTGGGTCCACCAGCTCGTCGCCGTGTAGATGACGGCGTCGCGGCCCGTGCGGGCCTTGTACTGGTTCAGGAAGTCGCTGATCCAGGCGACCATCCCGCTCTGCGTCTTGCCGTAGCAGGCGGCGCCGTAGGGGTTCCACTCGATGTCGAGGGCGCCCGGGAGAGTCTTGCCGTCGCGGGACCAGCCGCCGCCGTGGTCGACGAAGTAGTTGGCCTGGGTGGCACCGCTGGTGGTGTCGGGCGTCGCGAAGTGGTACGAGCCGCGGATCATGCCGACGTTGTAGGAGCCGTTGTACTGCTGCGCGAAGTAGGGGTTCGTGTAGTACGTCCCCTCGGTGGCCTTGACGTACGACCACTGCACGCCGCTGCTCCACAGGGTGGACCAGGCGACGTTGCCCTGGTGGCCGGAGACATCGACGCCTTCCGTCTGGGTGGCGTCACCGGTACTGGGCGTGCCGCTGCGGCCGTCGTGGGCCACGACGCCCATGCCCATGTAGGCGGAGCCGCGTGCGGGGACGTCGGCCGACTGAGCGGACGCGGGCAGGGCGAGGGAGAGCACCGCGAGACCGGCCGCAGCGAGCGGGGCGAGCAGGCGGCGGCGTGCGGAACCGGGTCTGTGCACGGGCATGACGTGCCTCCGAAGGCGTCGGTGGGGAACGCTGGGCGTCGGTGGGGAACGCTGGACGACGTGCTGCACAGGTGGCCCGATCGTGACTGGCGTGGGCATGCCAGTCAGGGGCCTGGTAAAAGAAGCTACGCACGTAGACCGTATGGAGGGAAGGGGTCCGGGCGCTGCCGTTGGTCTAGCCCTGCGAAATACTGACCGAGCTGCGGCGATGGCGGGCGCCTGGCGGAAACTTTCAGGATCGGGAAACCGGATCAGGGGACTGACGTGCACGAGGACGCGAACGGCGCGGAGCATCGGGGCGAACCCGGGGCGGCGCCGAGTGGTGTGGACCAGGAGTTCCTGGCGCTGGAACGCGAGCTGACGGTCTTCCTGCGCCGGGCCCGTGCGAGCCAGGGCGAGATGGCCCGCGAGGTCCACCCGGACCTGGAGTCGGCCGCCTACGGCCTGCTGGTCCGGCTGGACGAGTGCGGCCGGCAGCGCGCCACCGAACTGGCCGCCTACATCGGTGTCGGCAAGGCCACCATGTCCCGCCAGCTGCGGGCCCTGGAGGAGCTGGGTCTGGTGGCCCGTGAACCCGACCCGGCCGACGGCCGCGCCTGGCTGGTCCATCTCACCGAGGAGGGCCACCGCCGGGTGAGCAGCGTCCGCGAAGCCCGCCGCGCCCGCTACGTCAGCAAGCTCGCCCACTGGAACCGCCGCGAGGTGGCCGAACTGGCCCGGTTGCTGAACCAGTTGAACCGGGGCATGGAGAAGTGACGGCCCCGCCTTCGGGCGCGTCGGGCGGCGCGGCCGTGGGTCATCACTCCGCGCAGACCATCGTCGCGACCGGCCGCGCGGCCACAGGTGGTCACTTCGCGCGGCCGGGCGGCGGGGCCACAGGTGGTCACTGCGGGCGGCCGGGCGGCGGGGCCGTGGGTCACCACTCCGCGTAGACCACCGTCGCGTCGTCGTGGGTCTTGCTGCCGCCCAGCCAGGCGCGTGCCTGCGCGTCCGCGCGTTCCAGGGAGCGGACGCGGGCCACCAGGGCCTGGGCGCCCTCCTTCTGGATCAGCCTGAGACAGTCCGCCCAGTCGCCCTCGCGGAACTTCTCCACCCAGCGCGTCGCCCCGTCCGTCAGCGCGGCCAGCGCGGTCACCTCCTCGCGCGGCAGGGAGCCGGTGACCGCTCGATCGGCGACCGAGGGGTCGGCGGCCGCCGTGAAGAAGCCGCCCTCCTTGTTGCGCAGGTGCGCGTCGATCATCTCGTCCGTGGCCAGCGCGGCACGCGGCAGCCGGGCCAGCCGCTCGTCGAGGACCGCCGTCACCAGGCCCGCCGGGGAGTGCACCAGCAGCGCGGAGTCGGACAGCACCAGGTACTCGACGAGAGCCGCGGACCAGCGGGCCAGGACGACGGTTGCCTGGGGGGTGCGCGGGTGAGAAAGGTCACAGGTCCCCGCGTGTGCGGCGGAGGTGCGTGCGATGGCGCGGGCGAGGACCTCCGCCAGGGGGACATCCGGGAGCGAAACGGTCAGTTCGGTCAGTGCTCCGCCGAGGCGTGCCGTGTACCAGGGGACGGAATGCAGACAGCCCATGTCCCCGCCCCTGGGCGGGGTCACCCCGTCCAGCACGACGAGCGACCCGCCCTGTCCGGAAGCGGGCACTCCGATGCCGGCGAAGTCCTCGTTGGGGCGGATCGGGTCACCGGGTTCCGAGACGAGTTCCGTACGCATCCGGCCAGTCTGCACGAGCCCTTCACATGCTCCGCGAACGGCTGGCAAACATCGCGGCTTCGCCGTACCGGCCCCGCCGCGGCGCCGGTTTTGGGATGGAATGCTTCACTCCGCCAAGGCGTGGCGGCGAATCCTGCCAAAGCGCGCCGCAGACGTCCAACCGGCCCGCCGCGCAAGGGCGCTGCACGCGCCAGAGGAACTTGCCCGCCAACTCGTCCCCGATGTTCACTCCTTCGGGTGGCGGGGCAGGTGATGCCCGCCCGCTGCCCACCGGCACTGGGAGGGTCGGGAACCGTACCGGACGCACGCGCCGATTGACGGGGTGTCATCCGGTCCCATGGCTACACGAGTACAGGAATGCGAGCACCGGTGCAGAAGACGCGGCCTCGGCGCACAGGCAGGCAGTCGGCCCCCGAAGGGGGCGCACAGCCCCCAGTCGTCGGCAAGGGCCGCCCCACCCACGTCCGCAATCGGCTGATCGTCGCCGTGGCGGTGGTGGCAGCCGCCATCGCGGGCGCCGGCGCCCCGTCCGTCATCGCCGCCTCCGGGCAGCTGAAGGACACCCAGGACCTGGTCACCCTCGCCGGACAGACCCAGGAGGCGCTGACCCTCGCCCACGCCCTCGCCGACGAACGCGACGACGTCACCTCGTACGTCGCCGCCGGCCGGCCCAAGGCGAAGGCGCCCGACGAGCAGCGCAGCGCCCGCGTCGACCGGCAGGTCGAGGAACTGCGCGCCGACACCGACCTGCCCGCCGCACTGCGCACCGACCTCGACGGCATCGCCGCCGTCCGCCGGGCCGCGCTGACCGGCCGGAGCGGCGCCCTCGAGGCCCACCAGGCGTACTCGGCCGCGATCACCGAACTGCACCGGCTCACCGAGCAGCTCGCCCAGCAGAGCCCGCCGCGCGCCGGCTCATGGGGGTCCCCCCTGTTCGAGCGAAGCCGAGAACTCGGGGGAGCCTACGCCCTCGCCCAGCTGGACTCCGCCGTCCAGCAGGCCGCCGCCACCCGTGGCCTGCTGCTCGCCGCGCTGAACGTCCCCGCCGGCAGCCGTAGCACCATCGACCCGGTCACCGGCCTGTCCGAGACCGGCTCGGACTCGTCCGCCGCCAAGCAGCGCGACGCGCTCACCGCCGCCGCCCAGCAGGCCCGGCTGCGCTCCGACGCCGCCCTCGCCGACTTCCACGAGTCGGCGCCCCGGCAGGCGGTGACGTCGTACGACTCCACCGTCACCGGACCGGAGACCACCACCGCCGAGAAGTACCTCGCCCGCCTCACCGACCAGCCCGCCCTGGACGACGACGAGCTCGACACCTCCGCCCGCAAGCTCGACGCGGCCCTGTCCGCGCGCATCGAGCTGATGCGCGGCGCGGAGGCCGCGCTCTACGAGCACCGCACCAAGGCCCTGGAGCAGCTGCGTGACGACGACGTCACCGCGCTGGAGATCCGCGTCGGGATCCTCGGCGCGCTGATCCTGCTCACCGTCGGTATCGCCACCGCCATGGCCCGCAGCCTCACCCGCCCGCTGTCGGTGCTGCGGCGCGGCTCGGCCCGCCTGGCCGAGGCCGAGGACCCGGCCACGCAGGAACCGGTGAAGTTCACCGGCCGCAACGACGAGTTCGCCCAGGTCGTCCGCTCCGTCAACGCCCTGCACGCGCACGCCGTCGCCCTCGCCGAGCGCGTCGGCACCCTGGAGTCCGACCGCAAGCACCTGGTCGGCCAGCGGCAGAAGATGGCCGACGCCCGCGAGGAACTGCGCGCCGAACTCGCCGAGTCCGCAGCCCAGCTGGACCGGCTGCGCGCCAGCATCGGCTCCACCTTCGTCAACCTCGCCCTGCGCACTCTCGGCCTGGTCGAGCGTCAGCTCGCCGTCATCGAGGGCCTGGAGGAGCGCGAGCAGGACCCCGACCGCCTGGCCACCCTGTTCAAGCTCGACCACTTCGCCACGGTCATGCGCCGGCACAGCGAGAACCTCCTCGTCCTCGCCGGTACCGAGCACGTCCAGCAGCACGCGGGCCCCGTCCCGCTGGTCGACGTCGTCCGCGCCGCCGTCAGCGAGATCGAGCGCTACGAACGGGTCCGCATCGCGGCCCTCCCGCCGCACGGGCACGTGGCCGGATTCGCCGCCGACGACCTCTCCCACCTGCTGGCCGAACTCATGGAGAACGCCACCGCGTTCTCCCCGCCCGACGTGCCCGTCGAGGTCTCCGGATGGCTGCTGGAGAACGGCGAGGTCATGCTCTCCGTCCAGGACGAGGGCATCGGCATGACGGACGAGCGGATGGAGCGGCTCAACGCCCGCCTCACCGCCTTCGACCCCAACACGCCGTACGACCAGGAGGGCGACGAGGGCCTCGGCCTCGGCCTCTACGTCGTGGCCCGCCTCGCCCACCGGCACGGCGTGCGGGTGCGGCTGCGCGAGCAGAAGCAGGGCGGAACGGCCGCGGTCGTCGTCCTGCCGCAGTCGCTGCTGGCCCCCACCCCGCCGGCCGCGGTCGCCCCGCCCGCGCACACCGCGAGCACCACCCAGACCTTCTCCCTGCCGGGCGCCGACGCCGAGGCCAACTCCAACGTCCTGCACGGCCGCACGAGCGACGGCGACCGCCTGATCGCGCTCGCGGAGAAGGCGGTACGGGACCGGGAGCAGGCCCAGGCCGGGGAGCGCGCGCCCGGGCAGGACACGGCCCAGCAGCCGACGCCGGCCGACGAGCCGGAGCCGCAGCGGGCCGGGCAGCCGGCACCGGCCGAGGACGCCGTACCGCAGCCCGCGCCGCCCGCGGAGTCCCCCGCCGAGATGACGATGGAGCTGCTGATCCCGTCCCCGAAGACGGAGGAAGCGGCCCCCGAGCCCGCGTCCGAGCCCGCGACGGTGCCGGCCCCCGCCCCCGGATCCGTGGCCGCCGACGGCGACGGACCCGGCGGCGGCGAAGCCGAGGCGGAGGCCGAGGCGGAGCACGAGCGCACCGCGGACGAGGAAGACCAGTACACCGCGAAGGGCCTCCCCAAGCGCACCCCCAAGATCACCGCCCCCGCCCAGGCGGAGCGCCCCCGGACCAAGTCCGTGGACGCCGAAGCCCTGCGTCGGCGGCTCGGCGGCTTCCGCCAGGGCGCCACCGCCGGCTACCGCGACGCCCAGGCGGAGATCGCCGAGCAGACGGGCCAGACCAGGACACCCGCGGCGCAGCCCGCGGAGCGACGACCTACACAAGACGCCACGGGGGGCACAGTCGAGGAGGCAAGCAGTTGACCGCGCCCAGTACCTTCGGTCTGAGCAGTGAAGCCCGCAACCTGCACTGGCTGTTGAGCAACCTCGTCGAGGAGGTCCCCGGCATCGTCTCGGTCGCCGTGGTCTCCTCCGACGGCCTGCTGCTGCTCTCCTCCGACCAGGACCGCAACCTCGAGGCCAGGCAGGCCCAGCAGGCCACCCGGACCACCGGCCCCCGCGGCTCCGCCGCCGACCTCGCCACCATCGTCTCCGGTATCGGCAGCCTCACCATCGGCGCGGCCAAGCTGATGGACGGCGGCGCGGTCAAGCACACGATGGTCGCCATGGAGGAAGGCAGCCTGTTCGTGATGTCGATCAGCGACGGCTCGCTGCTCGGCGTGCACGGCTCCGCGGAGTGCGACATGAGCGTCGTGGCGTACCACATGGCCCTGTTCGTGGGCCGTGCCGGGCATGTGCTGACCCCCGAACTCCGCAGCGAACTGCGGAAATCCCTGGAGTCCTCCTCGATGGGGAGTGAGCGATGAGCAGCATGTCCCATGCCGCGAAGGACCGGTTGCCGGTGCGCGGCGGCGACCGCAAACCGGCCCGTGTGCGCCCCTACTCGCTCACCGGCGGCCGTACCCGCTTCGGTCACGTGCTGCTCGTCGAGACGTTCGTGGCCGCGCTGGACGCCCCGGAGGAGCGCAGGGAGCTGACGAAGGGTACGCTCGCCACCCGCGTGATGCCGGAGATGCGGGCCATCGTCGAACTGTGCCGCCGTATGCGCACGGTGGCCGAGATCGCCGCGCTGCTGAAGATGCCGCTCGGTGTGGTCCGCGTCCTGCTGAGCGACCTCGCGGACCAGGGAAAGATCCGCGTGTACGGAACGGGCACCGGCCACGGCACGGGCCGGCCGGACCGCGCGCTGCTGGAAAGGGTGCTGAGTGGACTCCGTCGTCTCTGACGCCGCTCGTGGCGTCTCCCCGTTCGCCGAGGCGGCCCGTGTCGCCGAGCCCGACGAGGAGCTGAAGTCCTGGCAGACGGACCGCACCCGTGCCCCCATCGCCACGAAGATCGTGGTGGCTGGCGGCTTCGGCGTGGGCAAGACCACACTGGTCACGTCCGTCTCGGAGATCACGCCTCTGCAGACCGAGGCGCTGATGACCGAGGCGAGCCAGGAGACGGACGACCTCACGGCCACCCCGGGCAAGCTGACCACCACGGTGGCGATGGACTTCGGCCGCATCACGCTCGACGACGACCTGGTGCTGTACCTGTTCGGTACGCCGGGGCAGCAGCGGTTCTGGTTCATGTGGGACGACCTGGTGCGCGGCGCGATCGGCGCCGTCGTGCTGGCCGACACCCGGCGGCTGAAGGACTGCTTCCCCGCGCTGGACTACTTCGAGAGCTGCGGGCTGCCGTACGTCGTCGCGGTCAACCACTTCGACGGCACCGAGCTGTTCGAGCCCGAGGACGTGCGCGAGGCCCTCACGATTCCTCCGCACATACCTGTCATGATCATGGACGCGCGGCGCCGGATCTCGGTGATCGAGACGCTCCTCGCCCTCGTGGCCCACACGCTCGAGGAAACCCCCGAGTAGTCCCACCGGTACCGAGGGGTCCAACCGGACCCGAGAAGTCCATCTAGGAGAGACATCCCCGCATGCGGAAGATACTCGTCGTAGGGGCCGGACAGTCCGGCCTCCAGCTCGCCCTCGGCCTGCAGGCGCACGGCTACGAGGTCACCCTGATGTCGAACCGGACCGCGGACGAGATCCGCTCCGGCCGGGTCATGTCCACGCAGTGCATGTTCCACACGGCACTCCAGCACGAGCGTGACCTCCAGCTGAACTTCTGGGAGTCCCAGGCCCCGAAGATCGAAGGACTCGGCGTCTCGGTGGCGGCCCCCGGCTCCTGGGCCGAGGGCCCGGCGGCCCGCGCCATCGACTGGGTGGGCCGGCTCGACGGGTTCGCGCAGTCGGTGGACCAGCGGGTGAAGATGGCCGGCTGGATGGAGACGTTCGCACAGCGCGGCGGCCAGCTCGTCATCCACGGCGCGGCGGTCTCCGACCTCGACTACTTCTCCCGCGCCTACGACCTCGTCCTGGTCTCCGCCGGCAAGGGCGAACTGGTGTCGATGTTCGAGCGCGACGCCTCCCGCTCCCCGTACAGCGAACCCCAGCGCGCGCTGGCGGTGGCGTACGTGCACGGTCTCGGCCCGCGCCCGGAGCACCCGGAGTTCGACGCGGTCCGCTGCAACCTGGTGCCCGGCGTCGGCGAGCTGTTCATCATGCCGACGTTCACCACCTCCGGCCGCGCCGACATCCTGTTCTGGGAGGGCATACCCGGCGGCCCGCTCGACGTCTTCAAGGGCGTCAAGGACCCGGCGGAGCACCTCTCCCTGACCCTGGAACTCATGGAGCGGTACACCCCCTGGGAGTACGCGCGGGCCACGAAGGTCGAGCTGACCGACGCGGGCGGCACGCTGGCCGGCCGCTACGCGCCGACCGTGCGCAAGCCGATCGGGCGTCTGCCCGGTGGCGGCGCGGTGCTCGGCGTCGCCGACGTGGTCGTCGCGAACGACCCGATCACCGGGCAGGGCTCCAACTCGGCGTCCAAGTGCGCGGCCGCCTACCTGGCCGCCATCCTCGAGCACGGTGACAAGCCGTTCGACGAGGACTTCATGCAGCAGGCGTTCGACCGCTACTGGCAGACCGCGCAGCACGTCGTGAAGTGGACCAACGCGATGCTGGCGCCGCCGCCGGAGCACGTGCTGAACCTCATCGGCGCCGCGGGCCAGCTCCAGCCGGCCGCCGACCGGTTCGCGAACGCGTTCAACGACCCGGCCGACTTCGAGAACTTCTTCTACGAGCCGGAGAAGACGGCCGCGTACCTGGGTTCGCTGACCGGCTGACGTCGGACGCCGTCGGCTGACGCGGATCCGGCCCGGCTGAGGCGGGCCGCGGCGGTCGGGTGGCTCAGGTGTTGCTTCGGCCGGCCGGGGGCGCTCAGCGGCGGCCCGCGTGATCCGGCCGGCCGGGGTGGCTTCGGGGCCGTGTTATCCGGCCGGCCAGAGGGCGGTCGGCTTCTCCTGAGGCAGGAGCACCGAGTATCTCGGGGCCGGGGGTGCCTGCTCCTTCGGGGCAGGGCGCGCGGGGTGCGCCGGGAGCGGGTGTGCGGGGGTCGCCGGAAGCGGGTGCGTGGACGTCGCCGGAAGCGGATGCGCCGGGCTCGCCGGGAGTGGGTGGGCCGGGGTCTTCGGGTCCGGGCGTACCGCTCCCAGGATCGGGTGCGCCGCGATCGGGGAGAGCCTGATCTTCTCCCCGGGGCGCGGCGCCTCGATCACCCTGCCGCCGCCCACGTACAGCGCCACATGCGTGGCCTGCGGGAAGTAGACCACCAGGTCGCCGGGGCGCAGCGTGCGCAGCGGCACGTGGGGCAGCCGCGCCCACTGCTCCTGGCTGGTGCGCGGGATCGGCGTACCGGCGGCCTGCCAGGCCTGGGAGGTCAGACCGGAGCAGTCGTACGACGCCGGGCCCTCGGCGCCCCACGCGTACGGCTTGCCGATCTGCCGCTCGGCGTACCGGACGGCGCGCTCACCCCCGGTGGACGACGGCTTGTCGTCGCCGTCCAGCGCGCCGGACGCGACCAGGCTGCGCTGCGCCTGGGCGGCGCCGGTGCGCTCCAGCGCGGTCAGGGCGCTCAACTGGTCGGCGGTGAGGGAGGCGAGGAGCCTCTCGACGTCGGACAGGCGACGGCGGACGTCGTCACGCTGTTTCTTCTGCCGCTCCGTGAGCGTCAGCTGCTGGTCGAGGGCGGTACGGGCGCGGCGGGCGAGGTCCGCGGCCCTGCGTTCGCTGCCGGTGAGGCGGCCGATGGTCTGCGCGCGCTCGCGCGCCAGCCGGCCGATCACATGGCCCTCGTCCATGGCGTGCTCGGGATCGGACGCGAGCAGCAGGCGCAGGTACGGGGAGAGGTCGCTGCTGTTCTGGTACTGCTGCCGGGCGAGCCGGCCGGCGGCGCCGCGGCCGGCGTCCAGGGACAGCCGGGCCTTGGCCAGCGCGGTGTCCAGCCGGGCCACCTCGGCGCGCTTCTTCTTCAGCGCCTCCTCGGTGGCGTTGTAGGCCTCGGTGGCCTGTTCCGCCTGCTGGTACAGCGTCTGAAGCTGGGTCAGGAGGGCGGGCAGGGACTTCGGGGTGTCCGCGGACGCGTCCGAGGGCGCGTCCGAGGGCGGGTTTGAGGGTGCTTCCTGGGGTGCGTCCGAGAGGGCGTCCGATGGTGCTTTCTGGGGTGCGTCTGCGGGCGGTTGTTGTTGCGCGTCCGCTGGTGGTTGCGGCTGGGGGTCGGGCACGGCTGCGGCATGGGTGGGTGCGAGCGCTAGTTGCGCCGCCGCCATCGTCGTACCGACGAGACGCAGCAGCTTTCCTGACACGTCATCACCTCCGGTGCGGGGCAGCCCCTCTGCCCCGCACCGGCAGCTTGGGGCGGGTCCGCGAGGTGCGCGCGCCGGGCGTGCGCGGACCGGCGCAAGGGTGTCACTCGTCCGGGTCGTGCGGGTTGCCGTCCGGCGTGGCGTCTGGCGTGCGGTGGGGCCGGGGGGCCGGTTTCGACCAGGGCCAGCGCCGGCGGCCGGTGCGTGTGTCACCCGTGGGGTCGAAGGCGTACTTCCAGCCCTGGGTCAGGTTGAGGCGCTTGCTGTGCCCGCGGGGGACCCGGCGGTAGACCAGCACGGTGGGCGGGCCGCCGGCGGCGTCCGGGACCGGGATGCGGTACGTCTTCGGGGGGTGGCCGGTGGGGCCGACGAGCACGGGGAGGACCCGGCCGTCCATGGGGCCGCCCTCGAAGGGGGTGTCTTCGCTCTTCACACCACCAGTCTCAGACATCCCCGGAGAGCGCGGCGAGCACGTCGGCGGTCTGCGGGTCGCGTCCCGCGGTCACGCCGAGCGCGGCGACGAACTGCTCCACGAGCCAGTCGCGCAGCTCGGCGGCAGGGGGCTGCTTGTCGTCGTCGAGCCACATGAGGGAGGCCGCCTCGACGGCGGTGATCCACATGCGGACGGTCATGCGCAGGCGGGGGCCCGGGGTGCGGACGCCGAGGTGGCGGTAGATGTGGTCGGCGGCGGCGCGGCGGACTCCGTCCACTATGGCGGTGGTGCGGGACGTCTCCACGACGCTGCCGCCCTGGAGGAGGGCGCTGAAGCCGGCGTCGTGCTCGTCGACGAAGGCGAGGTAGCGGTCGAGGGCGCGGGAGAGGCGGGGGAGGAGCGGGCCGGTGCGCGGTTCGTCGAAGCAGAGCTGGAGCTGGTCGGCGGCGGAGCGCAGGGCTGCCTCGTAGAGCTGCTGCTTGCCGCCGGGGAAGTAGCGGTAGACCAGGGGGCGGGAGACGCCGGCGGCTTCTGCCACGTCGTCCAAGGACACCTCCTCCGGTGCCCGGTGCGCGAACAGCGACAGGGCGGCGGTGAGCAGCTGACTGCGGCGTTCCTCGACGCTGAGGCGGCGGTAGGCGGGGGTGGCGGAGGGGGTCATGCTTCGCAGCGTAGTCGCGTCCGCGTGGGGGTGGGGGGTGGGTGCGTTGTCGTCTGCGGCTGCGGGTGCGTGTGCCTGCGGCGCCGGGTGTGTTGTCGTGTGCGGGTGCGTGTGCCTGCGGCGCCGGGTGTGTTGTCGTCTGCGGGTGCGTGTGCCTGCGGCGCCCGGTGCGTTGTCGTCTGCGGGTGCGTTGTGGCTGGTCGCGCCGTTCCCCGCGCCCCTTTTTTTGCCTGCGGCGGCCCGTTGCGGTCGCGTCGTGGCGTGCCTGGCGCCCACGGCTGCGGGTGCGTGTGCCTGCGGGGCTGGGTGTGTTGTCGCTGCGGGTGCGTTGTGGCTGGTCGCGCCGTTCCCCGCGCCCCTTTTTTGCCTGCGGCGGCCCGTTGCGGTCGCGTCGTGGCGTGCCTGGCGCCTACGGCCGGTTTCCACGGCGGGGCCGGGGTGGGGGGTGTCCGTCCTCGGCCCGGCCGCCCGTCCCCGACGAGGGCACCCTGTGCCGGTGCCGGACGCTGCGGGCGGACACCCCCCACCCCGGCCCCTCGCCGCCGTACGCGGGTGCCTCAGCGTCGTGGCGGGCGCCATCTCGCCGTAGCCGCGGGCAGTCGTGCTGCTGGGGCGGCACGGGTGGGCGCTGGGGGTCCCCCTGCTCGAGAGCCTGGGGGGCACCCCGTCGCGCCGGGCTGCGCACCCACCCCCGGTCAGCCACGACGCGGGGCACCAGTGAACTCCGGGCGCGCAGCCCAATGCGGGGCACCGCAAGTGCCGGGCGCCGCCCAGCGTGGGGCACCGCTCCGCGGGAGGCGTTACGCCAGGAGGCCCGAGGACTTCCACAGGCGGCGGCCCACTCCTCGGAGGACTCCGATGTCGTCCAGGAAGTCCGTCAGGCGCTTCGCCCCTGTCTGCATGACCTCGCGGCGGTGGCCGCTGGCCTTCACCTGGGCCACGGCCTCCCGCTTGTCCAGGCCGACGTTCGTGTAGACCTCGGGGTTGATGAAGGCGATGGAGAAGACGCGGGCGAACTCACCGGAGGTGACCCGCGTGAACTCCTGCGACCACTTCGGCGCCGTCAGCATCTGGCGGCGCAGTTCCTCGCGGGCGTAGCGGACGTGGCGCGCTTCTTCCACGACGTGGATGCGCGTCACGCCCCGGATGAGGGGCTGGACCCGCTCGTCCGGGAACGTCAGCCGCTGCATCCAGTCCAGGACCTCCTCGCCGAGAAGGGTCGCCGTGAAGGACCCCGGCGTCGTCGAGATCGTCTTGAACACGCGGCCCAGGTTCTGGTGCACCCGGCTGACCGGGTACCACGGCGTGCCGCCCCGGGAGATCACCCGGGCGAACATCTTCGAGTGCCGGCACTCGTCCTCGATCTCGGTAAGGGCGTAGCGCACGTGCGCGCTGGTCGCCGCCTTGTCGTAGATGTGCCGGACGAGCAGCTGCATCAGGATCAGTTCGAACCAGATGCCGAGCGAGGCCAGCGCCGCGGCCTCGTGCTGGGAGAGCGCGATCCGCTGCTCCTCGCTCATCCGCTTCCACAGCGGCGTGTCGTAGAGCGACACCAGCTCCGGCGGCCAGAACCACTTGCCCTCCTCGAAGGGCGCGTCCCAGTCCAGCTCCTTGTCCGGGTCGAAGGAGTGCTTCGCGGAGGAGGCGAGGAGGCGTTCGGCCACCTGTTCGCGGTCCTTGAGCAGGCCGAGCGCATCGCGCAGGCCGTCCAGCGCCTCGGCTTCCGTCAGGGTCGTCGTCATGGCTGATCCACCTCGTCGTGCGGGGGGCAGGGCGGAGTTACCCGCCGGTCACTCCTCTTATGAGACTGCCTGTCAGCAAGCCCGTCAATCCCTGTGCAGCAACTCGCGTCTTCCGTGTGCCGAGGAACTCGTTGACCCCGCGTCCGGCCCGTGTGAGCCTGCCGTGCATGCCGACCTTCGACCTGTATGCCGACGATCCGGGCGCCTCGCACTGGGAGGTGCCCGCGTCCGGCGCGGCCCGCTTCAGCTGGGAGTACGACGACGGCCGCGACCGCCTGCTCGCTCTGTACCAGAAGGGCAAGGACAAGCAGTGGGACGGGGCCAGGCGCATCGACTGGGATCTCGAGGTCGATCCCTACGACCCGCTGGGGACGCCGGACGAGGCCATGTCCGTGTACGGGAGCCGGTACTGGGACAAGATGTCCGACCGGGATCGCAGTGAGCTGCGACGGCACTACGCCTCCTGGCAGTTCAGTCAGTTCCTGCACGGCGAGCAGGGCGCCATGATCTGCGCGGCGCGCATCGTGGAGTCGGCGCCGGACATGGACGCGAAGTTCTACTCCGCGACCCAGACCATGGACGAGGCCCGGCACGCCGAGATCTACGGCCGTTTCCTGCACGAGAAGATCGGGCTGGTCTACCCGATCAACGACAATCTCCAGGCGTTGCTGGGGGACACGCTGCGGGACAGTCGCTGGGACATGCCTTATCTGGGCATGCAGGTGCTGATCGAGGGGCTGGCGCTGGCCGCCTTCGGCATGATCCGGGACACGACCGACAAGCCGCTGCCCAAGCAGATCCTCGCGTACGTGATGCAGGACGAGGCGCGGCACGTCGCCTTCGGGCGCATGGCCCTGCGTGACTACTACCGGCAGCTCACCGACGCCGAACTGCGCGAGCGCGAGGAGTTCGTCATCGAGGGCTGCTATCTGATGCGCGACCGGCTGCGCGGGACCGAGGTGCTGGAGAACTTCGGCATCCCCAAGGCCGAGGCCGAGCAGCTCAGCGAGAACTCCGAGTTCCTGCGGCTCTTCCGCAAGCTGCTGTTCAGCCGGATCGTGCCGTGCGTGAAGGACATCGGGCTGTGGGGCAAGCGACTCCAGCAGGCCTATGTCGACCTGGGGGTCCTGGAGCTCGGCGACTCCGACCTGGACCTGCTCATGAACCAGGACGAGGAGATAGCCGAACGGCTCGACGCCGAGCGCTTCGCGGCGGAGGAGAAGGAGCGCGTCGCGGAGGTGAGCGCGGCGATCCGGGAAGGGGAGGGGGCGGCCTGACGCCTCCGGAAGGGGGGAGCGGCCGACGCCTGACGCCTCCGGAAGGGGGGCGGCTGGGGCCTGACGCCTCACCCGGGTGGAGTACGGTTCTGGCGTGTCCACGCCTCCCGAGAATCCTTACGGTCAGCCGCCTCAAAACCCCTACGGGCAGGGGCCCTACGGCCAGAACCCGTACGGCGCGCAGCAGCCCCAGGGGCCGTACGGGCAGCCCCCGGTCGCCGGAGCGCCGCAGGCGCCGTACGGGCAGCCCCCGGTCGCCGGCGGACAGCCGCCCTACGCGGCCTACGGCCAGCAGCCCCCCGGTCCCTACCCGCCGCAGCCCCAGGGCTGGGGCGCGCCGCCGCCCAAGAAGCGGCGCGGGCTCGTCATCGGCATCGTCGGCGGTGCCGTCGCCCTGATCGTGGTGGTCGTGGCCGCGCTCGCGCTGGTCGGCTCCAAGGGCGGCGGCTTCCCCGAGGCCAAGAACAAGCTCGTGCTGTCCAAGACGCTGCTGAACGGCCGCTACACCCTCAGCCAGGATCTGTCCGGCTCCGAGGGCAAGAAGATCGAGGACGAGGCCGACGGCTCCTGGGACGCCAAGGACACCCACGCCGTCGTCGGCCAGTACGCCCTCGGCGGCGACCAGACCAAGGGCACCCTGGTGGTCTCCGGCATGTACGGGCGGTTCAAGCACCCCGACCGAGCCCGCGACAACATGATGAAGGGGGCCGGAGAGGGCGAGGCCAAGGTCGTCGTGCCCCCGAAGGACTTCCACCCCGACGCCTCCGGCATCACCGTGACCTGCGAGGTGCTCACCCAGGTGCAGCTGGGCACCACGCTGACCGTGCCCATGTGCGGCTGGGCCGACGACAACACCGGTGCCTCCATCGCCGAGATCACCGCCGAGACCATGACGCAGGACCCGCAGAAGGTCGACCTGGAGGCCGCCGCGAAGACCGCGCTCCAGGTCCGCACCGAACTTCTCAAGCCGCTCTGACCTACACCGGGCACTCCAGGTCCTCGGCGACCGCGCCCCGCGCGGGCACATCGCCGAGGACCGGATCCGCGTGCTGCGCCGGGAAGGACGTACGCAGCGTGAAGGCGTACGGCGTCGGGCCGTGGGCACGCAGATGCAGCAGCCGGGCCTCGGCCTCGGCGACCGTCGGACGGTGACCCGCCGGCACCCACCACAGGGTCGCCATCGCCTCCCGTACCCGTTCGAAGAACTCCCGGCGCCGGGCCAGCAGCTCGCGGTGCAGGCCCTGGTACATGAACGCCGTCAGTGCGTCGGAGTCCCGCCACACCGACATGTTGACGATCAGCCACTCGTCGTCGAACACCGCGATGTCGGTGGCGTCGCCGCCCTCGCTCTGCAACCGCCACACGAAACCCTCCGCCGCGTCCGCGTCGGCGTTGACGGGGTCGAGACCGTCGACGAAGTCCCTCAACTCAGGTGAGTCCAGCGGGAATCGAAGGCGGGCGATGTTGACCTGGGCGAGTTCGAACGCGGCGTCAGTCATGACCGAACGGTAGGTCGGGCCATCCGCCTCGCGGAAGCCCCCGTCTCACGAGCTGAGCACCGCCTGCATCACCGCACGGGCGATCGGCGCCGCCGTACCCCCGCCGCTGATCTCGCCGCGGTTCGCGGAGCCGTCCTCCACCACCACGGCGACCGCGACCCGCGCCTCCATGTCCCGCTCGTCCTGCGCCCACGAGACGAACCAGGCGTACGGAGTACCGGAGTTGCCGAGGCCGTGCTGCGCCGTGCCGGTCTTGCCGCCCACGATCGCGCCGGGGATCGCCGCGTTGGTGCCGGTGCCCTCGCGCACCACGCCTTCCATCAGCTTGCGCAGCTTCGCCGCCGTCGACGGGAGCATCGCCTGCCGCGTCGGACGCGGCCCCGCCGTGGTGACCGTGGCACCGCCGCGCCGCGTGGTGCGCTCCACCAGATACGGCGTCCGCAGCCGCCCCCCGTTGGCGACCGCCGCCGCGACCATCGCCATCTGCAACGGCGTGGCCCGTGTGTTGTACTGCCCGATCGACGACAGCGCCAGCTGGGCCCGGTCCACGGTCGTGTCGAAGGTGCTGGGCGCCACGGAGAACGGGATGCGCAGCCGCTTGTCGTTGAAGCCGAAGGCCTGCGCCGTGCGCACCATCCGCGCGGCCCCGACATCGACGCCGAGCTTGGCGAACACCGTGTTGCAGGACCACTCGAAGGCGTCCCGCAGCGAGACGTCCCGGCAGCCGTCGCCCTCGTTCGTCAGCCGGGTCGTCGTCCCCGGCAGCCGGTAGGGGTCCGGGGAGGTGGTCGGCTCGTCCAGGTTCCTGATCAGGCCCGCGTCCAGCGCCGCCGCCGCGGTGACCACCTTGAAGGTGGAGCCGGGCGGATACGTCTGCCGCACGGCCCGGTTCAGCATCGGCCGGTCCGGATCCGCGTTCAGCCGCGCCCAGGCGCGGGCCGCCTCCGGCCCGTTCCCGGACAGCACTCCCGGGTCGTACGACGGAGCGGACACCAGCGCCAGGATGCGCCCCGTCGCCGGTTCGATCGCCGCCACGGCGCCCTTGCGCCCGGCCAGCCCCTCGTAGGCCGCCCGCTGCGCCTGCGGGTCGAGGGTGGTCACCACGTCGCCGCCCGGGTCGCGGGCCCGCGTGAGGTCGCCGACCAGCGGCAGCGACGCCAGCAGCGGATCGGTGCCGGCCAGTACGGCGTCCTCGGTGTGTTCCAGCAGCGTCGTGCCGTACTCCTGGGAGGAGAACCCGGTGACGGGCGCGTACAACGGGCCGTCGGTGTAGGCACGTTCGTAGCGCAGCTGCTCGCCGGAGTCCCGGGAGCCGGTGACGGGCCGGCCTCCCACCACGATGTCGCCGCGGGGCTGGGCGTACCGGGCGATGGTGGGGCGGCGGTTGGCCGGGTTGTCGTTGTAGCCGCCGGCGACGACGAGCTGGACGCGGGCGGCGTTGACCAGCAGGGCGACCAGCAGCAGGGCGCAGAAGACGGCGGAGTGGCGGATGGTGCGGGTCATGGCGCCTCCGGGGTGGCGCCGGGCCGCCGGGCCGAGTCGCTGACGCGGATGAGCAGGGCGAGGATGGCCCAGTTGGTGACGACGGAGGAGCCGCCCTGCGCGAGGAACGGCATCGCCATCCCGGTCAGCGGGATCAGCCCGGTCACCCCACCCGCGATGACGAAGACCTGGAGCGCGACGATCGAGGCGAGGCCGACGGCGAGCAGCCGCCCGAAGGGGTCCCGCTGCGCGAGCCCGGCGCGGTAGCCGCGCTCCACGAGCAGGCCGTACAGCAGGAAGATGGCCGACAGTCCGGCGAGCCCCAGCTCCTCCCCGGCGGTGGCGAGGATGAAGTCGGACTTGGTGGCGAACCCGATGAGGACCGAGTGCCCGAGACCGAGTCCGGTGCCGAGCAGCCCGCCTGCGGCGAACGCGAACAGCGACTGGGCGAGCTGGTTGGCGCCCTGCCCGGCCTCGATGGAGGCGAACGGATGCAGCCAGTCCTCGATCCGTGCGTGCACATGCGGCTCCAGCTGCCCCACGGCGACGGCACCCAGCGCCGCGAGCACCAGCCCGACGGCGATCCACCCCTTGCGCCCGGTGGCGACGTACAGAAGGACGACGAACAACCCGAAGAACAGCAGTGAGGTCCCGAGGTCCCGCTCCAGCACCAGCACCCCCACGCTCACCAGCCACACCGCGAGGATCGGCCCGAGGACCCGCCCGGTCGGCAGCTGCATCCGCCACACCCGCCGTCCGGCGTACGTCAGCGCGGTGCGGTTCGCGGCGAGGTAGGCGGCGAAGAAGACGGCCAGCAGCACCTTGGCGAACTCCCCGGGCTGGATGGAGAACCCGGCGATCCGGATCCAGATCCGGGCCCCGTTCACGGCGGGGAAGAGGATCGGCAGCGTGAGCAGCGCGAGCGCGGCGGCCACGCACACATAGGCGTAGCGCTGGAGCATCCGGTGATCGCGGAGCATGGCGACGACGACGATGAAGAGCGCCACCCCGAGCGTCGACCACACCAGCTGCGTGGGCGCCGCCCGGTCGCCGGGTGTCTCGAGATCCAGCCGGTAGATGAGCACCAGCCCGAGCCCGTTGAGCAGGACCCCGATCGGCAGCAGCAGGGGATCGGCGTACCGGGCGCGCAGCCGGACGATCAGATGCGCCAGCAGCGCGAGGACGCCGAGCCCGGCGCCGTAACCGGCGGCGCCGGGCGGCACGGCGCCGGTGCGGCCCAGCCCCACCACGCAGTAGCCGCACACCGACAGCAGGACGGCGACGACGATGAGGGCGAGTTCGACACCACGGCGCCGGGGGAGGGGGACCGGGGGAGCGGGGATGTCCGCCACTGCCACGGTGATTCCGGTTCCGGCCTTCGTCATGTCCGGAACTTACCCAAACAGGGCGACTTGTGCCGCGCCTGCAGGGCGAGCGGGTGAGGGCGTGTCAGCGGCGTCAGCACCAGCGGGGCGACGACCCGAGGACCTGGATGTAGCGGGCGGAGCCCCAGGCCCAGGTGCCGTCCGTCAGCAGGTACCACAGGCGGTCGCCCTCGACGCTCTGGCCGCGGGTCTGGCAGTAGATGGAGACGATCTCACCGCGGTGCACGGAACGGATCACCTGGCTCCCCCGGTTGGGCGCGCTGCGCAGCAGCAACGTCCCGGCGGTGACCCGCCCCCGGGCAAGCCGCGACTCGTGCCCACCGCCGCCTCCATCGCCGCCCTGCTGCTGCCAGCTCCCACCGTCGCCGCCCCCGTCGCCGCCTTGCTGCTGCCAACTGCCGCCGTTACCGCCCCCGTCGCCGCCCTGCTGCTCCCAGCTGCCGCCGCCTCCGCCGTCACCGCCCTGACTGGAGGCCGAGGAGCTGTCCTCCCCCCACCCGTCATCGGCGACGGCAGGCGTACCGGCAACGGCACTGACGAACACGACGGTGGCAGCAGCTATGGCGAACCGCGCGAGACGGGGCCGACGAGACATGGGGTACCTCCACGAGGAACCTGAGGGGCCAAAACCTGACTGACCGCCACGTTAGGAGCCCGCGCAGAGTCCTGCCCGAAATGCTGGGCCATCGGGAGGGGGTGGGAGGAAGGAGCTGAGAGGGGAGGGAGAAGGCCGGATGGGGGAGCGCGCTGGGGGGAGCGCGGGTGGGGGGGTGCGCGCGCCGGCGGGGAAGTGCTGGTCGGGGAGCGCCGGGGGGCGAAGTGCGGCGGGGGAGCGAAACGCCGGGTGGGGAAGGTCGGGAGGGTGAGGGCGCATCAGGGGGGGAGCGGTACCCGTGGGGGCCCGGAGGGGGGCCGAGTAACGGTGGGTGTGCAAGGGGGGCGGAGCCCTGCCGGGGTCACGGGGTGGAGCCCCTGCTGGGGGCGTGGGGTGGAGTTCGTGGCGGGGTGATGGGGCGGAGCCCGTGGTGGGGTCCGGGGCGGAGTCCCGTGGCGTGGTCTCGTGGCCGACGGGAGCGGGTGGGGCGGTGGGGAACGCCACGCCCTGCGGGGTGCAGGGGGCGGAGCTCCCGCCGGGGTCCGGGGCGGAGTCCCGTGGCGTGGTCTCTTGGCTGACCGGGGCGGGTGGGGCGGTGGGGAACGCCCTGCGGGGTGCAGGGGGCGGAGCTCCCGCCGGGGTGATGGGCGGAGCCCCCGCCGGGGTCCGGGGCGGAGTCCCGTGGCGTGGTCTCTTGGCCGACCGGGACGGGTGGGCGGGTGGGCAAACCCCCCGGGGTCCGGGGCGAAGCCCCGCGACGGCACCTCTTGCGCAAGGTCGACCCGAAGCCGGCGGCACCTCTTGCGCAAGGTCGACCCGAACCGGCGGCACCCTTGCGCAAGGTCGACCCGAACCGGCGGCACCTCTTGCGCAAGATCACCCCCCGACCGGCGGAGCCCCCGGCAGGGACAGCGTGGCCAACGCCCCGCCCCCCACCGCGTTCGCGAACGTCAGCCGGGCGCCCAGGACCTCCGCCTGCCCGAGCGCGATCGTCAGCCCCAGCCCGTGCCCCGTCGCACCCCCCTCCGTACGGAACCGCTGCGGCCCGTGCGTGACGAGGTACTCCGGATAGCCGTCCCCGTGGTCCCGCACGGTCACCACCGGCCCGTCCACCGTCACCACCACCGGCCCCTTCCCGTGCCGGTGCGCGTTGGACACCAGGTTCCCCAGCACCCGCTCCAGCCGTCGCCGGTCCGTCTCCACCCGCGTGTCCCGCACGACCCGGACCTCCGTCGGCGTCCCCGACGCCCGCACCACCCGCTCGGCCAGCGCCCCCAGCTCCTCGCTGTCCACGTCCAGCCGCTCCCGCCCGGTGTCCAGGCGCGAGATCTCCAGCAGGTCCTCCGTGAGGGTGCGCAACGCGGCCACCCGGTCGCGCACCAGCTCCGTCGGCCGCCCCGGAGGCAGCAGTTCCGCGGCGGCGTGCAGCCCCGTCAGCGGCGTACGCAGCTCATGCGCCACATCCGCGGTGAACCGCTGTTCCGCCAGCAGCTTGCCCTGCAACGACGAGGCCATGGAGTCCAGCGCGCCGGCGACCGCCGCGACCTCGTCCTGCGGCCGCGACGGGTCCCCGGCCCGCGAGTCGTCCACCCGCGCGTCCAGGTCCCCGGCGCTGATCCGCCGCGCCACCCGCGCCGTGGCGTGCAGCCGCCGTGTCACCCGGCTCACCGCGAACGCCCCCACCAGCACGGTCGCCCCGATCGCCAGCGCCGACGACCACAGGATCGCCCCGTCCAGGCCCTGAATCGTGCGGGCCTGCTGCGCGTAGTCCACGCGTACGGCCAGCGCGTGGCCGCCCTCCACGGGCCCCGCCGCCCACATCGCCGGCTCCCCGCGGTGCTCGCCGACCATCGTGCCCCGCTCCCCGGCCGCCGCCAGCGTCCGCAGCCGTGCGGGCAGGTCCGGGGGATCGACCCCGGCGTTCGGCAGCAGCGTGTCGCCGGCCTCGAAGGCCTGCGTGGCGTCCGCGAGCCGGGCGAGCGCGAGGTCGCGGGCCTGGCCGACGGTCTGGTTCGTCACCTGCACATGCACCAGCACGCCGAGCAGGGCGGCCAGCGCACAGCACATGACGGTGATGAACGCGGCCGCCCGCACCGCCAGCGGCCCGGACCACTGCGGCAGCACGGACCTCATCGCACACCTGCCAACCCTGCCGACCCTGAGGCGGACGGCGAAGCAGCCCCCGACACCGACGGCGAAGCCGCCCCCGACACCGAGGACGCCGAGGACGACGCGGACGCCGACGGCGACGCGGCGGGCTTGCGCTGCGGATGCCCCGGATGCACCCCGCTCCCCGTGCGCACCATCTCGTCGTGGGTGAGCAGCATCGCCTTCTGGTCCGGGTCCCAGGTCCACTCGAGCCGGTACTCGTAGCGCGCCAGATCGGACGGCGAGCTGAGCACGAGCGAGCGCCCGGCCACCTCGACGGCGCTCACGGCGTCCTCCCACTTCATGACCTGCACCAGCCGGTGGCGGTCCACGGTGTACACCCGTACGGCCGTCATGGGCCCGGGCAGCAGCCGGAAACCGAGGGCCAGATCGTCGTGCCCGTCCCCGGTCAGGTCCCGGTAGTACGGCTTGAGCACCGGGCAGCGCCCCCGCTCGGGTCCCTGCCCGCAGGCGTCGCGCACCAGCCGGGCCGTCTCGGGGGAGGCCTCGCCGCTCTTGCCGCCGGTCTTGTACCGGTCCGGGTGCGCCGCGATCTCCGCGCGCACGATCGCCGCCGGATCGACCTTGCGGATGTCGTCGCCGGGCACGGACACGCCTTTGACGACCTCCCGCTCGACCTCGTCGATGTCGTACGCCGGAGACGACGCCGGCGTCAGCTCCGGCCACAGCCGGGCCGGGCTGACCGCGACCCGCGTGGGCCCGGCGCCCTCCAGCGATCCGGTGTCACCGCAGGCGGTCAGGGCAGCCCCCAGCACGACGGCCAGGACGGCGAGCAGGGCACGCGGGCGGCGAGGGGGCACGGGACTCCTGTGGGTAGGGATGTTCGAGGGCCCCGTACACCATATTCGTAGGTAAGTCCTTTTTGCTGTTCGGGAACCTGCTCGGGAACCTACTCGGCGAGCTCCTCCAGCAACCGCACCGTCGGCAGCCCGGCCCGCAGGTACGCCACGAACAGCTCGTTGTGCAGGGCCCATGGCGAGCGACGGGACCGTATCAGCCGTATGGCGTCCTCCACCGGGTGGCCCCGGTGGATCAGCGCCTGTGCGACGACCAGGCCGGAGCGGTTGTAGCCGTGGTAGCAGCGCACCAGCACCCGCCGGCCGTCGTCCAGCGCCTCGCCCACCGCCCGGGCCAGCCGCAGCACCCCGGCCAGCTGGGTGCCGTCCAGCGGCCCGTCCGGGATGTCCCACACATGGTGCTCGACCCCGGGGTCCGGTCCGTGCCCCGGCAGCCGCAGCAGCGTCTGCACCAGTTCGAACTCGTCCCGTACGACGGCGAACTCCAGCCCTCCGGACGCCCCCCGGAACTCGTGCCCGCCCATCCACAGGCCCGGCACGATCTCGCTCCACGGGCTGTCCGGAGCGGGCACGTCGGGCTGTTTCCCACGCGTACGCAACGGCGCCTCCCCAACCCCGCTCACCACTGTCCCGCCCGCGCAACTCCCTCCCAAGGTAGCCGCCTTCTTGCCCCGGGAGCACCCTGCCTGTTCCCATGGTCATGGGGTGATGGGGCATGAGCCGACTGCGCGTCATACCGACCTACAGACACGGCCGAGAACGGCTGTACGTCTGCTCCACGGACGGACGGAACATCGCCTGGTACGACCGGGAGGCCGGCCGGGTGAACCTGCTCAGCGAGGACCACCGGGAGGCCGTCCTGGACGCCCTCGGCCCGTTCCTCACCGGCCAGGTCGCGGTGGGCCCGCCACCGGTGCCCACCCCCGCCGAGCTGGCCCGGCTCAGCCTCCACCCAGACGACGACCTCGCCCCCAACCGGCCCGGCGAGGCCCTCCTGGTCGCCCTGGAACGCGATCCGGGCCCCGCGCACCGGCTGCGCCCGGACCCGCGCCGCCGGGCACTGGAGGCTGAGCAGTGCGTCGGTGAGGTGCTGGACCGGCTGGACGGGGCCGGCTGGCACGCGTTGCACTCCGTCCCGCTGCCCGGCGGCGACCGCGTCCACCACCTGCTGATCGGCCCCGGCGGACTGTTCGCGCTGCACGCCGTGCACGCCCGCAAGCAGAAGGTCACGGTGGACGGGCCGCTGCTCAGCCTGGGCCGGCGCGACCCCGTGCCGCTGCCGCGTGACGTCCGTGCGGTCGCCGCCCGCGCCTCCTACGCACTGACCGCCGAGGTCCGCCCGGTGCTCTGCCTGCTCGCCCCCGCGTCCGTCCAGGTCGCCGCACCGCCGCGCGAGGTCCGCGTCGTCACGGACACGGACCTGCCGGAGCTGGCCCGCCAGGGCGGCGTACTGAAACCGGCGGACGTGGAGGCCCTGCACGCGATGGCCCGCGACCGCAACACCTGGGCCCGCGTCTGAGCGCTCAGGGCACGCTTCCCGCGCGCCCCGGCTCCAGCAGCGGTGCCAGCAGGTCGCCGTAGTCCTGGAGCCGGGGCGCGATGTCGCCGGCGCCGAAGGTGAGCTGTTCCGGCGCCCCGCAGTTTTCGATTTCCTCCCAGGTCACCGGCGCCGAGACCCAGGGGTGCGACCGGGCCCGCAGCGTGTAGGGCGTCGCGGTGGTCTTGCGGGCGGCGTTCTGGCTCCAGTCGACGAACACCTTCCCGGGCCTGAGGCTGCGCGTCATGCGGTGCAGCGCGAGGCGCGGCATGGCCTTCTCCGCCTCGACGGCGAGCTGCTTGGCGTACTCGGAGGTGCGCTCCGACGGCGCCGGCCGCACGGACGCCAGCAGATGCAGCCCCTTCGACCCGGACGTCTTGGCATACGCCTCGATCCCGTCCTCGGCCAGCCGCTCCCGCAGCCACAGCGCGACCTCGCAGCACTCGACGACGGTCGCGGGTGGTCCGGGGTCGAGGTCGAAGACGATCCGGTCGGCCACGTCGGGCGTCTGCACCCGCCACTGGTGCGTATGGAACTCCGCGACCTGGTTCGCCGCCCACATCAGGCTCGCCAGATCCTGCACGACCACCATCCGGGCCGGGCCCTCCGACCGGGGCACGGCGGCGGTCGTGACCCAGTCGGGCGTACCGGGCGGCACGTTCTTGGTGAAGAACAGCTGCCCGTCCGGGCCGTCCGGATACCGCAGGAAGGACACCGCGCGGTCGCGCAGATGGGGCAGCAGCGCCTCGGCCGTGGTCGCGTAGTAGTGCAGCACCTCGGCCTTGGTGAACCCGGTCGCCGGATACAGCACCTTCTCCAGGTTGCTGAGCGCGATCCGCCGCCCCTCCACCTCTGTGATCGGCGTCATACGATGAGAATTCCCCGCACAAGGGAGATATCCGTACAGATACGGACGAACCTGACCGAAAGGGTGTGCACGTGAGATCCATATGGAACGGCGCCATCTCGTTCGGCCTGGTCAGCATCCCGATCAAGCTGGTGAACGCGACCGAGAGCCACTCCATCTCCTTCCGCCAGATCCACACGGAGGACGGCGGCCGGATCCGCTACCGCAAAGTCTGCGAGCTGGAGGACCGTGAGGTCACCCAGGCGGAGATCGGCAAGGGCTACGAGGACGCGGACGGCTCGATCATCCCGATCACCGACGAGGACCTGGCCAGTCTGCCGCTGCCCACGGCGAAGACGATCGAGATCGTGGCCTTCGTCCCGGCGGACCGGATCGACCCGCTCCAGATGGACGCCGCGTACTACCTCGCCGCCAGCGGCGCCCCGGCCGCCAAGCCGTACACCCTGCTGCGCGAGGCGCTCAAACGCAGCAACAAGGTCGCCATCGCCAAGTACGCGCTGCGCGGCCGCGAGCGCCTCGGCATGCTCCGGGTCGTCGGCGACGCCATCGCCATGCACGGCCTGCTGTGGCCCGACGAGGTCCGCGCCCCCGAGGGCGTCGCACCGGACGCCGATGTCACCGTCCGTGACAAGGAGCTGGACCTCGCTGACGCCCTGATGGACACCCTCGGCGAGGTGGACCTGGAGGACCTGCACGACGAGTACCGCGAGGCGGTGGAGGAGGTCATCGCCGCCAAGGTGTCCGGCGTGGCCCCGCCCGAGGCCCCCGAACCCGCGGCCGGCGGCACGGTCCTGGACCTCATGGCGGCCCTGGAGAACAGCGTGCGCGCGGCCCGCGAGTCCCGTGGGGAGGGCGGCAGGGCGGAGGGCGCGGAGACTGCCGAGGAGGAGGCCGAGGTCAGGCCGTTGCGGGGGCGCAAGACGGCGGCGAAGAAGGAGCCGGCTTCGGCGAAGAAGGCGTCCACTTCGGCTTCGGCGAAGAAGACCGCCGCGAAGAAGACGGCGGCCTCGGCGAAGAAGACGACCGCGAAGTCGGCGCAGAGCACCGGCGCGAAGAAGACGGCGGCCTCGTCGAAGGCCACGGCGAAGAAGACCCCGCCGAAGAAGACGGCGTCCCGCAAGCGGAGCGCGTGAGGGGACGCCGACCCTCTCCGGGCGACGGGGTCAGGCCACTCGCCGAAGCGCGAGCACGGCGTTGTGCCCACCGAACCCGAACGAGTTGCTGAGCACCAGATCGCCGTCCCGGGGCAGCTGCCGTGCCGCGCCCGTGACGACATCGAGTCCGATGGAGGGGTCGATGGTCGTGCTCCCGACCGTAGGAGGTACGACGCCGTCGCGCAGTGTGAGGACGGCGGCGACGGCCTCGACACCGCCGGCGGCGCCCTGCAGATGCCCGAGGTTCCCCTTGAGCGCGGTCACCGGTACGGCCCGCTCGCCGAGCACGCCCCGCAGCGCGGCGGCCTCCGCGAGATCCCCCTCCACGGTCGCGGTGGCATGCGCATTGACGTGGACGACGTCGACGACATGCCCGCCGGCGTCCCGCAGGGCCCGCCGCAGCGCGAGCGCGACACCGCTGCCGCTGGGATCGGGGGCGGCCATGTGGTGGGCGTCGGCGGACAGCCCCCATCCGGCGGCCTCGCAGTAGATCTTCGCCCCCCGGGCCCGGGCGTGCTCCTCGGCCTCCAGGACGAGCACCCCCGCGCCCTCCCCGTTGACGAACCCGTCACGGTCCTCGGCGAAGGGCCGGGACGGCGAGACACCGTCCTTGACCTCGTGCGTGGACAGCGCCCGCATGGCGGCGAAGGAGGCCATGATCGCCGGCGTGACGACGGCCTCGGCGCCGCCGGCGAGGGCGACGTCGATCCGGCCGTACCGTATGCGGTCGATGGCCTCCCCGATGGCCTCGGTCCCGGACGCGCAGGCGCTGGTGACGGTCCGGGCCTCCCCGGTGATGTGCAGATCGAGGGAGACCTGTGAGGCGGCCTGCGAGGGCACGGTCATGGGCGTGGTGAGCGGCGACACCGCGCGGGGCCCGCGGTCCCGCAGCTTGCGGTCCCCGCCGACGAGCACCGACGCGTCCCCGAGAATCGCCCCGAGGCAGACCCCGACCCGCGAGGGATCGATGTGGCTGGCCTCGGTCCCGCCCTCCTGGAACCCGGCGTCCCCCCAGGCCTCCCGACCCGCCATCACGGCGAACTGCGCGGCCCGGTTCATCCGCCGCGCGACGGCCCGCGGCAGCACCTCACCCGGATCGACGGGCACGACCCCGGCGGTCCGCACGGGCAGCTCGGCGAACTCGGGATCGTCGACCTCCCGAATCCCGTGCCGCCCCTCCATCAGCCCCCGCCACAGCTCCCCGACCCCGAGCCCGAGCGGAGTGACGGCCCCGAGCCCGGTGACGACGACACGCCGGGACCGGGGGGTGGAGGCATCGGCGCTCGGCCGGGGGCGGTACCGCACGACGACCTCGTCACCGCGCCGGGCGTCGCTTGCCCACCCGCGCACATCCTCATCGGAGTGAGCGACACCACTCCCGTCATCGAGATCCCGGTGCCAGACCCCCCACCGCCGCACATACGTCTCCTCGACGGCCCCCGGATCGACGACGCGCAGCACACCGACCCGATCCCCGTCCCGGAACCGAGCCTCCGCCACATCGTCGGACTCGACGAGCCCCACGCCGGCGGGATCGACCCGATGCCCGGCGACGGTGACCAGCGCTTGCCGCGCGACGAGATGCTCCCGCTCCCTCCCGCCGAGCGCGGGCCGCAGGGTGAGCCGTATCCACTCGGGAGCCTCCGGCAACGTGTGCACGACGACGTACCAGCAGGCCCGCGCGGCCCCTTCGGCTTCAGCGGAGAGGTCGACGAGATCCCCGGGAACCACCTCGGCGGCACTGACGGAGTGAGGGTCGAGGACAAGTCGGTTTTCCGGCGTTCCATGCGAATGGGACATACGTCACCACGCTTCCTGATCCCGAACTGGCGTAAAGCGGACGGGAATGAGTGAAGCGGGCGAAGAGCCGAAAAGCCACAGTTGAATGCTGAATCTGCGAACTGGGTCACATGGGTGGTGTAGACGCGCACACCCGACGAAAAGTCACCATGCTTAGTTGTTGGGTGAATTGCCCAAAATCTACCAAATCGACCGTGTTGGACGTCACACGGTCGTGGCGGGCAGTCCGCAGTGGTCGAGCAGCCCGTGGAGGTCCGTCACGTGCAACGCCGGGTTGGCCGCCGCCCCCTCCGCAGTGTCCGGGTCCTCCAGTAGCGTGGCGATCAGCTCGCGAGGCAGCAGCGGGTTGGTGGCTGCGGCGTGGCGCACGCCGGGATCGGTATCGCTGAGCAGGGCGAGGGGCGGCCGCTCCAGCGAGGGATCGGCGGCGGCCAGGGCGCGCACCTGCGGGTCCGGGTGGCCGAGCAGATGCTCGAGGCCGGTGCGGGGAAGACCGGGCAGCGTGAGAAGGAAGGGACGCTGCCGCGGCAGGGCGACGAAGGCATCCAGGACGATGCCGGGCGGGGCGAGCGGGTGGTTGCAGGCGAGCAGATGCCGCACCTCCGCGTCGGAGTCACCCGCCAGCCGCGTCACCAGCTCAGGGGGAAGCCCGGGGGAAACGGCGGCGGCCCGCCGCAGCAAGGGCTGAGGTGAGGTGGCACACATGCGGTACCAGTCGGCGTCCGGCTCCACCGCCAACTCACCGACCGGCCCGATGACCTCGGCGCTACACCCAGCCACCCGGTCGAGGGCCGCCCGCTGGGCCCAGGTGCGGGGGAACGGATGCGCCAGGGCGCGGGTGCGCACGGCGTCGTCGGGATCCTGGGCGAGCTCGGCATGCAGCACCGGATCGAGATCGGCACGAGCGGCCACGCGCTCGCGCACATGGGGATCGGGGTGACGGGCGAGGCGGGCGACGGCGCCGGCGGGTGTATGGGGGTTGTGGGCAAGGGCCCACAGATCACGATCGTCCGCGAGACACGCGTCGGCAACGGCCTGCGAAACGGCGTAGTTGACGAGCAGGAGCGAGCGCTGATGGCAGTCGAACTCCGGAAGCTCGGCCTCCATGGCCACGGGATCGAGGACCCGGCTGTCTCGCCGGGCGGCGTCCCGCACGGCGGCAACAGGATCGCCGAGCAGGGCATCCCGCTGAGCGGGCGTGAGCCAGAGCCACCGCCCGGTGGCGTACGCCCGAAGGCCGGGGTCCGAGTGCGCCCACAACCTTCGATAGAAGGACATGGGTATCTGACCGGAGAACACCAACTCCTGAGCTATCTCATCGGCCGTGACCGCCTGTTCCTGACCACGCTCATGCCGCCCGGTCAGCAACCTCTCGATGACACCGTCGGGCAGCGACGCAACGCGCCCGAACCGCGGATGAGGCCCACCGGCAAGGTCGGCGACGACGAGCGAGTCGGAGTCATCGACCAGCCGGCTCCGCAGAGCGGGGTCGACATACCGATTACGAGCAAACCCCCGACGAACGGCTCGCTCCGGATGCCGGACCACGGCATCGATCACCTCACCGGGAAGCCCCCGCCGCTCCTCACACAACACCGCCCAGGCGACCCGCCCACCCGGCTCCAGGAGCCGAAGCAGAACACCGGCCGACGCGGAGGGGTTGGCGGCAACACCACGAAGCCAGGCTTGGGCGGGGGAGGAGGGCATGGACGTATGGTGCCAGCGAAGAAGCACGCGACGTCCGCCGACGTACTGCCTTGAGTTCCGGAGCCGTCAGCCGGCTGTAAAGCATGCGCGCAGCTTGTCGGCCACTGCATCCGGCACATGCCAGAAGCCCCAGTTGATCCACATGTTCTGGATGCCGAATCGCTCGCCCGCTCTGTTGTCGGGAAACGAGTCGGGGATGGGCCGAGGAAGCTCGCCGATCTGCTCAATGGGAAAGGTGTAGGCGTATCGCGTGGCGTCAGGCCAAGGAACGTGAACCGCGCTGGTTGCGGACCCGGTTGCCCGTAGCCATGCTGCAAGCCCACCGCCTTGCGCACGACCTCCCGAGAGCCACACAAAGACGGAGTCACCGGAGTCGAGCATGCGTGCGGCCTTCTCCGCGTTGTTGCCGCGTGGGACGCCCCAGAGACCCTCCCGCTTGCAGATCTCCCAGTTCTCGCGATACCCCAACGCGATGGATGCAACGAAAGTCGTCATAGCGGGCGATATTAAGGGAAGTTGAGCCTATCGCTGAGCCGTTGGTCGAGCTCCCTGACGCGCCTTCCGGGCTTGGCGGAAGTCGAGGTACGACAGCGCCACGACGAGCAGCGGGATCACGCTCCACAGCAGCGCGACCCGGAGCCGGCCGCTGGTCAAGGTGGCCACCAGACCCACTGTGACGGCGCTGCCGACGAAGCCGAAGAACTGCCGGTACGAGCGGAAGCCGCCTGTCGTTGCCGCGTACATCGCAGCAGGCTCGTCCTCCTCGGCGACCGCGGTGCGCAGCGGATGGCTGTCGCCGTCGCGTCGGGCTTGCCGCCAGGCGAAGAACCAGCGGCCGAGCGCGTAGAGGGTGAAGATGCCCAGGTAGATCCACCACTCGGTGGCATCGTCGGGTAAGGAGCGGGCCAGCGTCATGCGCACCCGCTTGCCCGCCGGCTGCGGGAGTAGTCGATTCCGCATCCCGCCGCCTGGCGGCCCCTGACACCTGCGGCCGTTCTGGCCCGCACGCGCCTGCACATACGCGAAGACCCCGGCCTCAGCGTTTCCGCTGGTGACGGGGTCTTTGGGCACCTCATGCTGGGTGCCCCCGGCAGGATTCGAACCTGCGCACACGGCTCCGGAGGCCGTTGAGAGCCACTACATCTGCGCAGGTCAGGCCTTTTCGCTGGCTCACCGAGGCGAAGTTCGTCCACAGCTAGTCCACAGCAAACGTTCGCCGGTGCGGCCCGTCCGTCTTCTCGCTGGCTTCACCCCGACATGAGCGCGCCCGTCCTGCCCTGGCGGCCTGAGGCCGTCCGTGCCCTCGCCGCCCAGGTGACTGGCGACCAGCCGCTGACGGTGCTGAGGCCCGAGTCCTGGCACGGCGAGCGCGCCGCCCGCCACGAGACCCAGGTTGACTGGGAGACCGCCACCCGTGCCGCAGCGAGCGCGATTCTCTTCGCTACGCCGCATGCCGTGAGCCGTTCCGCGATCCGGTGGGGTGGCACGGGGGCGCACAAGGGGCGCACTCCCTCGGTGGTGTGCCCCACTGGTCTGAGCTGATTCGGCAAAACTGCTTCCGCTTCCTGAGGGGTTCCTGAAAGCTTGAACAGGGTACAAACACGGGGATTTGTGAAGATCGATTCATGTGCCACCGAGGTGTGGCGCTAGGCAGCGGTCGCCGTTGAGGTGGCCAGTTGGTTCGGTCGAGGCGGCTCCCGGTGCGAAGTATTTTGCCTGTCAGGCAAACCTCCTGACGGAGTGACGCCTCTGTGGCTGCGTGCCGTATGTCGCACGTAAGTTGCGAATCGGTAACAGGGGTTCCCTGTCGTGGCATTTTGTTGAACGCTTAAGCTCCATGAATGAGGGGGACTAGTGAAGGTTGTTGTGCGTGCCTGGCGGGGGGTCAGGCGGGGGGCTCGGGCGCTTCATTGATCCAGCAGTCACACACGAGGAGACCCGGCTGCACCCCGCTGGGGCTGGCGGGACCACTCCCGCAGTGCGGTCCATGCAGGGGCGATGTCGAAGGCTTCCGCTTTCAGGGCAGTCGGCCGTGCCCCAGTAGCTTGAGGTCTGGGTCCACCCTGGACGTCGGCACGTTGGAGCATGGATACGTTCGGCTGATCCCGGCAATGAATGCGCGATGCCAGCCTGTAAACCCGATCGCTGACATCAGGACGCGCTGGTTGCAGAGAGGGTTAGGGCCCTAACTCTTTTGACCTGCAGCAAGTTGGACGTTCGGACGCCGGATAACCACGGCTCGTCCGCCAAGGCAACAAAAACCGACCTGTCGGTGGCTGTTCTCGCTGTCCGCAGCAGGTCCGACGGCGTGCGATGAAACGCATTGGCGGAAACAGGGCGATCGTAGTTCAGGAGCCACGTAAATGCAGGGCTGTCAGTTGTACATCGTGGTGACAGCAGTTGAGGCGGTGTAGTCGTGATGAACAAACGTGCCGAGTGGGTCCCCGACGCCGGGTTGGTTCGCGAGGTTGATGACCTCTTTGGGCGGGCGATTGATTCCTATCGTGCGAATCCGAACCTGATCACGGAGCACGCCAACCAAGAGGAGTCCATCCGGGTCGGCGGTTACTCGAATCGCACACTTCTGGAACTGGTGCAGAACGCAGCTGACGCCATGTCGGGGGCTGGCGAGCACGAGGAGGGCGCAGGGCGGGTCGAGATCGTTCTCGATCTCGACCGCCAGACACTGTACTGCGCGAACGCTGGCCGTCCGTTCTCCCGGAGCGGCCTCACCACGCTGGCCCATGCGCATCTCAGTGGTAAGCGAGGCGACGAGATCGGGCGGTTCGGGCTCGGTTTCAAGTCGGTTCTCGCGGTCACCGATACTCCACAGGTGTTCAGCCGATCGGTCGCCTTCGAGTTCAACTCGTCAAAGGCGAAGGCGGCGATCGCGACGATCGCGCCCGCTCCCAAGAGACTCCCGGTGCTGAGGACCCTGACCCGGATCGACGCGGCGGCCGAGTTCGTCAAGGACCCGATCCTGGCCGAGCTGGCGGAGTGGGCGGTGACGATAGTCAGATTGCCACATGCGACGAGGCTCGAGAATCTCAAGAAGGAGATCGAGGAATTTCGGTCCGAGTTCCTCCTATTCGTCAACTCGGTGCGTGAGATCCGGCTCCGGGTAATCGGAGCCGACGCGAACTTCGTGACGAGTCATGTGTCGCGGGAGCTGGGCGACGGCAGGTTTCGGATCGAGCGTCCAGACGGTGACCACGAAGAGTGGTACGTCGACAACCGGATGCATGCACCCAGTCCCGAGGCTCGGATCGAAGTCGGCGAAGCGGTGTCACGTGACCGAATGAAGGTCACGGTTGCGATGCCGGCGCGCTTCGCACAACTGAGAACGGGCGAGTTCTGGTCGTATTTCCCGCTGCAGGACCGGACATCGGCGTCCGCCCTTTTCAACGCCCCCTGGAGCGTCAACGACGACCGCACCACCCTGCTTTCGAACACGTACAACCGAGAGATCCTCGTGACTCTCTCTGGAATGTTCCTCGACATGCTGCCGAAGGTCTCGTCCGTCGACGATCCGGCAGCACACCTGGACTACATGCCGGCGCGTGGCCGAGAGACCCACTCGTTCGGCGACGAGATCCTCTGTGCCCATGTTCCGCAGCTCGGCTGTGAGAAGGCCCTGATCCCTGACGCCACCGGCGTGCTGCGCACGCCGCCGGAGCTCCGCCCCCTCGACTTTGGCGTCGGTGACGCGTCCGAACGTGATCACGAAGAGTGGATCAAATCGCCCCAAACCGATGACGCAGTGCCGCACTGGCGCTGCTATGCCAACGGTCAGCAGCGTGTGACTCGCTTGAGGGCGCTCTACGTGTGCAGCGTCTCCTCCGCCTTCGCCGACTCACGTCCCAGAGACGAGATGAAGGCGTTGGAGAGGATCCCGAAGCGAGGTGTCCTGTCCTGGCTGCGTGAATGGGCGGAGGGGCCCGATGTGGCCTCTGCGGCGAAGGCGCTCGATTTCGTGCTGAGGAATCCCAATGGCTTCGGTCCCGCGAAGGTCATACCGACGACCGATGGCATGCTGTCCATCAAGGACCGTGACCGGGTCTTCCTCCATCGTGCTGAGGACGTCGACGTCGAGGGATCGTGCTTCGTCGATCCGGACTTCCTGGCCGTTCCTGGCGTCGAGAAGAAGCTCGTGGATAGGGGGTTCCGGGACCTCGATCCGCTCGCGATGTTCGAGGCCAGGATGGCCAGGCTGTCACCGGAGTCCCAGGACGACGACCTCCCGAAGTTCTGGGACGCCGCCACTGATGTGCCCATGGCACAGGCACAGAAGGTCGTGGCGGGCAATAAGGCGGGGGCTCTCAGGGTCCCTACGCTTGACGGTGGTTGGGCCTTGCCCACGTATGTGCTGGACGTCGACGGCCTCGGTGACAGCACTCCCGATCGAGTCCTGGACCGAGCGAGGTGCGTTCCCCAGCTGGCACATGCGGCTGGCGTCATCACCGAGCCAGTGGCCTCGTACGCGCTCGAGGACGAGGTCCATTTCGAGGACTACTGCCAGTACGTGCTGGACGAGGTGAACCGTCGGCTCGGGCCCGGAGAGCGCCCCGTCGAGCAGGTCGAGTTCGACAGGGGGGAGGGTCCCGGTCCGTTCTCGGCGCTTCTGATGTTGCAGGAGGCGGGCGCGCCCGAACCCCTGCGCGAGCGGTGGACGGAAGGACTGCTCAGGCTCGACCAGGTGGGGCACTGGCTCTGTACCGACATCGACACGGGGCTCAGCCACCGGGTCCTGTCCCCTGTCCGCTGGGCGGCGGGTCGGGCCGGCCTGCTGAAGTCGAATCGCGGCCACCGGGCTCCCGGTCGCGTCGTCTCCGCTTCCCTCGTCAAGTATGAGGCCCTGCTGCCTCTCTTCCGAGGACCGCGTCACGTCGAGGACGCCCTGAAGCTGCCCAAGGACCTGGGCGAGGTCCCTGTGGAGGTCCTGCGCGAAGCGCTCGAGGCGGAGGTCACCTCGCCGATCAGCAACGTGGCCCTGACGGGGTTCGTCCTCACCGCGAGTCGGTTCGCATTCCCCGAGGGGCACCCGAAGTTCATCCCCGCCCGGGTGGGCCGTGCCATCGAGAGGAGGCGGCCCGATGCGGTGTACTTGGCGACGACCGAGGAGGAACGCGAGTTCCTCAACCTGAGGCAGAAGCCGTACCTCAAGGTGGATGAGGACGAAGCGGACGATTTCGTCGACGTGGTCGGATGCCGACGGTTCGAGGACAGCTTCTCCTTCTCGCTCCTGGTCGACGGCCGTCAGGTCGAGGAGCGCGTCATCGACCTGTACACCGGACTGCGTTCGACATTCGTCGAGGACAAGGTCACGGACGCGACCGTGGCGAAGGCCGTCCAGATCACGAAGCGTGTGACCACAGAGGACGGTGTCGAGGATCAGTCGCTCGAGTGGCACCGTCAGGGAATGACCCTGGTGGTCCAGGCAGAACTCGACGAACGTCGTGTCCTGCAGATCGTCAACGAGGCATTCGACCTGCGCCTGTCGAACGCCGAGTTGAGCGACATCCTTCAGGCACGCGTAGACCAACACCTGGAGATGCAACGGCAGGACGCCCGGGCCGCGTCCAGTGACGTGGAGCGGCTGGCGATCTACATCGGTGACGACACGCTGAAGGAGAACCTGCCGAAGGGACTCTGGCAGGCACTTGAGGGCCAAGGCTTGGTGGACGGCTCCACGTCCGTCGCCGAGCTCTTTCTGACCGTCTACGGCAGCGATTCGATCAAGCTTCTCGCGGAGGAGTTCAGCGCCGAGGGATACACGGACGTTCCCACGACGTGGGCAGGGGGAGCGTCGACCGTCGCCTGGCTTCGGAAGATGGGGTTCGGCGCCAAGTACGCCGGGCGTCGCACCCGGCACCAGGACGATGAGTTCGTCGTGCCCGGTGCTGTGAAGCTCAAGCCCCTGCACGACTTCCAGGAGAAGATCAGGGAGGAACTGGAGGAGGTCCTGACGTCCCGGGGACGGGACGGTCGTGCGCTCAAGGGCATGGTGGAGCTTCCGACGGGAGCCGGGAAGACCCGGGTGGCCACTGAAACCGTGCTGCGGTTGTTCGTCGACGGCGAGATGAGCGGAACCGTGCTCTGGATCGCGCAGTCGGAGGAGCTCTGCGAGCAGGCGGTGCAGACGTTCGGCACCGTCTGGCGTTGGCTTGGGGACGAGCGTCCGTTGACGATTGGTCGGCTCTGGAACACCAACGTCGTTCACGAACCCGACACCGAGTTCAGTGTGGTCGTGGCCACCGACGCCAAGCTCGACCGGGTGGCCGACACTCCTGAGTACGAGTGGCTGAGCAGGGCCTCCGCGGTGTTCATCGACGAGGCGCACCGGGCCGGCGGGTCGAAGATGTACACGAAGATCCTCAGGTGGCTCGGAGTCGACGGTCGTAGCTGGGAACGGCCTCTGGTGGGCATCTCGGCGACGCCGTTCAAGGGCAGCGGCGATGTCACCGAGCCGACGAAGGAACTGGCAGCCCGCTTCGGTCACCACAAGATGAGCGCCTTCGACGGCAACGCCTACCCGGAGCTGTCGAAGAGAGGTGTCCTCGCCAGGGTCCGACACGAAGTGCTGGACGGCGTGAAGGTCGCGCTGGAGCCGGACGAACTCGCACAGGTGCGGTCCCTGCGCAGGCTCGAACCCCAGGTCCTCGACCGCATCGGCCGGGACCAGGCCCGCATGAAGATCCTCGTGGACGACATCCTGAAACGGGATCCGGAATGGCCGATCCTCGTGTTCACGCCGAACGTCCTGTCCGCCCAGGTCCTCGCCGCGACACTGCGTTACCGGAAGGTCGCGGCCGAGGCGGTCAGCGGCCAGACCGGACGGCAGACGCGCCGTGACGTCATCGAGAGGTTCAAGAGGAATGAGATCAGGGTTCTGGCCAACTGCGACCTGTTGATCCAGGGATTCGACGCGCCCGGCGTCCGGGCGCTGTACATCGCGAGGCCCACGTTCAGTCCCAGCGCCTACATCCAGATGGCCGGCCGCGGTCTGCGTGGTCCTGAGAACGGCGGCAAGGAGGAGTGCCTCATCGTGGACGTCGCCGACAACTTCGGCGCGGTCAACGACTTCCTCGGATTCCGTGCTTACGAGGGCCTCTGGCGAAAGCAGGGATCATGATCCTCATACCGGATATCGCCGACATCGAGACGGCCACCACCAGCAACGCCGAACGGCGGGTGGCCCGACTGCTGCGAGCGATCGAAGGCCCCCCCGACGCCGTCGCCTTCCACTCCGTGAAGCTGCGGAGCCACGCGGTCAAGCAGCAGGGGGAAGCGGACTTCGTCGTGCTCTGGAACGGCGTCGTCGTCATCGTCGAGGTCAAGGGCGGGGGCGTCAGGAAGTACGACGGTGTCTGGTACTCCATCGACCGTCACGGTGACTGGAAGAAGTTGCGTGAGTCGCCGATGGACCAGGCGCAGTCGGCGATGTACGCGCTGCGCGACATCCTCCAGGAGGAAGGCGTCGGTTGGTTCGCGACCGAGGCCGTTGCCCTCACCCCCGACATAGACGCGCCTCCGGCAGCCGTCGAATGGAAGGGGAGCCACTGGTGGGCCAAGGAGCAGATGAGCATTGCCGCACTGGCCGAAGCCTTCGAGAAGGTCGCCGGCGAAGCGAGGACCGCTCCCCACGGAATCAGAGTCGCCCGGTCCGAGACTCTCCGGGCGCGCCTCTTCGGTGAGTTCACCAGGATGCCCGTCATCGATGCGCAGCGGGGCGCCGTGCTGGAGGAGCAGAATCGAGCGACCGAGGGCCAGGCCAGGGTCTTGGCCGCCCTCTCCCGGAACCCGAGGATGCTCGTCTTCGGTGGCGCGGGCACCGGGAAATCCCTGGTGTTGGCGGAAGGCGCAAAGCAGGAGGCGGGCGAAGGGAAGTCGGTTCTCATCACCTTTCACTCGCCCGCCCTGGTCGACTTCTTCGGTCCGCGGATCGAGGGCAGAGACATCGATCTCCTTCCGTTCGCGGACCTGTCCGGTGACAAGCAGTACGACGTCGTCTTCGTCGACGAGGCACAGGACCTCATGAACGCCGGCGGCATGGATGCCCTGGACGCCGTGATCCGCGGGGGTCGAGAGGGCGGCCGGTGGAGGATGTTTCTCGACCCCAACAACCAGGCACGCGTCGACGGCGAGTTCGATCCGGAGGTCTGCGAGTTGGTCCAGCAGGAGGCGCTTCAGTACGACCTGGACCGGAACGTGCGCAACACCCGTGCGATCGTCCACGTCGTGCAGGAGTACCTCGGCGCCGACGTCGGGGACCCGGGCATCGTCCATGGCGACCGAGTGGAATGGCGGTGGTCCGACGGGACGGCCGGTGTCGCCGCGGCCGAGACCGTGGCTCGCGACCTCGTCGCGAACGGGGCCCGTCGCCAGGACATCTGGATCATCAGTGTGTCCGAGGACGCCGAGCCGCGCAGGAGCGAGGCCGGATTCCTCGTGACCAACCCCCGTTACGCCAAGGGGCTGGAGGCAGAGCACGTCATCGTGTGCGACCTGCCCCAGGAATACGACGACCGGGGACTCGCCGCTTTCTACGTGGCTGTCACGCGGGCGCGGGTCACGCTCCACGTGGTCGCGTCCAAGAACGACAAGAAGCGGCTCCAGGATCTTCTTCGAAAGCAGGTTGGGAAGTGAACCTCACAGCGGCCCAGAAGGAGGCCCTCCACCATCTCCGAGCCTCCTACGTGGGGCCCGAGGCCGGAGACGAGGAGGTCACGGCGAACCTGCCTCACCGGCAGTACGCCGTTGGCATGCTGTTCCCGGTCGAGGCCGAGGCCCGAGGCTCTCACGGCGACGGGAACACGGACGAAGAGGTATCGGCGGATGTCCCCGATGGTGATGTCGAGGAGAGTGGGGCCGGTGTCCCCCTGGCCGAGGACTGGAAGCCCTCGTCCGTCGCGCTTTCCTTCGTCACCGACGGCGACTCGGTCGACGTCGACTTCTCGTGCGGTACGTACGCCGCTGTCGAGGGAGACGGGCCGCCCAGGTGGCAGCGTACCCCGTACTTCGTCGACGGCCTCGACCTCCGGCGGGGCAAGGGGCCCGAGCGCCTTTCCGTGGGTGGTGTCTCGGTCGAGATCGGGTCGCGTTGGCGCGACTTCAAGGGCGACTCGTTGGTCACCGTCCACGTACGGGTCCTGACCGAATCCACGGGAGACGACCGACTCGACATCCCTCGGACGCTGTTCCAGGTCCACCTGGCCGCCGCTCCCTCCGCCGGGGCGGAGATCCTGGAGTACGACACCACGCGCTCGATCGACACCGACCCGGAAGCCGCCGAGCTGCGCCTGCGATATCGCAACCGAAAGGTCTACGCGGTCGGGCACGGAATGGCCGCGGACTGGGAGTTCGCGGACGGCCGTTGTTCCAAGGTCTTCCTCGATCCCGTGCCGGCCTTCGTGGTGCCCGCCGTCGAGACCACGGGTTTCGATGAAGGGACGGCCGAGGCCGAGGCGTTGGAACTGGGGCACCTTCAGCAGATCGACAAGGATCCCGAAGCGGTCCTTCGATCGTTGGACGCTTTCCTCCAGGCGTTCGCTGGCTGGGCCTCCCGACAGATGGAACGGGCGGAGGCGTTCGGCGACGACAGGGCCGTGGCCGTCCGCATCGCCGGGCGTTCGCAGGACGCCGTCGACAGGATGAGGGAAGGCATAGACCTCCTCCGGGCGCCGGGACGACAGGACCTTCGAACGGCTTTCTCACTGGGCATGGCCGCCATGCGTCTTCAGATGCGGCAGGCGTCCATCAACCGCGGGAAGCCGGAGGAGCAGGTGCCGGAGCCGCGGTGGCGACCCTTCCAGCTCGGCTTCCTGCTCGTGTCGCTGGCCTCCACCGTCGACGAGGGGCACAAGGATCGGGACCTCGTCGACCTCATCTGGTTCCCGACCGGTGGCGGCAAGACCGAGGCATACCTGGGTCTCGCCGCGATCGAGGTGTTCCGCCGACGGCTCGCTCACGGCACGGCCGGCGGGGGAACCGCCGTCATCACCCGCTACACCCTGCGGCTCCTGACCTCTCAGCAGTTCCAACGGGCCGCGGCACTGGTCTGCGCGATGGAGCGGCTGCGGGACACGGACGACCGGGCGAAAGGCATGGCGCCGTTCTCGATCGGTCTGTGGGTGGGCAACGAAGTCACCCCCGGCACGCGAGTAGAGGCGCGTGAAGCACTCAAACGGCTTCAGAAGGCCGCGCGCCCGGAAGAGGCGAACGAGTTCCAGGTCGAGAGTTGCCCTTGGTGTCTGACGCCCTTGGTGCCGAGGCTCAGGAGCGACAAGCCAGAGGACTACGGCATGCGCCTGGACGGCGTGGACGTCGTGCTCCACTGTGTCGACGCGTCGTGCGACTTCGCCGGCGAGCTCCCGCTCGCGGTCGTCGACGAGGTGCTGTACAAGGAACCGCCCACCATCCTCCTGGCCACCGTCGACAAGTTCGCGCGTCTGCAGTTCAAGCCGGAAGCAGGCAGGCTACTCGGTCTCGGGACCACCTTCAGGCAACCGTCCATGATCATCCAGGACGAGCTGCACCTCCTCTCGGGACCGCTCGGAACCACCGTCGCCGTCTTCGACGCGGTGATCCAGGTCCTGCTGAGCCGCTCGGGCTCCAGTCCCAAGATCGTGGCCTCGACGGCCACCATCCGCGCGTCCGACGAGCAGGTGGAGGGCCTGTACGGTCGAGAGGTCGCCCTGTATCCGCCCTCGGGACTCGACGACGACCGGACCTTTTTCTCCCGCCCGGTGGAAAGCGGAGAAGGACGTCTCTACGTCGGCCTGATGCCGCAGTCGGTCTCGCAGCCGTCGGCCGTCATCGCGGCCGTCACCCCCATGGTGGAGATGCCGGAGGCGCTCGCTGGCCGCGCCCCGGCCGCCGCGTCACGGGACGCGTACTGGACGCTGGTCATGTACCACAACAGTCTTCGTGAGCTCGGACGTACCGGGACGCTGGTCGTCGATGACGTCAACGGTCGTCTGGAGCCCCGAGCCGAGAGGCTCGGGTTCCCGCTGCGGCCCGTCAGGGCGGGGAAGGTACTGGAACTGACGAGCCGTCGCGGAGCCGAGGAACTACCGAACGATCTCCGCGCGCTCAGGGTCAGGGCCGACGAGTCGCCGGAGGCCGTCGACGTGGTCCTCTCGTCGAACATGCTCTCCGTGGGCATCGACATCCCGCGGCTCGCGCTGATGCTCATGGTGGGGCAGCCCAAGACCACGGCCGAGTACATCCAGGCCACGAGCCGTGTCGGACGTGGAGACACGAAGGGCGTCGTCGTCACGCTGTTCCGGTCGGGAAGGGCCCGTGATCGCTCGCACTTCGAGACTTTCCGTGGCTACCACGAGGCCCTCTACCGGAGCGTGGAGCCCACGAGCGTCACGCCGTGGTCGTTGGCCTCACGCGAGCGATCGCTCGCCGGCGCCCTCGTGACACTGCTGAGGCAGTCGTTCACACCACTCGCTCTGAACGAAGCGGCGGGTCGGTTCGACCTCGGGGACGACAGGATCCGCGAAGCGGTCGATCGACTCGTGGAACGGTTCCTCGGCTACGTGACGCGGGCCGACGGCATCGAAGCCCCGGATACACGCTCCGCGGTATGGAGCCTCCTGAGGGACTGGGACCGACGGGCAGGCCAGGCACGGGAGTCGGGCGAGCCTCTGTACTACCAGCGGACGAAGAAGGATCAGGCAGCGTTGTTGAAGAAGTTCGGCCAGCCCGGCGAGGGGTGGCTCGTCGCGGATTCGATGAGGTCCGTGGAGCCCAATGTGGCGGTCGAGGTCCAGGAACCGCAGGAGGAGGTGCACCATGGAGAAGATCAGGCATGACCTGCGCCTCTCCGAGACGATCTCACCGTTCGGTGTGGGAGCGATCGTCGACGTGCGAGGCGAGTCGCTCATGGCGCCGGACACGTCCTGGTGGGACAAGAGGTTCGCCCATGAGATCAGCTGTGAGCGTCTGATGGCCCGCCTCGGTGCCGGTGTCCTGAGACAACCGCCAGCACACGCGAGCCGGGCCGCGAAGGAAACCCCCGCGTTGCCGTACTGGCGCTTTCCCGCTTGGCGGTTCTGCGAGCGTTGCGACAAGCTCTCGAAGCTGACCGGTAGGAAAAAGGGGAAGTGGAGCAACACCTGCGACTGCGGCGGCGCGCTCGTACCGATGCGATATGTTGCCGTCTGCGAAAAGGGCAGCCACATACAGGACATCAACTGGTTCCAGTGGGCACATCGTGGGCGCGCGGCGAGCCTGAACGAACCGGTCCGCTTCTGCCGTGACTACAAAGCACTCAGGTTCCGCAAGCTGGCCACTCGTGGCGAAGGCCTCGCGGCCCTGGTGGTGAAGTGCCACGGGTGCGGGAATGAGCGCAGTCTCGCTGAACTCGTGACGAAGGGGGCCCTGCACCGCGACGGGATCCGTTGCGCGGGACGGCAGCCCTGGGAGCCGGAGGCCTCCGTCAAGAAAGCTTGCCCGTACGAGCTGGTTGCGGTGCAGCGCGGTGCCACGGGCAACTACATCGTCGAGAGAATCTCGGCTCTCGACATCCCAGAGGAACGCCCGCAGTCCGCGGAGACGGCCGACAAGATCCGTGGTCACATGCTCTTCGGGAAAGTCGTGACCGACAACGGCGGGCCCCAGTCGGAAGTGCTGGCGCAGATGATCGCCGACGATATCGGAGTGACGGCGGAAACCGTCCTCGGTGTCGCGGCGGGGGAGGAAAACCCCGCGAGTGAGCTGCTGCTAGACCTGAAGGACGGTGAGTGGGCGGCTTTCCTGAAGAAACTAGACGAAGGACGCGACCGCACGGGAAGCGACTTCGTCGTCGACGGGAGAAGCCTCGAAGGGCTCGCGGGACCGCAGAGCCTCCTCGCCAAGATCAGCGGCATCGGACAGGTACGCCGGGTACGGGAGGTCCGTGCCCTGCGGGGGTTCCGACGCCACGACGCGGAAGCGAAGCTGATCAACGCCGATCTGGGATCGGACCGGTCGTATCGGCCCACCTACCCGGCGATCGAACTGTTCGGGGAAGGAATCTTCCTGCGGTTCGGCGAGGAGAAGCTCGCCGCATGGGAGGCACAGCCGGAGGTGCAGGCACGCGCCGGCATCCTCAAAAAGAGAAGGGCGGACTCTCCCTGGGCCGGCCGCCTCGACGTGCCGGAACCCAGGTACATCGCCCTGCACACGCTGGCCCACCTGCTTATCCGGCGACTGGCGTTCGCCAGCGGCTACGCGTCTGCCTCGCTGCAAGAACGGATCTACGCGAACTCCGACCGAACGGACAAGACCGCCGGGATCTTGATCTATACAGCGGCAGGGGACGCCCAGGGGACTCTCGGCGGGCTCGTCAGGCTCGGGGACCCCAAGAAGCTGATCCCACTCCTGGTGGCAGCTCTGGACGACGCGGACTTCTGCTCCAACGATCCGGTCTGCATCGAGAGCGACCGTCAGGGAGCCTCACAGCTGAATCTCTCGGCCTGCCACGGGTGCTCCCTGGTGAGTGAAACCTCCTGCGAGACCGGAAACCGGCTACTGGATCGACAGCTGGTCCTCGGCGGAAGCGACGTGAGAGGACTGCTGGACGACGTTCTGACGGACGTTCGACGGCCCAGGTGACGACCTTTGGCATTCTGCGGCCCCGACGCACATGCTTGGGGCCGCAGAGCGGCCATCCTCGGACGCTGTTGGGCGGGGTCTGCAACCGTCGCTGCCCTCTCAGGCTTTGCGATCCGTCTGCCTGAGGAAACCCCTATGGTTTTCGTCGGTCGACGGGCTCAGCTGCGGTGCCATGCTGCAACAGTTCCGGAGGGGGCTTAAGTTCCCGGAGAATGCCCAGGTGAGAGGTAGGGCAGACATAGAGAAACCCGTCTACTGTCCGGAGATGGTCCACAAAGTCGAGTCCACGCCCAGGCGCAGTCGGCTAGCGTGTCGGCCGACTGATGCCCGTGCGGCCCGCGTACCTGGTCGAGGACCGTCACCGCCAGCCGCAGGGTCGAAGCACCGCCTACGATCCCGCTGCGGATAAGGCTTCGAAGCCCTCCAGCGCCACGGGAGCGGCGTGTGCCGCGCTCCTACTCAATCACCGTGAACGTGGTGTGCCGCGGGCCGTCGTACTTTAGGCTGCACCATGTGACAGGGCTAGAGTTCGCCTTCTGGGGGGCGGCAGGAAGTTTCGCAGTCGAAGGGCTAGAGCTCACTACCGAGGTTAAAACGCTCGGAGGGTGGCCCTGGAAGAAACCCGGCAAACCTGGACTTCCGGCCTCTCTGATATCGATGATCATTCGGTTGGTCATCGGAGCGATTGTAGCCTCCGCTGCCGGAGTCGGGGGTCAAGTCAACGGTGTCTTTGGCGCTTTGGCCGCAGGTGTAGCAGCGCCATTGATCATTGAGAAATTGGGTCAGACTACAGTGCTGACTACCCACACTAGGGACGCTACCTCAGCGTCCAATGCAGTGCCGGCGGACACTGCCGGGGAAGGGGGAAAGGCAAGTGTCTAACTTGAACCTGAATAGGCCGCCGTCGCGGGAGAAAAAGTTCCTTATGGAAGTGATGTCGGCCCTCTTCAGGACGACACTCGAAAGCTGGTCGCAAACCCTGCGGCTGGTGAGTGTTGTCGCAGGCTCAGCTGCTGCCTCCCTCGCTGTCTGGTGGTTGCAGCGCAGGTAGAGCTTCCGCGGTCAGTAAAAATGTCCTGGGTCCTCAATCTAACGGCAAAGCCCCGGAGCCTACAGTTGGCGCTCCGGGGCCTCCGTGCGTTCACGGCACCTTCAGGGCCTACGGTCGATACGGAACCGGGGCGGTTCCTGCGCCTGAAGGTTGAGGAAACGAATCCACCAAACGGCACGGGAGTCACGTGCATTGCGCGGTCTGCCGCCGTCACGCCCGGCAGTATCCGTGTCAAAGCCCTCATTGAGCTGGTTCTGACTATGCAACGGCAGCCTGCTGTTTGAACTGCCAGGAGATCTCAGGGCGCGCCAATGCGAGCTTCAGGAGCTTGCTGTGAAATTGGTGCTCGCTAATGAAGAACTGACCGTGGGCGCTCTGATTGAGCGATTCCATAACATAGTCGAGCGCCGCACGTGTCTCGGGGGCTGCAGCGAGCACGCCGACGTCGACGACGAGCAGCTCAGGCCTATAGACAACGAAAGACCAGGATTCCCCGGAGTAGAGCAAGTGATCAGGGAAGGTACGCAGCCCTCGACGCACAAGATGAGCCTGGACAGCCTGTAGCCGGGTAAGCCTGAGTCGGTCCTTTCCCTCTCGATCGCGAACCCAAGCGTTACGGATGACAGCGGCGCCGTCGTTTCTACTTACAGTGTCTTCGATCCATTTAAGTGTGCTGGTGCGCACGGATACCATGACGTCTACCTCCTCATTAACGAACTGTTAATAGGAGACAGGATCGTCAATAGACCGACGCCGCGCTTAGGTTTCCCGAATCCTCTGCTGCTGGTGTAAGTCATGTGGTAATGAGATGCTCCAGGTGCTCGCGACGGGCCGCATCATCAACTGGAGCGCACAGAACAGCGCACGGGCTCGGAGGTGTTCGACCAGCTGTTGTGTAGTCGCTTGCTCCGGAACCAGTGGCTTCGGACGCCAAGGGGCCAGTTGCCAACCCGCTGCGATCGGTCGCCCTCGCGGCTGCGCTAGTGACCATCGCGGGAAGCCCTCGCGCGGATCGACCGCTTCGACAGCATCGGGAACGATCATCTGCAGGATGAGCCGACCAGGGGGCAGCCAAATGATCGCTCCTCGACAGCCCTGGGAGATTCCGAAGCACAACTACCGCACTACGGATGGCCTCGTATGCGTGGGAGTGGGTGCCGGCTCCCCATGCCGCCTGTCGATGCAGAGAACAGAGACTGGTCGGAACGAGTAAGCGGAATGGAGAGCCGTAGCCCATTCACGTTGAGCCCCCGCTCGGGCTACGGCTGCCAGTTTCTTTCAGTCGAGATCGTCAGCCATGACGTCGCTGACATTACCGATTCGTCCCTCGTCAAGATGCTGGCTTAGGAGCAGAAGTCCTTTGTTCATCAGTGTCTCGATCACACGGTACGGCTCCGCGACGACATCTTGGTTCCTGTAGAACACAGCGACCACGGCTGCCATCTTCCCGCCCGGGTCAATGCCAGCGATGCTGTAGTTGCTACCACGGCGTAGACCAAAGTCATCCCCCCGCTCCACTGTGACACCGTTCCGGAGAGCATAGGCGAAGCCTAGGCGGGCAAGATCCATCCGGTCGGTCACCGGCAGGTTTTCCGCCAACTCAACCGCAACTCGTTCGGCCTCAAGAGTTAGAGCGATGTTCTTCAGGTCCGCCATTAGAGAATATCCTTAGACCGAATCTGTGTGTGTCTTGGCGTGATTCGTTCAAGCTCATATTCGGCGACCAAGTCGCTCCCAAGTGCTCGTATCGCTGCTTGCCTGTCAAACTCTGAATCGAAAGCCAAGAGAACGACCTGCTCGGCCATTCGCGGCAGTGCCGCGATGACATTGGCTGTGTGATCGGAGTCGAGCCTGCCGAACGGCGAGTCCATGACCACCGTGCCTCTTACCGCGGCGCTTGTCTGCAAGGCGGCGATCAGTGACAAGGCGACGAGATGTTCGTAGCCAGCCGATCGACCAGTTACTACGGACCCGTCTGCTCCGACGATCTCCAGGCCGTAGCGGTTCGTGATCCGCAGTCCCGTATATTCTTTCTCTGCAGAAAGATCCGTGAAGATAACGGAGGCGCGTTCCTCAACGCGGTCTTTCAGTTGTTTCCGGTAGACCGAAATGGCTTGCTGAAACAGTCCTACCAGGTCATCGGATAGCCGCTTCTTCATTTGCACAGCAGCATCCGGTGTGAAGTTGTATTTATCGAGTAGATCGTTGATATCGGCGATCCGCTTGTCCAGCTTCTGCAGGTCCTTTTCGATCTCCTCCAGCCGCTTGTCATGCCGAGCTAGTTCGAGCCGTCGCTCCTCACGTTCCTTGACCAAGCTCCGAACCTTCTCTTGGTCCACCTCATTCAATTGCTCGTCCAGGGCAATAATCTCATTCGAGATGTTCGAAAGCGTGAGAGACGCTTGACGGTAGTTCCGATCTCTCTCCTGAACTAGGCGTCCGTCATATGATGCGACTTCGAGCAAGGTTTCAAGGTGACGACGCAAGTGAGCAACTTGATCGGCAAGGTGCTCCTGGCCTGGAGCGGAGTCGTTACTCTCGATGTGCCGCAGAATCTCAGTGCGAGCTGTTTCATCGAGGTCTCTGCGACACACAGGGCAATGTTCGTGACTTTGCAGGTAAGCGTAGTCGCGAGCATCGGCGGAGGCTTTCCGCAGCTCTGATTCCAAGCGCTCGACCTCTTCCTGAAGCGCCGCCCTCTGCGCGCGAGCAGGTCCAGCTAGGACTGCCTGCCAAAGTTCGCCGGAGAGATCCAAGAGCGACTGCCAGGCCTGCTGCTTTTGCTGTTTAGCCGTCGCAGCTTGCTGAGAGAAGCTGTCAATCTGAGCTAGGATGTTTTCTGCGCGTGGCTGAGCACGGAGATCAGCCGAAATCTCTTCAATCCTCTGTTCGGTTCTGTCCCTAGCTTCGCGTACACCTTCCCGATCGCGCACCATCTCAGCGCGGAGATCGCCGGCCTCGGTTAGGGCGGCGCCTAGGTCCCGTGTCTTGGCATCAGCGCTTGCCTGTTCAGCCACCCGCTTATTTGCCTGAGTGCGGACTTCCTCTACGTCGGCGAGTGCGTTGGCAACAATCGGAATACCGAGGACGCGCTCGATCGCATCCTCTAGCTTCTTACCCTCGTCGTTCTCTGCGTCAAGTAGATTTTCATAGTCGCGAAGCAACTCGCCGTCGAAGAGGAAAAATCGGCTAACTGAAACCGGTGCGATCTGCTGCAGCACCTTGTCGGCCTGAGAAGCGGACAACGCTACGTTGTCTCGTTCCAGGAAGACACTCACGTTCGGCTGGCGTCGTTCGTCGTACTTGCGAGTCAGACGGTACGGGACGCCGGAGTGTGTGAATTCTAGGACAGTCGAGAAAGAACCGTATCCGCCGGCCTCCTTGCGTGCCTCGCTGTTGGCGAAGTCTGCCGCGCTCAGGGGGCCAGACCTGCCCATGATCTGCCCGTAGAGCGCATAACGGAAGGCGTTATGTAGCTTGGTCTTCCCTCGCCCGTTGAGACCCGAGATGATGTAGACACCGCGTTCGCGAGGGAAGTCGACGATTTGCCGTCCCCGGTATGGGCCGAAGTCTTCGATCGTGAGCCGACGATATGAAAGCATTAGGAGCGCCCTTCATGCTGCAACTGCTCTGAGACCCACCGGTTAATGACTTGGCTGGTCCGCCTAGTCGCCTCGACCCGATCCTCAACGAATTTGCGCTGTACGCTCAAAATCTCAGCGACCAACTGTTGATCAAGGTGTGGGTAGCCAGCTGCACGGATCTCTTCCACCGTGGCGAAGAGGCTCGCAGATTCGCGAACTTCCTTCTCTTCGACAGTGTTGGTCATTCGTCTACTCCGTCCGACTCCAGGCCGCTGTTACGCATTTCATCCAGACGCTCTAGCGGAAGACCGAGGTCAACACACTTCTGCTCCAATCGTGATACGGATCTCCGACTTGAGCTCCATTCTGCGAACTGGAGAGCGCGTGCGATTTCTGCGAATGTCAGCGAGGCTGTAGGGTCGCTGGAATCGTACGTGTCTGGAAGGACGAGGACGTCATACACGTAAGCGAACGTCTTTCCCGGCGACTTTCGCAGAACGCGCCCGCGCCTCTGAATGTACTCTCGTGGATTCCGGGAGGAGGCTAGAATCAGGGCGTGTGATGCCGATGGTATATCTACGCCCTCATCCAGGCACTTAATGGCAACGATCACGCCGCCATTCATGTCAAAGAGCTTGAGTGTCAGATCTGGGCTACCAGCCATCTGGCGGTGGTACTCCATCGCCGGCAACCCGCGATCCGCTAGAGCGGTTTGCATGCTCTTCAGTTGCTCTTGATTGTCACAATAAACAAGCCACTTCTGGCCTTGCCTGAAATTAGTCGAAACGATATCCGCCGCTGCGGACACCTTCGCCGAGGCACCTTTTGCGATGCGAGCGCGCTCAATCAACTTCATCTTTATTCGAGTTGCTTGCTCGCTGGAGCTTCCATCTCTCTTGTCCATCGCATAGAGCCGACGGATTTGGGACGTGAGGCGGTCCCAAGCTTGCTGTTCCTGCTCGTCGAGTGACACCCAGCTCGGTTCGTAGACGTAGGGAGTAAGCACCTTGTCTTCTAGAGCGTCAGCCAAAGAGTACCGATCGACGATGCCGCCAAAATAGTCTAGTAGGCTGTGAGTCCCGGTTAGGTCGTTTGCCCTTTCGGGAGTGGCGCTCAAACCCAGCCGGGCGGATGCATTCAACCAATCTAGAACACCTAGTGCATTTGGGCTGCCCAAACGGTGAGCTTCGTCAGCGATTAGTCCGACGCGTCTAGCGACTGGCCTGACCTGACCTCGGAAAGCTGGTGTCACGGCCGTATTGAGTACAGTGACAATCGCATACGGAATTGCGGAATTCTGTTGCTCTAGTGCAGCACGCACTAGCCCATCGGACGACCACCGCGTGTTGCCGGCGCCGCAAAGAACAACACGACAGCCAAGGAGTTCTTTCACTTGCCGAGCCCACTGCTCAAGAAGAAGCGTAGAGGGCACAACAAACACAGGGACCAGGCCCTTGGCGAGCATCTGCTGTGCACAGTAGAGCCCAGTGATGGTCTTTCCTGAACCCGTTGCATGGCTCAGAAGTCCACGCATGCCATTCTGCTGCCAAGTGCTGGCCGCTCTCAACTGGTGGCTACGTAGCTGGATTCCCCCAACGGATGGCGGGCGACTTGCTTCAGTCGCCTTCTGCGCCTCCTTAATCACACGGTCAAACAGATGCTCGATCGTAGAGCCTGAGGCGATTCTTCTGGCCTCCTCAAGTACCGGACCGGGCAGATTGACTACCGTGACTCCGCGGATGTCCCCAGACCACACGCGATCAAAGCGCGCTCTGGCGTTGGCTACTCGCTCCGCATCGCGACCTCCCTCCCACGAAGGCCAAACGTCGATCGATTCAACGTTGCCTTGCGGAGATAGCCCAAGGAAAGTCTCATTCATCGAGCCGCGGAATCCCACAATATTTCCGCTACTGTCACAGAAAAGTCCCACCTTATCGTGAAACATGCGTTTCGTCTGCGCGTTGGCCTTTTCTGCCACTTGAGCTAGCTTCACGTCGATCCGACCATCCGCAATTAGGGCAGCGAATAGTCGAGCCGTGTCAGAGAGGGGAGAATCAAGCATTTCACGCAGTTCTGCACAGAGTTGCGACGCCAGCGACTCGTCATTTCTGGCTGTGTACCCGAACAGCAACCCCTCCGCATCCTTTTCCGAGAGTCTGGGTGAGCACAGGAGCCGCATCTTCCCGTCGTTCTGGAGCACAAAGGTACTCAAGGCGCGCCAGGTAAGATGAAACACGCTTGAGCTGAAGTACCCTGTGATGCGGTCGTACTGTACTGAATGCCGTAGACAGGGGTTGTAAAATTCATCGGCGATATCGTCCGAATCGCTTGCGTAGTCCGTCTTGATGTTGCCTAGTTCTGTCAGCATCCGGGAATCACCTCGCCCAGAAGAGCTTCGATACTTAGATCAACTCGGCGCTCAATAGCCTCTGCCAACCGCTCGGGTCTGGCTGCTATGATCGTCTCTGCACGTGGCGATCGCTTCAGAGTGCGCTTGGATTCTGCAATTCCAGCGGCCAGCGCTTTGAAGACGACCCCGGGCGGTGCTTGTACGCCGCTTGAATAGGTGAAACCCGTTGCGTCGTGCAGATCGGCATCCCAGATGATGAATGTACGAAGTTCTGGGTTGTAGCCGATCAACATGCATCGGACATTGTCCGTACGCTCGAATTTGTAGCGTGGCTTGGGGAAGTCTCCTGCGAGAGGGTTAGTTTTTGTCGTTAGCTGTACCCGAAAGGCGCCTTCCTGGCGTTCGGATATGTGCTGAGTGGCTCGGAATATGTAGACACGAAGCCTAAGTGGCAACGGCGGCTTCAATCGCAGGAGTAGCGGTTTCGTACGAAGAGCTTCCTCTGTGGGTACAACGCTCAGATGGTCCCGCAGTGCCCTCGCTAGTGCCTTGCCGAAGTAGGCGCTGTTGCGGCTCGTGGCCGGCACCGGTAGACGATAGAAGTCGTCATCATCCATGTGCAGCCACTCCTGATGCACGATCAGCTTCCCCCCTGTGCCCGCGGCTTGTCGCAAGTGTCCCCAGGTGAAGACGTAACAGCTGCGATCCCTACGGTCAAGCGCAGGCTCAACTTGCAGCCCCTGAGGAGGCGAAGTTCCATCTGTCCTAGAGGCTGCCTGTAGGGTTGCTGTACGATGAGCAAGGGGAGATCTAACGGTGCGACCAGGTGAGCTGCTGGGCTCTGGGCGTGTCTGCTACACAACCCAACTGGGCGAGCAGGTGTGCGGAGACAGCTTGGAACTATTGGCGGAGCTGCCAGCAGAGAGCGTAGACCTGTTCGTTACCAGTCCGCCGTTTCCTCTGCTGCGCAAGAAAGCCTATGGCAATGAAGAGCAGCAGAACTATGTTAATTGGCTGACGGATTTCGTAAAGCTAGCGCGAGATGCTCTGAAGCCAACCGGAAGTCTCGTCATTGATATCGGCGGCGCATATCAGAGCGGGCGGCCGGTGCGTTCGCTGCATCAGTTCCGCGCCTTGTTGTCGTTCGTCGATGATCTAGATTATCGACTCGCTGAGGAGTTCTACTGGCATAATCCCGCCAAGTTGCCTTCTCCGATTGAGTGGGTAAATAAGCGCAAGATTCGAGCCAAGGATTCAGTCAATACCGTTTGGTGGCTTTCCAAGACGGATAGCCCTAAGGCTGACGTTCGGCGTGTTCTCGTGCCGTATTCGGATTCAATGAAGCGGCTTTTGAAGGATCCTGCTAAATATTACAGGCCGAAGCTGCGGCATTCTGAGCATGAGATCGGTGAAGGCTTCGGTAAGGATAACGGCGGCGCTATCCCTTCGAACCTTTTGGCGATCCCTAACTCGCAGTCCAATGACATCTACTTGCGGACTCTGAAGGAATTGGGTAGGCCGGGGCATCCAGCTCGGTTCCCTGTGAAGTTGCCGAGTTTTTTCATAGAGATGTTGACTGATCCTGGTGATCTAGTCGTCGATTTTTTTAGTGGATCCAACACGACCGGACGTGCGGCTGAGTCGCTCGGGCGCCGGTGGCTATCTATGGAGATGGATAGCAGTTATTGTGCGCTCTCGGCTGTCCGCTTCCTCGAAGGAGCGCCGCTCGAAGTCGTAAGGGATTCAGTCAAGGCCATTGAAGATCATCAAACGCTGCTTCTGTAGATCTTTATGGTGGACTGGAGTGCTGCAGCAGAGTAAGGCGCGGTCGGTGGAGCGGCTTTGGGCTGGAGCTGCTTTGGCGCGAGTGATCATGGCCCCGTAAGCTTCCGGCGCGTCGGGCAGTCTGTGGACCTGCCCGGCAAAGCACGACGTTGGGGCCATGATCTGCGAGGCTCGCGCCAAAGTGGCTGCCTAAAGCCGTGGAGCCGACCGCCTCAGCCACGACGTACCCCTTCTCTGACGTCAGGTGGCTGATCGCCAAGAGCGCGGCACGGGCGCCGGCCGGGCTGGAGCGGGGCGGAGACAGGAGCGCAGGCCCGGCCGGGGGCCGGGCCGCGCGCGGGGAGCGGAGCGAGCCGCCTTGAACCCGTGAAGAAAGTTGTAACTC